>CALEDT010000023.1 GCA_937949525.1 uncultured Burkholderiales bacterium | reverse complement strand
TTTCAGATTCAAGGCGTGGTTTGTGCAAAATAAGTCTCAAGAAATTCCGCATAGGCTTGAGCGCGTCGAGAGCTTTGGGCATCCAGTTCGACCAGTTGTGCGGCCTGTCTTTGCACGGTAATGACCTCTTCCAAATGGTCGTGCGCTTTGGTTACGCTGTTCACATGGCGCCGGTGTCTGTTCAGCGCGGTGGCGTGGTAGGCGACCTTGCCGGCGCAGGCCAAATGAAGATAGAGCAACCAATCACCTGCGACCTTCATCGCTTTGATTGCATCACCTGCCGATTCAAGGGTATGCATCAGCGGTGCACGTCTGAACAGCACCGCACTGACGTTGGGGATGGTGTTCTTGATGCATAGCGCGCGCTTGATCTCGGTTCGGCCGTCAATGAGGTAGTCCTGGCGCCAGTAATCGCCCACGTCGTTGGTGTAGGCGAGGTAATCATGGGCGAGCAGGCGGTCATTCTCGTCGATCTGTTTCGATTGGGTATAGGCGAGCACCACTTCGGGATCGTTGAAGAATGGAACGAGGTTTTTCAGGAAATCCGGCTCCGCCACATCGTCCGCCTCGGCGATCCAGACCAGGTCGCCGCGGGCCATGGCCACGCCGGTCCGCCATTGCTGGAAAACCGAGCCGGAGTTGTGCGCGTTGACCAGAAGCCGGTGGGGGACTTCGCAAAGCCCGAGGAAGTCCCGGATCACGGCCACGCTGTCGTCCGGCGAGCAGTCGTCCAACACGATCAGTTCGTATATCGGATAGGTCTGATTGGTTATGCTTTCCAGGCGCTGGCGTAGGTATTTTTCATACCTGTAGTTGGGCACCACCACGGATATCCGTGGCAGCGCGCGTTTTGCGTAGGCGAGCAGGTCGAACAGGTAATGACGGAAGCTGAATTCCGTCTCGATGATGTTTCGGCCGTGCGCGGCCAGCGTCTGCGCTCGTTCCCGGTTTTCCAGCAGATCGGTCAAGGCGGCGGCGAAAGCGGCAGTATCTTCTTTGGGCACGAGGACACCGCAATCCCGACTCAAGAGGTTCTCGAAGCCGCCGCAGTCCTTGAAGGCCACCACCGGCGTCAGCGCATCGAGGGCTTCCATGACCACGGAAGGGAACGGATCCTCGCGGGAGGTGAGGGCATAGACGTCGGCCGCGAGGAAGTATGGTTCCGGTTGGTCGACCAGGCCGGTGAACAGGAAACGCCCCGCCAGTCCCGCAGCGGTCGCGGCGCTCAGGGATTGGTCGACGAATGCCTGGTCCAGATGGCCTACCCACAGGGCATGGGTGTCCGGCAGACGTTGCATCACCGGGATGCAGGCGCGGACGAACAGGTCGAAGCCCTTGCGGCGGTCGGCATAACCGGCGCACAGGATGATCCGGGCGCGGTCCGGCAGCCCGAGTTGCCGGCGGATTTCGGCCTGAACGGCGGCTTTGTCGGCGCCCTGACGGAGCGGGCTGCGCAGATAGAGACCCTGGGGCCGGATGACGGCCTGGTTCAGGGGGTGGCCGATGAATGTTTCGAAGCCCACCTGCACCTGCTGCGCTGGGAACACCACTGCGTCGGCGTGGCTGGCGATCTGGAGGGCGTGGTGCTGCAACCCATAGGCGGTGAGGATGCCCGGCATTTCATGCACCAGCGACACCACGGCAAAGCCATGACGCTTGAGGTGCGGCACCAAGGGGCCGGAAACGGTGGTGTTGACGATGGCGACGGCGCTGCCCTTCTTGCGCAGTGCGGTCAGAAGCGCATCCAGCGAGGACTGTTCGGTCTGGGCCAGATTCACCTGATGGACATCGGCGTATTGCCGATACTTCGGGATCAGACGGCCTTCGCCCAGAACGATGAGATCGACCTCGTATCGGAACTGCTGCTTGAAATGGCGGGCGAAATTCAGGCAGAGGATCTGAGCGCCGTGGGGATGGGCATCGTGGCTGACCAGGAGGACGCGGGATGGTCGCTGCAGCACCATCTGATGGGCATTGCGCACGGCTTGAAGCCATGCATAACCATGGCGTCGATCCGGCTCCAGATGCGTGCCTTCGGCCCATTCGTTCCAGGCATTGATGAATACCAGCCGCTTGTCGGGTTCGTCGATCCTTTCGACGGTGTCCCGGAAGGCGTTGACCAGCCAGCGCTGGAACAGCATCGGGCTGGAGTTCACGAATATACCTGCGCGTTCTTTCTTGCGGGCGGTGTTGTCCCAGGACGGGCAGGCGCCACGATAGAGGGGATAGGCGGGCGGCGCGTAGTGCTCGCTGCGCTGGATGAACACGCGCCAGTCGTAGATCCTGCCGGAGAAACCTGGGTTGCCCTCGGTCATCTGCCGCGTGACATCGGGCGGCGCGCTGTTGTTGGGCGGGAATTCGATCGCTGCGTCCAGCCCGTACTGTTCCGGGGGAACCGTCTCGAAAGACTGCACATAGGCGATGTACAGTTCGCCCAGGCCGTTCTGTCTGCACCAGTCCCGCCAGCGCTGGGCGGTCCGTTTCATCGATGGGAACAGGTTCGGACGGTAGACGACCAGCAGGGGCTTGCCTTCGACACGGATGTAACGCGGGTCGCGCAGATACTTGGCCATCTGCGCGATGAAGGCGAGGTCGTCCTGGTCGGAATAGTTTTGGACCATGAGGAGGTCATGGTCCAGGCCGTCCCAGCGACGGCTCCAGTTTTCATTGGCCCAGCAGATGCAGAAGGGGTGGTCGAGGGTCGGATCGGTCAGGTAGTTGTCGACCGGGGTTTGCAGCAGGCGTTTGCCGGAAAACCAGTAAACGTAAAAGCAGAAGCCCTGGATGCCATACTGCCGGGCGAGCTCGATTTGCTTGCGCATGACGGATGTGTCGCGCAAGTCGTAGTACCCCAGAAAGTCATCGGGTTCGTGCGGCTGGTAGTGGCCTGGAAACTGCGGCTTGGCCGGGCGGACGTTGGTCCATTCGGTAAACCCCTCGCCCCACCAGGCGTCGTTCTCCGGAATGGCGTGGAATTGCGGCAGGTAGAACGCGATGACCCGCACCGGTTGGTCCGGCGGCGGGGTGTCCGGCGCCAGGCGGGGGACGTATACCGGGTCTTCGGTCACGTATCGGTCGAGCGTGTCCGCTTGAGCCGGTGGCTTGGCGCTGCGGCCTTCCTTGTGTCCCTGGCAGACGTAATGCAGGAAGGGATGCAGACCGGATCCGGCCACATCGGGGTTGGTCCGGTAGTAATACGCCGTGTCGAACCCGGGGGATGGGTTGGTGGACAGTCTGACCCCATGCTCCAGATAGTGCGTCAGCGGGTTGCCGTGCACGCCGTGTCGGCTTCCGTACTGTTCCATATACCAGGTTGGGTCGAACAGGCCGCTCGAGCGGATCTGATCGAAGAAGTAATCCTCCAGACCTTCCGGCTTCTCGAGGGGTATCGCGATCGGTGGGCTGGCGGCCGGTGTGCTCTCGGCGCCGTTGGCACGGCCGTGCCGGCCTTCCGCTTTGCCTGCCACCAGGTAGTGCCAGAACGGGTTGATGCCGGCTGCCTCGACATCGGGATAGGTCTCCAGGTAGTAGCGCGTGCAGAACGCCGGATGCGGGTCCCTGCCTTCCCGCCAGCCCGTGCCGCAGTAGTGTCGGGTCGGGTCGACGCCGGCGGCTGCGACATCCGGGTTGCTGGTGAGGTAGTAGTTGGCGTCGAGAAACGGCCGGACGGTGTCGATCTCCTGTTCCAGTTTCAACCGGTGCTGGATCCGGTCCAGCACGGTTTGGGCCGCTGCGCCATGCTGGTCGCGCAGTCGCCGTTCGGCAAAGCCGCGGTTGAAGGTCAGGCTGCTCCTGAGCGCTTCCGGCGCATCCCATAGCGCGCGTTCATAACAATAGAGTGCCTCTTCGTAGTTCTGGCTACGGAATGCGGCGTTACCGCGGCCGAGCAGGGTTTGGGTTGTGGTGACCATGTCGTGCGTAGTCATTTCGTCCGCCGTGCTTCGCGCGCTTGGGCGAGCAGTTCGATGTCTCCGGGAACGCCGCCGGTGCGCATCGCCTCGCGGAAATGGTCGCGCGCGCGGTCGCGCTGCCTCAGGACGAGGCTGGCTTCGGCCAGACTGTTGTGCGCGCCGGATATCAACATCTGCATGACCTGCCGCCGGCTGGCCCCCCAGTCGAGGGCGAGCTGCAGTTGGCGGTGTCCTTGTTGCGATTCGCCGAGCTGGAAGTGCGCGGCGGCGGTGAGAAGCGCAATTTTTGCCCGTTCCGGGTGGTGAAGCAATGTCTCTGGCGGGTTCGCTGCCAGTCGCGCCCAATCACCGAATTGCCAGCGGGTGCGGCAGACATCCAGCAAGGATTCGTCGTAGAGCATGCAATTCCCGTCCGCCGAGGGTTCGGCGTGCCCCCCGGTCGACCCAGCTTCCCGCACCGCGGGAGCGCAGGTTTCACGATCCGTCGGCGCGGCGGCGTCGTGGTCGTGCGGTGCGGCATGCCCGGTGCGCTGGTCGTTCATGCCCTCGCCTCGTCGAGCAACCAGCGCTTCAGTTCGGCCAGGCGCTGTTCCGCCTGTGCGCTTTCTTCGTCGATGCGCCGCTGATGTTCGTCCCGTTCGCGCCTAGCCATCGCCAACGCCTGTTCGAGTTGCGCGCGTTGCGCGGTGAGTGCGGCCTGCTCGGCTTCGAGCGTGGTGCGGATCTGGGTCAGCGCAGCGATTTCGGTCTGACGCTGGTCGGCCAGGGCGGCGTGCTGGTCGCGGGCCTGGATCAGGGTTTCGATCTGCGTCTGGGCGGCGAACCGTTGTTGTTCGAGTTCGGCGCGTTCCTGTTCGAGCCGCTCGATGGTGGTTTGCCGTTCCTGGGCTTGTTCGCGCGCCGCGTCGCGTTCGTCTTCGGTATCGGCCAGCGCCTGTTGGAGTCGTTCGCGTTCGGCGGCGAGCGCCTGTTGCAGCGTATCGATTTGATCCCGCCGGCTGTCGGATAACGCCGTCAACTCGTCACGCATCCGCTCCAGCGCCTCGATTTGCTGCGCCTGTTCGGCGATTTTCGCCGTCAACGCCCGCAGCGCCAATGCGACACGGCTGATATCCGCGCCGGGCGGCTGATCGGGGGCCGGTTGCCGGCCTTCGGCTCGACCCAGCCGGATGTAGTGATACAGCGGATTCATGCCGGAACGCGCAACATCCGGATAGCGCTCCAGGTACCAGGCGGTGTCGAAAGCCGGACCGGGGTTGCGCTTTTCCGCCGCGCCATGACGCAGATAGTGTTCGACCGGATCCTTGCCGGACTCCGCGACATCCGGATACCGGGCGAGATACCAGGCGTGGTCGAAGCACCCGGACTGGTCGATGAAAGCCACGCGCCGGTTGATGGTCAGGCCCAGCCGGTCGGTCAGGCGGCGCATGAACGTCAGACACCGGCAGCGGCTAGCCAATGCCCCCGACAGCGACTCGAGCACCGTGTCGGCGTGTGTGCGACTGCGCTGGTTCATCAGGGCCTGGCGTTCCAGCGCCTCCTGGGCGTCGTGGAGTTGCGCAAGCAGCAGCTCGTTCTCCGTCTGTACCTGCCTGATCCGGTTTTCCGTATCCATCGTCGCCTGGTTACTCATGGTTGGGTTGAGGGCTCTACAAGGTATGAGAGTATCGCCTCCGGGTTTGCCCCGGGTACACCGCGCTTGGCAGATGACACCAGTATCAGCGTGGCAGCCATCTGACCATCACAGATCCAGGATGACCTTCGCCGCGATGGCGAGTTGGTACAGAATCTGACTGATCCCTCGGGTGACTTCGATGCTCTTGGTCTGTACCTTGGGCAGCACCAGGATTTCATCACCGGGCCGGATGGTCACGGAGTGGCCATCGTTGCCGAAGAAACGCCGGCCGCCACCGGCTTCCTCGAAGCTGCCGTCGCGGTGGGCGACGATGATGCGCGAGGTGTCCGCGCTCTGGGCGTAGCCGCCGGCGCGCCGGATGTAATCGCGCAGGTCGAGTTGGGGATCGAAGGCGATGGCGTTCGGGAAGATCACTTCGCCGCTCACCAGCACCAGGCCGTCGCGTTTGGGGACGCGCACGATGTCGCCGTTCTCCAGCAGCAGTTGGTCGCGCTGGGCCGCTTGCGCGATGATGACCTGACCGCTGGGTTCCACGCGGCGGGCGCGTTCCACCCATTGCAGCATCAGCTCGGCCTCGTCCTTGCGCAGGCGCGATTCCTCGTTGGTGGCCGAGCGTGCCGTCAGCACGCTGGTCTCCAGGTTCTTCAACGCCGCGGCCAGCATCTGTTTCTGGCGTTCGCGCACGCTGATGCGGAACAGTTGCAGGTTGGCTGCATCGGAATCCGCGGAATACTGGATCTGCCGCAGGAGGTCGCCGAGTCTGGCGCCGTGCGGAAGGACATACTCCTGCGCGCTGAGATGCTCACCTTCCACGCGCACGGTGATGGTGCCGGGCTTCTTGTCGGCGGTGAACTCGACTTCGTCGCCGTTGAACAATGCGATCTGGTCGGCCTCGGCCATGGCGTAGTACTCGACGTTGCGGATGGTGCCGGTGTTGCGCACCACGCGTACGTGCGTGGCCTGCGCCTGCGGTTTGGCCAGCTTGACCAGTTGGGCGACGCTGAACGGGGTCTGACGGGCAAACTCGAAGCGCTTGGCGTTCTCCGCCAGGCCGGCCGCGCGCACGGTGGACTGGCGCGGCGGCACGAAGATGACGTCGCCGTCGGCCAGTTGCAGCAACGGCATGCGTCCGTGCAACAGGAAGTCGTACAGGCTGACGCTGGTACGCAACTGTTCACCGCGTTTGACCTGCACGTCGAGAAAGCTGCCCCGTTGCGGGTCTATGCCGCCGGCCTGGTCCAGGTAATGCAGCAGGCTATCCATGGAAGTGCCGTGATACAGGCCGGGACGGCGCACGTTGCCGGCGACGAACACGCGCACCGGCTGGGCGGCGGCGAGGCTGGCATAGCTATGCACGTTGCTGCGGAATGACCTGCCGACGGCGGCTTCCACCACGCGCTGCAAGTCCTGGTTGCGCACGCCCAGCACCTTCACCGGTCCGACGTGGGGCAGGAAGACGTTGCCCTTGGGATCGACCACGAGGGTGTCATCGAACACGAAGGCGCCCCACAGGCGCACCTGGATCTGGTCACCGATGGCGATGGCGTAGTCCGGGTTGAACTGTGTGGCGCCGCCTCGTGCGAAGGCGCCGGTGAACAGATGGGCGCCGAACACGTCGCTGTCCAGGTTGGTGCGGTAATCGAACGACTGTGGGGCCGGTGCGAGGTGTTCCGCCGGCGCCGCAGGCGTACTCGTGCCGGCAGACGTTGGCGGCGGGAGGGCGCCGGGTGCCCCGGACTGCGCCATGGACGGCGATGGGCGCAGATTCAGCGCGGTGGCGGGCGTGGCCGGGATGGTCTGCGCCAGCGCCATGGGCGCGAGCAGGCAGAGCAGGTTGAAGATCAAGGGCAACGGAGACATGGATCAGTCCTTGTGGTCGCGCACGATGGCCGTCAGCAGGTGCAGGACGCCGGCCAGCAACAGGGCGACCAGCATGAACACCACGGTGTTGTAGGTGCGGCGCGGTTCCATGGGGTATTCCGGCAGCGTCGGTGCTTGCAGCACGGCGATCTTCTTGATGGTGCGGGTGGCTTCGATGCGACCGCGCTCCAGTGCGGTGAGCGCGGTCTTATAAACCTCATGGGCGAAGGCGGCGTCCATTTCGAGGCGCTGGAACTCTTCCACCGCGCGGTTCAGTGCAGTACCGGTGGGCGCGGCCAACCTGGCCTGTTCACGCGCGATTTGTCGATCCAGCGCGTTGATGTGCTGGTCGAGCTGCACGATGTTGGGGTGATCGGCGACCAGATAGGCCTGCAGTGCCGCGCGCTGCGTTTGCAGCTCGGCGCGCTGCGCCTCCAGTTGCGCCACCAGGGCGACGCGGCTTTCCGCGGTGGCTTGCGGCGACACCAGGCCGGCGCGGTTCTGGAAGTCCAGTAGCGCCTGCCGGGCCCGCATGGCGCGCTGATTCATGTCCGCGACCTGGCCTTCGAGGAAGCGCACCTGGTCGCGCGCCAGATCATGGGCCAGCTCGTTCATGAAGCGTTCGCCTTCGCGCACCAGCAGCGCGGTGATGGCCTGAGCGGTGGGCGCGTCGTAGGCCTGGGCGCGGATGATCAGCACGCCGGAGTACTCGTCCAGTTCGACACTGGTGCGCGCGAGGTAGTGGCGGTGAAACCATTCGATGGCGTTGTCCTGCGCCCACATGCGCGACAGCGGATCCCGCCGGCGATCGCTGTAGTGCGCGCGCAGGTCGAGTTCCGCATCCAGCTTGCGCAGCATGTCGACCGACAGCAGATGATCCCGCAGCAGCAACTGGTCCGCACGTGCACCGCCGCCAGCAGTGCCGGAAAGCAGATTGGACAGGTCGATGCCCTGCCCGCCGGCCAGGTCGGTGCGCTGGATCACGATGTGTGCGGTCGAGACATAGCGGTCCGAGGCGATCCCCAGCCAGTACAGCGCCGCCAGCACCGTACTGATGAGCGCGACGAGGATGATGCGCCGGTGCATCAGGGCCGGCGCCATGGCGTTGTGCAGCCATCCGAGTGCCTGCGCGGCGGCGCGCGCCGGCCGTGTCTGTCTGACTTCTTCGATCACGTGATTCGGCTTTCCCTGTAGGCTTTGAGCGCATCGTCGATGCGGTCGAACCACACCGCCTGGCCATCGTGTATCCAGATGCCCGTGGCACAGAAGTTCTTCAACGTGCCCTCGTCATGGGACACCATGATCAGGCCGGAGCGGTCGGCCAGTTCCTTGAATGCGGTCAGGGCTTTCTTGCGGAACGCGGCATCGCCAGCGGCGGTGACCTCGTCGGAGATGTAGACGTCGAAGTCGAAAGCCAGCGACATGGCGAACTGCAAGCGTGAGCGCATGCCCGTGGAGTAGGTCTTGACCGGCTCGTCGAACGCTTCGCCGAGTTCGGCGAATGCCTCGATGGCCGCGATACGTTCGGCGATGTCGCGCTCGTGACCATGGATGCGGCAGACGAACTTGGCGTTGTGGCGCCCGCTCAGTGAGCCTTGCAGCCCCCCCGCGAATCCCATCGGCCAGGAGACGCGGCAATGGCGTTCGACTCGCCCGATGTTGGGGTGATCGATGCCGCCGATCAGACGCAGCAAGGTCGATTTGCCTGCGCCGTTGGCGCCGATCAGTCCGACCTTGAGCTTGGCCGGGATGGTGAAACTGACCCCCTGCAGCACCCAGGGGCCCGGCCCGTGGTCGGTGCGGTAACGCTTGTGGACGTTGTCGACGACGATCATTGCGTGGACAGGCGGATGGCGAAGCGGCGATGCAGGGCCAGGCCCAGGAAGATCGTCACCAGCGCGCATGCGTACAGATAGGCCAGACTCAGCTCGGGCACGGCGTGATAGTGCGGCGCGAAGCCGAGTCGGGCCGCTTCGAGCCCGTGTGCCAGTGGGTTGAGCAGCAGCCAGTCGCGATACGGCTGGGGCACGATGGCCAGAGGCACGATGACGCCGGAAACCATGTACAAGGGCATCATGATCAGGTTGACCACCCGGCCCAGTTCCGGCACCAGTTCGCTGGCGACCGAGGTGACCAGCCCAAAACCCATGCCCATCAGCCACATGGCGAAGAACGCCTCGATGACCGCCAGCGGGTCGGCGGGAACGACCTCGAGGCCGTAAAGGCCGGCGCCGAGCAGGAACAGCATGGTCACCCAGGTCATCACCAGGCCCTCCAGCGCCGAGCGTACCAGCACCGTATCCACCGGTTTGACCTGACGATAGGCGAACAGGGCCTTGTTGGCGCTGACCGCGTTCATCACCTGGGTGCCGGTATGGCGGAACATGAAGAACGCCAGCAGCCCGATCATCAGCCACACCGCGGTGTCGATGCCGCCGATGCTGCGCACACTGATGATCGCGAAGATGACCATCAGGTAGGCGACGTGGAACGCCGGTTCCAGCAGCAGCCAGAACCAGGCCGCCCGGTGGCCGAACAGGCGCGCCAGGGCCTCGCGCAGGAACAACGCTTTCCACACGGAGAGCGTGATGCTGAGCGGTGCGCGAGGGGCAGACATCGGGCGTTGGCGGACCGAGGCTGAAGCAAATCATGATTGTAACCGTTGCAGCCGTACACACGCCTGATGCCGGGAGCGTTCGAGCCCGATCGCTGAATTCGGGTATGGTCGGTTCGCCAGCCATCGCGCGCGTCCGGTTCGGCCCGAATGCGTCAATAGAATCCCAGCCATTTCTGCACCTTCAGACCGAGCGTCGGCGGCAGCACCGACAGGGCCCAGACGCCCAGATTGAGCGGAAACGGAAATGCGATGCGCGCGCGGTCGCGCTCCAGGCCGCGGCGGATGATGCGCGCGGCGCGGTCGGGGTCGAGCAGGAACGGCGTCGGACCGGGAAAGCGCGCGCTCATGTCGGAGCGCACGAAGCCGGGGCAGATCACGTTGACCTTGACGCCCTGTGGCGCCAGCCAGCCACGCAGCCCCTCGGCATAGACCTTGATGGCGGCCTTGCTGGCCGAATAGGCGGGCGAGATGGGCATGCCGGCGTAGGCGCCGAGGGAGCTCACAACCGCGATCTGGCCGCATTGGCGCGCACGCATGCGCTCGATCAGCGGGTGCAGAGTGGCGAGCGCGCCCAGCGTGTTGGTCTGGAACAGGGTGAGCACGGTCTCCCACGATTCGGCCGGCCCGTCGCGCGTGAGGGTGCTGGCCACGCCGGCGTTGGCAATGGCCAGATCGATCGGATGGCGCGTGTCGAATTCGTCGATGCGGACGCGCAGCACGTCGAAAGCGGTGACGTCGAGTTCGATCGGCTCGACACGCGCACCGCGTTCACGGCAGACGGCGCTCACCTGCGCCAGGCGTGCCGGGTCGCGCCCGATCAGCGCCAGCAGGGTGCCCGCATCGGCATAGGCACGCGCCAGCGCGGCGCCGATGGCGCCCGTGGCGCCGGTGATCAGGATGGTGCGCGGCTCGCCGGTCATGACGCCGCGGTTCGCGCGGGGCGCAGCAGGGTCCACAGCGTCAGGCCCTCCGACAGGTGGCTGACATGGTGTATGGCGAAGCCATGCCGGGCGTAGAACGTCAGGTTGGTGGCGTTGCCGGTTTCCAGGCAGACCGGCAGGTGCGCTTCATCGGCTTGCCGCAGCAGCGTGCCCAGCAACGCACTGCCGAGACCTCGCCGCTGGTGCGAGGGGTCGACCGCCAGCATCTGCAGGTAGCAGTGCGGCGCGCGTGGTCGCAGGGCGGCAATGCGCCGCAGTTCCAGGACGCGCATGGGCAAGCGCGGCCAGCCGCACGCGAACGCCAAGGCGGGCAGGTGGCCGAGACGCTGCCGCAGGCGTTCGCGCCCGCCCGGTGGCGGAAACCAGATGGCGGCGGCGTGCAGATCGCCGGTGACATGGATTTCGCCGTGCCCGGGCGAGCGCGGGCCGGTCAGGTGTTCGAGCAGATGCCGCAGGCGCGCCAAGCGATCCGCGCCGGCCGGAACCAGCCAGGCGAAGTGGGGATCGTGTTCGAAAGCGCGCTGGAACAGCGCCTGGACCAGCCGGCGTTCCGCGGCTTCCAGCACCCGGCGTGTCGTCTCCACCTGCTCGGCCTTGCCGGGCGCCCGCCGGCTGGACGCGAAGGCATCTGGCGGTGGGCTGTGGTGCGCGCTCATGCGCGCGCTTTGCCGCCCAGTTCACGCGCCAGGGCGTCGACACAGTGTCGGATCTGTTCCTCGGTGTGACTGTGCGACAGAAAGAAACGCAGCCGGGCGGCGCCTTCTTCCACCGCCGGATAGATGATGGGCTGCACGTTGATGCCGAGTTCGAACAGACGGTTGGACAGCTTCACCGCCTTGATGGAGTTGCGGATGATGGCCGGGACGATGGCGAGGCCCATGCTCAGCCCGGTATCGACGCCGTGTGCGCGTGCCAGCTCCAGGAACAGGTGGCCGCGTTGCTGCAGACGTTGCGCGCGCTCGGGCTCGGCTTGCAGGATGCGCAGGGCTTCCAGCGCGGTGGCGGCGAGCGGTGGCGACATGCCGACGCTGTAGACGAAGCCTGGCGCGGCGTACTTGAGGTGTTCCACCAAGGCTTGTTCACCGGCGATGTAACCGCCGCAGCCGGCCAGCGTCTTGCTGAGCGTGCCCATCCAGATATCGACATCACGCCCTGCCACGCCGAAATGCTCGGCGATGCCACGTCCCGTGGCACCCATCACGCCGAGCGAGTGGGCTTCGTCCACCATCAGGAAGGCTTTGTGCCGTCGCTTGATGTCGATGAACTGCGGCAGATCGGGAAAATCGCCGTCCATGCTGTACAGACCTTCGACGACGATCAGCACGCGTTCGTACTGGCGCCGGATCTCCGCGAGTATGCGGTCCAGGCTGGCCCAGTCGTTGTGCGGGAAGGATCGGCGGTGCGCGCCGGAGAGCTGGACGCCCTGCAACACGCTATTGTGGATCAGCGCGTCATGGATCACCAGATCGCGCGGGCCGAACAGATAGCCGATGGTGCTGACGTTGGTGGCGTGACCGCTGACGAAGACGATGCAGTCCTCGACGCCGTGGTGTGCGGCGAGCGCTTTCTCCAGGTCGCGCTGGACGGCGCGCTCGCCTGAAACCAGCCGGCTGGCCGAGGCCGAGGTGCCCCAGCGGTCGATGGCTTCCTTGGCGGCCTTGTTGACGCGCGGGTGGCCGCACAGCCCGAGATAGTTGTAGCTGGAGAAGTTGATGTACTGCCGGCCGCCGATCTGGGTGGTGGCACCTGCCACCGCGTCGTGGGTCTGGAAGAACGGGTTGGCGAGGCCGAAGCGTTTGGCGGCGACGCGCGGCACCATCATCTTCTCGTAATTCGGGAAACGATCGAAGCGGGTATAGGCGTCCGGTATGGCCGGGGCTGCACCGACCGACGCCGGGGCGTCCGCGCCGGGTTCGACCGGTGCGTGCGCAGCCCGATCGCGCCGGCCGAGCACCTTGTTGATCAGCGATGCCTTGGCCTGGCCGCTGAGGCCGAACAGGCCGCGTTCGTTGCGCCGATCTATCATGACTGGGGCCTGCGCGCCCGTTGCGCGCGAATCTCACGCACGGCGTGCTCCACGTCGTCTTCGCTGGCCTCCTGTGCGTGTTGTACCGCCATGTCCGCCACCACCTGCTTGAGTGCGGCGTCTTCATTGCCGTTCATGGCGGCATCCGTGCCGGCCAGCAGCGTGTGCGCCAGCCGTTCGCTGATGCGGAGTATCGTGGGGCCTTCGCTGAGGGCCATCATCGGCAACTGGATGCCGAAGCGCTTTTCGATGCCGAGCATCAGCTCCACGCCCATCAGCGAGTCCATGCCCAGGTCGTAGAGCGAACGTTCGGTGTCGATGCGCTCGGCCGGCAGACGCAGTATCTGCGCGATCTCGTCGGTGACCAGTCCACGCACCAGTTCGATGACCTCCTGCTCGGTGCGGTTGGCGATCAGCGTGCGGATGTCCGGTACGTCCTGCTCGTTCGCCGTGCCGCCATACTCACCCTGCTGGGCTTCGGCGAAACGCGGCGCGCGCGCCGCCGGCAGCAGGCGACGCAGCGCGCCCCAGTCGAAGTCCATGACGGCGACGCCGCTTTCGTCCCGGGCCAGCAGATCGCCCAGACGCGCCAGCGCGTGCCGGGTATCGAGCGCCGCGCCGCCCAGTCGGGATTGCAGGGCGGCCTTGACGTCCCGGTTGCGCGCCAGGTAACCAGCATCCTCGATCGCGCCCCAGCTCACGCAGGTGGCGGGCAGGCCCTGTTGACGGCGGGCCTGCGCGAGCGCTTCCAGATAGGCGTTGGCGGCGACGTAATTGGCCTGCCCGGGATTGCCGACGAAGGTGGTGGCGGAGGAGTACAGGATGAAGAAATCCAGCGGCAGGGACAGGGTGGCCTGATGCAGGTTCCAGGCACCGGCGACCTTGGGCGCCAGCACGGCGCGCAGACGGGGCGCGTCGAGGTTCTGTACCAGGCCATCGTCCAGCACCATGGCTGCGTGCACGATGCCGCGCAGTGGCGGCAGTTCGCGCGCGGCACGCGCGAGACAGGTGCCGAGGGCGTCGGCGTCGCCGATGTCGCAGGCGACGATATGCGCCCGCGCGCCGAGCGCTGCGAGCCGGGTCTGCGCGCTGGCGGCTTCGGGGTGGGCCGCGCCGCGGCGGCTGAGCAGCAACAGTTCGCGGGCACCCGCTTCGGCAAGCCAGCAGGCCGTTTCCAGACCGAAACCGCCGACGCCGCCGGTCACCAGATAGCAGGCGTCGGGCCGCAGCCGCGGGGCCGGCAGCACGCGCGGCGGCAGTTGCGCCTCGGGCGGGCCATCGCCGAAGGTGACCACCACCTTGCCGATCTGGCGCGCCTGCTGCATGTAGCGGAAGGCATCGACCACGCGCGCGGCCGGGAACGCGCGGTGGGGCAAGGGGCGCAATGCCCCTTGTTCGAACAGCGCCATCAACTCGCGGAACAGGCGGGCGGCGAGTTCGGGTTGGCGCGCCATGAGCTGGTCGGCATCGATGCCGAAGTAGCTGATGTTGTCCTTGAACGGACGCAGGCCGACGCGGGTGTTCTCGTAGAAGTCGCGTTTACCCAGTTCCAGGAAGCGGCCGAACGGACGCAGCACGTCGAGACTGCGCTGCATCGCCTCGCCGGCCAACGAGTTGAGCACCACATCGACGCCTTCGCCGCCGGTCAACGCCAGGATTTCGTCGGCGAAGGCCAGGTCGCGGGAGTTGAGCACGTGATGCGCGCCGAGCAGGCTGGCGAATGCGCGCTTGTCCTCGTTGCCGGCGGTGGCGAAGATTTCCGCGCCGAGGTAGCGCGCCATCTGGATGGCGGCGATACCGACACCGCCGGCGGCACCATGGATCAGGATGCGTTCGCCCGGCTGCAGGCGGGTGAGATGATGCAAGGCGTAATACACCGTGAAGAACACGGTGGGCACGGTCGCCGCCTGTTCGAACGACCAGATCGGCGGTTTGGGCGCGACCGACTGCGCACGCGTCAACACCCGGCTGGAGAAGCACGCCGGAGCGAACGCCACCACGGCATCGCCAGGGGCGTAGCCGCGGACGTCGGCGCCCACGCGCGTGACCACGCCGGACAGTTCCATGCCCAGCGTGGCGCCGGCGAAACCATTCTCCACCGCCTCGTCGGACAACAGGCCCATGGCGTACATCACGTCGCGGAAGTTGAGACCGACTGCCATGGGTTGGATCTCGATCTCGTCCCGCTCGGGCGCGCGCGACGGCGTCGGCCGCCAGCGCAGGTTGCGCAACTGGCCGGGGACGTCGAAATCGAGCTTGACCTGGGAGGCGTCGGCAGGCGTTCCGTCCGGCGCGGCGAGTTCGGCCGGGTGCATGCGTGTCACGTAACGGTTGTCGTCGACCAGTACGATCTCGTCCTCGCCGTCCGGCTCCAGCAGTTCGCGCAACAGCAGAGCCGCGGCGTGGCCGTCGAGCGCCTCGGTACGCAGATCGACCAGGGTACAGCTGAGTGCCGGTGCTTCGTTCATCAATACGCGGCCCAGGCCCCATAGCGGCGCTTGCGACGGGATCATGCGTTCGCGATAACCGCTGCCGGCAGGTGCCGTGACAGCGGCGGCGGCGCCGGTCACCAGCCACAGCCGCGGGGTTTTGCCGGCGGCGAGCGCGGCGATCGCCTGGGCCAGATGCAGGGCGCTGACACAGCGGCGTTCCGGGATTTCCAGCGCGTCGATGCCCGCCGCGTCATCGGCCAGCGTCAGACCGAGCAGGTGCACGACATGACCGCAATGGCCGAAGCCCGCCCGCATCAGCTCCAGCAGCGCGCGCATGCCCTCGGCGCTGCGGGTATCCACTACGAACTGCGATGATTCGAGCGCGCGGGTGCGCTTGCCGGGGAACGCCAGGGCGACCTGCTGGCCGCAGGACAGCAGGCGCGCGCGCAGGCTTTCGGCGAACGTGCGCGCTGCGCCTTCTTCGTCGGTGATCAGCAGCCAGGTGTCCGGGGATCGGGCCGCGTGTGCGCGGGCCAGCGCGCTGGCCTGCCCACGACGCGCGAGCACGAGAAAGACGCCGCTGGCCAGATCGGCGGCATCCGTCTCCTCGACGATATTCACTTCGCCGTAGCCTTGCTGCTTCAACCAACGTGCCCAGATGCGGGGGGCGCGCAGTCGCGACTGCGGTGCGGGTGTGCGCGGCAACCACCAATCCGGCGTCACGCCGCGAGCCAGGTCGGCGGCACGATCGGCATGACGTTCCAGCAACAGCAACATGCCGCCGGGGCAGAGCAGGCGCAGGATGTCGGCGCAGGCGCCGGCCGGATCGCCGGCCCGGTGCAGGCTGTGGTGGGCCAGCACGATGTCGAAATCGGTGGCGAGGGCCGGATGGTCGCGCGGCGGGCCGGCCATGGGCTCGAAGCGCAGACATTCGACGTCGGCCTCGCCCATGAACTCCATGCGCGCCTGGGCAAGGCGATCATCGTCGGCGAACGCGGCGACGTAATCACGGCGCCCCGGCGGCAGCGTCTCCAGCAGCCGGCGCGTGAGCACGGGTGACACGGCACCGATCTCCAGGATGCGCAGCCGGCGGTTTGCCGGCCATGCCTGAGCCACGTCACGCAGTATCGCCAGCACCGCACCGAGCATGGCGGCGTAGGTGGGCGATGCTTCGATCATCTGCTCGCGCAACGGACTGGCGCGCAGCGCGGCGACCAGCGCCGTGGCGTCCTCTGCGCCGCGCAACAGGGTTGGCAGGGCACGGCCCACCCGACCCACCTGTACCAAGTCGGGCAGGTACTCGGCGTAGTCGCCGAGCAGCGTCAGCCAGATGTCCTCGGGTGCCGGCGGGATGTCCTCGGCGTGCAGGGACCAGGTTTCGCCGTGCTCGACGAGATAGCCATCCTGGCGCAGCAGGTCGAGCAGCCAGAGGAACAGCGGCTGCTGTTCCGCTGCCAGCCCGTCCGGGGCGTCGCCGATGCGGCGCGGCCAGTGCGGGTGGTCGGCGAGCAGGCCCGCCACCGCCCGATAGGCGAACGCGCCGACCAGCGCGTCGAACAGCGGACTGGCCACCAGGAAATGGTCGCTGCGACGCTGCACCTCGCGCAGTTCCAGCAGCGTCAATTCGGCGCAGCGGACCATGTCCCGTGACGCCGGCAGCGGTGCCGCTTCGTCCGGCGAGCGCCGTGGTTGCACGCGTGCGACATAACGCCAGATGGCCGCGTGATGATCGGTATGTCGGCCCAGCGACGTGCCGCGGAAGCGGCAGCCGTGCAGTTGCGCGACCAGGCCGCCCCGTGCGTCGAGCAGGCGGAAATCGATCAGTACCGAGCGGGGGCTCTGGCGGACCAGCCGGGTGATGCACCAGGCCACTGCCGCGCCCGGCTGGTGGAGCCGCAACCGCCCAACCTGGACCGGCAGCAACGTGGCGCGCGTCTCGGCCGCCAGTTCGCCATGGAACAGATCGACCAGCGTTTGGAAACAGGCATCGAGCAGACTCGGATGCAGGATGTACCGAGCCAGGTCGGCAGCGATCGCCTCGGGCACGGCAAGCTGCGCGACGACGTCGGGCACCGCCGGCCAGGCGGCCGCCACGGCGCGGAACGCCGGGCCGTATTCCAGCCCCAATGCCTGCGCCATGGCATAGTGGCGGTCGGCATCGATGCGTCCTTCCCCCGCCGGTATCGGTGGCGCGGCGGTGGCCGGCGTCGTGCCGCCGGGTGCGGCCAGTGGGGCGACGCGCGCGACGCAATGCGGCATCCAGGGGTCCGTGCTCAGCCGCTGTCGGCTCCTGACGCTGAACTCGCCGGTATCCGGGCGGAAATCGCAGCGCAGGGTGCGGGCGTGCTGTTCGTCGAGCACCAGCGGTGCGCGGATCTCCAGTTCGCGTACCTCGCAGACCGCCGCGTCATGGGTCGCGCGCCAGGCCGCCAGCGCCAACTCGACGAAGCCGCTGGCCGGGAACACGACCGCCCCGCCGACCACATGGTCGGCCAGATAGGGCAGCGTGGCCACGTCGATCTGATTTTCCCAGGCCGCCTCGGCATCCTTGAGGCGATAACCCAACAGCGGGTGGTCCTTGCGCCGGTTGACCAGGTCGTAGCCCTCGCTGGTGACGGAATACCAGTGGTGCTCGCGTTGCCAGGGGTAGCCCGGCAACGGGACCGGGTAGGCCGGGAACGGGAACAGTCGGGTGCGATCGAGCGGGCAGCCGAGCGCATGACAGCGATGGAGCGCGTCCATCAGTCGCTCCAGCCCGTCGTCGTCGCGGCGCAGGGCGGCCAGCGCCCGACCATGGCCACCGCCGTGTTCCAGGCATTCGCGCAGGTAGTGCTGCAGCACGGCGTGCGGTGTGATCTCCAGGAACACATGGTAGCCATCGGCCAGCAGCGTGCCGACGGCCTGTTCGAAACGCACGGGTTTGCGGATGTTGTCCCACCAGTAGCCGGCATCCAGCGCATCGCCGGGGAGTTCGCCACCGGTCACTGTGCTGATGAAACGGCCACCGCCGCGCGCGGGGCGCAGGTCTGCCAGGTCGCGCAGCACGGGTTCCCGTATCGGGTCCATGTGGTGGCTATGGAAGGCATAGTCGAGGTCGAGCACCCGGCAATAGCCGCGTCGCCGGGCAACGCGTTCGCCGATCGCCTGCAACGCGCTCAGCGCACCGCTGAGCGTCACCGAGCGGGGGCCGTTGTAAGCCGCAAGTTCGACCTCGTGCGCGAGGCCGGCGGCCTCGATCTCCGCCAGCACCTGATCCGCCGACAGGCCCAGCGCCGCCATGCGGCCGGCACCTCGCGTCCGCGCTTGCGCGGCGCTGCGCGCGTGGATGACCTGCACCGCCTGGTCCAGCGTCAGTGCGCCCACGGCCCAGGCCGCGGCGACTTCGCCGACGCTGTGTCCCACCGCCGCATCCGCGTCCAGCCCCTGCGCGCGCAGGATGCGGGTGATGCCGACTTGAACGGCGAACAACGCGGGCTGGGCGACTTCCGTCCGGTCCAGGCGCGAGGACTCGGAATCCGCGTGCAATTCGTCGAGCAGCGAATCGGCGCCGAGTGCCCGCAGTTTCGCGTCGATCTCCTCGATGGTCTGGCGGAACAGCGCGGATTGCTCCAGCAATCGCCGCCCCATGCCCAGCCACTGCGCGCCGTTGCCGGAATAGACGAAGGCGAGCCTGGTACCGGCTGGCGTCAGCGCGCGTTCACGCACCGCGCCGGGACTGGCCGTGTCCCCCGCGCACCAGGCCGCGAGGCGCTTCTGCACCTGCTCGCAGGTGGCGCCGTGGATCACCAGGCGGTCCTCCAGCGACTGACGGCGATACGCGGCGGTATGGCAGATGTCGTAGTAAGCGTCGGCCGGCGCGGTCTCCAGATGGCGCAGGTAGCGCTGCGCGAGTTCCGCAAGCGCTGCGTCGCCGCGCGCCGACAGGAACAGCGGCGGCGTGACCTGCGGGTCGCGTGCCGGCAGGATCGCCCGCGCCGGCGCCTCCTCGAGCAGGACGTGGGCGTTGGCACCGCCGAAACCGAACGAATTGACCCCCATGCGCAGCGGCCGGTCGCTGCTGGGCAAGGGCTGCAACGCGTTCACCACCTTGAGGTTGAGAGCAGCGAAGTCGATGTTGGGATTGGGCGTTTCCAGGTGTAGCGAGGCCGGGATCGCCCGATGCTTGAGGCACAGGATGGTCTTCATCAGCCCGGCCATGCCGGATGCCGACTCCAGGTGGCCCAGGTTGGACTTCACCGAGCCGATGGGCAGCGGATCGTCGGCCGGACGACAGCGGCCGATGGCCTCGCCCAGCGCGGCTGCCTCGATGGGGTCGCCGACCAGGGTGCCCGTGCCATGCGCCTCGACATAGGCGATGTCCGTCGGCTGGATGCCCGCCCGCGCGCAGGTGGAGCGCAGCAGCTCGGCCTGACCCTGCGCACTGGGTATGGTGATGCCGGTCTTGCGCGCGCCGTCGCTGTTGACGCCGGAGGCCAGGATCACGGCGTGGATCGGATCGTCGTCCGCCAACGCCCGGGCCAGCGGCTTGAGAAACAGGACGCCGCCGCCCTCGGAGCGCACGTAGCCGTCGCCGCCGGCATCGAACGGCCGGCAGCGGCCGCGCGCAGACAGCATGGACGCCTTGGTGAAGCCGATGAACGGATAGGGGTGCAGCAACAGGCTGACGCCGCCGGCGATGGCCATGGACGCCTCGCCCTCGCGCAGGCTGCGGCATGCCTGATGCAGTGCGACCAGCGCGGATGAGCAGGCCGTGTCCACCGCCATGCTCGGACCGCGCAGGTCGAACAGGTAGGAGATGCGGTTGGCGGCGATGCTCAGCGTATTGCCGGTCATGGAATAGGCATCGATGGTGCTGAGATCGTCCATCGAACGCAGGCCGTAGTCGGTGCTGGAGATGCCGATGTACACGGCACAGTCCGAGCCTGCCAGACGGTCGGGTGGCTGGCCGCCGTTCTCCAGCGCTTCCCAGGTCAGTTCCAGCAACAGCCGTTGCTGGGGGTCCATTTGCCGCGCCTCACGCGGCGAGATGCCGAAGAACGCCGCATCGAAGGCATCGACGCGTTCCAGCAGTCCGGCGGACAACGTGACGCTGCGGCCCGGTTCGGCACGTCTGGGGTGGAACCAGACCTCGGTGCTCCAGCGGTCGTCACCCAGTGTGCCGACGGCGTCACGCGTGGAGCGCAGCAACGTCCACAAACCGTCCTCGTCCGCCACCCCACCGGGAAAGCGGCAGGCCATGCCGACGATGGCAATTCTGTCGTCCGTTACGCTCAACTCCCTGTCCCCTGATTCAAATTCAAAGCTGCAATCGTTTTCCCATTCTGCTGGCCAAGCCGCGCGCGTATGCCTCTTTTCATCATCCCAGATCGTCCATTGGACCGGGCTGGGTTCATCGTTCAGGACGTCATGATGGGCCGTCCTGCGCCACGACCGTGTTCAAATCCGCTGGCGATCGCCGTTTGTCGCGTGCGCACCACGCCCGTGCCAGGTGCCAGGGAGGTAGGGTTGGGGTCCGAATGCCACGAACCGCGGCGCGCTCACGCCCCGGCCGTGGCGTCACGCGGCGCCAGCGTGATCTGCTTGGCCGGTGAAATGGTGGAGATGGCGTGCTTGAAGATCGCCTGCACCGCCTGATCGTTGCCGCGCAGCAGCACCATGTACTGGTCGAACGATTCGATCTTGCCGACCAGCTTGATGCCGTTGACCAGAAACACGGAACAATGCACGTGTTCCTTGCGTAGCGTGTTGAGAAACTGGTCCTGGAGGTTCTGGCGTTCGCTCATGGGGCTTCGCTCAAGTTGGCATGATGACGGATGATAGCATGGCCGCAGGTGCGGTCCGCCGGCCACTAAAGATATCGCCAGGGTCGCCGTAACTTCAACCATTCCTGCATGTACGGGTTCCCGATGCTGGAGCAACTCACGTTCACCGGGCGCGAACTGTTGATCGCCGTGATACTGGCGACCGCCGTCTACCTGCTCGAGGTGATGATCTTCTCACCCCGGCGCCGGCGTGATGCGGCGGCGGCGCGCCGACCGTCAGACGCCTCCGTGGCGCGGGTGGAAGCGTTGGAACGCCGGCTGGATGTGCTGGAGGCACGCGTCGCCCTGCTGGCGGAACAGGCAACGGAACCGGCGCCCGCTCCGTCCGGGCGTACCGGGGATGCGGCGGATTACGGCGAGGCGATGCGACGCGCCGGGGCCGGCGCGACACCCGAGCAGCTGGCCGATGAACTGGGGCTGTCGCGCGGCGAGGCGGAACTGATCATCGCCTTGCGCCGGGCCGAACCCGTCTCCGACGTCAACCGTCCCCAGTCCGAGCCATGAGCCTCGCCGCGCTGCCGGAACTGCTGCTGGCCTGGGTACGCACCCAGGGCACCGCCTTGTTGCGCGGCGACAAGGCGGCCATGCCTCAGGATGCGTTCAGGCCGGGGCAGCAGTACGAGGGGCGGGTGGTCGATCAGTTGGCCAACGGGCGCCACCTCGTCCGGGTCGCGGGGCACAACCTGGACATGAACCTGCCGCGCAACCTGCAGGCCGGCGACAGCGTGCGTCTGACCTATCTCAACGCCGCGCCGCGTCCCACCTTCCTGCTCAACACCGCGCCGGTGACGGCGGCGCAGCAGGTGCGCATTTCCGCGACGGCGCAGCAGGTCAACGCGCTGCTGCGCATGGCCGCCACACCCACGTCTGCCGGCACGGGCGCCACCGCGTCGACTCCGGTCGCGCCGGCTGGCGTGATGAACGCCGGCACGCCGACGGTGCCTACGGTCGCACCCGGGCCGTCGGGGCCGCCGCCGGTCGGAGCGGCGGGTGCGATGGCGGCCGCTGCCCCTGCCGTGGCACCACGCGCCGGCACCGGCACGGTGGGCAGTGCCACGCCGGCGCAGGCATCGCCGGCATCCGTGGGTGTCCAGTCCACCCCGTCCGGCGCCGCCGTGACTCAGGCAGCCGTGCTGGCCCGGCCGATCGTCGCCAACGTCGATCTGTTGCGCGGCTACTCGGCCGCGTTCCGGCTCACCCCGGCGCCGGTGGCGAGCGCGACGACCGGGCTGGTCGGTCAGGCCGTGGACGGCACGCGCGCCACGCTGGGCAGCGGCGCCGGCCTCAAGCCCACGACACTGGCGGAACTGCCCGCCCCTTCCAGCCATCTGCTGCCGGTCCGGCTGGCGCAGACCGTGCGTGAGAGCGGCCTGTTCTACGAGGCCCACCTGGCGCGCTGGCATCGCGGGGTGATGTCGCTGGAGGCCATCCGGCGCGAGCCGCAGGCGCGGCTGGTACGCGTCGAGGCGCCGCCCGCGCGCATCGCCGAATTGGGCAACATGCCGGAAGAGGCGGCAAAACTGGCGGGGCGGCAGTTGCAGATGCTGGAAGGCGCGCCGTTCCAGTGGCAGGGTCCGGTGTGGCCGGGACAGTGGCTGGACTGGCGGGTGAGCGAGCGTGCCGATGGCGAAGACACCGGTGCCGACCGTGACACACCACGGTGGGATACCGAGCTGCGCCTGACCTTGCCCGGCCTGGGCGAGGTGCAAGCCCTGCTCGACCTGCGTGGCGAGCAGGTGAGCGTGAGCCTGCGCGCCGCGCGCGACGACACCCGTGACAGCCTGCGCGCGGCGTTGCCGGAACTGGTCGCCGGGCTCAGCGCGGCCGGCCTGAGCGTGCGCGACGCGCGCGTGGAGTCGGGCCATGTCCGATCCTGACAAGCGCGCCCAGGCCGTCGCACTGGCCTATGACGCCGCCGACGGCGCGCCGCGCGTGGTGGCCAAGGGGCGTGGCCTGATTGCCGAAGAGATCATCGAGCGGGCGCGCGAGGCCGGCGTCTATGTGCACGAATCGCCCGGGCTGCTGACGCTGCTGATGCAGGTGGACATGGACGAACGCATCCCGCCCGAGCTGTACGTCGCCGTGGCCGAATTGCTGGCCTGGCTGTACCGGCTGGAGCACGGTGGCGATCAGCGTTGAGCGGGCGCCCGTCCGTCGGCGCCGATGCGCAGGATCCGGAGCAGATCCTGTTCCAGCGCGACGCGCGCGCTGGGCTGTTCGAGCTGGCCGCCGCTGAGCACGAACACGTCCTCGGCGCGGTTACCCAGGGTGTTGATGCGCGCGGTGATGACGTTGACGGCGTGGTGGCGCAATACCTCCGCCACCCGCGCAAGCAGGCCGGGCCGGTCACCGGCGGTGAAGTTGAGCACGTAACCCCTGGCATCGTCGCCGGGCACCAGGCTGATTTCCGGTTCCAACGGAAACGCCTTGAGCCGGCGCGGCAGGGTGCCGTCGCGCGGTGGCAGCTCGCGCTGTTCGGTCAGTTCACGGGCGAGTTCGTGCTCGACGTAATTGAGCAGATCGCGGTAGGCCACGCGCGGATGGTCGGGATCCACCGCGTAAAAGGTGTCCAGTGCGTGGCCGTCGTGCGTGGTGTGGATGCGCGCCGACAGGATGGAATAGCCCAGGCGCGAGAAGAAAGCGCAAATCCGGGCGAACAGCGCCGCCTCGTCCGGCATGAACACCAGCACTTCGATGCCTTCGCCCACCGGCGCCAAGCGCGCGCGCACCACGCACGACTCGCGGCCGAGCAGCGGCAGCAGGCGCCGTGTCTGCCAGGCGATGTCGCGCGCGTCCTGACGCAGGAAGTACAGGTCGTCCAGGCGCTGCCACAGGAGCTGTTCGCTGCCGGGCGCGAAACCGTACAGGCGCAGTTGCGCACGCGCCTGTTCCTTGCGCGCTTCGATCAGGTCGCGGCGCGGCTGTCCGCCTTCCAGCAGCTCGCGCGTGGCCAGATACAGTTCGCGCGTCAGCTTGTCCTTCCAGGCGTTCCAGACTTTGAGGCTGGTGCCGCGGATGTCGGCGATGGTCAGTAGATACAGCGCGTTCAGCCGGCGCAGATTGCCGCAACGCGCCGCGAACGCGGCGATCACGGTGGGGTCGGACACATCCTGCTTCTGCGCCGTCTGCGACAGGGTCAGATGTTCCGCCACCAGCCAGGCGACCAGTTCGGTGTCGTCCCGGTTCAGTCCGTGCGCGCGGCAGAAGCGGCGCGCATCGCGTGCGCCCAGCACCGAGTGGTCGCCGCCGCGCCCCTTGGCGATGTCGTGGAACAGCGCCGCCAGCAACAAGAGTTCCGGACGTTCGAAGGCGGTGATCAGGCGGTGCGCCAACGGGAACTCGTGGGCGAACTCCGGCAATGCCAGCCGACGCAGATTGCGCAACACCATCAGGATGTGTTCGTCGACCGGGTAGATGTGGAACTGGTCGTGCTGCATCTGTCCGGTGATGCGACCGAACAGCGGCAGGTAGCGGCCGAGCAGGTCGAGCCGGTGCATCAGCCGCAGCGCGCGCGTGACGCCGCGCGGCTGGCGCAGCAGTTCGATAAACCGGTGACGCTGCGCGGGGTCGCGCCGAAACCGGCCGTCGATGTGACGTCCCGCGCGCCACAGCGCGCGCAGCAGACGCGGCGTGCAACCGTATGCGTCCTGTTCGCCGGCGAGTACCAAGAAGGTGTCGAGCAGCAGTTCCGGCCGGCGTTCGAACAGATCTTCATCGGCATCCAGCAGCGGGCCGCACAGACGGAAATCCGGCGCATGCGGCAGCGTGCGGCAGGACGTGGGCGGCAGCAGCCGTTCGCGCAGCCCGCCCATGACCAGCTCGTTGAGCAGGCGGATCTGCCGGCTGGCGCGGAAATAGCGCTGCATCAGCCGTTCCGCGGCGCGTCGGGTGTCGCTGGCGCGCACGCCCAGCGCGAGTGCGATGGGCTCCTGATACTCGAACAGCAGCCGGTCCTCGCGCCGCTTCGCCAGCAGATGCAGGCGGATGCGCAGGTGCGCCATCAGGCGCAGGTGCGTGCTGGCGGTGCGTGCTTCCCCAGGGCGTAGCAGACCGGCGCGGGCGAGGTCATTGAGACGGGCGCCGCAGCCGGCGGCGCGGGCGATCCACAGCAGGGTCTGCACGTCGCGCAGGCCGCCGGGTGTCTCCTTCAGGTTGGGCTCCAGCGAGGTGGCGGCATCGCTGTGGCGGCCGTGCCGCACCTTCTGCTCGATGCGCTTGGCCTCGAAGAAGGCCGCCGCATCGAGCTGCGCATGCAGCGCCTGTGCCAATCGGTTGCACAGCCGGCGATCGCCGGTCAGCCAACGCGCCTCCAGCAGGTTGGTCTGGATGGTGACGTCGCCGGCCGCTTCCTGCAGGCATTCCGTGAGCGAGCGGACGCTGTGGCCGATGGGCACGCCGACGTCCCAAAGCAGGCCGATCAGCGGCTCGAAACGGGCGCGCGCGTCGGCATCGAGCGTATCGTCGAGCAGGATCAGCACGTCGACATCGGATTGCGGATACAACTCGCCGCGCCCATAACCACCCACCGCCAGCAGTGCCGCCTGGCGGGGCAGGGCGTGGGCACGCCAGATGGTGCGCAGCAGCCGGTCCATCTCCCGCGCCAGGCCGCCAAGCAGGCGGGCGGCATGCGGCCGCGCCAGATAATCGGCGCACAGCCGTTCGCGCGCGGCCGCCAGGCCGGATCGCCAGGCCGCCACCTGCGCGAACGCCGGATTCATGCCGCGATGGCTTGGGCGGCGGTGACGAACGCCGGGGGCGCGGGCGCGCCGGCGGATACGGTGAGCACTTCGTAACCGCTTTCGGTCACCAGAACAGTGTGTTCCCACTGTGCCGACAGGGAATGATCCTTGGTTACCACGGTCCAGCCATCGCCCAGCATGCGCACGTCGCGCCGGCCGGCATTGATCATCGGTTCGATGGTGAAGGTCATGCCGGGTTGCAGCACCGGTCCGGTGCCCGCGTTGCCGTAGTGCAGCACCTGCGGTTCCTCGTGAAACTTGCGGCCGATGCCGTGGCCGCAGAACTCGCGCACCACGGTGTAGCGATGGCGCTCGGCGTGCTTCTGTATGGCCGCGCCGATGTCGCCCAGATGTGCGCCGGGGCGGACCGCGAGTATGCCTTTCCACATGCACTCGTAGGTGATCTCGGTGAGCCGGCGTGCCTGGATGCTGGGTTCGCCGACGTAGAACATGCGCGACGTATCGCCGTGCCAGCCATCCTTGATCACGGTGATGTCGAGGTTGACCACGTCACCGGCCTTGAGTCTGCGCTCGCCCGGCACGCCGTGACAGACCTGATGATTGACCGAGGTGCAGATCGAACGGGGGTAGGGCGTGTGACCGGGAGGCGCGTAGTTCAGCGGTGCCGGGATGGTGCCCTGCTCGTGCACCATGTAGTCATGGCAGAGCCGGTCGAGTTCACCCGTGGTGATGCCGGGCCTGACGTGGGGCGCGATGAAATCCAGGACTTCAGCGGCCAGCCGGCCGGCGACGCGCATGCGTTCGATTTCTTCTGCGTTCTTGATGGAGATGGACATGACGGTGATCGCCTTGCGAAGGCGTTGAGCATAGGCACGCGGTGCCGGGCTGTAAAGTTGATGAAATTACTAGGTCTTGGCTGCGCGGTGTGCGCGTCAGGCGCTGGGCAGGCGGACGAAGCCTTGCAGTGACCCCGCATCCGCCACCTCCGTGATCTCGACCGCATCCACCCGTGCGGCCGGCGGCCCCCCGCGCGCCCAGTCGATCAGCGCCGACACCGCCTGCGCGTCGCCCTGGACCATGGCCTCGACGCGGCCGTCCCGCAGATTGCGTACCCAGCCGGCGACATGCAGGTTTTCCGCTTCGGCCCGCATGGACTCACGGTAATAGACCCCCTGCACACGGCCGGAGATCAACAGCCTGTGGGTCACCCTCACTTGATGCGCATGCCCGGTTGCGCGCCGCTGTCCGGCGCCAGCAGGAACGGGCCGCCGCGCTCGTCGCTGGCGGCCAGCACCATGCCTTCGGAGAGGCCGAACTTCATCTTGCGCGGCGCCAGATTGGCCACCATCACGGTGAGCCGTCCGACCAGGGTCTCCGGCGCGTAGGCCGCCTTGATGCCGGCGAACACGGTGCGCGTTTCCGTGCCCAGGTCCAGGGTCAGCTTCAGCAGCTTGTCGGCGCCCTCGACGTGCTCGGCCCCGGCGATGCGGGCGACGCGCAGGTCGATCTTGCTGAAGTCGTCGATGCCGATGTACGCCGGCGACGTGCTTGTCGCTTCCGCCTGGGCTTCGTGCTGCTGACGCTCGGCATGGCGGACGGGTGCCGGTTCCGGCGGCGGCGCCATGCTCTGGCGGTTCTCCTCGACCATGGCCTCGATCTTCTTGGGGTCGATGCGCGTCATCAGATGCTGGTATTCGTTGATCGCGTGGCCGGCCGGCAGCGGCGCCCAGACATCGGTCCAGGTCAGCGGCGGAATGTTCAGGAAGGCCTCCACCTGTTCCGCCAGCTTCGGCAGCACCGGCTTCAGGTACAGCGTCAGGTCGCGGAACAGGGTCAGCGCGGTGGAGCAGACCTCGTGCAGTTCCGCCTCGCGGCCATCCTGCCTGGCCATTTCCCAGGGCTTCTTGTCGGCGATATGGCCGTTGGCCAGATCGGCCAGGCGCATGATCTCGCGCAGTGCGCGGCCGTAGTCGCGCGCTTCGTAACTCTGCGCGATGGCGCCTTCGGCGAACGCGCGCTCGAACTCCGCCGTGGCGCTACGATCCACCGTGCCCAGGCGGCCGCCGAAGCGTTTGCTGATGAAGCCGGCGCAGCGGCTGGCGATATTGACGTACTTGCCGACCAGGTCGCTGTTCACGCGCGCGGCAAAATCCTCCAGGTTGAGGTCGATGTCCTCCATCGTGCCGTTGAGCTTGGCGGCGAAGTAGTAGCGCAGCCACTCCGGATCGAGATGGCGCAGATAGCTCTCCGCCGTGATGAAGGTGCCGCGCGACTTCGACATCTTGGTGCCATTGATCGTCAGGAAGCCGTGGCAGAACACGCCGCTGGGCGTGCGGAAACCGGCGTGATGCAGTTCCGCCGGCCAGAACAGCGCATGGAAATAGAGAATGTCCTTGCCGATGAAGTGATACACCTCGGCCTGGGCGTCCGGTTTCCAGAATGCATCGAAATCCAGGCCGTGCCGGTCGCAGTAATGGCGAAAACTGCCCATGTAGCCGATCGGCGCATCCAGCCAGACGTAATAGAACTTGCCCGGCGCGCCGGGGATCTCGAAGCCGAAATAGGGCGCGTCGCGCGAGATGTCCCAGTCGGACAGGCCGGCGTCCAGCCACTCGTTCAGCTTGTTGGCCGCCTCGGTCTGTACGTGGCCGGGCGTGGCGATCCAGCGTTGCAGGAAATCGGCACAGCGCGGATCGGACAGCCGGAAGAAGTGATGATCGGAAGTCTTGCGTACCGGCCTCGCGCCGGACACGGCGGAGTACGGCTCGATCAGATCGGTGGGTTGATACGCGGCGCCGCACGCCTCGCAGTTGTCGCCGTACTGGTCCTTGGCGTGGCACTTCGGGCATTCGCCCTTGATGAAGCGGTCCGGCAGGAACATGTCCTTGACCGGATCGTAGAACTGCTCGATCGCACGCACCTCGATCAGGCCGGCGTCCTGCAGCCGCGTGTAGATGGTGTCCGCGTAGAACCGCGTCTCTTCCGAGTGGGTGCTGTGGTAGTTGTCGAACGCGATGTGAAAGCCGTCGAAATCGCGCTTGTGCTCGTGCCAGACGCGGTCGATGAGCTGTTCCGGCGTGATGCCCTCCTTCTCCGCGCGCAGCATGATCGGCGTGCCGTGGGTATCGTCCGCGCATACGTAGATGCAGCGATGCCCGCGCATCTTTTGGAACCGCGCCCAGATGTCGGTCTGGATGTATTCCACCAGGTGGCCCAGATGAATGGCACCGTTGGCGTAGGGCAGGGCGGAGGTGACGAGGATGTTGCGTTGCTGGCTGGACATGGCGCGGCGCGGACGGAAAGAACCATGAATTCTATCCGCCGGTGTGCCCTGAGCAAAAATCCGCGTTGCCGTCCGCGCCCCGCTTCGCTAGAATGCGCCCCGACCTCAGGCGCGTAGCTCAGCTGGTTAGAGCACCACCTTGACATGGTGGGGGTCGTAGGTTCGAGTCCTATCGCGCCTACCAATTTTCAGCAGAAAATCAGGTAGTTGCAGCATCAGAGAAAGCCGCCAAGTGCGGCTTTTTCTTTTGCTGTGCCGAAACTGTGACAAAACTACCCGTCCGCTCCGGTGCGGCCTTGGCTGTTGTCCACCACCAGCTGTAGCGATGGGCGCTCCACCCAGACCCGCAGATGCTCTCCGCTCAAGTGGGCGTACCGCTGCACCATCTTGATCGACGACCATCCGCCCAACTCCTGGAGGACGTGCAGGGGTGTTCCGTTCTGCACATGCCAGCTCGCCCACGTGTGTCGCAGATCGTGCCAGCAAAAGTCCTCTATTCCTGCTCGTTTCAATGCTTCCCGCCAAGCCCGGGTACTCGTTTGATGGACGGGTTTGCTGGTCTTGGCAAAGACCCAACGCAAGGGTTGCTCGCGCTGGGCCAGGTACTGCTCCTGCGCTGCCTTCTGGGCCTGGAGGATCGCCACCGCCTTGTCGGTGAGCGGTACCGCCAGCGCCTTGCGGTTCTTGGTGTTTTCGCCAAGTACCCAGGCGGTTTTTCGCGCCAAATCCACTTGGGACCACTCCAGGTGCGTCACATTGGCCCGCCGGAGCCCTGTCTGCAGGCTGAATTCAGCCATGGCAGCCAGATGTGTCGGCAATTCCGCGATTAACTTGTCTGCTTCCTCGCGCGTGATCCAACGGACACGGTTTTTCGCCCCTTTGAGAGCCTTGACCTTTGGCACCCTGTCGATCCATTCCCACTCGTCCCGCGCCTTGTGCAGTACAGCGCGAAAGGTGGTGAGAAAGCGATTGACCGTGTCGACGCCAGGCGCGCATTCACGCTTCTGTCCGGTTTTGTAGACCCGGACGTAGGGCTTTTGCCGTTCGGCGATGATGTGGTCCACCAGCGCCTTGTCGATCTCGTCGAGATGCTTGTTGCCGAGATAGGGGTCAAGCCAGCGCAACGCGTGCTTGTCGTTTTCCAGCGATGCCTTGCCTTCGGTCGTCGCCTCGCGGATGTAGCGGACAATGGCCTCACGCCAAGTGTAACGGCGCTTCGTGCCGAGCCGCTCCTGTTCCCAAAGCTGGACTTTCAGGCGGTCGTAGTACTCTTGGGCCTTCTTCCTGTCGTCAGTCCCAGTGCTTCGGCGTACTCGTCGTCCGTTGACGTTAATGTCGAAATACCAGATCGACGATCCTTTCCGTCGATAGATGGGCATGGGAATTTCTCCTTTCCACCACCATCGCTCGACGCTCGCCGGGCGTAATTTGAGCGCAGGTAATCAGCTAGGTCAATGTCCAGAAAAATCCAGCACTTGCCCGGCTTGGCTCCGGGGATTTCGCCAGCCTGTGCCTTGCGGAGCAGGGTGACCGGGTGGATATGGAGGAAAGCTGCTGCCTCCTTGAGGTCGAGCGTGCGCATGAGTCGGGGTTCGGTACGGTACGTGACTGCCAAGGGCGTCGAGTCCTCAGAAGACTTGGCCGGCCCTATGCAATCTGTCGGAATTAAACAGAACAGCCGACGGCAAACCGATGGTCAAAAGCGCACAAACCCGACGCATTTCACTCTAGTCCGGCTTCCTCCAGAAACCGCGACTCCAACCCCTCCTCCATGGCGCTGCTCAGGATCAGTCTGTGCCGAGCCCGCGTCATGCCGACATAGAGGAGGCGTCTTTCATCCTCCTCCGTCGAATCCGTGTGCGGCAGGTTGCCATCCTCGCAACCCATGATCCAGACGTTGTCGAATTCGAGGCCTTTCGAAGCGTGCAGCGTCATGATCTGCACGGCGGGCTTGTGGCGATTCGTACTGGACCGTCCTAGGATCGAAAGCCGCTGGGCAAGGGAACCGGGCATCCTGGCAATGGATGCCTCCAGCTTTCTCAATAGATTCGCCTGGTTTGGTTTGCAGTAATCGGACAGGAAAGCGGCGACGCCATGGACGACGAGCGTCGGCCGCCCCTTCGCCGCCTGGTCGCGCCACGAGGCAAGACCCATACGGAGGCGCAGGAGCGCCTTCCGGGTGCCGTCCTCTTCCGGGGCCTGTTCGATGCCGGATTCCAGACGAGCAGCGCAGCCTCCGAACGAACGCCGCGAATGCCCATTGACCCACTCAGCGTGGATGCCGCAGAAAGAGAGGGCGTTCGCCAGTCCAGTCCAGGAATCATTCACGACTGAACGTAACAGCCCGGAAAACACGCTGCCAATCGAGTGCTCCCAAACGCTCTTGCCACCGGAGCGGACGCATGGCCTGTCGATGTCGGACAAGGCCAGCTCGACAACATCGAGGATCAGATTGGTTCGGGCGAGGATTGCCCATTCATCGTCCTGAGCCCCCTTCCTGATGGTCCCGACGATCTGATCGACCTCGGCCCAGCGGTCGGGGGCGCGGATTACCCGGATCTCGCCGGCATCTTCGCGGTGAGCGGTGATCTTTTTAACGGCCCGGTTGCGGTTGTGGGCGATCAGTTTGGCGGCATGATTCAGGATGTTTGGAGGACAGCGGTAGTTGATGGGCAGTGTCGTTTCCAATGATGACAGCGCATCTGTCACCATACGCAAGCCGGCATAGCCGAGTGCGTGACGGAAAGCGTAAAGACTCTGATCATCGTCTCCAACCAGAGTAACTTCGACGCTGGAGCGTGCGTGAAGAAGAATCCACTCCATCTGCACTTCGTCCATGTCCTGCGCCTCATCCACCAGCAGCCAGCGGATCGGGAGCGGTGGCATGTCGCCACTTGCCATTCGACGTACCGAGAGCAGCAGCAGGTCCGCGAAGTCCATGGCCCCCTCGGATTCCATGAGTTCCTGGTAGCCATTGAACACGGACTCGAGCGACGGATCGGTGAACGGTACAGGGGCGAGCTTGGCCTTGGTTGCATCGACGGCTTGCACGACGTCGTCGAATGAGACGTTTGGTACGTGCTGTTTCCAGCAGCGGCGCAGAACGGCCAGGCGCTCACCTTCAGACAGCAAGCGCGGCGGTTTGCTTCGGCTGAACCGCTTGATCTGGGCTAGCGCCAGCGAGTGGAAGGTGCCGACAGCCAAGCGCCGCGCATGGTCCTGACCGCACGTAGCAAGGATCCGCGATCGGAGTTCTTCGGCGGCGTCACGGGTGAAGGTAACCGCGCACAGCCGCCCCTTTGGGTGATTGGCCAGCAGCCTCGCCGCCCGTGCCGAGAGAACCCGGGTTTTGCCGGATCCAGGGCAGGCGAGAATCGTGCAGTGGCCGGACGCCGTAACGGCGCGCTCTTGATAGGGGTTGAGTTTCACCAACGGGCATCCGATTTCCGTGATTGGACATCAACACGGCTCAGTTAACGTCACCTGCGCCTTCCACTGCCTGAAGTAGGGGTTGGAGAGACGAGGATCGGCCGGCCCACCCTTGGGCCGGGTGAATCTCTCGTTGAACCGGCGTACCAGCTCAACGAGGATGGCCTGCTTCGGTCGCCGGAGATCTGTCGTCTTGCCCGAACGTCGGGCAAGCAGATTTCTGGCGGCATTCACGTCGGCATGCCGTTTATGGCCGCACCAGCGGCAGCAGAATGCCTCCTGCCGCGGGCGGTTCCTGGTATCCACGTAGCCGCAGGCGCTGTCCTCCTGCGAGGAATAGGCCGCCGGGACTTCGGTGGTGGTGATGCCGAACCTCTCGTTGAGGTCCTGGAGCTTCCGGGCGATCTCGCGCTTGCCGATCAGCGTCAGCAGCCGGTTCAGGCGCCTGGTGAGCGCCTGATTGCGGAAGGCGATGCGCTCGATGACGATCTCCGCCGGCGCATGGGTTTCCACCAAGCGGTTGAGTACCCGGCCGACCTCGGAGCGAACGAAGCCGCGCAGGCCTTCGACGTAGCGCCTGTACCTGGGCGAGCGCACCTTCAGGCCGTGGGCCTGCCGATAGGCGGCAAGCTTCGTGAGCTTGCGGTCGATCTGCTGCAGCCGCTCCAGCCAACCCCGGCCCAGCAGGTCGCCCTGGTTCGTGGCGAAGAGGGTCTTGAGGCCGATATCCAGGGCTAGCGCCTCGCAGCGCGGGCGATAGGCTTCTCGGCTGGCGGCGAAGTCCTCGGCGACATCGGTCATGACGCCGAAGACGATCTGGCCTTCCCGCTCCATGACTTGCACCGACAGCGCCCGCTTCCCCTGCCGGCGCTCGAAGTGGTCGTAGGTGGCGAGCGGCACCTCGATGCGTCGGCCCTTGTCGAGCGTCGAGAGCCGGGCCCACAGGGGGTGAGTAGAGGCGCGGCTGGCCGGCGCCAGGGCGATGCAGCGCTGGTCGATGACCATCGAGGCGCGCGAGAAGTTAGGCTTGCGGTGGCGGTTGAGCAGCCGCCGAAAGATCGTCCGGGCGAGCCGGCGCACCTCCTCGGGTATCTCGGCGCCATCCTTCATCTTGAGCGGCTTGGGGTCGAACCAAGCCAGCCAGCGGTTGATGAAATGGATCTGGTGCTTGACCGCGGGATCGAGGCTGGAGCCGTTCACCAGATCGCGGAATTCATTCGACCGGTTGGAGAGCCAGGACTCGATCTGGCCGACCACCTGCCAGCGCACCATCTGCTGGTAGGCGGCACCTATTGCTTGCTCCGACAGCTTGGCCTTGTGCCTTTTGTTTGGTCGGCCCTCAGTGAACACCAGGCGCCATTGGAAAGCGGCTTCGGCCACCGCTGCTTTTCGCCAGGCGGCAAGCAGCGCGCGCACCTTCGTCTCCTTGCCGGGGTTCATCCGGTGTGGCAGCAGGTCGGTGCGATAGATGGCGATCTTCTTGGTGGGCATGAGGAGAATTTGAAAGCAATCATGGAAATCGGATAGCCCCACCAACTATGCGGTGGTCTGGGCAGCGGCCTCGGTAGCATCCGCTTCCGCCGTCGCTTCGGGCGTGTCCGCCTGGATTGCGACTTCGATCCCGGCCCCATCCATAGCTTTTTCGGCGACCTGTCCGCCTTTCTTGCGTGCAGCAATCATGGCCCGGCCGGCAATCGACCGGATGCCGCCAGCCAGGCGGAGCAGACGGCGCTTCCATTCGTAGATACTGCGCGAGTAGTTGCCATCAGGAACCACACCGGAAAGCCAGAGGGTGTCGAGCTTGGCCACCATACTGTCGAACTCACGGATGAGTCCCAGGTATCGCACGGCACGGGGGGACGTGATCTTCGCCTCCACTTCCTTGGGGCGGGAATATTCGATGCCCTTGAACTCGATGCCGTTTGCTTCCGCCAGCTTTTCGAGACGCGCCGCTTCGCCGCGGATGTCCTCGAACGCCTTGTTCAGACGCTCATCCACGACCCCTTCCACATCACGGGCCTGCTGGTCGGTGCCGATGATCCTCAAGACGACGGAGAGAGAAAAGATGGCGCTCGCGCCAAGCTCGAAGCCGCGGTCGAATACCTGTTGAGCATGGAGCGAGTGGAGCTTGACCTTCTGGGTGAAGTAGGGGTGGCTCTTGGAGTTGTCTCGCGATGCAGTTGCCATGAAAACCTCCCGAAACGATGGACAGGAGGCCATGCTACGAAGCAAGAAACCTGAAACGAGGGCGAAAAGCGCGCCAAAACGCACTGTTTAGCAGTTGCGTTCTTGAATCGGAGCCATACAATGCGCTCATTCACTCGAAGCGCGTAATGCCTTCGATGAGTCGTAGCTGGCGACTGGAAACAAACAGCATTCAATCCGCCGGCCGCGCGATACGTGGCGGCGAGTCAAGAGAGGGGCGAAAAGCGCCCGACCCTGATCCACGGGGTAACGTGGTGATGTGGCTTGGGCGCTG
>CALEDT010000022.1 GCA_937949525.1 uncultured Burkholderiales bacterium | reverse complement strand
CCGGGCAGAAACGTGTCCGCCAAGGCTGGCCTGAACAAGTCCATCCTCGATCAAGGCTGGTTCGAGTTCCGCCGCCAACTGGACTACAAGCTGGCATGGCGGGGCGGCTGGCTGGTGGCGGTGCCGCCGCAGAACACGAGCCGCACCTGCCCGTGCTGCGGGCATGTGTCGGCGGACAACCGCCAGACACAAGCCTGGTTTGCGTGTGTGGCATGCGGCTTCGAGGACAACGCCGATCGGGTCGGCGCGATCAATGTTTTAAGGGCGGGACACGCCCGGTTCGCCTGTGAAGTGAGCGGTGCGGTAATGCCGCCAGCAGCAGGAACCCACCGAAGCGACTCAGGGGCGGCTCGATGCCGCGCCTGAGCGCCGTAGGAATCTCCGGCCTTCAGGCCGGGGAGGATGTCAAGCGCTTCTTCGCGAATCCCCAGATCGAGCCGCGGCATGGCTGACGCGGAAGGCGCTGCCGCAGCCACGCGCCTGCGCGTCAGCGAGCTGTTCTTCTCCCTGCAGGGCGAGGCCAGCCGCATCGGCCTGCCCACGGTGTTCGTGCGCCTGACCGGCTGCCCGCTGCGCTGCACGTATTGCGACACCGACTACGCGTTTCAGGGCGGCCACTGGATGACCATCGAGGCCATCCTGACGCAGGTGCGTGCGCATCCCACCCGCCACGTCACCGTCACCGGCGGCGAGCCGCTGGCTCAGCCCGGCTGCCTGGAACTGTTGACGCGACTGTGCGATGCCGGCCATGACGTCTCGCTGGAGACCAGCGGCGCCTTGGACATCGCCGCCGTCGACCGCCGTGTCGCGCGCATCGTCGATGTCAAGACCCCGGGGTCCGGCGAGTGCACGCGCAACCTGTGGCGTAACCTGGACTGTCTCGGTCCGCGTGACGAGGTCAAGTTCGTGCTGACCGACGAAGCGGACTATCGCTGGGCCAGCGACGTGCTGGTCCGGCATCGCCTGCACCAACGCTGCGTGGTGCTGTTCTCGCCGGCATGGCAGGCGCTGGACCCCGGCCACCTGGCTGACTGGATCCTGCGCGACGGCCTGCCGGTACGCATGCAGGTGCAGTTGCACAAGCTGCTGTGGCAGGACGCGCGCGGACGATGACCGACACCCTATCGCGCGCGGTGGTGCTGTTGTCGGGTGGGCTGGATTCCGCCACCGTGCTGGCGCTGGCGCGACGCGACGGCCACCACTGCCATGCCCTGAGCCTGGACTACGGCCAGCGCCATCGCGCCGAACTGGACGCGGCACGACGGGTGGCCGAGGCACTGGGTGCCGCTGAACATCGGATCATGCGGCTGGACATGGGCAACATGACGGGCAGCGCGCTGACCGATCCCGCCATCGCCGTGCCGGAACACCCCACCGATGGCATCCCCGTCACCTACGTGCCGGCGCGCAACACCATCATGCTGGCGCTGGCCCTGGGTTGGGCGGAAACGCTCGACGCCGATGCCATCTACATCGGTGTCAACGCGCTGGACTACTCCGGTTACCCCGACTGTCGGCCGGAATTCGTCGCGGCCTTCCAGTCACTCGCCGACCTCGCCACCAAGCGCAGTGTCGAGGGCCGGCGCATCACGCTGCACGCGCCTTTGATCGCACTGTCCAAGGCCGAGATCGTGCGTCTGGGAACGCAACTGGGTGTGGATTACGCCCTGACCGTGTCCTGTTACCAGGCGGACGCCAACGGCGCGGCCTGCGGCCGCTGCGAATCCTGCCGCCTGCGCCGCGTGGGCTTCGCGCGCGCCGGCCTGCCCGACCCCACGCGTTATGTCGACGCGGCCGGCGCCGCCGGCTGATGCAAATGTTCTATTGCCATGCCATTGCCAGCAAAGAAGACGTAACCAATAATCCGGCCGCATTAATGACGACATCTCTCCAAGGAGACAGGATGGAGAACATCGAAAACCCAGCCTTGGTCGTGGCTTGGCTGGGCTTTTTTCTGGCCTTGATTTTTGGCTTCGTGGCCAACAAGACCAGTTTCTGCACCATGGGCGCGGTATCCGACGTGGTCAACATCAGCGACTGGGGGCGCATGCGCGCCTGGCTGCTGGCCATCGGCCTGGCCATTCTCGGCACCAATCTGCTGGCCTATTTCGGTTATCTGGACCTGCGCCAGACGTATTACACCCGCGGCACCGTGTATTGGTTTGCCGCACTGGTCGGCGGACTGACCTTCGGCATCGGCATGACCCTGGCCGGCGGCTGTGGCCAGCGCACGCTGGTGCGACTGGGGGGCGGCAATCTGAAGTCCGTCGTGGTGTTCCTGTTCCTGGGCTATACCGCCCTGGTCACCATGAACGGCATCCTGCGCATGTTCGTCGATGCCGTGTTGCGCGCCGAACCCTTCACCGTGCATCTGGATGGCCTGCAAACCCTGCCCAGCCTGATGGGCATGGCGGACAAGACCTCCCAGCTCGGTCTGGCCCTGGTGGCGGCGCTGGCCATCCTCGCTTTCGTCTTCGCCAGCCGCGAGTTCCGCGGCCATCGTGACAACATTCTCGCCGGCGTGGTGGTGGGCGCGGTGGTGGTCGCCGGCTGGTATGTCACCGGCTATCTCGGGTTCGGCGAGGATCCACAGTTCATGGAACTCAAGTACTTGGGAACCGACTCGGGCCTGGCCGAATCCATGACCTTCGTGGGACCGCTCGCCAGCACCATGGACCTGTGGGCCTATTGGCGCGACAAGACCGTCACCTTCGGTATCGCCAGCGTGTTCGGCGTCATCATCGGCTCGTTCATCTATGCGGTGTTCAGCAACAGTTTCCGCTGGGAGTATTTCAATTCCCCGCAGGACATGTTTCGCCATATCATAGGGGCGATCCTGATGGGTTTTGGCGGAGTCACGGCGATGGGCTGCACGATCGGCCAAGCGGTCACCGGTGTCTCGACGCTGGCGATCAGTTCGTTCATCGTATTCTTCGGTATCCTGGCGGGGTCGGCCGCCACCATGAAGGTGCAGTATTACCTCATGATGCGGGAAGCATGATGCAATCGTTGCATTCAAGCGGCGACTAGCCGGGCCGATCATGCAACCATAAGGGGCAACGCGTGGCGAAAGGAAAGCGGATGCGCAAGCTGGCTGGCATGTTGATGGTGTTCCTGATGACGGTGTTTGCGGCTCCCGCGTTCGCCCAATCCGACTCGACCAAGGCCATCAACTTCGAATTCACGGACATCAACGGCAAGACCATTCGCCTATCGGATTTCCGCGGCAAATGGGTGCTGGTGAACTTCTGGGCACCATGGTGCCCGCTGTGCTGGGTGGAAGTCCCCACGCTCAATGAGCTCAACAAGCGCAAGGATTTCGTGGTGATCGGCATCGGCCTGGATTACGGCCCCGACGCCAACGTGGTGCGCGACTCGGTCAAACGCCATAACCTGGACTTCTATGCCAATGTCGCCGGTGGCTCGCGGCGCAATCAGGACAGTCCATTCCGCCAGGTCGGCCCGGTGGATTTCTACCCGACGTCCTACCTCTATGACCCCGAAGGCGAAATCGTCATGTTCATTCCGGGCCAGGTGCGCATGAACCGCGTGCTCGCATTCATGGAGGAGTACCAGAACAAGAATACCCAGCTCGCCGGCGCAAAAGGCGTCGAACCGGCGCCGGTCGCCTCCCCCATCAAGGAAGTGACCCATACCCGCCCGGCCGCGCCGGCCCGTCCGGCAACGCGCTCGCGCACGGTGACTTACTGAGCACCGGTTTGACGCGGGTTCCGCATTTCTGAAATAATTTCGCTCCTTGGCCGGGTCGGTAGCTCAGTCGGTAGAGCAGTGGACTTTTAATCCATTGGTCGCGAGTTCGAGTCTCGCCCGACCCACCACATCGGGTTGTTAGCTCAGCTGGTAGAGCAGCGGACTCTTAATCCGTAGGTCCACAGTTCGAATCTGTGACAACCCACCAATTCGCGAGGCCTGGAGTTTCCAGGCCTCTTTTCTGGCGCGCGTCCCCGTCGGTGTCAGCCACCAAACGGCACCGCCGCGCGGATCAGATGATCGAACGCCGCCAGCGCGGCCTTGGCGCCCTCGCTCATGGCGATGACGATCTGCTTGTACGGCACGGCGGTGCAGTCGCCGGCGGCGAGGATGCCCGGCACATTGGTCTGCCCCTTGGCGTCCACTTCGATCTCGCCGTAGCGCGACAGCTTGACCACGCCCTTCAGCCAGTCGGTGTTGGGCAGCAGACCGATCTGCACGAACACACCTTGCAGCGCGATGTGCTGCGCCTGGCCGGTGCGGCGGTCGGTGTAGGCGAGACCGTTGACCTTGCCGTCGGCGCCGGTGATCTCGGTGGTCTGCGCGCTCTTGATCACGGTGACGTTGGCCAGGCTGTGCAGCTTGCTTTGCAGCACCGCGTCGGCGCGCAGCGCGTCGCCGAATTCCAGCAGCGTGACGTGGCCGACGATGCCGGCGAGGTCGATCGCCGCCTCGACGCCGGAATTGCCGCCGCCGACCACGGCGACGTGCTTACCCTTGAACAGCGGACCGTCGCAGTGCGGGCAGTAGGCCACGCCCTTGCCGCGATATTCACGTTCGCCGGGCACGTTGAGCTCGCGCCAGCGCGCGCCGGTGGCGAGGATCACGCTCTTCGCCTTCAGCACCGCGCCGTTGGCCAGGCGGACTTCGTGCAGGCCACCGGCTTCGCCAGGCATGAGCGCCTCGGCACGTTGCAGATTGAGGATCTCCACGTCGTATTCGCGGACGTGTTCCTCCAGCGCGCGCGCCAGCTTCGGGCCGTCGGTGTGCGGCACCGAGATCAGGTTCTCGATCGCCAGGGTGTCCATCACCTGGCCGCCGAAGCGCTCCGCCAGCACGCCGGTGCGGATGCCCTTGCGCGCGGCGTAGACCGCCGCCGCGGCACCCGCCGGGCCACCGCCCACCACCAGCACGTCGTACGGCGCCTGTTCCGCCAGGCGCGCCGCTACGCGCGCCTCGGCGCCGGTGTCGATCCGGGCGAGGATTTCCTCGATGCCCATGCGGCCGTTGCCGAACACTTCGCCGTTCAGATACGCCGTGGGCACGGCCATGATCTGGCGCGCCTCGACCTCGTCCTGGAACAGCGCGCCGTCGATCATCACGTGCTGGATGCCGGGATTCAGCACCGCCAGCGTGTTGAGCGCCTGCACCACGTCCGGACAGTTGTGGCAGGACAGCGAGATGTAGGTCTCGAAGCGGAACTCGCCACGGATCGCCCGCGCCTGCGCGATCTGCCCGTCGTCGAGCTTCGGCGCGTAGCCGCTGGCTTGCAGCAGGGCGAGGATCAGCGAGCTGAATTCGTGGCCCATCGGCAAGCCGGCGAAGCGGATGCGCGCGGGCTGGCCGACGCGACCGACGCTGAACGACGGGCGGCGGGCGTCGCAGCCATTCTCCAGCAGGGCGACCTTGGGCGAGTAACTGGCGATGTCCTCCAGCAAGGCGCGCATTTCGGCAGACTTGGCGCTGTCGTCGAGCGAGGCGACCAGCTCGATGGGGTGCACGAGCTTGTCCAGATAGGCCTTCAACTGGGTCTTGATGTTGGCGTCGAGCATGGCGGTTCTCCTGAAGCAAAGGGCAATACGAAGCCGTCTCCGCCGGTGGCGGCTTGGTGTTGTGCTTTGGGTGGGTCCCCTCCCCCGCTTGCGGGAGAGGGGCTGGGGGTGAGGGAAATCCAGTCAGATCTTGCCGACCAGATCCAGCGACGGCGCCAGCGTGGCTTCGCCTTCCTTCCACTTGGCCGGGCAGACTTCGCCCGGATGCGCGGCGACGTATTGCGCGGCCTTGATCTTGCG
>CALEDT010000021.1 GCA_937949525.1 uncultured Burkholderiales bacterium | reverse complement strand
GGGTGTGCGGCCGGCGACATCAATACACGTCGTGCTGGGTGTTGTAGACGTTGAACTTGCCGGTGGGCGTGACCAGGCGCTTGTCCTTGATCACCGTCTTGAGCTTGCGCGTCTTGTCGTCCATGACCACGATGGCCGACTCGCCGTCCTTCGGCCCCCACACCGAGAACCACACCTCGTCGCCGTAGCGGTTGTATTCCGGATGGGTGACGCGGCCCTTGCTGATGCCGGCCAGCTTGGCGATGTTGATCACCTGTGCCGGCTTGTCCAGGTTCTTCAGGTCGAACACCGACACCGACTGCTGCGCCTCCTCGTCCGGCGACAGCGCCGCGTCCACCCACAGGTTGTTGGACTTGGGATGGGTCTTGATGAACAGCGAGCCGTTGCCGTGGTTCTTCAGGCTGCGTACCACCTTCCAGGCGTTTTCCTTGTGCTTGTCCGGGTCGGTGCCGATCACCGCCACGGTGTCGTCGCCCAGGTGACCGGTGGCCCAGACCGGGCCGTACTTCACGTCCTTCCAGTTGGCACCGCGGCCCGGGTGGGGCTTGGTGCCCACCTTCACGTTGGCGGCCAGCTTGCCTTCCTTGGTGTCCACCACGGAGATGGTGTCGCGCATGTTGGCGGCCACCAGGAAGTAGCGCTTGGAGGCGTCCCAGCCGCCGTCGTGCAGGAAGCGCTCGGCCTCGATCTCGGTGGTCTTCAGGTTCTTGATGTCGCTGTAGTTCACCAGCAGGATCTTGCCGGTCTCCTTCACGTTGACCACGAACTCCGGTTTGATATGCGACGAGACGATGGAGGCGACGCGTGGCTCCGGGTGGTATTCCTGCTCGTCATAGGTGTAGCCGCGCGTGGACATGATCTTCAACGGCTCCAGCGTGAAGCCGTCCATCAGCACGTAAGCCGGCGGCCAGTAGGTGCCGGCGATGGCGATCTTGTCGTCGTAGCCCTTGAACTTGGAGGTGTCGATGGAACGCGCGTCCGAGCCGGTGCGGATGGTGGCCACGGTCTGCGGCGTTTCCATCCACAGGTCGATCAGGTTGATCAGACCGTCCCGCCCGGTGGTGTACAGGTAGCGGCCGGACTTGGACAGGCGCGAGATATGCACGGCGAAGCCGGTCTTCAGGACGGTGACGATCTTCTTGGTATCGCCGTCGATCAGCGCCACCTCGCCGGTATCGCGCAGCGTCACCGAGAACACGTTGGACAGATTGATCTTGTTCATCTGCCGCTTCGGCCGTTTCTCCACCGGCACGATCAGGTTCCAGCTCGCGCGCATCTCCTTCATGCCCCATTCCGGCGGCAGCGGTGGCGGCTGCTGGATGTAGCGCGCCATGATGTCGATTTCCTGGTCGCTCATCTCCTTGGCGGTGCCGAAACCGGGCATGCCGCCGGGCGTGCCGTAGTAGGTGAAGATCTTCAGGCTTTCCGTGCCCAGTTTCTGCATGTCCCCCGGCAGCAGCGGCTTGCCGGTGGCACCCTTGCGCAGCACGCCGTGGCAACCCGCGCAGCGGTCGAAATAGATCTGCCGGCCGATCTCGAACTCTTCCTTGGTCATCGGCGGTGCCTTGGGGTCGTTGGACTGGTACATCTCGACCTTGGCCAGCGGCGAGCCGCCACCCTGCATGTAGGTCGCTTCCGGCGAGCCCGAATGCGCCGGGGATTGTGCGAACACCGAGGAAACCGCCAGCGGCAGCGCCGCCATCATCACGCCTGCGAGCACCTGCTTCATGTAACTGCCCTCCTGTTGGACAACGTGGCAAAAAGACGGAACGGCATGGGGAGCAACCTTGCGCCAACGAGGACTGCGCGGGCCTTGATCAAAGTCAACCCGAAGGTGCGAGCACGCGCCGATTTTGATGAAAGTCAAGCCTTGGGCGAAAGGGCGGGGAAAGGTTGATAAAAGTCAAACGCTTTGCTCGGGTATGCCTCCTAACATCCGCCGCACCCCGAAACCCGTGCAGGAGCAGGCGATGATCGAACCCGTGGCCATGGCCAATTTTTTCACCGTGTTTTTCAGCGCGGCTTCGGTGATCGTGTTCGGCGCGCTGTACGCCTTGCTGTTCGCCTATGCCCGGCTGCACCGGCGGCCGCGCATGATGGTGCTGACCTACGCCGCCTACCTGGGTTTGTTCGCCGCGGTGCTGACGCTGGCGTTCGCCGCCAATCTGTTCAGCAACGGTTTCTGGACTCTCATCGTGCTGCTCATGCTGGTCGGCTACCTGCTGGCGCCGCATGCCATCTGGTACCTGTGCGTCGGCACCCATGCCGACGGCCACGACACGGGCGAAGGGGTGACGGCTGAAACGTCACCCGTCAAGGTTTATCAACAGCGGTAATCTCAGGAGGCAGAACCATGTCGCAGACCGAAGCACTGTGGTGGGCATCCGAGTCCTTTTGGCGCAAGACCGCCATCTGGGTCACGGCCGGCTCATTCGTCGCGCTCATCTTTCTCACGTTCGACACCATGTCCCAGATCACCGCCGGCACCAAGCGCGTGCCGGCGTATTCGGTGATCAATCACCGTGTCGATTACGTGTTCGACGAGAAGCGCAATTTCCAGGTGCCGGTGATCGGACCGGAAGAGCCGCTGTTCGGCCAGATGCTCACCGAGGAGCAGGCCGCGGCGATGGTGTCCAAGGGCAAGCTCACGGTGCAGGCCAAGAACTGCATGAACTGCCACACGCTGCTCGGCAACGGCGCCTACTACGCGCCGGATCTGACCAAGGCCTGGCTGGACCCGGCATGGGGCTCGAAGGAAGTGCGCGAGCAATCCATGGTCGAGTTTCTGATGAACCCGCAGGAGCGTCTGCACAACGTGCTCGGCCGGCGCATGCCCAACCTGAAGATCACGGAAGAGGAAGCGCGCGCCACGGTGGCCTTCCTGAAGTGGATGTCATCCATCGACACCAACGGCTTCCCCTATAACTTCAAACCCTTGGATCAGGAGAACTGAGATGGCAGCACTCGGAGTACTGGATGGCGCCAATCTGAACGGCGGCCAGAAACTGGCGGTGAAATATTTCACCGTCGCCTTCATCCTGTTCGGCGCGCAGATTCTGTTCGGTCTGCTTGCCGGACTGCAATATCTGAACCCGGACTTCCTGTTCGGCGTGCTGGACTTCTCCGTCAACCGCATGGTGCACATCAATGCGTTGGTGGTGTGGCTGCTGTTCGGTTTCATCGGCTCGGTGTACTGGCTGCTGGAGGACGAGGCCGGCTCACCGGTGGTGGGCATCAAGCTGGGCAACCTGATCTTTTGGATCTTCACGCTGGCGGTCGCCGCCGTGGTCGTGGTCTACCTGGTGGTGCAGATCGGTCCGGGCGAGAAATCGTCGATCTGGCTGATCAACGAAGGCCGCGAATACATCGAGGCGCCGCGCTGGGCCGACATCGGCATCGTCGTGTGCGTGCTGGTGTTCTTCTTCAACGTCGTCGCCACCTTCACCAAGGGGCGCTACACCGGCATCGGCGGCGTGCTGGTGCTCGACCTGGTGGCACTGGCCGGCCTGTATCTCGCCGGCATGTTCTACACCCCCAACATCTCGGTCGATCAGTTCTGGTGGTGGTGGGTGATCCACCTGTGGGTGGAGGCCACCTGGGAGGTCATGGTCGGCTGCCTGATGGCCTACGCGCTGATCAAGACCCTGGGCGTGCGCCGCAAGATCGTCGAGACCTGGTTGTACATCGAAGTCGCGCTGATGTTCGGTTCCGGCATCCTCGGCCTGGGCCACCATTATTTCTGGATCGGCACGCCGGAGTACTGGTTCACCATCGGCGGCTTCTTCTCCGCGCTGGAACCGATCCCGCTGGTGGCCATGGTGGTGCACGCGGTGTTCGACTCGGGCGCGCACAAGATGAAGAACAACAACCATCCGGTGCTCGGCTGGACCATCGCCCATGCCTTCGGCAACTTCTTCGGCGCCGGCGTGTGGGGCTTCATGCACACGCTGCCGCAGATCAACCTGTTCACCCATGGCACGCAGTGGACCCCGTCGCATGGCCATCTGGCGTTCTTCGGCGCCTATGCCACCATCGTCATCGCCTTCTTCTACCTGGCCATGCAGAAGTGGCGCGGCAACGTGTGGATGAGTGGCAACATGGCGGGCGACTGGAAGTGGAAATGGTCACTGGCGCTGCTGCACATCGGCATGATCGGCATGGTCATGGGCATGCTGGTGGCCGGTTACCAGCAGTCGTTCATCGAACGCGCCATCGAAGGTTCTACCTGGATGGGCTACTTCACCGCGCAGGCGCATCCGTGGTTCCTGCAAGGCATGTGGTGGCGCCAGATCTTCGGCTGGGTGTTCGCCGCCGGTTATGTGTTGCTCGCCTGGGACCTCCTGACCATAGGCAAGCGGGAGACGCGTCCCATCGCCGTGCTGCACGGTGATGCCTCCCCTGCCACGGCCTGAGTAACGGGTCTCCTACTCCCGTCCCAGCGAATTCGCCCGCCGGCCTGCCGGCGGGTTTTTTTATCTGAAAACCGCTGATTGCATGGATTCTGTTGCAGGGGTATGGCGCGGTGATTAGCATCCGCCATGCCGTAAGTAGGTCACATTGCACAATTTCCATGCACACCGCTCTCGAGGAGGAGACACATGCGTAAAACCCGGTTACTGCTTGCTTTGGCCGGAATCGGCTTTGCCGGTTCGGCACTGGCCACCAATGGCATGAATCTGGAAGGCTATGGCCCGATCGCGCTGGCGATGGGCGGGGCCTCGATGGCCTATGACAACGGTTCCGCCGCCGTCATGAACAACCCGGCCACGCTTGGACTGATGGGCAATGGCGCCCGCCTGGATGTCGCGCTGGGCATGCTAGGACCCAACGTGGAGGCCAAGATGGCCGGCATGCCGACTGCGGAATCGGACGGTGATGCCTATTTCATGCCGGCGTTCGGCTATGTGAGGAAGAACGGTGACCTGACCTTCGGCGCGGCCATGTTCGCCCAAGGCGGCATGGGCACCGAGTACGGCCGCAACTCCTGGGTCAGCGGTTATCAGTCGATGGTGTTCGCCGGTTCTGGCGGCGTTTTCGGAACGGCGGGGCCTTCGGGGCGGGAATCGCGCAGTGAACTGGGCGTCGGCCGTTTCATCCTGCCGCTGGCCTACAACGTCAACGATGCGTTGACGCTGGGGGGCTCGCTGGATTTCGTATGGGGCGGGCTGGACATGATGATGCCGCTCGGCGGTGCCATGCTGGCGGATTTCATGAATCCGCTAGCACAGAATTTCGGTCGGGTCAACGCAGCGTCTAGTTCCATGTTGCCCACGCTGAACGGGATGATGGATGCCTCTTTGGGAGGGGCCTGCCCTGGGATTGCACCAGCCTGCATCCAGGACATCAACTGGGCGAGCTTCGAATTCGGCAACAAGAACAAGTTCGTACAGAAGGTCACCGGTAGCGGTTGGGCGGGCAAACTCGGCATCGTCTGGAAAGTGGCACCCAACGTCAGCATCGGCGCCACCTATCACAACAAGACGTCCATGTCGGACTTCAAGGGCAATGCGGTGATGACCATGAACGTGGACATGAACGTACCGGGTGGCGGGCCGACGGGCGGGCCGGGTTTCATGTCGATTCCGGTGACCGGCAAGATCGCGATCCATGATTTCCAGTGGCCCGAGACGTATGGAATCGGCATCGCCGTGAAGCCCGATGACCGCTGGATGGTGGTGGCCGATTACAAGCGCATCAACTGGAAGGAGGTCATGAAGGACTTCCACATGACGTTCACGTCCGATGCGTCCGCCGGCAATGCGGCCATGGGGCTGGCCAACCAGACGTTTGACGTGACCATGTATCAGAACTGGAAGGATCAGGATGTGTTCCAGTTCGGCGTGGCCCATCGGACCACGGATGCGCTGACGTTGCGCGCCGGCGTGAACCTTGCGGACAATCCGATACCCAGGACCTATCTGAACCCCCTGTTTCCGGCGATCGTGAAGAATCACTACACCGCCGGGTTCGGCTATGTGCTGGGGGATGCCTCGGACATCAACTTTGCCTTGTCGTATGCGCCCAAGGTCAGCCAGAGCAGTCCGCTCGGTTTCCAGTCGGAACACAGCCAGTTGAGCTGGCAACTGATGTACAGTCACCGCTTCTGAGCCGTCGGTTATAGAATGCGCAGGCCGGTGGACGCAGGTCCCCGGCCTTTTTTCGTTGTGGTGACGATGGAGCGTGATATGCGGAAAATTCTGGTGGCCCTGATCCTGGTCGCGTTTGCCCCTTGGGCGTGGGCGATCTCGCCTTATTTCCAGGGCGGCCGCGTGCCTGGCGGTGACCTCAACAACGTGATGGCCCAGGTGGAAAAGAAGCTCACCGGCGCGGGTTTCAACGTGATCGGCAAATACCAGCCGGCCGGCCTGACCGGCTACGGCGTATTGGTGGCCACCGACCGCGATCTACTCAACACCGTGCGCAATCTGGGCGGCGCGGCGATCGTCGGCGCGCCCATCCGCATCGGCGTGAAGAGCGATGGCACGGTGTCTTACATGAACCTGGAATACTGGCTGCGCGCCTACTTTCGCAAACAGTATCCGCTGGCCGACCGTACCGTGCGCGCCACGCAGAGCAAGCTCGCCCGCGCGCTGGGCGAAGGGCAAGCCTTCGGCGGCGACGTCGACCGCAAGGATCTGCCCGGTTACCAGTACATGTTCGGCATGGAGGGGTTCGAGTCCGACAAGAACCTGTTGATGGAGCACCTGTCGTTCGAGGACGCGGTGCAGACCATACAGGAGAACCTGGCGCGCAACGTGGCGCGTACCAGCAAGGTGTACGAGATCATCATGCCGGACAAGAAGATCGCGGTGTTCGGCGTGGCCATGAACGATCCGAAGGAAGGCGAGGGCTGGTGGGCCAAGACCGCCGGTCCGGACAACATCGCCGCGCTACCGTATGAGATCTATGTGGTCAACAACAAGGCCAGCCATCTGTTTGCGCGTTTCCGCATCGCCTTGAGCTGGCCGGCGGTGGGTATGGGTACCTTCATGCGCATCGTCGATGCGCCGGGCATCATCCGCGACACGCTGACCACGGTGGCCGGCGGCAACTGAGCCGGCTCAAGGCAGCGTCAGCAGTTCGCAGCCGCCTTCGTCACAGCACAGGTAGCCGCCGCCCTGGTACCAGGCCGGCAACACCCAGCGTTCCCGGGGCTGGCCGTCGACCACCAGGGTGTGCCGCGCCGGACGATGGGTGTGGCCGTGGATCATGCGGCGCACGTCATGGTCGCGCAATGCCCGGGCCACGGCGTCGGCGTTGACGTCCATGATCTCGGGGGTATTGTCCGCCTTGATGCGTTCGCTCTGCGCGCGCATCGCGCGTGCCAGCGCATGCCGTTCCGCCAGTGGTCTGGCCAGTGCGGCGCGTTGCCAGGCGGGATCGCGGCATTGCCGGCGGAACGCCTGATAGGCGAGGTCGTCGGTGCACAGCGCGTCGCCATGGGTCAACAGCGTCGGCGCACCGAACAGGTCGATGCGGGTCGGATCGTCCAGCAGGCTCAATCCGGCCGCCCGGGCGAATGCGCTGCCGACCAGGAAGTCGCGGTTGCCGGGCAGAAACCAGACGCGGACGCCGTGATCGCTCAGCCGGCGCAGCGCGGCGACGATGTCGGCATTGAATGGGGAGGCGAGATCATCGTCGCCCACCCAGGCCTCGAACACGTCGCCCAGCAGGTACAACGCGCCGGCCGCCCCGGCGGTGTGCTCGATGAAGTAGTGAAAACGGGCTGTGCCGTCGGGGCGGTCCGGTGTCAGATGCAGGTCGGACGCGAACAGCGCGCGGGCGGACATGCGGCGGTTGGCCGGTCAGGCCGCGTCGGGCAACACCTCGGCACGTTCGATGATGACGTTCTCCAGCGGTACGTCCTGGTGGCCGTCGCGCATGCCGGTGCGCACCTTGCGGATGCGGTCGACCACGTCGCGGCCTTCCGTCACCTGCCCGAACACGCAGTAACCGTAACCCGAAGCCGACGGCTCGCGGTAATCCAGGAAACCGTTGTCGGCCACGTTGATGAAGAACTGGCTGGTGGCCGAATGCGGGTTGGGAGTGCGCGCCATGGCGATGCTGTAGGCCACGTTCTTGAGGCCGTTGGCGGCTTCGTTCTGGATCGGCGCGCGCGTCGGTTTCTGCACCATGTCGGCGGTGAAGCCGCCACCCTGGATCATGAAGCCGTCGATGACCCGGTGGAACAGCGTGCCCTCGTAATGCCCGTCTTCGACGTACATCAGAAAATTGGCTACGGTCTCGGGCGCGGCGGTGGCGTCCAGTTGCAGCGTGATGGGACCGAAGTTGGTGTGCAGTCTGACCATTTTGACCTTTCTTGGCGTGGGCGCGGGCGGCGCGGCCGCGGGGGCGGCGCCGGATGGGGCGGAATTGCCGGAACCGCACGCGGTGAGCGGCGCGGCCAGCAGGAGGGACAGGAAGGTGCGGCGGGAGGTGGACATCAGCGGTTGGCGAGTCGGGTTGAGGACGGGGATTCGGCGGCGGTTTCCAGCGCGACGCGCCATTCGCCCTGTTCCAGCCGCCAGAACAGCCGCTTGCGCGACTGGCTGGACAGTTTGTCGCTGCGGTAATCCTGCTGGAATTCGGCGTAGGCCATGTCGCCGTCGGGATACAGGAACAGGCTGACGTCGCGCAGTTCCACGCGGATCCACTCCTTGTTCAGGATGTTGCCGTGTTTCGCCGCGAGCCAGCGCGCTGCGTCGCGCATGGCCAACTCGCTGGCGTAGTGGCGCAGGAAGCGGTCGGGGTCGCGCGCCTCCCAGGCTTCTTTCCAGTCACGCAGGCGCAGCAGCAAGTCGTCGCGCGTCTGTGCCCAAATGGCGCGATCGACCCAGTCGGCACGCTGGGTGATGACCACCGGCGTGTTGCCGACATCGATCCAGCGCGACAGTTCCTTGAGATCGGGGTTGGTGACCACCACGCAGCCGTCGCTGGAGCGCGGCGGGCGGCTGTAGGTGTCGGATGGCACACCGTGTAGCCAGATGCCATGACCGCCGCGACCGAGCGCGCGGTCCCAGGCATTGGGGTAGTCCAGCGGGAAAGCGCCGGCGCCATAGAAGTCGGTCAGGCGCTGTTGCGAGACCTGGCTGAGGATCTGGTAAACGCCCACCGGTGTGCGTTTGTCGCCCTCGATCCGCTTCTCGGTGCCATTGCGGCCGATGGTCATGTAGTAATCCGCTTTCAGACGCGGTTCGCCGTCGACGTTCTCGAACACGTACAGGCGCGCGCGGCTGGCGTCGGCCAACAGCGCGTGCTTCTGGTGCGGCGCCAGTTGCAGGATCTCGCGCGGCAACTGGTCCGGCGCGGGTTGGTCGATGTAACGCAGCAGGCGCACGCGCGCCTCTTCGCGCAGTTCGTTGAGCGAATCCCGGGATGCGCGGGTGCCGGGGCCCAGGCCGCTGAGCGGGCGCGCGCGAGCCATCAGGATGTCGCCGCGGATCAGGTGGGCGAGGCGAAAATCCGGGCGCAGCGCGATCACCCGTTCCACTTCGCGCAGCGCGTCTTCGAGGCGGTTGCCGCGGATGTCGAGCAGCGTCTTGGCGATCAGCGCATCCGGCGAGGTCAGCGGGAACGTCACGTCGCTGGCGCCGGCCGTGGCACCGCACAGCAGACCGAGACCCAGCAGCACGCGGGCGATCAGGCGGCGAAACACGTTCAGCGCTCCTCGACGATCTTCCAGGCGCCGTCTTCGCGCGCCAGCGTCAGGGTCTTGCGGCTGGTGTTGCGCAGCAGATTGGATTCGTAACGCTGACGGAAGCTGACGCGCGCGTTGTCGGCGTCGCTGACGTTGACGCGCAGTTCGTCGAGCGTCACGCGGATGAAGTTGGGCCGCGTCAGCCGCTCGCGCCGCTGGGTTTCCCAGGCGGCGCGGTCGTCGTTGGGCGTCTTGAAGCCCGTGCCGTAGAAGCCCAGGTAGGCGTCCACGTCACGCGCGCTCCACGCTTCCGCCCAGGCGCGCACGATACGCTCGATCTCCTGCCGGGCATCGCCCGAGGCCGGCGCGCGCGGCCGGGTGTCGTCCGCCTTGGCTTGCGCCGCCGGCGCGGGGGGCGTTGCCGCCGGCAGAGAGGTTGTCGCGGGCGCCGCCGCGACCGGATCGTTGCGTGCGGCCGGGCTGAACAGGTCGCGGATCAAGGCCAGCTTGGTCTGCGCCGAGGTGTTGGAGCGATCGAGCTGCAACGCCTTGTCATAGGCCTGCGACGCCATCTTGGCGTAGATGTCGCCCAGATTCTCGTGCGCGGTGGCGTAGCTCGGGTGGGTGCGGATGGCCATCTCCAGGCTTTGCTTGGCGCGTTCGTAGTCGGCCTGCGCGGCGTACAGCACGGCCAGGTTGTTGTACGGCTCGGGCAGTTCCGGGTAATCCTCGGTCAGTTCGGTGAACATGCGCACCGCCTCGGCGAGACGGTTCATCTCGGTCAGGATCAGGCCCTTCAGGAAACGGCCTTGCGCATCCTTGGGATTGGCGGCGAGATAGCCGTTGATGTGATTCAGGGCGGCGGTGTTGTTGCCCTGGCGAAACGCCTGGCTGGCTTCCTGCAGGCCGGCCGTGCTGGCCAGCGAGAACGCCGGCAGCGCGGCGAGCAGCAGCGTGAGGGTAAAACGGGCGAGCGTCATGTGTGCTATGCTTTTCGGCGTTCTGTGAAGTGAAAAACCCGCGTAGATTCTAGCCTCGGCGGGGCACAATTCAAAACCGTGGCGGCTTTCCCGCACCTTTTCTCCATCCTGTCATGAGCGACAAAGCCACTCCGGTCGGCGCCGTGCGAACCGCCGCCGCGCCGGTGCAACATTTCATCCGCGCCATCGTCGAAGCCGATCTGGCCAGCGGCAAGCACGCCGCCATCGCCACGCGCTTTCCACCGGAGCCCAACGGCTACCTGCACATCGGCCACGCCAAGTCGATCTGTCTGAACTTCGGCCTGGCCGAGGACTACGGCGGCACCTGCAACCTGCGCTTCGACGATACCAACCCCGAAAAGGAGAGCGAGGAGTATGCGCTCGCCATCCAAGAGGACGTGCGTTGGCTCGGTTTTACCTGGAACGGCCCCGTGCGCTGGGCCTCGGACTATTTCCAGGCGCTGTACGACTACGCCGAGCTGTTGATCGACAAGGGCCTGGCCTACGTCGACGACCTGACCGCCGACGAGATGCGCGAGTTCCGTGGCACGCTGACCCAGCCCGGCCGCGACAGCCCGTACCGCGACCGTTCGCCCGCGGAGAACCTGGATCTGTTCCGGCGCATGAAGGCGGGCGAGTTCGCCGATGGCGCGCGCACGCTGCGCCTCAAGATCGACATGGCCTCGCCCAACATCAACCTGCGCGATCCGGTGATCTACCGGATCAAACGGGCGCACCACATCCGCACCGGCGATGCGTGGTGCATCTACCCGATGTACGACTACACCCATTGCATCTCCGACGCGCTGGAGTGCATCACGCATTCGCTGTGCACGCTGGAGTTCGAAGACCACCGGCCGTTGTACGACTGGGTGCTGGACCAGTTGCCGGTGCCCTCGCATCCGCGCCAGATCGAATTCTCGCGCCTGGAACTGCAGTACACCGTGACCAGCAAGCGCAAGCTGAATCAACTGGTCACGCAGGGTCATGTCGCCGGCTGGGACGATCCGCGCATGCCGACCATCCACGGCATGCGCCGGCGTGGCTACACACCCGAGGGCATCCGCGAGTTCGCGCGGCGCATCGGCATCTCCAAGTCCGACAACGTGGTCGACATGGCGGTGCTGGAGAGCGCCGTGCGCGACGACCTGGAAGCGCGCGCGCCGCGCGTCATGGCGGTGCTGGACCCGCTCAAGGTCGTGCTCACCAATTTCCGCGAAGGCGTCACTGCGTCGCGCGCGGCGCCGTTTCATCCGCAGCAGGCCGAGTTCGGCGAACGCGAGGTGCCGATCGCGCGCGAGCTGTGGATCGAGCGCGACGACTTTGCCGAGATCCCGCCCGAGGGCTGGCAGCGCCTGACGCCGGGCGGCGAGGTGCGTCTGCGTTACTCCTACGTGATCCGTTGCGACCAGGTGGTCAAGGATGCCGCCGGCGCGGTGATCGAACTGCGATGCTCCATCGACCATGACACGCTCGGCAGGAACCCGGTCGGCCGCAAGGTCAAGGGGGTGATCCACTGGGTGCCGGCGGATGCCGCACGTGCCATCGAAGCGCGACTGTACGACCGGCTGTTCACGGTGCCGGAGCCCGACGGCGACAAGACGCGGGATTTCCTCGAATTCCTCAACCCCGACTCGTTGCGTGTGGTGCGCGGCTGGATCGAGCCGGGCCTGCCGGCGCCCGAACCGGAGACCCGCCTGCAGTTCGAACGCCTGGGCTATTTCTGCACGGATCGTTTCGACCACGACGCCGACGGTGCCTGGGTGTTCAATCGTACCGTGGGGCTGAAGGACACCTGGTCCAGGCAGGGCGGATCATGATCACGCTGTACAACTCGCTGACCCGCGTCAAGGAAGCCTTCGTCCCCATTCGCCCCGGCGAAGCGCGCATGTACGTGTGCGGCATGACCGTATACGACTATTGCCACCTGGGCCACGCGCGCGTGCTGGTGGTGTTCGACATGATCGCCCGCTGGCTGCGTGCCTCCGGCTACCGCGTCACCTATGTGCGCAACGTCACCGACATCGACGACAAGATCATCAAACGCGCCAACGAGAACGGCGAGTCCTACGGCGCGCTGACCCAGCGGTTCATCGACGCCATGCACGAGGATGCCGCCGCGCTCGGCGTGCTGCCGCCGGATCACGAGCCGCGCGCCACCGACTATGTCGGGCGCATGCTGGACATGATCGGCCGCCTGATCGAACGCGGCCACGCCTACGCCGCCGACAACGGCGACGTGTATTACGCGGTGCAGAGCTTTCCCGGTTACGGCCGGTTGTCCGGCAAGTCGCTGGATGACCTGCGCGCCGGCGAGCGGGTGGAGGTCGATCCGCACAAGCGCGATCCGATGGACTTCGTGCTGTGGAAGGCAGCCAAGCCGGGCGAGCCGTCCTGGCCTTCGCCCTGGGGACCGGGGCGGCCGGGCTGGCACATCGAATGCTCGGCCATGGGCACGGATCTGTTGGGTGCGCATTTCGACATCCATGGCGGCGGCCAGGACTTGCAGTTTCCGCACCACGAGAACGAGATCGCCCAGTCGGAAGGCGCGCATGGCTGCACCTTCGTCAACTACTGGCTGCACAACGGTTTCGTGCGCGTCGACGACGAGAAGATGTCCAAGAGCCTGGGCAACTTCTTCACCATCCGCGAGATCCTCGCCAAGTACGATGCCGAGGTGGTGCGTTTCTTCATCCTGCGCGCGCATTACCGCAGCCCGCTCAATTACTCCGACCAGCATCTCGAAGACGCGCGCGCCGCGTTGACCCGTCTGTATACCGCACTGAGGGGCAGCGACACGACGGCGGCCGCGGTCGACTGGAACGAACCGCGCGCGGCGCGTTTCCGGCACGCCATGGACGACGACTTCAACACGCCGGAAGCCATCGCCGTGCTGTTCGAACTGGCGACCGACGTCAACCGTACCCGTGATGTGGAACTGGCCGGCCAACTGCGCGCGCTCGGCGCCGTCCTGGGCCTGTTGCAACGGGATGCCGATGCCTACCTGCGTTCCGGCGGCGGGGATGCCGGCTATGACGACGCACGTATCGCCGAATTGATCCAGGCCCGCCTGGCGGCGCGCAAGGCACGCGATTTCGCCCGTGCGGACGCCATCCGCGACGAGCTCAAGGCAGCCGGCATCGTCTTGGAAGACACACCGAAAGGCACGACCTGGCGGCGCGCGTGAGCGGCATTGGCGGCGCGACAAGCTCGTCATCGCCAGCGCAGCGCGGTGATCCAGGGGAAGGGCGCCGGCGCGACGGCACAGGCCCGTCATCGCGAGCGCTACCGACTCACGGCAGCCACAACTGGAAGCACGCGCCGTCGGTGTTGGTCAGCCGTAGTTCGCCGCGTCTGCCGTGATTCTCGTGCGCCTGGGCGATGCTGTGGGCGAAAAACAGCCCCAGGCCGGTGCCGGACGCGCTGGGGCCGGGCTGCCTTCCCTGGTCCGCGAGGATGTGCGCGGGATAGCCGCCGCTGTCGTCGCGCACGCCCAGCAGCAAGCCGCCGTCATGCGCCTCGGCGCTGATCTCGATGCGGGCGAGGGCAAACTTCAGCGCATTGTGCAGCGCGTTGAACAAGGCGATCTGCACCAGGTAACGGTCGAAGAACCAGAACGGCGGCGCCGTGTCGTGCCGCACCACGATGGTGAGGCGCGGGCCGCACAAGGTGCGGGTTTCCGCCACCAGCTCGGTCAGGAACTCGGCGGGATCGTGCGCTTCGACGTTGAGCAGCAGGCGCCCCTCGTCCCGTTTGTATAGCGTCAGGATCTGTACCAGCCGCTCGACGATGGCGCGACAGTTGATACGCGGTTCGCGCAGCGCCGCGGCGCTGTCGGGATGGGAGGTCGCCACCTCGTCCAGCGCCAGCGCCAATTGACCCAACTGGTTCTTCAGTTCGTGAAACTGACTCGCGGCAAGGGCGGTGAGCTCGAGGGCGGGGCGGGCGTCCGTGGTCAATTCATCACTCCATGCTGTTTGGCCAGGTCGCGGAACAGGCCGATCACCTTGGCCAGCTTGGGATGCTCGGCATTGCGTTGTTTGGCCTGGTTGAGATGGTCGCGCGCGCGCGCGGCCAGGTGCGCGTCCCAGCCGCGTTGCTGGATCAGTGTCAGCAGCGCATGCGCGGTGTTGAGCCGGATCAGCACGTTGTCGGGCAGATCCCCGGCTGCTTCCTCGAGCAGTTCCACCGCGCCGTCGATGTCGCCCTGCTGTGCCATGCGAACCGCGCGGTTGTTCAGCGTCACGGCGGCCTGGATGCTGTCGCGCACCAGTTGTTCGCCATCCTCGGGGCGGCCCAGTTCCGCGAACAGATTGCGCGCCTTGTCGAGCAGGGCGCCGTCCTCGTGGTTGCTGTGCACCAGCGTGGTGACCAGGCGCTTGCCCTGATCCTCGCGGCCGGCGCCAAGGCAGGCGCGCGCCAGATCCAGCGTCATGGCCTCGTCGTGCGCCAGGCCATGTGCCTCGTTCAGTGTCAGCGCCTTGTCCACCGCGGCGGCGGCGGCCTCGGCATGGCCGGCGCGGGTCTCCTTCAGACTCTCCACCACCAGCGCGGCAAACTCCGCCTTGGGGTCGTTGGGGTAATGCGCGCGCAATGCCTTCAACGTCGCTCCGGCCTGCGTCAGCTTGTTCTGGTCCACCTGCGCGCGCGCCAGTCGGGCATGATCGCCGGGCGAACGCAGTGCGGAGTGGACGCCTTTCTCCACCACCGCGGCATAGGCCTGTTCCGCCACCGCATAGTCGCGGTTGGCGAACGCCACTTCGCCCAGATTCTTCAGGCGCGGCAGGGTGTTGGGCGAGCGTCGTACGGCGCGCTGCAGCGTCTCCTGGGCCTCGCGCGGCCGGTTCAGCAGGCTCTGCACGCGCGCCAGCAGGTCATAGGCCGCCAGATAATCCGGCGCCTCCGCGGTCAGCGCTTGCAGCAGCGTCTCCGCCTCACGGGTCTGGCCCTGGCGCATCAGCGTCTTGGCCAGGCCCAGGCGCGCCCACGGCAGCGGACGCAGCGCGATGACCTGTTCGTACAGCCGTTGGGCATGCTCGAACTGACCGATGCTCGACAGCAGCTCCGCCTTGAGCCGGATGGCTTCCACCGTCAGCGCCGGCTGTTCGGCGATCAACTGGTCGCACAGCGTCACGGCCTGTTCCACCTTGCCTGCGTTCATGGCCTGATGGATGGCGGCGAAGGCCGCCTTGCGGCGCAGGATGCGGTTCAGCCGCTGGTGCAGCAGTTCCGCCGTGAACGGCTTGATCAGGTAATCGTCGGGCGCCACTTCCGCCGCCGTCATGACCTTCTCGTATCCGGCCTCGGCGGTCACCATCAGGAACACCGTGGACGGCGGGATCAGGCGGGCGTGTCGCAGTTCTTCGAGCAATTGCTGGCCATCGCGCCCCTCGCCCAGGTGGTAGTCGGAGATGATGATGTCGTAGGGCTCCTGACGCACGCGCCGCGTTGCTTCCTGGGCATTGTTGGCCAGATCGGTGCGCACCACGCCGAAGTTACCCAACGTGGCGCGGATGGAGGCACGCATGCCGGGGTGGTCGTCCACCACCAGGACGTGTTTGCCGGGGTAATCGATATCCAGGACCATGGTCGGGCATCCGCTCTGCGCCCGCATGGTGCCACGGACAGGGATGGGGCGTAACCCCGCGTGCGTTGGCCCCGCATGTGTTGGCCGGTCAGCGCCACACGCCGCCCGCATGCCAGCGCGGTCGCGGCGCGGCGGGCCTCGGCTGCACGAAGCGGATATCCGGCAGCCCGCGCGGCCACCCGTGGCGTGCCGCCGACAGTTCCAGCAGGCGCGCGACACGCTGCGGCGTCGGCGGATGGGTGCGCAGCCAGGAGGGCTCGGGGTTGCCCCAGCCAGGCAGGATCCAGCCGCGCCACGAGCGCGCGATGGCTTCGATCTTGGTTAGCGCAGAGGCCAGCCCCTCGGGGTCGCCGGTCAACATCGCCGCGGTATGGTCGGCATCGAACTCCCGTACCCGCGACAGGCCCAATTGCGCCAGCAGCGCCAGGTGCGGCGCGACGGCCAGAGCCAGCAGGCCCCACCAGTTGATGGTCAGCTCGCCCAGCCAGACCAGCGGCAGGGCCAGCAGGATGGCGAATTGGCCGATCAGCGCGAGCAGGCTGGTCAGCCGGCTGATGGAGTCGGCCAGGCCCATCACGCGCACATCGCCGTGAACCACATGGGCGATCTCGTGCGCGATCACCCCGGCGATCTCGCGCGGCGACAGTGTGCGCAACAGGCCATCGGTCAGCACGATGACCGCGTGCCGGCGCGAGCCGGTGGTGAACGCATTGACCACGGCGCTGGGCGCATAGTGGGGTACGGGAGGCTGTTCCAGGCCGGCGCGTGCCGACAGTTCACGCAGCATGGCCCACAGTTGCGGCGCCTCGGCGGGCTGGATGGGACGCGCCCGGTATAGCCGCAGCGTCAGCGTCGAGGCGGCGGCCGGTTCGATGAGCAAGGCCAGCACGCCGGTGCCCAGGGCGATCCAGGCGCCGGCGGTGCCGAACACCAGGCCGCCGGCCAGCGCGCAGATGCCCAGCAGCACGGCGATGAGCCAGACGGTTTGCAGTCGATTGGCGAGGCGGTGCCGGGTGCCTGCGGCGTTCGTCATGGCGGGGCTCGCTGAGTCAGCCGTCCTGCCCAGGCAACCGCATCACGGCGCCGGCGTGTCTCGCGCGTGCGAACGGGCTGGGTGAACCTTGGTGATGGCACGCGCAGGCGCGGCGCGGGTATTGGCGGAAAGGGAGGGATTCGAACCCTCGATACGGATGAACCGTATACCGGATTTCGAGTCCGGCGCATTCGACCACTCTGCCACCTTTCCTGTCGGGTCGCTTCGCCCCCGGGCGATCGGTCGAGGGCGGAAAGTGCGCGATTGTAGCCGCTTTCGCCGGCGCCATGAACGGTTAAGATGCCGTCCATCGCCATGTCCATGACCAGGGAAGGTCACGGTCTTGCCGCTTCGTGCCCTGTCGCTCGTCCTGCTGTGTACCGTCACGCTCGCGGCGTGCGCGCCAGCCGTCGTGCCGCCGCCGGAGCAAAGCGGCGAACTGGTGGTGGTCACGCGCAGCGGCCCCACCACCTACTACTTCGATGCGGACGACCAGCCGGTCGGCTTCGAACACGATCTGGTCACGGCGTTCGCTGCGCGCCAGGGCTGGAAAACCCGCTTCATCGTCGTCGACACGCTGGAGGAACTGCTGGCCGCGGTGGCTGCGGGGCGTGCCCATCTCGCGGCGGCCGGGCTCACCGCCGACGATGGTTGGCGGGCGCGCCATGCTTTCGGCCCGACCTATGGTCAGGTCAAGGTGTGGGTGGCGTGCCGGCAGGTGGTGATGCCGGTCGCCCGCATCGGCGATCTGGACGGGTTGCGCGTGGAAGTGGTGGCGCACAGCCCGCAGGCCGAGCATCTGCGCTTCCTCGCCCAGCGCGAGACCGGGCTGGACTGGCACGCCATGCCGGTGGCCGGCGCGGAAGAACTGCTGGAACGGGTCGATCTGGGCTTGGCCGACTGCGCCCTGAGCGATTCCGACAGCCTGGCCATCGCCCGCAACTTCCACCCCAACCTGCGACCGGCATTCATCCTGCAAAGCGCGCAGCCGCAGGCATGGCTGCTGCAGCGCGGTCTGCAACTGCGCTTCGAACGCGAGCTGGCCGCGTTCTTCGCCGAATTGCAGCAAAGTGGCGAGCTGGTGCGCCTGCGCGAACGGTATTTCGGCCATGTCACCCGCCTGCGCGAAGCCGACGTGGCCGGCATCCTGGAGCGGCGCGGCACGCTGCTGCGCGAACTGCGCCCCCATTTTCACGAGGCCCAGCGCGAGACCGGCATCGACTGGCGCCTGCTCGCCGCGGTCGGCTACCAGGAGTCGCAGTGGGACGCGCACGCCACCTCGCCCACGGGCGTGCGCGGCCTGATGATGCTGACCGCGCAGACCGCCGACCATCTGGGGGTGGAGAATCGGCTGGACGCGCGCGAGAGCATCCTCGGCGGTGCGCGCTATATCGTCATGCTGCGCGACAGCCTGCCCGCCGACATCGCCGAGCCGGACCGCACCTGGCTGGCGCTGGCGGCCTACAACCTGGGCATGGGCCACGTCTATGACGCGCGCCGGCTGGCGCGGCGCCTGGGCAAGGATGCCGACGCCTGGATGGACATGAAAGACGTGCTGCCGCTGCTGGCCCGGCCGTCGCACGCCGGCCGGCTGCGCCACGGTTACGCGCGCGGCGGCGAGGCGCGTGCCTTCGTCGAGAACGTGCGCATCTATTACGATATCCTGAGCAAGTACGAGCCGCCTTACCGGGAGATGGACTGGTTCTGACCAAGTTGGGGGTCGTCGTGTGCCTGCCCGGCCAACAGCGCCACGCAGGCATCGACGATACGGGTGACGCCATCCAGCGTATGCCCGCTGCGCGCGGCGGCGGCGTACTCGGCGGCGCGCGCGGTCAGCGTGGCATCGGTGATCAGGCGTTTGAGCAGCTTGCCCAGATTGGCGGGATTGCCATCGCGCGCCAGCGTGACGCCCGCGCCCAGCGCTTCCACCCGCTGGCTGGTCATGGTCTGTTCCATCTGCGTCGGCAGCAGCAACAGCGGCTTGCCGGCTTCCAGCGCCACGTCGGTGACGCCGCCGGCGTGGCAGATCACGGCATGGCACTGCGCAACCACGTCGCGCATGCGCAGCGGCACGTCGCTCAAGCGCAGGGCAGCCTGGGCGTGGCGGGTCTTCAGGCGTTCCGCCATACCCGGCGCAAAAACCAGAAAACGCGCCGGAGTGCGCGCCATCGCATCCAGCACTGCCTCGAAATGCGGGTAGTTGGGTTTGAGGTAGGCGAACAGCGCGGGCGTGTCACCCGGCGGCCACTGCGGCGGTGCGCCATGTTCGACGTTGTTGACCGGGCCGACGTAACGGTCCGGCGCGCGCGGCCCGTACACGTCCAAGGCCGGGCGGCCGGTGATGAAGCTCGCTTCGCCGGCATAGATGTCGGCCACGCACCCGATCGGCGGCGCCTGCAACGCGCCCAGCACCCGATTGGCATGGTGCGTGGCGCGCTGCTCGGTCTCGGCCAGGCGGGCATCCTCGCCTGGTACCGCCGTCTGCCACCAGCGGTAACGTGGCAGCGGCCTTTGCGCCGGTGGAATGGCGAAACTGTTGCCCACCAGCACGCGCGGCACGCCGTAACCACGCGCCGCCAGCAACGCCGTCGGCGCATGGTCGAACAGCATCAGCGCCGGCCGCAACAAACCCCACTGCGCGCGCCAGGCGCGACACATCGACAACAGCCCTGGCGGGTGCAGGTAACCGAAGCGGAACAGCGTCTCGGTGAAGTTGATGTCGGGCGGCAGGCCGCTGACGGCGCCGGACCACACGGGGGCTTGCAGATATTCCAGGCCGTGCGGGGTGAGCAGTGCGTCCGCCCGCGAGATGTCGCGCAACAACAGCACCGGGCGGTGACCCAGTTGCTTCAGACGCAGGGCGATCGGTAGGAAGCGCCCGATATGGCCCAGGTCCGCGCCCAGTTCCCAGTTGAGGACGATGGTGGCCATGAAGATGCAGACGATGCGTGAAAAAGCGACGGGCGCCAAGGCGCCCGCCGAGGGTTCGGGTTTCTGGATCGGTTCCCGTTCAAGCCACCCGTGCGCGTCGTCGCACCGCCATCAGGGCGGCGAGGCTGATGCCGAGCAACCCCAGCGTGCCTGGTGCGGAAACCGCCTGCGGCGTACCGGTGATGGACGGTTGCTGTACCGGCGTGGCGTTGATGCCGCTCGGGTCGCCCATGCGGACGTAGGAATTGCCGGTGCAACTCCCGCCGACGGCCAACAAAGCATTGCCATAGCCGTCGTTGCCGCCATAGCCGCCGTTGCAGTCACCAAAACCATAGTCGCCGAACGCGTGCGCGATCAGGTCATACCGGAGCAGGGACGTCTCGCCCGGATCGAGGATGCCGAGATCCAACGTGACCGACGTGCCACCCCACCCGTACGATGAGCCGGAATGGCTCGCGCCGGAAAGTGCCGTGCCGGTCTGGGTCAGCGTGCCGTCCCGTTTGACCTTGGCCGCGCTGTGGAACAGGTTGTTGCCGCCGAACAGGATGTCGAGCACGTATTCGGCAAAGCCGTCGCCACCGTGGCCATCATCGTTGGCGTACATGTACCCGCCGTAGATGTAGAAGCTGAAGCTGTAGCTTTGGGCGACACCGGTATCGTTGGTGATCTGCCAGGTACGCGTGAACGCCCCGCGGCCGAAGTCGTTGCCGTCGACACCGGCGCCAACACCGTAGACGCCGTCGACTTTGCCCCAGGCGCTGGACCAGGCGAAGGCGTCGCCATCCGCAGCCGCGCTGTAGGCGGAAACGATTGGTGTGGAGTTATTGGGGCCGCTGAAGTGTGTACTACTACCGGCAGCCGTTTCGGCATAGGCCGTGAGGCCATCCACGATGATGGGCGCCGGCGGGTAGGGTGCCGAACAGACCGAGGCTGCTCATCAGTACGGCGATCCGGGTGGGTCTGGTCATCATGGGTGCTTTCCTTTCCAATAAAAAACCGGGGAACAAGGCAACACGGCAAACGGCGCCAGCCGGGGTTCGGTTCCCTCAGCCGGGGACAACTTGCCCGGCAGGGGGGCGATCTGGCCATGCGGTTGAGCCCTCACCGTCTTGCCTGGGCGAGTCAAGCAAGTAGCACGCCAGTATCGGATTCATGTGTCTAACGCAATGGTTTTGTAGGAAAAATGGTCGCCATACGGGTATCGGGAGCGGCCACGGCCGGACGCGTTGTAAAGAATCCCGACCGGGCTGTGCGTGGTGGCGTTGCGCTGTCCAGTGGGTGCTATCACCAACGGCATATTGCCCCGACTGGGTTCATGGCCTACCTTCGGCCGGACATCGAGAACCGGTCGGCGGCGCATGCCGAGAGGCGGGGTCCATAGGGGGCAATCATTATGCCAAGTGGAAGTGCCGGCCGTGCCATGCGCGTGGACATGCGTGGTAGGCGTTGTGTTCCGGATGGCATGGTCCACGCCGTCAGCATACGACCTGCCGGTGCATTGCCAAGGGGATGGACGACGAACGGCGCACATGGGTGCATGGGCGGCATGTCGATCGACTTCGACACCCGGCATGGCGCCTAGAATACGGCTTTCACCGGTCACCAA
>CALEDT010000020.1 GCA_937949525.1 uncultured Burkholderiales bacterium | reverse complement strand
GCAGCTCTTCACCCTGTTTGGCCTGGCCAATCTGGTGCTGGCGCGCAAGTGGTTGTTGTCGCCTGATGCCCAAGTTGCGTCCGCGGGGCGATGAAAGACGGCAAATGAACCCGGAAGCCCAGCGATTTCGACTTACCGAGGAGGATTTACAACGCCCGATGCCCGAAATCGCGTTCGCCGCGCGTTTCGTTCTTCCCGGATGCGTCGAAATCAGTATTTGTTCAGCGTTTCCCTATACAGGACAATAACTTAGCAGCGCTTTCCGATAGACGCCGAAAGACGCCGAATCACTCCCACTCGATCGTCCCCGGCGGCTTGCCGGTGACGTCGTAGACCACGCGGTTGATGCCGCGAATCTCGTTGATGATGCGGTTGCTGACGCGGGCGAGCAGCGCGTAGGGCAGTTCTGCCCAGTGCGCGGTCATGAAATCCTGGGTTTGCACCGCGCGCAACGCGATCACGTAATCGTAGGTACGGCCATCGCCCATCACGCCCACCGCCTTGACCGGCAGGAACACGGCGAACGCCTGTGAAACCTTGTCATACCAACCACTTGAACGCAGTTCTTCAATGAAAATGTGATCCGCACGGCGCAGCAGGTCGGCGTATTCCCGCTTCACTTCTCCGAGGATGCGTACCCCCAGGCCGGGGCCGGGGAAGGGATGGCGGTAGACCATGTCGTGGGGCAGGCCGAGGGCCACACCCAGTTCGCGCACCTCGTCCTTGAACAGTTCGCGCAGCGGCTCCAGCAGCTTCAGGTGCATGTCCTCGGGCAGGCCGCCGACGTTGTGATGGCTCTTGATCGCGTGCGCTTTCTTGGTCTTGGCGCCGGCCGATTCGATCACGTCGGGATAGATGGTGCCCTGCGCCAGCCATTTGGCGTTCTTGAGCTTCGCGGATTCGGCCTGGAACACGGCGACGAACTCGGCGCCGATGATCTTGCGTTTCTGCTCGGGATCGCTGACGCCGGCGAGCTTGTGCATGAATTGCCCGGAGGCGTCGACGTGGATGACCTTGACGCCCAGGTTGCGGGCGAAAGTGTCCATCACCTGTTCGGCTTCGTTCAGGCGAAGCAGGCCGGTATCGACGAACACGCAGGTGAGCTGTCCGCCGATGGCACGGTGGATCAGCGCCGCGGCGACGGAGGAATCGACGCCGCCGGACAGACCCAGGATGACTTGGTCCGCGCCCACTTCGGAACGGATGCGGCCGACCGCTTCATCAATGTAGTCTGGCATGTTCCAGTCCTGTCCGCAGCCGCAGATGTCATGCACGAAGCGACCGAGGATGGCTTTGCCTTGCAGTGTGTGCGTCACTTCCGGATGGAACTGCACGCCGTAGAAATGGCGTTCGCCATCGAACATGCCGGCGATGGGCGTGGTGGCGTTCTCGCACATGACTTTGAAGCCGGGCGGCAGGCTCTCCACCTGGTCGCCGTGGCTCATCCACACGTCCAGCCAGCACTTGCCATCGGCGTCACAGCGGTCCTGGATGTCGGCCAGCAGGCGCGAGTGGCCGCGGGCACGCACTTCGGCGTAACCGTACTCGTGGTGCGTGCCGTTGATGACCTTGCCGCCCAGTTGCGCGGCCATCGTCTGCATGCCGTAACAGATGCCCAGCACCGGTACGCCGAGCGTGAACACCACATCCGGCGCGCGCGGCGTCTCGTCCGCCGTGACCGAGGCGGGGCCGCCGGACAGAATGATGCCGGCGGGCGCGAACGCGCGGATGAATTGCTCGGAGACGTCGAAGGGATGCAGTTCGCAGTAGACGTTGTGCTCGCGTACCCGCCGGGCGATGAGCTGGGTGAACTGGGAGCCGAAATCGAGGATGAGGATCTTCTGATGCATGGTTTGGGCGCCTCGATGATGAAAAAGGAGGACGCCGCGAGGCCGCCCTCCTCTCGTCCTGATGGACGATGGTCAGACGTGATAGTTGGGCGCTTCCTTGGTGATCTGCACGTCATGCACGTGCGATTCCTTGATGCCGGCGTTGGTGATCTCCACGAACTGGGCGACCTCGTGGAAGCGCGGGATGCTGTCGGCGCCGAGGTAGCCCATGGACGAACGTAGACCCCCCATCAACTGGTGCAGCACGTTGAGCACGCTGCCCTTGTAGGGCACACGCCCTTCGATGCCTTCCGGCACCAGCTTGTCGGCGTTGGCCTCGTTGTCCTGGAAGTAGCGGTCCTTGGAACCCTTCTGCATCGCCCCCAGCGAGCCCATGCCGCGATAGCTCTTGTACGAACGCCCCTGGTACAGCTCGATCTCTCCGGGCGCCTCCTCGGTGCCGGCCAGCAGCCCGCCGAGCATGACGCAATCACCGCCGGCGGCGATGGCCTTGGCGATGTCGCCGGAATAACGGATGCCGCCATCGGCGATGACCGGTACGCCGCTGCCGGCCAACGCTTCGGCGACGTTGGCGACGGCGGAGATCTGCGGCACGCCCACCCCGGCGACGATGCGCGTGGTGCAGATCGAGCCCGGGCCGATGCCGACCTTGACGCAGTCCGCGCCGTGATCCACCAGCGCGCGCGCCGCGTCGGCCGTGGCGATGTTGCCGCCGATCACCTGCACGTCCGGGTAATTCAGTTTGGTCCAGCGAACGCGGTCGAGCACGCCCTGCGAATGGCCATGTGCGGTGTCGACGACGATGACGTCGACACCGGCCTCGGCCAGCGCGGCGATGCGCGCCTCGTTGTCCGGGCCCACGCCCACGGCCGCGCCGACACGCAGGCGGCCGAAGCCGTCCTTGCTGGCGAGCGGGTGCTCGCTGGATTTCTTGATGTCCTTGACCGTGATCAGGCCCTTCAGCATGAAGTCGTCGTCGATCACCACCAGACGTTCCAGACGATGCTTGTGCAGCAGAGCCATGACCTCGTCCTTGCCGGCGCCTTCCTTGACCGTCACCAGCTTCTTGCGCGGCGTCATGATGTCGCGCACGCGCTGGTCCAGGTTGGTCTCGAAGCGCAGGTCGCGGTTGGTGACGATGCCTACGACCTTGCCCGCCCGGTCCACCACCGGCAGCCCGGAGATGCGGTATCGGTGGGTGATGTCCAGCACGTCGCGCACGCTCATTTCCGGCCGGATGGTGATGGGCTCCTTGACCACGCCAGACTCGTAGCGCTTGACCTTGGCCACCTCCGCCGCCTGCTGTTCCGGCGACAGATTCTTGTGGATGATGCCGATGCCGCCTTCCTGCGCTATGGCGATGGCCATCGGCGCCTCGGTGACGGTGTCCATGGCGGCGGACACCACGGGCAGATTGAGGGAGATCGAACGGGTGAGCCGGGTGGTCAGCGTGACATCACGCGGCAGGATGCTGGAATAGGCGGGAACGAGCAGAACGTCATCGAAGGTGAGTGCTTTTTGCAGGACTCGCATGTCGGGAAACCCCATCGCACAAAGACGGCATTATACCGGCGGCGGCATTGCCGCCAAACTCGCGTTATAGTCGGTGCCTCCTTCCGTCGTCTGGTCGCAGGATGCCGTTCGCGCGTTGCCTGGTTGCCCTCTCCCTCGTGCTGGCCGGTTGTGCCACGGTGCCGGTCGCACCCCCCACCGCTCCCCCAAGTGCGCCGGGTTATCCGGTCAGCGCCGAGGCCTGTGAGGCACTGGCGCGCGCCGAAGCGGACGTAGCCGCGGCGGCGGCGCTGTTCGCGCTGTGGACCACGGCGCGCGATGCCTTGCGCGATGCGCGCGCGGCGGCGACACGGGGCGACAGCGCCGCGGCACTGCGCCTGGCCATCCGCGCATCCAGTCAGGCGCGGCTGGGCATCGAGCAACTGGACTATCCGAGTACGGATCGGTGGGCGGCCGGTGCGCCCCGAAACACGGCCGAATGAGCAGCCTCGTGCCGACGGCCGGCTCGTGCCCAGGCGCTACGCGGAAGGCTCCGCCGCCAGTTCGCCACCGCCCTTCTTCATGACCTTGCCTTCCGCGGCGCGCTGGCGGCGGACCTCTTTCGGGTCGGCGATGAGCGGCCGGTAGATCTCCACGCGGTCATGGTCGCGCAACGGCGCGTCGGCCTTGGCCAGCTTGTTCCAGATGCCGAGCTTGTTCTTGTCCAGGTCGATCTCGGGAAACTCGGCCAACAGGCCGGAGCTACGGATGGCGTCGGCGACGCTGGCACCCTCCGGCAGCTGCACGTGCACGACCTTCTGTCGGTCGCGCAGCGCATAAACCACCTCGACGTTGATCTGCCCGCTCATGGCCGTTCCCCTATCGCTCTCCGTAAACCTGCTCGGCGCGGCGCACGAAGGCATCGACCAGGCTGTTGGTGACCATGCCGAACACCGGACCCAGCACTTTCTCCAGCAGCGTGCTGGAGAATTCGTAGTGCATCACGAACTCGATCCGGCAGGCTTGCGGCGCCAGCGACCTGAAGCGCCAGTAGCCTTCCAGTTTGCGAAAGGGGCCGCGTTGCAGGCGTATGATCATTTCCTCCGGCTGGCGCTTGCTGTTGCGCGTGGTGAAATGTTGCCGCACCTGCAGGTAGTGGATGTGGATGGTGGCTTCCGTGGTCTCGGTATCGCGCAGGTGCAGTTCGGTGGCACCGCACCAGGGCAGGAACTCGGGATAGGCCTCGACGCCGTCGACCAATACGAACATCTCCTCGGCCGAATAGGGTACCAGTACGGTCTTGACGACTTCGGCCATGAAGGGCGGTCGGGCGGATAGGAACAGCCTGTTAAAATAGCATGAATTTACCGCCACCCTGAGCCATGAGCATCATCGATAACAAGAAGGCCTTCCACGATTATTTCATCGAGGAACGCTATGAAGCCGGCATCGTGCTGGAGGGCTGGGAGGTCAAGGCGATCCGTGCCGGGCGCGTGCAGTTGAAGGAAGCCTACGTGGTGGTCAAACAGGAAGAGGTCTGGCTGGTCGGCTGCCACATCAGCGCCTTGCCGACTGCGTCCACGCACGTCAAGCCCGACCCCACGCGCACGCGCAAGCTGCTGTTGCACGGCGCGGAGATCCGCAAGCTGATCGGCAAGGTGCAGCAGGCCGGCTTCACGCTGGTGCCACTCAACCTGCACTACACCAAGGGACGCGTGAAACTGGAGATCGGCCTGGCCAAGGGCAAGAAGCAGCACGACAAACGCGCGAGCGAGAAGGAACGCGAGTGGCAGCGCGAGAAGGCGCGACTGCTGCGCGACCGCAACGGATGAGCGAGCCGGCGCAACGCCGCGGCGACGACGTGGTCGGGCTGGACGCGCTGTTTTCGTTCGATGCCATTCTCGACGCGCGCTCACCCGGCGAATTCGTGCTCGATCACGTACCCGGCGCGGTCAATCTGCCGGTGCTGGACGACGCCGAGCGCGCGCGCGTCGGCACGCTGTACAAGCAGCATTCGCCGTTCGCCGCCCGGCGCGTCGGCGCGGCCCTGGTGTCGCGCAACATCGCCCGCCATCTGGAAAGCCATTGCGCCGAACGTCCGCGCACGTGGCGCCCGCTGGTGTATTGCTGGCGCGGCGGCAACCGCAGCGGCGCCTTCGTCACAATACTGCGTGCGGTCGGCTGGCGTGCCGCGCAACTGGAAGGCGGCTACAAGGCCTTTCGCCGCCATGTGCTCGCCGAATTGCAGACTCTGCCGGAGACTTTCGACTGGCGCGTGTTGTGCGGCGCCACCGGCGTCGGCAAGAGCCGCCTGCTGCACGCGCTGGCACGGGAAGGCGCGCAGGTGCTGGACCTGGAAGAACTGGCGGCGCACCGCGGCTCGGTGCTCGGCGCCCGCCCGGATCATGCGCAGCCGGCGCAACGGCTGTTCGAGACACGCATCTGGCAGCGGTTGCGCAGTCTGGATCCGGCGCGACCGGTATTCGTCGAATCCGAGAGCCGCAAGATCGGCACCCTGCACACCCCGGAAGTCCTGCTCGCGTGCATTCACGCGGCGACGTGCATCGAACTGCGCGCCGACACCCCCACCCGGGTCGCATTGCTACGCGACGAATACGCGCATTTCCTCGACGATCCGGAAACCCTCGCGCGCCAGCTCGATTGCCTGATCGCCCTGCGCGGCCACGCACGCGTCGCCGCGTGGAAAGCGCTGGCGCGCGCCGGCCGTTGGGACGAACTGATCGCCGAGCTGTTGCATGAGCATTACGACCCGTCGTACCGGCGTTCGCTCGAACACAACTACATCGGTCTGCAACAGGCCCTGGGCCTGCGCGCTACATCGCCGGACATCGACGAATACCGGCGCCTGGCACGGAGCCTGCTCGCGCCCCCACTTGACGGGCAAACACCCCCTGCTAGGCTGAAATCGTCACATGAGTGACATACCCGTCGAGTTGTGCATGCGTGACATCCACGCATCTTCTCCCGCCGGGCTTTTCAACCGCGGTCTTTTTTGTGGGAGGGTGTATATGTCCGTTACCTGGATCATGGTCGCCAACGCAAGCCAGGCCAGGCTTTTCTCCAACAGCGGTCCCCACAAGGGCCTGACGCTGATCAAGGAGCTGGCTCATCCGGAGAGCCGCGAGAAAACCTCCAATCTGGTCAGCGACCGCTCCGGCGCGAATGCCGGCACCGGCCATGGCGCGTTCCTGCAGGCCACTGATCCCAAGCACCACGAAGCTGAGCGTTTCGCCCAGGAAATCACCCGGGAACTGGAAGAAGGTCGGGTCAACAACGCCTATGACCGGCTCATCCTCGTGGCCTCGGCACCCTTCATGGGGCTGGTCAACAGTCGTCTGCCCGGGCAGGTGAGGAGCAAGCTATCGGAGAGCATCGACAAGGACTACACGCGATTGCCCGTGAAGGAATTGACGGGCCATCTGGAAAGCTACGTGTACCTATAGCAGCGGCCAGCGGCCGAGCTGCTGATAGCGTGCTCCTGTGGCACGCAAACTGGATCTGACCAGTACGAAATCCCGCGCCGTCCAGAGCAGTTTCTGCGGCGCGGGATTTTCTTGTCCGCACGTCGCCCGACGCGCCAGCGTGATGTGCGGCCGATACGGCCGGGTCTGCGAACTCAGGCCGAGCGCGATCGCCACCGTTTCCAACTCCGCCACCAGCTCGGCCAGGGGTGCGGGCGTCTCGCTGGCGCCCAGGCAGGCGATGCGGTTATGGCGCCAGCAGTCCATGTGGTCGAACGCGAGCGTGAACGCCCTGGCGCGGATGCCGGCGGCGGCGGCGCACAGCGGCGCAATCCTTGCCGGCGCGACGTCGCCGAGAAAACGCAAGGTCAGGTGCAGCGTGTCGATGCGCGTCGCCCTGCCCCCATACAGCGCATGCGCGTACCGTGTCGCCTCGGCCAGTGCCGCGCGCATGGCCGGATCGGGCCACAACGCGAAGAACAGGCGTACGCTTTCGCCCGCTTCGTCTAGTTCGCCAGCAGCAAACATACCGCCTCAGCGGCGATGCCTTCCTCCCGCCCGGCAAAACCCAGGCGCTCGGTGGTGGTGGCCTTGACGTTGACGGCGCCAGGGTCAACGCCCAGATCGGCGGCGATGTTGGCGCGCATCGCCGGGATGTAGGGCGCCAATTTGGGGGCCTGGGCGATGATCGTGGCATCGACGTTGCCCACCCGCCAGCCGGCACCGGTCAGCAGGGCCACCACATGACGCAGCAGCTCGCGGCTATCGATACCCTCGTAGCGCGCGTCGCTGTCCGGGAAATGGCGACCGATGTCGCCCAACGCCGCCGCGCCGAGCAAGGCGTCGCACAACGCGTGCAGCAGCACGTCGGCGTCGGAATGGCCGAGCAGCCCGCGCGTGTGCGGTATCTCCACGCCGCCCAGCATCAGCCGTCGCCCGACGGCGAAGGCATGGACATCGTAACCGTGGCCGATACGCAGGTTCATGGCAGGTTCACTCCGTGGTCAGGATGCGACGAGCGGCTTCATCCCCAACCGCATCGCCCGCGCGCGAAACCGGTTGGATGCCCGCTTCGCCGCAGGCGAAATCGATGTACATGCGCCGGTGCGGAATACCGGCATCGAAAAATTCCGCCCCCTCGACACGAAAACCGAAGCGCGCATAGAACCGCACGGCATGCGTCTGTGCGGCGAGATGCACGCCGGCCAGGCCGCGCGCACGTGCCTCGGACAACGCAGCGGTGAGCAGCGCCGCGCCGACACCGCGCCGGCGCCATGGCGGCAGCACCGCCATGCGGCCGATACGCCCATCGGCGCGCAGGCGAGCGATGCCGATGACGAGCCCGGCACCCGCCTCGGCGACGAACCAAGCGCAATCCGCATCGATCGCCTCCCATTCCAGAGCCTCCGGCACGCCCTGTTCGACGATGAATACCCGACGCCGTACCTCGGCGATGGCCGGCTCATCGACCGACCAGCGGGCAGTGCGGACGGCAAAGGCGGGCGGCGGCGAGGACGGGTAGAATGGCGCGTTCTTCATCAGCAGCGAGTTTGCCATGAAACTCTACGGCATCCCCAATTGCAGCACCGTCAAGAAGGCCCGCGCCTGGCTCGATGAACGCGAGATTCCGTACGAATTCCACGATTACAAGAAGCAGGGCGTGCCGCTCGACACGCTGCGCGAACTGTGCGACCTGCTCGGCTGGGAGGCCATCATCAACCGCAACGGCCCGACCTGGCGCAAGTTTCCGGAAGCGCGGCGCGCACAGGTACGTGATTGCGCCAGCGCGTTGAGCCTGATGGAGGAGAATGCCAGCGTCATCCGCCGCCCCATCCTGGACCGCGACGGTCAGTATCAGGTCGGCTTCAGCGAGGACAACTACGCCGCGTTCTTCGGCGAGTAGGCACCCATGCCCGACGGCAAGGTACTCGATTACGCGCGCGCATTGATCGCGCGCGCCTCGGTCACGCCCGACGACGCCGGCTGCCAACAATGGCTGGCGGACAGACTCGCCCCGCTGGGCTTCGTCGTGCAGCGCGTCGACCACGGCGACGTCAGTAATCTGTGGGCGCGACGCGGCAGCGCCCGGCCGTTGATCTGTTTCGCCGGCCATACCGACGTGGTGCCGACCGGTCCGCTGGAACAGTGGCACAGCGACCCGTTCACGCCGGTCGAGCGCGATGGCCGACTGTACGGGCGCGGCGCTGCCGACATGAAGGGATCCATCGCCGCGTTCCTGGCCGCCGTGGAGGATTTTCTCGCCGCTCACCCGCAGGCTCCCGGCTCCATCGCCTGGCTGATCACCTCGGACGAGGAAGGCCCGGCGGTGGACGGTACGGTGCGCGTGGTCGAGTGGCTGGCCGCGCGCGGCGAGCGCATCGATGCCTGCATCGTCGGCGAGCCTACCTGTGTCGCGCGTTTCGGCGACATGATGAAGAACGGCCGGCGCGGCTCGCTGCATGGCCGGCTGCGCGTCAACGGCGTGCAGGCCCACATCGCCTACCCGCATCTCGGCCGCAACCCCATCCACCTGGCGGCCCCGGCCATCGCCGAACTCGCGGCGATGACCTGGGACGAGGGCAACGAATACTTTCCGCCCACCACGTGGCAGATTTCCAACATGCACGCCGGCACCGGCGCGATGAACGTCATTCCCGGTCACGCCGACATCAGCTTCAATTTCCGCTACGGCACGGCCAGCAGCGTGGAATCGTTGCAGGCGCGGGTGTGCGCCGTGCTCGACCGCCACGGTCTGGACTACACGTTGACCTGGGAATCGGGCGCCAAGCCGTTCCTGACGCCGCGGGGTCCGCTGGTGCAGGCGCTGGCCGCTGCGGTCGAGGCGGTGACCGGCATCACCCCCGAACTGTCGACCACGGGCGGCACCTCGGATGGTCGTTTCATCGCCGGTATCGCCGACGAAGTGGTGGAATTCGGCCCGATCAACGCCAGCATCCACAAGATCGACGAACATGTGGGCATCGACGAGCTCGACCGCCTGACGCAGGTCTATCGGCTTGCGCTGGAACGTCTGCTGACCCGGCCGTGATGGTCCAAAGCTTCACATAACCCCCGTGCGACGGGTGCTATAGTCCAAGCACCCCGGCGCCCGACTCGTTGCAATCATGTTCGTACAAGCCCGATCCCATCTGCACACCGTGCGCGACTGGCTGCGCTTCGCCGCCTCGCGGTTCCACGAAGCGGGCTTGGCCTTCGGCCACGGCAGCACCGATGCCTACGACGAAGCCGCCTATCTGATCCTGCATGCCCTGCATCTGCCGCCGCACCGGTTGGAACCCTACCTGGACGCCCGCCTGCTGCCGGATGAGGCCGAGCGCGTGGCCGACATCCTCGAACGCCGCGTCACGCTACGCCTGCCCGCGCCTTACCTGACCAACGAAGCCTGGTTGCAGGGGCATCGCTTCTATGTCGACGACCGGGTCATCGTGCCGCGCTCCTTCCTGGCGCCGCTGATCCTGGAGCGTTTCGAACCGTGGCTCGCGCGCGACGTCGGACATGCGCTGGACCTGTGCACCGGTTCGGGCTGTCTGGCCGTGCTGCTGGCACAGGCGTTTCCGCAAGCCTCCGTGGACGCGGTCGACCTGTCCGCCGATGCGCTCGCGGTGGCCAGACGCAATGTCGGCGACTACGGCCTGGAACGACGTATCCGCCTGTTCGAGGGCGATCTGTTCGCGCCGCTCGGCGACCGCAGCTATGACCTGATCGTCGCCAATCCGCCCTACGTCGATGCCGACTCGGTCGCTGCATTGCCGGCCGAATATCTGCACGAGCCGCCCCTGGCGTTGGGCTCCGGTCAGGATGGACTGGACTCGACCCGTGCCATCCTGCGCGATGCCGCCCGCCATCTGAATCCGTCGGGGCTGCTGGCGGTGGAGATCGGCCACAACCGCGACACACTGGAAGCCGCATTCCCGCACGTCGCCTTCGACTGGCCGGATGTCGAGGGTGGCGAAGGCACGGTATTCTTGCTCACACGCGAACAGCTCGCCGCAGCCGGCTCTGCGTAACCGCCCCCACCCATTTCCATTCGCACCTGAAGGCCCACCACATGGAACAGACCGTGGATCAACTCGATATCTTCGTCGCGTCGCTGGCATCGTTCTGGACGCAAACCGCCGCGTTCGTGCCGCAACTGCTCGCCGCCATGCTATTGCTGTTGCTCGGTTGGCTGCTGGCCAAGGTGGTGCGGCGCGGCGTCATCCGCTTGCTGACCCTGCTGAAGTTCGACAGGGCGACGGAGAAATCCGGCCTGGAGTCCTTCCTCAAGCAGGGCGACCTGGATCTGTCCGTGACCGCGCTGCTGGGCAACCTGGCATACTGGCTGATCATTCTGGTGATGATCGTCACCGTGGCCAATTCGCTGGGCCTGCACATGGTGGCCGACCTGTTCAACAAGGTGGTGTTCTACATCCCCAATGTGATCGTCGCCATCCTGGTACTGGTGTTCGGCACCATCCTGGCGCGTTTCATCAACCGCCTGGTGTTCGCCTGGCTGAACAACCTGGAGTTCTCCGGGGCGTTGACGGTATCCACTTTCTCCGAATACGCCATGCTGGTGTTCGTGTTCTTCATGGCGCTGGAGCAATTGCAGATCGCCAGCGAGATGCTGACCGCCGCCTTCATCATCGCCTTCGGCGCGATCGGCCTGGCCTTCGCCATCGCCTTCGGCCTGGGCGCGCGCGACTGGGCGGCCAAGGTGGTCGAACATCTGCTCAACGGCAAGAAGAAAACCGACTGAGCCGGCGGCGAATCAGCCGCTCCGGCGCGTCTCGTGCGCGCCGGAGCGGCTGGGTCCAGACGTTCAGGACTGACGATCCCCACGGTTGACCAGCCTGCGCCGGTAGGGATGGCCGATGCGCGCGGCGGCCGATGCCTCCTCGTCCGGCCGTGGACGCGCCGGCGGCCGCGCCGCCACGCCGCTTTCCAGACCGCACCAGCGCAGCAGTTCCGCCACTTCCGCCTCGGGCAGTTCCTCCTTCATACCGCGCTTCAGCCGCGGCGGCATGGCGATCGGGCCGAAGCGCACGCGGATCAACCGGCTCACGGTCATGCCGACATGCTCCATCAGCCTGCGCACTTCGCGGTTGCGGCCTTCGCGCAGCACCAGCCGATACCATTGATTCACGCCTTCGCCACCGGCCGGCACGATGCTGTCGACCTGGGCCACGCCGTCGTCCAGTTCGATACCGTTGAGCAAGGCTTCCATCTTCTCGGCATCGAGCGCGCCGATCAGGCGCACGGCATATTCGCGCTCGACTTCGTAACGCGGGTGGCTCAGCCGGTTGGCCAGTTCGCCATCGGTGGTGAAGATCAGTAGGCCCTCGGTGTTGTAATCCAGCCGGCCCACGCTGATCCAACGCCCGCCCCGCACCGGCGGCAGGTTGTCGAACACCGACGGGCGACCTTCCGGATCGTCGCGCGAGACGATCTCGCCCTCCGGCTTGTGGTAGGTCAGCACGCGCGGCAGGTGCTTGCGCCATGCCATGCGCACCACCCGGCCGTCGAGCTTGACCACGTCGCCCGGCTTGACCCGGTCGCCCACCTTGGCCACCTCGCCGTTGACGCGCACGCGGCCGTCGGCAACGCATTGCTCCATGTCCCGGCGCGAACCCAGCCCTGCGGCGGCCAGCGCCTTGTGCAGCTTTTCGCTGCGGTCTTCGATCTCTTCCGGGCGTGCCTTCAGCGGGCGGCCCATGTATGAATAGCGTGGCATGTTGTTCTCTCTATCGTGGTCTCGAAAGTGCAATGTAATGTCTTCGGCACGAAAGCCAAGCCCGTCGCCGGACCCGGCCCTGCCGGCTCAGGCGCCCGCAGCCGTGTCGGCTTCCTGCTCCAGACGCAAAGCCAGATCGTTGGCGACCTCCGGCAACGGCGGCAGTTCCGACAGCGCGCGCAACCCCAGATCGGACAGGAAGCGCCGCGTGGTGGCGAACAGCGCCGGCCGGCCGGGCACCTCACGCTGTCCGACCACTTCGATCCAGCCGCGTTCCTCCAGCGTCCTGATGATTTGCGTATTGACGGCGACACCGCGGATGTCCTCGATGTCGCCACGGGTCACCGGCTGACGGTAGGCGATCACGGCCAGCGTCTCCAGCGTGGCGCGCGAGTAGCGCGGCGGTCTCTCCGGGTTCAGGCGATCGAGGTAGCGCTGGTACTCCGGTCGCGTCTGGAAACGCCAGCCATCCGCCAGCGACACCAGCTCGACGCCCCGTCCCTGCCATTCGGCGCGCAGATCTTCGAGCGCGCGGCGCAGGACATCATTGGACAGCTCGACGTCGAATACCCGCTTGAGCTCCGCCAGGGTCAGTGGCGTGCTGCTGGCCAGCAGTACGGTTTCCAGCACGCGCTTGAGCTCGGCTGGATGGCCGACGGCGTCCGGCAGGCCGGTGTCAGTCGCCATGCGCTTCTCCTGCATTGCCGGCCAGCCGGGCATGTATGGGCGCGAACGGCGCATTCTGCACGATGTCCACCAGACGCTCGCGCACCAGTTCCAGCAGGGCCAGAAACGTCACCAGCAGGCCGGCGCGCCCCTCGTGCGAATCGAACAAGGTCTCGAACGGCGTATACCCCGACCCGCGCAGACGCAACAGTATGGCGCTCATGCGCTCGCGCACCGACAACTCCTGGCGTCCGACGCGGTGATGGCGGTTGAGCGCCGCGCGCTTGAGGATACCCCGCCAGGCCGCGACCAGATCCTCGCTGCCGACCAGGGGCAGCCGTTTGACCGCCAACAGCGCGGCCTGCACCTCCACCGCCTGGAAATCGCGGCCGAGCTGAGGCAGCGCATCCAGTGCGCGCGCCGCCGACTTGATGCGTTCGTACTCCAGCAGACGCCGCACCAGTTCCACGCGGGGATCGAGCATCTCCTCCTGGTCGTGCCGTTCCGGACGCGGCAGCAGCATGCGCGACTTGATCTCGATCAGCATCGCCGCCATCACCAGATACTCGGCCGCCAGTTCCAGACGCCGGCGGCGCATGATCTCGACATATTCCATGTACTGCCGCGTCAGCGCGGTCATGTTGATGTCCAGCACGTCCAGGTTGTTACGCCGGATCAGCCACAGCAACAAATCGAGCGGCCCCTCGAACGCTTCCAGGATGACCTCCAGCGCATCCGGCGGAATGTAGAGATCGGTTGGCAGGTCGGTCCACAGCTCGCCCTGTACGCGCGCCAGGTGACGCACCTCCGTCTCCACCGTCTCGATGGCTTCGACCGTGTCGATGGTGTCCATCACCTGCGGCCCGCCCCGCTCATGCCGCCGCCCGTTCGCGCTCGCGCGGGCGGCTGGCCAGCACCGGCGCATAGCGCACTTCCAGGCGTCCCAAGGCGCCCAGCGCGGTCAGCAAATCCCCGCTCAGACGCAGGCGCCAGGCCGGCCCCAGCAACAGGTCGCAGGTCGCCGTGGCGCTGGTGTAGTGCAGCACCACCGGACAGCCGCCGTCACCACGGTCGCGATGCGCGGCCAGCAGGTCGATCAGTCGGCGCGCCTCGACACTTTCGTGCAACGCCAGTTTCAGCCCGGTAGCGAAACGCGTGCGCGCCTCGTCCAGATCCATCAGCATGTCGGCGGTGACACGCAAGCCACCGGAGTATTCGTCGTGACTGGCCTTGCCGGCGACGATCAGCAATGCGTCCTCCTTGAGCAGATTGCGCTGCGCCTCGAGCATCTCGTTGAACACCGCCACCTCCACCTGCGCACTGCGGTCATCCAGTGTCACATAGGCCATCTTGCCGCGTCGGGTCATCTGCGTGCGCACCGCGACGATGGTGCCGGCCAGCAACTGCGGCGCCGGCTGCGGCTTCAGGTCTTTGAGCGCGCGGTCCACCAGGCCGCTCAGCGCCTCGCGGTCGGCGTCGAACGGATGGCCGGACAGGTAGAGGCCCAGCGCCAGCTTCTCCTGCGCCAGCCGTTCCTTCAGCGTCCACACCGGTGCGGCCAGCAGATCGGGCGAGCGCTGCGCCTCGATATCGCCGAACAGCGAATCCTGCGCCGCATGCGCCTGTTGCGTTTCCGCCCATTCCATCGCCAGCCCGACACTCATCAATGTGGCATTGCGGTTGTCATGCAAGCTGTCGAACGCGCCGGCGCGCACCAGCGCCTCGATCACCCGCCGGTTGACCACGCGGCGATCCACGCGCCGGCAGAAGTCGAACAGATCGGTGTAGGCACCGCCGTGCTCGCGTGCGGCGACGATGTTGGCGATGGCGCCCTCGCCGGTCCCCTTGACTGCACCCAGGCCGTAGCGAATGCGCCGGCGGTCCACCGGCACGAAACGATAGACCGACTGGTTGACGTCCGGCGGCAGCACGGTCAGGCCGTTGCGCAGCGCATCGTCGACGAACACCTTGACGCCGTCGGTATTGTCCATGTCGGCCGACAACGTCGCAGCCATGAACGCGGCGGTGTGATGCGCCTTGAGCCAGGCGGTCTGGTAGGACACCACGGCATAGGCGGCGGTGTGCGACTTGTTGAAGCCGTACTCGGCGAACTTCTCCATCAGGTCGAACAGGCGCATGGCCAGTTCGGCGCCATAACCCTTGGCCTCCGCGCCCTTGCTGAAGATCGCGCGGTGCTTGGCCATTTCCTCGGCCTTCTTCTTGCCCATGGCACGACGCAGCAGGTCGGCGCCGCCCAGCGTATAGCCGCCGATGATCTGCGAAATCTGCATGACCTGTTCCTGGTAGACGATGACGCCGTAGGTCGGCTCCAGACACTCCTTCAGGTCCGGGTGGAAATAGTCGATGCTCTGCTTGCCCTTCTTGCGCAGGATGAAGTCGTCCACCATGCCCGAGCCGAGCGGGCCCGGGCGGTACAGGGCCAGCACGGCGATGATGTCCTCGAAGCGGTCCGGCTCCAACTTCACCAGCAGCTTCTTCATGCCCTCCGATTCGAGCTGGAAGATCGCCGTGGTGTTGGCCTTCTTCAGCACGTCGTAAGCCGCCTGATCGTCCAGCGGCAACGTGGCGAGATCCACGTTCCATTCGGGATCGAGCTGGCGGATGTACTTCGTCGCCAGATCGATGATGGTGAGGTTGCGCAAGCCCAGGAAATCGAACTTGACCAGGCCCACTTTCTCCACGTCGTCCTTGTCGAACTGCGACACCACCGAATCGGAGCCTTCGGCGTTGTAAAGCGGACAGAAGTCGGTGAGCTTGCCCGGCGCGATCAGCACGCCGCCGGCATGCATGCCGACGTTGCGCGTCAGTCCCTCCAGCTTGCGCGCCAGCACGAACAGCTCGCGCACCTCCTCTTCCTGGTCGTGACGCGCCTTCAGTTCCGGCACCTGCTCCAGCGCCTCGTCCAGCGTCACGTTCTTGCCCGGTGCCGACGGGATCATCTTCGACAACTGATCGCAGAAGGTGTAGGACAGGTCCAGCACCCGGCCGACATCGCGCACCACCGCGCGCGCCGCCATGGCGCCGAAGGTGGCGATCTGCGACACCGCATCGGTGCCGTACTTCCGGCGCACGTATTCGATCACGCGCCAGCGGTTGTCCTGGCAGAAATCGATGTCGAAGTCGGGCATGGACACCCGCTCCGGGTTGAGAAATCGCTCGAACAACAGCGCGTAAGCCAATGGATCCAAATCGGTGATACCGATCGCATAAGCCACCAGCGAGCCCGCGCCCGACCCCCGCCCCGGCCCCACCGGCACCCCGTTCCGCTTACCCCAGTTGATGAAGTCGGCAACGATCAGGAAGTAGCCCGGAAAGCCCATGGCGATGATGGTCTCCAGCTCCAGCTCCAGCCGCGCCTGGTATTCCGGCAGCCGTGCGGCGCGCTGCGCCGGATCGGGGAACAGCACCTGCATGCGCGCGAGCAAGCCCTCGCGCGCGCGCTGACGCAGGTAATCGTCCAACGGCATGCCGCCCGGCGTGGGGAAGTCCGGCAGCCGGCTCTTGCCCAGTTCCAGCGTCAGGTTGCAGCGGCGCGCGATCTCCACGCTGTTCTCCAGCGCCTCGGGCAGATCGGCGAACAGGGACGCCATCTCGTCCTGAGTCTTGAAGTAGTCCTCCTCGGTGAAGACCCTGGGCCGACGGCGATCGGACAGCACATAGCCTTCGGCGATGCATACGCGCGCCTCGTGCGCCAGATAATCGTCGCGCCGCATGAACTGCACCGGATGGGTCGCCACCACCGGCAGACCCAGCTCCTCGGCCAGCGCGACCGCACGCGCCACGTGCGGCTCGCACTCCGGACGACCGTCGCGTTGCACCTCCAGGTAATAACGATCGGGAAAACGCGCGGCCCATTCCCGCGCCAGCAGGCGTGCCGTATCCAGGGCATCGCCGATCAGCGCCTGACCCACGTCGCCCAGATGGCCGCCAGAGAGCGCGATCAGTCCCTCACCGGCGGCACCGTCGAACCATTCCGGACGCAGGACGGCGCGCCCGCGATGCATGTTGGTGCGGTAGGCGCGCGTCAACTGCTCGCACAGATTGCGCCAGCCGGTGGCATCGCGCACCAGCAGCAACAAGCGGGCCGGCTTGTCCGACGTGGCCGCCGGCGCGACCCATACGTCGCAACCGACGATCGGCTTCACGCCCCGCTTGCGTGCGGCGGCGTAGAACTTGACCAGACCGAACACATTGGCCAGATCGGTCAACGCCAGCGCCGGCATGCCATCGGCGCGCGCCGCCTCGACCGGTTCGCACTGATGGTCCTTGCCGACGTCCAGGCGCGGCAGTCCGTCCAGGATGGAATACTCGGAGTGCAGGCGCAGGTGGACGAAGCGGGGCTGGGTCATGTAATGCTGGCTGGTTGCGCGATCACCGGTTCGGTTGAGCGTGTGGCGCACGCGCCGGGCGCGGCATGGGCATACAGACGACCGGCCTGCCGCCCGGGGGTGGATGGAATGCGCACACGCCCGGTGAACCAGACCGGGTTGGAACTGCGGATTCTACCCGCCCGGCTGCAGCACGCCGAGTCACCGGCGCATGCGGATGGGGGCTGGCGCACCGATCCGGCTCCACGGTATAACCGGGCGAATCGGCTCGCACCCTGGGCCGGGGTACATCACCGCACGACCATACCGATGGCATTGTTCAGCGCAATCCTGAGCCGTTTTCGTGCGCGTCCCGCGGCCGACCCGCTGCTGGATGAAGCGCTGGCGCGCGCGGCCAACCGCGTGGCGCCGCGCGTGCGTCACACGCGGGGATGGCCGCGGCGCTATCGGCAACCGATCGCCGCCGCGCTGGCACAGGCGCGCAGCATCGCGGATGCGATGCCCGGACCGGTGACGCTCGACCCCGAGCGGCTGACGCGCGACCCGCTGATGCACACGCTGTTCCCGTCCGCGGACGCGATGCGTGAAGCCCTGTGTTCCAGTGCGGAGATCCGTCAGTATGTCGCCGGCGGCGAGCGGTCCGGCTACATGCTGCTCAGCCTGCGGCGCGAGCGCAAACGCGTGCTGGGCGTCGAGGAGACCGACGGCATGCTGCACCGGGACGTGCCCCAGGAGGTGGTGTGGTTCAGCGATGCCCGCGTCGCCGCGCTGGCACCGACGCTGGAACAGGCGCGCAACAACCTGCTGTGGTGGTTGTTCGACCGCTTCCTGGAGCGTGTCGCCGTCGGCGTCGCCCGGGTGCGCGCGCAAAGAGATCACCTGACGCGCGAAAAAGAGCTTGCCCTGGCGCGCCTGAGAACGGCATCCGCGGCAGACAAGCCGGCGGCGCGGCGGGCGCTGGACGACATCCTGCGCCCGCTCGGCGAGGTCACCCGCTGCAGCGAGGACGAAAACCTGGCGGAGATCTTCGCCGCCGTGCTGTCCCATCCGCAGGACTGTCTGTTCCTGCGCAGCGCCGGACTGTGCGTGGATGACATGAACATCATCCGCCCCGGCGACGAACCCGGCCGCGGACATTGCCTGAACCTCGTGGAACTGCACGAGCGATACGTGGAACCGCGTACCGTAATGCTCGCATACTGCGCCGACATCCGCCCTTTGAGCCAGCGCCTGCGACTCGAACAAGCGCAGCGGCTGCTGGTTTGACGCGCTGGACCGAGGCGGCATGCGGGCGAGGTGGATACGGTAACGACGATCGCGGTATAAGCGGACTGTCGTACCTGCGGACCCGGCGCCCCCGACCGATCAAACGAGACCATGCCCGCCAGCCCGTCACGCGCTCGCCTCGTCAACCTCGCGTTGTTCGTGGTCATGACCGGCATGCAACTGTTCGCGTTGCTGGCGCTGCCGGCCTGGCTGTTGCCGCGCGATGCCGCCTGGGGCTGGCTGCTGCTGGCGCCGGTCGTGCTGACCACGACGGGCTGGGCGCTGTTGCACGAGGCCATCCACGGGGCATTGACCGAGAGCAAGCGGCTCGATCACCTGCTGGGGCGGTTGCAGGCCGTGCCATTCGGCGCCCCGTTCGAACTGCTGCGCTGGGGCCATCTGCTGCACCACGGCTACAGCCGCACGCAACGCGAACGCAGCGAAGTCTTCGAGCCGGGTGCCGACCGCCGCTTGCCGTTCACCCTCGCCTACTACTTCCGTCTGCTCGGCGGCCTGTATGTATACGAGGTGCTGGCCGGATTACTGCTGTTGCTGCCGCGTGCGCTGGTGCGCCGCCTGGCCGCGCGCATCGGCGGCGAGCGCGATCTGGTGGTGCCGCTGACCGAACGCGTGCTGCAACCCGGCGTTCTGGCCACGGTCCGGGTCGATGCGCTCGCGGTGCTCCTGCTCTATGGCCTCGCCCTCTGGCTGTACGGCGAACACGCCTGGATGCTGGCACTGGCGCTCGCCGGCCGTGCCCTGCTCATTTCCCTGGTGGACAACGTGTTCCATTACGGCACGCCGTTGGACGATACCCGCTACGCGCACGATCTGGATCTGCCCATGTGGGCCTCGCGCTGCATCCTGCACTTCAACCTGCATGGCGCCCACCACGCCCGGCCCGGCGTGCCTTGGCAAGGATTGCCGAACCTGCATCGCCAGCGCGGCGGGAGGCATCAGGGCAGTTTCATGCGCGCCCTCGCCGCACAACTGCGTGGCCCCATCGCCGCGCCGGCGTTGGCGCGCGCGGCCGCGACGCCAACCCGTACCGACTGAAGCGCGCAACTCGCCTCAGTTCGCCCGTGACGCGGCGAAGTCCGCCAGTATCCGGGCCATGTGACGCACGGGCAGGGAGTAGTGGCCCTCGCCGGCGAGGAAATGCCCGCGCGCGCCGGGAATGACGCGCGCCAGATGTCGGCCCATCGCTACCGGCACGGTCGCATCCATCTCACCATGCCAGACATCGCAGGCAACGCCGACCTGGCCTGGATCGATCGCCCAGTCCTGCGTATAGGCGGTCAGGTCGGCGCAACTGCCCGCGCTGCCGCCGCGCGCGCCTTCGCGCAGCGAGGCCAGCAGCGCGTCGAACACCACCGGGCTGCGCAGCGTTGCCCGGTCGACCGCCGGCAGCCTGCGGACGATGGCGGTCAACACCGCCGCCGGCGTGTAGCGCAACAGCCGATGCAACACCGCCCAGATAGGCAGCGCCACGCGTGGACGGCGCCATACCGCCGACAACAACCTGCGTGACGGCCCGGCCATGTCCGCCAGCGTGCGCAGGTCGGTGATCGGCCCCAGACCGCCCACCAGCGCCACTCGGCTCACGCGCGCGGGCAGGCGGACCGCACAGGCAATGGCATAAGGGGCGCCCCCGGACACGCCGATGACGCCGAAACGCGCCAGGCCGAGCGCGTCGCACAGTTGCACGGCGTCATCGGGCCAGTCGGCAACGCGCAGTCCCGGCCGGGGATCGGACAAACCATAGCCGGGACGATCCGCAGCCACCACGGCGATACCGAGGTGGGCGGCGACCCCATGGGCCAAGGCCGCCTCCAGCCGGCAGCCCGGAAAGCCATGACAGTACAGCAGCGGCACGCCATCGACCGCACCATAGCGGGCGTAACCCAGGCGCCGTCCGTCGCGCAGCGTCAGAACGCGCCAATCATCAGCTTCAGACCGATCAGGATGGTGGTGATCTCGAACGCCCGTTTGATCCATGTGTTACCGCGCCGTATGGCGACATGACTGCCGAGATAGCCGCCGACCACCGACCCGACCAGCAGCGCCGGCATCCAGTGCCACGCCACCGTGCCGAGCGTGCCCAAAACCACGGCACCGGTGCCATTCCAGAAAAAACCGCACAGGATCAGCGTGTACGCCACGGCCCGTTGATAGTCCAGACCGAAATGGCGGATCAGCCAGACGGTCAGGAACAGCCCCGTGCCCGAGGTGATGGAACCATTGAGGAAGCCGACCACGAACAGGCCAGCCACGCCGATCCACAGGCCGCGGCCGTGTTCGTTGCGCGGCGCATGCGTCATGCCGAGCCGGGGTTTGAATACCGAATAGACACCCAGCCCCAAGGTCAGTGCGCCCAGCGCGAACGTGGCCATGCCCGGCGGCACGCGCAGGATCGTGGCCGCGCCCAACACCACGCCAGGCAGCCCGGCAGCCAGCACGATCAGCGAGAAGCGCCGCTCCAGATGGCTCGTGCGCAGATGGCGCAAGGTGGCGCCGATGCCGAGGAACACGCTGGCCACCTTGTGCGTCGCCAGTGCCACGCCGAACGGCAACCCCAGGAAGATCAACATGGGCAACTGGATCAGGCCGGCGCCGCCGCCGGACAGCGCGGAGAACCCGTTGGCCACGAACGAGGCCGCCAGCAACAACAGATGGTCGGCGGCGGGCAGTTCCACGCCCACGAGCCTCGCTCAGTTGCCGGTGATGCCGACGTCCACCGCGTGCGTGACGTACACCAGCGCCAGCCCGGCGGCGCCGACGACTGCGATCAACTGCCGTGCCAGCGTCTCGTCCAGTGCGAACTCGACACTCTCCGGCAGGGCTCCCGCGAGTTCGAAGAAGCTATCCTCGATCATGCCGTGTCGGCCAAAGCCGGCCGCCGCGCGAAACGCCGTACCGCCCGGCACGCCGATCTGGCGGGCCTGCTCGAACAGCCAGTCGCGCGTGAGCTGACCGGCATGGCGATCACCCTCACGCACGAAGAAGCGCAGGCAGACGGTAGCCATGGCCTATCCTTTCAGCAGGTTGTAGGTCAATACACCCAGCGCCGTCATCGCCAGCGAGCCCAGCAGATGCGCGCCCGCGGCCACGAACGCCCAGAGCATCTGGCCGCGCGAGATCAGCGTGAACAACTCGGCGGAGAACGTCGAGAACGTGGTCAGGCCACCGAGAAAACCGGTGATGGCGAACAGCCGCCACTCCGGCGGCAACCCCGGATGTTGCGCAAACCAGGCGATGGCAAAGCCGACCAGATAACCGCCGGTCAGGTTGGCCGCCAGCGTGCCGGCCGGCAGTGTGGCATACAGGGGGTTCAACCATGCGCCCAGCCCCCAGCGCAGCCACGCGCCCAACACGGCGCCGATGCCTACGGCCAGGAACGCGGTCATGGACGTCCGGTCATGCCATACCGGCCACCGGCCGCCACCATGCCCGCCCTTGCTGCCCCCATGCCGTCACAGCCAGACCATCAACCCGGTCTCGAACGGGTGCGTCAGCAGCTCGTGGTAGGGGTAGATACGCACGCGATACAGCAGCTTGCCGCACAACTCAGGCGTCAGCTCCAGATGGAACTGGCATTCGCCGCCGTCGTGGCTTTGCGCATGCATGGGCACGGCCTGAAGATCGCGGTCCTGACCCTGCTTCGAGGCTCGCCCAACAAGGACTTCGACACGCACATCATCCGGTGCCAGGCCGTTGAGCTGCACGCCCACCTTGAGCTCGATGCTCTCGCCGTAGGTGATGCGCTTGAGCGGCTCCTCCAGCCGCCGCAGGGACACGCCGCCCCAGGCCTGACGCACCCTCGCCTTCCAGGCGGCCAGGTCGCGCGCCGCCGCGAACTGCGCCTCGGAGTAACGACGCCACTGGCGCGACGCGGGGCCGTAGAACTTGTTGACATACTCCATCACCATGCGCGTGGAGTTGAAGCGCGGCAGCAACGAGATGATGGATCGCTTGGCCATGCGGATCCATTCCGCAGACAGCCCCAGCTCGTCGCGCCGGTAATACATCGGCAACACCTGGTCCTGCAACAGTTCGTACAGAGCCTGGCTGTCCTCGCGGTTACGGCGGGCATCGTCGAAGTATTCCGGTGCCGGCTTGATCGCCCAGCCGTTGGTGCCGTCATAGCCTTCATCCCACCAGCCATCGGTCACCGACAGGTTGAGCACGCCGTTCATCGCCGCCTTCATGCCGGAGGTGCCCGATGCCTCCAAGGGATAGATCGGATTGTTGAGCCAGACGTCGCAGCCGGACACCAGACGGCGCGCGAAGCCCAGGTCATAGCCCTCGACCATCAGCAGCTTGCCCTCGAATTCCGGCCAACGCGAAATCTCATGGATGCGGCGGATCAGGTCCTGGCCCGGCCGGTCGGCGGGGTGCGCCTTGCCGGCGAACACGAACAGCACCGGACGGTCGGCGTCATTGATGATCTGGCGCAGCCAGTCCATGTTCTCGAACATCAGCGTGGCGCGCTTGTAGGTGGCGAAGCGGCGGGCGAAACCGATGGTCAGCACGTTGGGATCGAGCGGATTGGCGTGTTTGAGCATGCGCTCCAGATGCGCCACCGAGCCGTGATTGCGCAGGTGCTGCTGGGTGACTCGGTGGTGCACCGAGTGCAGCATCTGCGTCTTCAGCGCCTGATGCACCGCCCAGAAGTGGTGATCGGGAATCTGCTCCAGCTTGGTCCAGAACGCGGCATCGGTCAGGCGGCGGCGCCACTCGTAACCCAGCTTGTTGTCGAACAGGTCCTGCCATTCCTGGGCCAGGAAAGTGGACACATGCACACCGTTGGTGATGTAGTCCATCGGCGATTCGGCCGGTGTCACCTGTGGCCACATGTCCGACAGGATATGCGAGGACACGTTGCCGTGGATGCGCGACACGCCGTTGTGGTGGCGCGATCCCTGCAACGCCAGCCGGGTCATGTTGAAGTCCTGCCCCTGCGCCGCGCCACCCATGGCCATGAATTCGGCGCGACTGACGCCCAGATCCTCGCAGCAGTGGCGGAAATAGTCCCAGACCATCTCCTCCGAGAAATGGTCGTGCCCGGCAGGCACCGGCGTGTGCGTGGTGAACACGGTATTGCAGGCCACGGCTTCCAGGGCTGCGTGAAACGACAGGCCACCCTTGACCTTGCGCCGCACCCGCTCTAGCACCAGGAAGGCGGCATGACCTTCGTTGATGTGATAAACGGTGGGCTTGATGCCCAGTTCCTGCAGTGCGCGCACCCCGCCCACGCCCAGAACGATCTCCTGCTGGATACGGGTGTGCTTGTCACCGCCATAGAGCTGGTGGGTGATGTAACGATCCTCCGCGGTGTTCTGCGGCAGATCGGTGTCGAGCAGACACAGGCGCACGTGGCCGATGCGCGCCTCCCAGACCTTCACCTCCAGTATGCGTCCGGGCAGTTCGATGCTGACGTGCACCTCGCTGCCGTCCTCGCGCATGGCCGGGTGCACGGGCAGGTCGTCGAAGTCTGAGTCGGTGTAGGTGGCGACCTGATTGCCATCGTTGTCGATGCGCTGCGAGAAATAGCCTTGGCGATAGAGCAGCCCCACCGCAATGAATGGCAGGCGCATGTCCGAGGCGGACTTGCAGTGATCGCCGGCGAGGATGCCCAGGCCGCCGGAGTAAACCGGGAAACTCTCGTGAAAGCCGAACTCCGCGCAGAAGTACGCGATCAGGTCGCCCGGCTTCAGCGCCAGGTTGAGATCGCGCCGCAGCGGCTCGCTCATGTAGGTGTCGAACGCCGACAACACGCGGTTGTAATTGCCCAGGAAGATGTGGTCTTCCGCCGCCTCGGTCAGGCGTTCCTCGTCGACACGCTTGAGGAAGGCCTTGGGGTTGTGGTTGACCGCGTCCCACAAACCGGGATGCAGGCGTGCGAACAGCGTGCGCGTCGGCCGGTCCCAGGCATACCAGAGGTTGTCGGCCAGTTCCGACAAGCGGGTGAGGCGGCGTGGAATGCGCGGGTTGACTTCGACGACGAACGACGTGCCGGGCTTCATGGGCGTCTCGGTGAGCGGGATGACTTGGGTTGCTACAGGCTAACCGCTCGCGGCTACGCGCTCAACCGTATGAAATGCTCACGGTAGTACTTCAGCTCCTCGATGGATTCGAGGATGTCGGCCAGCGCGGTGTGGTTGTTGGCCTTCTTGAAGCCTTCCTTCAACTCCGGACGCCAGCGGCCGGCCAGTTCCTTGAGCGTCGACACGTCCAGGTTGCGGTAGTGGAAATAGGCTTCCAGTTCGGGCATGTGGCGCGCCAGAAAGCGGCGATCCTGGCAGATGGAATTGCCGCACATCGGCGATGTGCGGATGGGCACGTGTCTGCGCAGGAACGAGATCATCTGACGCGCGGCCTCGGCCTCGGTCAGCGTCGACGCCCTGACCCGGTCGATCAGGCCGGACTTGCCGTGCGTGCTCTGGTTCCACTTGTCCATGGCCTGCAGCACGGCATCGGGCTGATGCACCACCAGCACGGGCCCTTCCGCCACCTGTTCCAGATTCTTGTCGGTGATGATCGCGGCGATTTCCAGCACGCGGTCGCGATCGGGATCCAGGCCGGTCATCTCCATGTCGATCCAGATCAGATGGTTCTTGTCTTGGGACATCGGCGCGCCTCGCGGTGGGGGGCGGCCATTGTGGCATAATCGATCGCGAAACGTCACCCAGACATTGCGTAATGCATTCATTTCAAAGCATTTTTCTCGCCGCACTGATACTGTCGTTCGGCTTGCGCCTGTGGTTGCTGCTGCGTCAGATGCGTCACGTCTGGCTGCACCGCGACGCACCGCCAGCGGCTTTCGCGGCGACCATCCCGCTCGCGGATCACCACAAGGCGGCGGATTACACGCTGGCAAAGGCACGTGTCGGCGTGCTCGCGCTGGCGATCGAGGCCGGCCTGCTGTTGTTCTTCACCCTCGGCGGCGGCCTGCAGTGGCTGCATGACAGCCTAGGCGCCTGGTTGACCGCACCGCTGCTGGCGGGCACCGCATTGCTGCTGGGGGTGGCGCTGATCAGCGGTCTGGTGGAACTGCCACTCAACTTCTACCGCCAGTTCCGCGTCGAGGCGCGCTTCGGTTTCAATCGCCAGCGCCCTGCCGGTTTCCTGGTCGATACCCTCAAGGCGGCGCTGATCGGGCTGGTGCTCGGCGGGCCGCTGATCCTGCTGGTGCTGTGGCTCATGGGCATCATGGGCGCCGCCTGGTGGCTGTGGGTCTGGGCGGTGTGGATGGGCTTCAACCTGCTGGTGCTGGCTGTCTATCCCACCTGGATCGCGCCGTTGTTCAACCAATTCACACCGCTCGTAGACCGCGCGCTGCGCGAGCGCATCGAGCACCTGCTGGCGCGCGCGGGGTTCCGCGCCAGCGGTGTCTACGTGATGGACGGTTCGCGCCGGTCCAGTCACGGCAACGCCTATTTCACCGGCCTGGGGCGCAGCAAGCGCATCGTGTTCTTCGATACCTTGCTGGCACAGTTGAGCGCGGAACAGATCGAGGCCGTGCTCGCCCACGAGCTGGGCCACTTCAAGCGGCGCCACATCGTCAAGCGCATCGCGCTGATGGCGGTGTTGAGCCTCGCGCTGCTGGCGCTGCTGGCCTGGCTCAAACAGGCGCCGTGGTTCTACGCGGGCCTGGGCGTCGCCGAGGCCAACGACGCCGTCGCACTGGCGCTGTTCTTCCTGGTACTGCCGGTGTTCCTGTTCCCGCTGTCGCCGCTCATGAGCCTGTATTCGCGCAAACACGAATTCGAGGCCGATGCCTATGCCGCCCGGCTGACCCACCCGGGCCATCTGGTCAGCGCACTGGTGCGGCTGTACCGCGACAACGCCGCCACCCTGACGCCGGACCCGTTGTACTCGCTGTTCCACGACAGTCATCCGAAAGCGGTGGAACGAATCGAGAAACTGGAGTCTCATGAGCAACTGACGGCTCAACCCTTGCGGGCCTGAGCACCATCAGCCCTGACGGGCACGAGAGAGAGGAGCATGCCATGATGAAACATCTGACGCTGGCGCTGTCCCTGGTCGCGCTGCCGGCTTTTGCCAACCCATTCCACAAGGGCGACTTCGCCGCCGGCAAGCAACTGCACGAGGCACAGTGCGACGGCTGTCATGCCGGCCGCTTCAACGGCGATCCGGCGCGCATCTACACCCGGCCGGACCGTCGCGCCAACAATCCCGATCAACTCGCGCAGTGGCTGACCACCTGTAACGCCAATCTGGGCAACAACCTGTTCCCGGAAGACGAGTTGAACATCGGCACCTATCTCAACCGCACCTACTACAAGTTCAAGTGAGCAGCGTGCCGACCGTTCGTGCGGCCCGCGCTCGCTCGTCCGACCCCATACACCGATTGCCTGGACACCCATGACCGATACCTTCTGCGATCTCGCCAAAGGCAAGTGCAAGCCGTGCGAAGGCGGCATCCCGCCGCTGACCGCCGGTGAAATCGAGGCGCTGCTGCCCAAACTCGCCAGCGACTGGCGGGTGGTGGATGGCAAACTGCGGCGTGACTTCCGCTTTGCCGACCACTACGTGACCATGACCTTCGTCAACGCCATCGCCTGGGTCTCGCACCAACAGGGGCACCACCCGGACCTGACGGTGGGTTACAACACCTGCCGGGTCGAGTACGTGACCCACGCCATCGGCGGCCTGTCCGAGTCGGATTTCATCTGCGCGGCGAAGATCGACGCCCTGTTCGAACTCTGACCCACTTGCCCAGCGGCCGCGTCATCGCCAGCCACGGCCGCCGCTTCGTCGTGCAGGACGGGGCGACATCGGTCAGTTGCGTGATACGCGGGCGCAACGCCGACATCGCCTGCGGCGATCGCGTGCAGTATTGCATCATCCAGGATGGCGCCGGCGTCATCGAACGGGTGGAGCCGCGTACCAACCTGCTGTACCGCTCGGATGGGGCGCGCAGCAAGCGGATCGCCGCCAACGTCGATCTGGCGCTGCTGGTGGTCGCTGCAGTGCCCAGCTTTCGCGAGGAACTGCTGATCCGCTGCCTGGTGGCCTGCGAGGCCGCCGGGATTCCGGCGGTGATCGTGGTCAACAAGGCAGATCTGGCGCAGACCGACGCGCTGGTGGGGCACCTGCAAGCCTATCGCGCACTGGGCTACGACCTGCTCGTGCTGTCGGCCCAGGGCGATCTCTCGGCGCTGAGCGCGCGCCTGCGCGACCGCACCAGCGTACTGGTGGGCGCATCGGGCGTGGGCAAGAGCACCCTGCTCAATGCCTTGGCGCCCCACGCCCGGGCGGCCACGGCCGAGGTCTCGCAGGCGCTCGATGCCGGCCGCCACACCACCACGTCCGCGCGTCTGATCGAACTGCCGGGCGGCGGTGCGTTGATCGATTCACCCGGTATGCAGGAGTTCGGACTGGATCACCTCACGGCCGACCAGTTGACGCAAGCCTTCCCGGAGATTCGTAGCCGCCGTGGTCTATGCCGCTTCCACAACTGCCGTCATCTGCACGAGCCCGGCTGCGCCGTGCTCGCCGCCGTGCAGGCGGGCGAAATCCAACCCTTCCGCCTGCATGTCTATCACCGGTTGTTGTTTCGGCTATGCTGAGAACTGTCCGGCACACGAGGAGGACGACATGGACAACCGCAGCCATTTCATGCCCATCATCGCGCTGTGCGCCAGCCTGCTGGCGCCGTCAGCCGGCGCGCAAGCGGTGCGGGTGGACACCCCGTATACCGCCCCCAGGGTGGTGTTCGATTTCTTTCTCGACGACCCCGCCAAGATGGGTGCCGCGCTGTACTGGATCCGTTCGCTGATTCTGCCGCTATCCGAACCGCCCTACAGCTACGACCCGCACACCATCAAGGTCGTGCTGCACGGTACCGAGCTGGTCACGGTGGCGCGCAAGAACGAGGAAAAATACCGCGAAGTGGTGGATCGCATGCGCTACTACGCGGACATCGGCATCGAGTTCAAGGTGTGCGCGCTGGCGCTGCACGATTACGGCTATGGTCTGGTTGACCTGCAGGATTTCATCCAGGTGGTTCCATCGGCGCCGGTGGAACTGGTGTACTGGCAAAACCAGGGCTACGCCGTGGTCATGCCCATGATCCTGGACAAGAAGTTCAACCTGGAAGACATCCGCTAACGGTCGTCACGCCGACCGGATTCGCCGATTCACTCCGGCCAGTGCCGGATGTAACGCTTGAGCAGCGAGTTCTCGAAATTGGCTTCTTTCAGGCAGGCGCGCGCCACGTCGTGGAAGGAGATCACGCCCATGAGTTGCTTGCCATCGAGCACGACGACGTGGCTGATGCGGCTCTTGGTCATCACGTCGCGCGCGTAGTCGACGCTGTCGTCCGGGGCCACGATCACCGGCTGGTGCTCCATCAGCGCCCCGACACGCACACCTTCGAGCGCACAGCCACGCGCGCGCAGGCCGCGCAGGATGTCGCGCTCGGTGATCAGCCCGACCATGTCCTGATCCTGCAATACCACCAGCGAGCCGATGTCGAGGTCGACCATGCGGCGCACCGCCTCCTCGACACTGGCTTCCGGCGCAATCGAGTGGATTTCGCCGCCGCGCTTGACGGCCAGCACTTCATGCACGTACATGGCGCACCCTCCGTGTCATCCGAGTCAGCGCCGCACCAAGCCGGCTTCGACCTGGTCACGCATGTCTCTGCCCACCAGCAGTTCGATCAGTGTCAGCGCGAAATCCATCGCCGTGCCCGGGCCGCGTGAGGTAACCACGCGGTCGTCGACCACCACCGCGTCGCCGCTGATGCGGGTGTCCGGCAGCCCTAAACTGTCGAGCACGCCGGGATAACCGGTCGCGCGCCGGCCATCGAGCAGTCCGGCGCGCGCCAGCGCCATGGGCGCGGCGCAGATCGCGGCGGTGTAGCGGCCCGCGGCCGCCGTCCGCCGCAGCACCTCCTGCACGCGCGCATCGTCGCGTAGATGATCGGCACCGGGCAGACCGCCGGGCAGCGCCACCAGGTCGTATTCATAACCCATGGCCTCGTCCAGCGTCGCGTCCGGCTGCACGCGCAGGCCGCGGCTGCCCAGGACCAGACCGGGTTCCAGTCCGGCGGTGACCACATCGATACCGGCACGGCGCAGGATGTCGACGATGGTGACGGCTTCCAGATCCTCGAAACCGTGCGCCAGGGGGACCAATACTCGGGGCATGACGTATTCCTCCAAGAGTCAGAGCGCGAGCAGACGCTGAACCTCGCGCTCGGCGCGTTCGGCGCAGTCGCCGATCGACAGGCCGTTCAGATAGTTGCCCACCAGCGCCAGCGGCTGGCCGTCGAGCATGGCCGAGATCTCCGCGGCCAGCGGCGGATGACGCGTGTCCAGTGCCGGCAGGCGATTGATTGTCGCATGAACGTGCAGGAAGTCGGCTTCCGCCACGCCCAACACCGCCGCGATGCGCGCCCGACAGGCTGCGGCATCGCCGGCATCGGGGCGGAAATGGAAGGTGAAGCCGCGCAGATCGGGATGCGGCACCGGGTCGCGCGTCACCACCGACCAGAACAGGTCATCCGCACCGATCAGGCCCGCGACCGGCGGCAGGCTGGTGCGCTTGGCCTGCACGACGACGCCGACGGCGGGTATCTCCACCATGACAAACTGCTCCAGACGCGACGCCAGTTCCGGCCACGACGCGCGCAGCAAGCGGGCGGCGGCATCCACCGGCAAGGCCAGCAGCAACTGCGCGCAGGTCCACGTCTGCCCGTCGGCCCGGACGTGAAAACCGCCGGATCGACGTTCGATCGCGGTCACCGCGGTGTCCAGGCGGGCTTCGAAGCCCGCGCCGCGCACGATGCGCTCCAGCAGCGCCTGCAGGCCGCCCGGATAGGTAAACTTGCGCGGCGCGGACTTGACCCGCGGCTTGCGCCGGAACAGCCATTCGGCCGGGAAGCGGTCGGCCGGCTGCGACAATACCGCAGCGAAAGCCGGCGCCAACAAACGGCGGTAGTTGCCCGGCCCCAGCAGCCGGCCGAACCAGTCGGCGACGTCCCGCCCAGCCTTGGGCCGGCGCAGGCCGAACGGCATGGAAACGGCCGCTTCGATCCACCCCAGGCGCGCCAGCGGCGACTGCAAGCCCCCATCGGTGTGCAGGAAGCGGTAGCCGAGTTTCTCCCGGCGCAACAGCGCATCCGCCCCGCCGCTGTCGGTCAGCGCGCGCAGCAGCGGGCCGTAGGAGTTGTAGGCGGTATGCGCGCCCAGCTCCAGCCAGAAATCGGTACTGGGGCGCCAGCTCTGGATACAGCCGCCAAAGCGTGTCCCGGCTTCCAGCAGCAGCACGCGCCGCCCCGCGGCCGCCATGCGTGCCGCGGCGACCACACCGCTGGCGCCGCCGCCGACGACGATGGCGTCGTAATGGTTCGCCTGCGTCACCCCCAGCTCCCCGGTCGCGTGCATTTCGTCCATGTCCTGGGCCACTCTGCGGTCATTCCATGAATCGATGAATCATGCGTCGGTCGCGCTTGGTCGGTCGTCCGTGCAGCGCGTGCGCCGGTTCGCGCGCCAGACGTTCCGCCTCGATCCGCCGTTCGCGCGCTTCACGACTCGCCGGATCCTCGTCATACAGTTCGCGTGCCCATGGCGCCGGACCGCGCCGGTCGGACAGATCGCGCACGGTGATGCGCCAGGTCAGTTCGCCGATGCGGATGTCGACCACGTCGCCCACGCGCAACGCGCGCGCCGGCTTCACCCGCGCCGCGTTGACGCGCACACGGCCGTTGTCCACGGCGTCACGCGCCAGAGCGCGGGTCTTGAAAAAGCGCGCCGCCCACAACCACTTGTCGAGGCGGGCGCGCTCGCCGTCCGAGCCGTCGGCTGGTGTTTCCTTGTCCATGCGCGCATGATAAGCCGCATGCGACCGCGATTGCGCACTTGCCTGCTGGCATGCCTCGGCGCCTGGCTGGTGGCCGGCTGCGCCGGCAACCCCACACCCGGCGCCGGGACGACCTACGGCTGGCTGACGCTGCGCGAGCCGCTCACCGTACCCGCAGGCGCTGCCACCGTACGCCTGCAATATGGCCTATCCGTCGCCAGCAACGCCGTGCAGGAACACGACCCTTTCTGCGTGTTCGAGATCGACACCGTCAGCGACTCGCCGCAAAACGTCGCGCCGGGACGCTTCCGCATCGTCCATTGGCACCGCAGCGAGGAGACCATCGCCGGCATGCCGCGGCCGTGGCGCGTGGCGTTCGACAGCGACGGCGGCCCGTCGCATCTGTATTTCAAGACCCATTTCCGCCTGTGGCATGAAGCGCAGCCGGTGCGCGCGCTCACCTGCATGAGCAATCCGATGGCGCCGGGTATCGGCGTGTTCATGCGTCATTTAACGTTGGATGAGATACGTCATGCCCTGGGCATACGCTTCATCCTCGAAATCGCGGTCAGTGCCGCGCCCCACTAAGTCACCCCACCCCCTTAGCGTTCCGCTCGAACACCGAGGCTTCAAGGCAGCGATCATTTTCCGGCCCGGCGCAATCAGGACAGGGGTGACAGGTCGCCGCTCCCCCACACGCATCCCATAAAAGCGAGCCATGTCGTTTTGACGCTAAGCACCCCTTAAGTCTCGATATTGAAAATGGCCATCAGCCACGCGGTGTTCGCGCGGCGCAACTGACCAAGGAACGCACATGGAAAAGACCCTGATGGCCATACTCGCCACCACTTCGCTGTACTTCATGGGTGCCACCGCGCAAGCTGCGGACGCCGTCAAACCCCCGTCGGCCGGGCAGCCCGCCGCGGCGCAAGCCAGCGCCAAACCCAAAGCGGGCGACAAGAGCGAGATGCCGGCCAAGGCTGCGGCCGAATCGGCTGGCGCCGCTGCGTCGGCGCACCCGGTCAAAGCGGAGCCGGTCAAAGCGGAGCCGGTCAAGAAAGCGGCCGCCCCTGCCGCGGCTCCGGCCACCCCCAAGAAGTGATGTCGGAACGGCGTGCCGCGCCCGCCGCAGTACGCCGTCCACGCTCGCATCTCCACACAATACCCGCCTTGCGTGGCCCGCATCGGCCCCACCGCGCCCGGGGCGTATCATCCCGATCGATGTCCGTCTCCCCGCTTTTTCGACACGCATGAAGCTGCTGCTGGCCGAGGATGACCCCATGCTGGGCGCCAGCATGCAACGCGGTTTGAAACTCGCCGGATTCGCGGTCGACTGGGCGAAGGACGGCCGCGCCGCGCTGCTGGCCCTGGACAACGGCGAGTACGACCTGCTGCTGCTGGACCTGGGCCTGCCGCGGCTGGACGGTCTGTCGTTATTGAAGGCGCTGCGCCACAACCGGCGCGACCTACCCGTTCTGGTGGTCACCGCGCGTGACGCGGTGTCCGACCGTGTCGCCGGTCTCAATCTGGGCGCGGACGATTATTTGGTCAAACCCTTCGACCTCGACGAACTGATCGCGCGCATCCATGCTTTGCGCCGGCGCCACGTCGGCCGCACCCGGACGGACATGCGACTGGGCGCATTGTGCGTCGATCCGGCGACGCACGAAGCCAGCCTGCACGGCCGGCCGCTGCGCCTGTCGCAGCGCGAATTCATGCTGCTGGCCATGCTGATCGAGAAACCCGGCGTCGTGCTGTCGCGCGAGCGCATCGAGGAGCGGCTGTATGGCTGGGGTGAGGAAGTGGCCAGCAACGCCGTCGAGGTGCACCTGCACCATCTGCGGCGCAAGCTGGGGCCGGAGTGGATCCGCAATGTGCGCGGCGTCGGCTACAGGCTGGTCGATCCCGCGGCACCGCCGCTCCACGGTCTGTCGTGACGTCGATACAGCGCCGTCTGCTGGTCTGGCTGATCGGCGCCGTCTTGCTGACCGGACTGCTGGTCAGCGTGATCACCTACCTGCTCGCCTGGGATGCCTTCAACCGTGTGCGCGACTATGGTCTGGAACAGATCGCGCATTCGGTCGTGCGCCATGGCGTGCAAACGACGCACGACGAACGGCGCGAGGATGGCGGCCAGTTCATCAGCCAGATCTGGTCGAGCGACGGTGAGCTGCTGTACGCGTCGATCGACGATGGCGGGCCACCGCGACAGGAAGACGGCTTCAACGTCGTCGACTGGCACGAGGCCACCTGGCGCACCTACACGCTGACCGAACGCGGGCTCACCATCCAGGTCGCCTCCAGCGTCGCACGACGTGCGCGCACCTTCGCCGAGATTGTGCCCTGGCTGTTGATCCCGCTGGCCGCGCTGATTGTCGGCCTGAGCGTGTTCATCGGCGCGGCGGTGAAACGCGCGCTTGCACCGCTCGACGGGGTGCGTCGTGAGGTCGAACAGCGCGGCGCGACGCGCCTGCAGGCCATCGATGACGCTGGCCTGCCCGATGAAGTGGCGCCGCTGGTGCGCACCCTGAACGAGCTGTTGCGGCGCCTCGACGAGGCCATGGCCGGGCAGCGGCAGTTCCTGTCCGACGCCGCCCACGAACTGCGCACGCCGCTGGCGGTGATCAAGTTGCAGGCACAACTGGCGGCGCGTGCGCAGGATGCGCGCGAACGCGCGACGGCGCTGGCTCAGTTGGAACAAGGGGTGGCGCGCGGCAGCCACCTGGTCGGGCAACTGCTGAGCATGGCGCGGCTGGAACCCTCGGCCGGCCGACTGGAACGCGAGCGCGTGGCGCTGGACGAGCTGGCGCGGACCGTGGTCGCAGACTACTCCGCCCTGGCCGATGCGCGCGGCATCGACCTGGGCCTGTCGCGCTGCGACGCGGTCGCGGTCCAAGGCGACGCCCACGCACTGCGTGTCCTGCTCGGCAATCTGATCGACAACGCGCTGCATTACTGCCCGACCGGCAGCCGGGTGGACGTGGCCGTGGCGGCCATCGCTTCCGGGGCCATGCTGTGCGTGGTCGACGATGGGCCCGGCATCCCGGATAGCGAGCGCGATTCGGTGTTCCAGCGTTTTCACCGTCTGGCCGGCGCCGAAATCCCGGGCAGCGGGTTGGGGCTGTCCATCGCCCGGCGCATCGTCACGCTGCATGGCGGCCACATCAAGCTGGGCGGCGCGCAACCGCGCGGACTGTCGGTCCGTGTCGATCTGCCGGCCGACGCCGGCGCGGGTTGACATCAGCGGCGGCGATGCAGGCGCGCCTTCAGGCTCAAGCCGTCAGGCGCAGCGCGTCATCCACGTCCACCGCCACCGGCCGCGACACACCCGGTTCCGGCATGGTCACGCCAACCAGATGCTGGGCCATTTCCATGGTGATGCGGTTGTGGGTGATGAACAGGAACTGGGTGTGCGCGGACATCTTGCGCACCAGGGCGCAATAGCGTTCCGTGTTGCTGTCGTCCAGCGGCGCGTCCACTTCGTCGAGCAGGCAGAACGGCGCCGGATTCAGCCGAAAGAATGCGAACACCAGCGCCAGCGCGGTCAGCGCCTTCTCGCCCCCGGACAAGAGCTGGATGGAACTGTTCTTCTTGCCCGGCGGTTGCGCCAGCACGCTCAGCCCGGCATCGAGTATCTCCTCGCCGGTCAGGCTCAGTTGTGCCTCGCCGCCGCCGAACAATTCGGTGAACAGGTCGCGGAACTCGCGGCTGACGCGGTCATAGGTGTCGCGCAGACGCGCGCGCGTCTCGGCGTCGATGCGGCGGATGGCCTCTTCCAGCGTGGCGGCGGCGGTCTCCAGGTCGGCCGCCTGATCGTCGAGAAAGCGCTTGCGTTCGCCGGCCGCTTCCAGTTCCTGCAAAGCCGCCATGTTGACCGGACCGAGTTCGGCGATGGCGGCCTCCAGGCGGGCGAGTTCGGCCTTCAGCCAGGATTCCGCGCGCCCTTCGATGCCGGCGTCGCGCGCGCGCCCATCCAGCGCGTCGACGTCGACCCCATCCAGTTCCTCGGCATAGCGCGCTTCGTTGAGCTGCGCCTCCTGCAACTTCAGCTCGATCGCAGTGGCGCGCTGCTTGAGCGGCTCCAAGCCATGTTCGGCCCGCTGGCGCGCCGCATCCAGATCGCGCAGCGCGGCGTTGACCGCTTCCAGTGCATCGCGCGCGCCGGCCAGTGCCGTCTCGCTCTCCTCCCGCTGCGTCAACGCATGCGCCAACGCCGCCAGCACGTCTTCTTCACGGGCCTCGCCCAGCTCCGCCTGTAGCGTGGCGGCTGCGGCAGCCAGCTCGTCGCGCATGCGTGCCGCGCGCTGCACCCGCTGTGCCAACTCTTCCAGACGCGCATGCATCGTGCGCACCTGGAACGCGGCCTCCTGCGCCTCGCGTTCGGCCTGGCGGTGCGCCTCGCGCACGCCGGACAGGCGCCGGTCGGTTTCCTGCCGCGCCAGCCGCGCCTCGTCCAGACGTTCGCGCGCGAATTCATGCTCCAGGCGCGCTTCGCGCTCGCGCTCACCCGCCTCGTTCCAGGCGTCTTCTTCCAGCGCCAGTTGCTGATAGACCTCGTCCAATTCGGCAGCGATCGCGACGCGCCGCTCATCCACCCGACGCGCCGCCTCCTGCGCGCGCGCGAGTCGCGCCTGCACCGCGCCGATGACGCTGTGCGCCTGGGCATGCTGGGACTGCAACGACTCGCCCTGACGCCGCGCCTCGCGTTGCGCATCCTCCGCCGCTGTCACTTCGGCGGCCACGTCTGCCACGGCGGCGCGCGCCACGTCGAGCTCGGCTTGGAGGCGTTCGATTTCTCGCGCGCGCGCGATCAGTCCATGGTGCCCTTTCTCCGGCGCGTTGAAGACGATGCCTTCGCGGCTGACGCGGTGGCCCTCGCGCGTGGCGATGAAACCGCCCGGCGGCAGTGCACCGCGCCGGGCCAGCGCATGATCCAGCGTGTCGGTGGCCCAGGCCAGCGCCAGCCGGTCTTGTAGCAGGCGGGCGACCAAGCGGTCGTCGGTATGCACCAGATCGGCCAGGGCGTGCAGGTCGGCCGCGCTGGCCGGCGTGGGCGCCAACAGCGGCGTTGCCTGCGCCCGGCCGCCTTCCGCCTGCCCCGAGTCGGTCGTACCGCCCGCCATGCCGCCGTCGGCTTCCGTGGGCAAGCCCGCCAGCACCAGTTCGAAGCGCGCCTCCGGCGGCAGCGCCAGCCACTCGGCTTGCGTCTCGACCGCCAGCGCCGCCATGGACTCGCCCAGCGCGGCCTCCACCGCCGTTTCCCAACCGCTTTCCACGCGGATGGTCTGCCACAGGCGCGGCGCGTCGACGAGCCCGTGGCGCGCCAACCACGCCGTACCCTCGCGCTCGCTGCGCTGCGCGCCGGCCTGCAACTTGCCCAACGCCGCCGTTTCCGCTTCCAGCCGATGCAGTTCGCGCTGCGCCGCGTCCTGTGCCTGCCGAGCCTGGCGCAAGCGCGCCTCGTGTTCCGGCCAGGCGGCGCGCGCGGTTTCCAGGTACTCCAGCAGCCGCCCGGCCCGCTCCTGCGCCTGCTCCAGTTCGCCGCGCAGATGCTCCACCTCCTCGGCGTCGCCCTCGGCCAGTGCCTTCTGCTCGCCGAGTAGACGCAGCTCGCGCGCCTTCAAACGTTCGATGGCCTTCTCGGCATGGCTGCGGTTGGCCGCCTCCAGTTGCGCGCGCTGCTCGTGCTGGCTGATCTCGCGCTGCGCCGCGGCCACCGCCGCCTGTGCCTCGCGCCAGGCGGCATCGGCCTCCGGCAGCGATTCACCCGCCAGGGCGGCGCGCTCGGCCAGCATGTCCGCGCGTGCCTGTGCCTCCTGCAGCGCCGCCTGCACCTCCCCGCCCTCGGCCCGTGCGGCGTCGGCTTCCGCCGCCGCCGCCTCGGCGCGCGCAGCGTTGTCGCGCAGCGCCTGCTGCAGACGTTCACGCGTGGCGCGCACATGGCGCAGCTCCTGCTCGGCGCGCGCCACCTCGCCGCTGGCCTGGTAGTAGCGGGCCTGCGCCTGGTTCAGCGCCTCGGTGGCCTCGAACTGCGCCAGCCGTCGATCCTCCAGCGCGGCCTCGTGGTGACGCAGCTCGGCCAGACGCGCCTCGATATCCGTGCGCGCCGACTCCAGTTGCCGCGCCAGATCGGCCTGACGCAGGCGCGCCTCGCGCCAGCGCGACAGCGCGAGATATTGCGTCTTCAGCAGCCGTTCCTCATCGAGCGCGAAGTACCGACGCGCCACCTCGGCCTGAACCCCCAGCTTGTCCAACTGCCGGCCCAGCTCCGCGCGGATGTCGGCGACGCGCTCCAGGTTCTCGCGCGTGTCGCGCAGCCGCGCCTCGGTCTCCCTGCGCCGCTCCTTGTACTTGGACACGCCGGCGGCCTCCTCGAGGAAACCGCGCAGTTCCTCCGGCCGCGCCTCGATGATGCGCGAGATCATGCCCTGTTCGATGATGGCGTAGGCATCGCCGCCCAGACCGGTGCCGAGGAACAGGTCTGCCATGTCCTTCTTGCGCACCTGCACGTTGTTGATGTGGTAGCTGGAATCGCCGCTGCGCGTGAGTACCCGCTTCACCGCGATCTCGGCGTAGTGCGACCACTGCCCGGCCGCGCGTCCGGCGCTGTTGTCGAACAGCAGCTCCACCGATGCACGCCCGGCCGGCTTGCGTCCGGCCGAACCGTTGAAGATCACGTCCTGCAGGCTCGCTCCGCGCAGCTCGCGCGCCTTGGATTCGCCCAGCACCCAGCGTACCGCGTCGATCACGTTGGACTTGCCGCAGCCGTTTGGACCGACGATGCCGGTGAGCTGGGCCGTGGCCGGGATGGTCACCGGATCGACGAAGGATTTGAAGCCGGCGATGTGGATGTGCTTGAGACGCAAGGGAACTGGCCGGGCCGAAGAGGGGTGGAACGCGCGCGATATAATCGGCGCGCATTCTAACTTCTCGCCCGTCGCCATGCCGAGCCAGCCCAGCAAAGCCCTGGAAACCTTCGACAACCCGCGCCCGGAACGCGATTACCACATCCACATCGAGATACCGGAGTTCACCTGCCTGTGCCCCAAGACCGGGCAGCCCGACTTCGCCACGCTGTTTCTCGACTACATCCCGGACCGCCGCTGCGTCGAGCTCAAGAGCCTCAAGCTGTATATCTGGTCGTTCCGCGACGAGGGTCATTTCCACGAGGACGTGACCAACCGCATCCTCGACGATCTGGCGCAGGCCACCGACCCACGCTACATGCGCCTGACCAGCAAATTCTACGTGCGCGGCGGCATCTTCACCAATGTCGTCGCCGAGCATCGCCGGCCCGGCTGGGCGCCCGCGCCACATGTCGAACTGACGGTGTTCGCGCCGGGTTCGAACACGCGCAGCTGAACCGCGCCAGCACATTGAGAGGAACGTCCATGCGCAGCGCCATCGCCCTGCTGCTGTCGGTCATGCTGGCCGGCTGCGACGCGGGAACGCCCCCGCCACCGGCGCCGCCGCCGGCGCTCGCCACCGGTGAGAACGTCTACCGTCAGACCTGCCAGGCCTGTCATGGCATGGGTGTCGCCGGCGCACCGCGCCTGGGTGATCGCGAACAATGGGCGGCACGCATCGAGCAGGACCGAGAAGTGCTGTATCGGCGCACCATCGAGGGTTTCACCGGCACCACCGGCACCATGCCGCCGCGCGGCGGCCGTCCCGATCTGAGCGACGAGCGCGTCAAGGCGGCGGTCGATTACATGCTGTCGAAGCTGTAGGTTCCTCCAACCGTATGTACCTCGGCATCGATTTCGGCACCTCCGGCGCGCGCGCCTGCGTCATCGCCCCCGGCGGCGAGATCGAGGACATGGCCCGTGTCGACTATGGCGCGCCGACCGAAAGCGAGGCCGCCGCGACCTGGCGGGCGGCGTTGTTTTCGTTGATCGCCGCGATTCCGGCGGGTATGCGCCGGCGTCTGCGCGCCCTGGCCGTGGATGGCACGTCGGCGACGGTGTTGGCGTGCGACGAAGCGCTCAATGCCACGTTTCCCCCCGTGCCCTACCACGATACCCGCGCAACCGAGGAAGCAGCGGCGATCCGGCGCGCGGCCGGCTGGGCGCATCCGGCTGCCAGTCCGAGTTCCGGCCTGGCCAAGGTGCTCTGGCTGAAGAAGCATCTCGGCTTGGCACGTGCGCGCTTGTACCTCAACCAGGCCGATTGGCTGTCGGCGTTGCTCTCGGGCGAGCCGGTCAGCGACTACCACAACGCCCTGAAGATGGGGCTGGATGCGGAAGCCGGCCGATGGCCGGAATGGGTGGAATACCTCGCCGACGTGGACTATCTGCCCATCCCGGTCAAACCCGGCACCGCGCTCGGCCTGGTGCAGCGGCCACGCGCACGCGAACTGGGCGTCAGTCCCGACTGTCTGGTGCGTGCCGGCACCACGGACAGCATCGCGGCTTTTCTCGCCGCCGGCGCCAACGGGCCCGGTGACGCTGTGACCTCGCTGGGCAGCACGCTGGTGTTGAAGCTGCTGTCGGAACGGCGGGTGGACGACGCCGACAGCGGCGTCTACTCGCACTGGTTCGGCACACTCTGGCTCGCCGGCGGCGCTTCCAACGCCGGCGGCGCCGTGCTGCGCCAGCATTTCAGCGATACCGAGCTGGCGACGCTGAGCGCGCAGATCGATCCGGAGCGCGACAGTGGTCTCGACTACTACCCGCTGCCGGCGCCTGGTGAACGTTTCCCCGTCAATGATCCGACACTGCCGCCGCGTATCGAACCGCGCCCGGCACAACGCGTGCAATTCCTGCACGGCCTGCTGGAAGGGCTCGCCCGCATCGAGGCGCGCGGCTACGCGCGCCTGCGCGAACTGGGCGCGACGCCGCCGGGCCGGGTGCTGAGCGCCGGCGGTGGCGCCGCCAACGTCACCTACCTGCGCCTGCGCGCGCGCCTGTTGGCGCTGCCGGTGATGCCGGCGCGTGAACAGGAGGCCTGTTACGGAACCGCGCTGCTGGCGCGCGACGGCCCCAACCTGTTCCCCGGAGAGCGCGATGTCTGACCTGCAGTGCGAATGCCGCGTGCCGTTCGCCTGGCGCGCAGCCGGGGCCGAGGACGCGGCGGCTCGCGCCGGAGCCGTGCACCAAGCGACCCTGCTGCTCGACGCCATCAACCAGATGGAAGCCAGCAGCCACGAGGGCGAGCCCGGCGATGCCGGCCAGAAACGGCTGGAACGACTGGAAGCGAAACTCGACCTTGCACTACATCTGCTCGCCCGCAGCCTCCAGCCGGCCGTAACGCTTCCCGAGCGCACCGTTTGGCTGAGCCCCGAGGGGGCGGCCTGGCAGGACGATGCGCCGCCCATACCCGGAACGGATCTGGATCTGGAACTGCGCCTTTCCGCCGCGCTGCCGCTGCCGCTGCGCCTGCCGGCGGTCGCCGTGGCCGCGGACGGTGGACGTGCCCGCGCCCGTTTCGTCGAGCCGACCGAAGCCTTGAGCGAGGCGCTCTACCAGTTCGTGTTCCGCCGCCACCGTCAGGCGCTGCGGGCGCGCAACGCCTGACGCCGAACGCACGGCCCGGAACGGGTCATGGAGAGGCGCGCAGTGCGGTGGCAATCCAGCACAGCCACCTCCACGCCTGCGCCAACCCTCGGGATCGCACGCTTCGCGCCACGGCGCGGTTTCTAGGATAATCACCCCCATCGTTCAAACGGGATTCGAAACATGGGCTTTCTCGCGGGCAAGAAGATCCTCATCACCGGCATGATCAGCAACCGCTCCATCGCCTACGGCGTCGCCACGTGCTGCCACCGGGAGGGCGCGGAGCTGGCATTCAGTTACCAGGGCGAGAAGGTACGCGATCGCGTGCAATCCCTGGCGCAGGAGTTCGGCGCCTCACCGCTGTTGTTCCCCTGCGACGTGGCCAGTGACGACGAGATCGCCACGATGTTCGCGCAGCTCGGTGAACATTGGGACGGCCTCGACGGCATCGTCCATTCCATCGCCTATGTGCCCAAGGAAGCACTGGCCGGCGACTACCTGGAGAACGTCAACCGCGAGTACTTCCGTATCGCCCACGACATCTCCAGCTATTCCTTCACCGCGCTGGCCAAGGCGGCCCTGCCGATGATGCAGGGCCGCGCCGCATCGCTGCTGGCCATGACCTACCTGGGCGCGGTGCGCTTCGTACCGCATTACAACGTGATGGGCCTGGCCAAGGCCAGCCTGGAGACGAGCGTGTATTACCTCGCGTCCAGCCTGGGCCCCAAGGGTATCCGCGTCAACGGCATCTCGGCCGGGCCGATCAAGACCCTGGCGGCGGCAGGCATTGCCGATTTCAGCAAGCTGCTGGCCTGGGGTGAGAAGCACTCGCCGCTGCGCCGCAACGTCACCATCGAAGAAGTGGGCAACACCGCCGCATTTCTGTTGTCAGACCTCGCCTCGGGCATCACCGGCGAGATTTCCTATGTCGACGCCGGCTTCAACAGCACGGCGGGTCTGGCGGCGGAGTCCTGAGCAGACCCCGAACCGCGCCGGTCGATGGCGCGGCAGCCGGACGTCCTCGAGCCCGGGGTTTCGGATCGGACCCAAAAGCCAGCCGCTTCAACTGCGGCCGGTCAGCCGTCTCAGTCCGCCTTGCCGTCGAGCGTGCCCGCGGTGATCTTGATCTTCGCGCCCGCCTTGAGCTGTGCGATGTAAGCGCGCATCTCTTCGTTCATGGTCAGACGGCGCAAGTCCTTGCGCAGCGTCTCGTCCAGTCCGGGCGGTGCGACGCCGTCTTCGACGCGGTTGACCCGGTATAACCGGTATCCTTCGTCGCTTTCCACGCCGACGTAGGCGGGCAGTCGGGTAGCGTCGACCTGGAAGATCGCGCGTACCGCGGCGGCCGGCAGGCCGGAGGGCTGCATGCGCGATACCGGCATCGGCGCGGAAAAGCCGGCGGGCGCCTGGCCGTCGTTGGCCTGTGCCAAGGCCTTCATCCCCGCCTCGATGGCCAGCTTGCGTGCCGCCTCTGCGGACAGGCGCGCCCGTATCTGCGCGGCCACGTCGGCCAACGGACGAATGCCCGGGGGGCGATGTTCCAACACCCGCGCCGCCACCAGCATGTTGGGGGCGACCTCGATGGCCTCGGTGTTCTGCCGCTGAGCGACAGCCTCATCGGAGAACACGGCGCCCATCAGCCGCGGATGCGCGAGAAAAGCCGGCGTCACGTCGCGCTGATCGCGTGCGATCCAGCCGCTCTGCCGCACCGGCAGGCCAAACTCGGCTGCGGCGGGCTGTAGGCTGTCGGCTTGTTCGTACACCAGGTTGCTGAAGCGCTCGGCGGCTTCGATGAAGCGTTTCTGCGCTTCGGCCTCGGTCAGCTCGCGCACGATGTCACCCTTGACGGCTTCGAAGGCCATGCGCGCACCCGGCGTCACCGCCAGCAGACGAATGACGTGATAACCGAACTGTGTCTCCACCACCTCGCCGAACTCATCCGGTTTGAGGCTCCAGACCATGTCGGAAAACGGCTTGACCATCATGTCACGCGTGAAAAAGCCGAGGTCACCGCCGTTCGCGGCGGAACCGGGATCCTGCGAATGCTGCCGCGCCAGCTCGGCGAATCTAGCCGGATTGGCGCGCGCCTCGCGCAGCAGTTCCTCGGCACGCGCCTTCGCAGCCTGCCGTTTCGCAGCGTCCGCGCCGGCATCGACCTGGATGAGGATGTGGGCAGCGCGGCGCATCTCGGGCTCGTGATAGCGGGCGATGTTGCTCTCGTAATGCGCGCGCGCCTGTTCGTCGGTCACGGCGATGCCGGCCTCCAGATCCCGTTGTGCCAGCGTCACATACTCCAGCCGCACTTGGGCGGGCGTTGCGTAGTCGTTCTGATGCGCCGCATAGTGACGTTCGATCTCGGCATCGTCGATGCGCACCGCCGCCGCGAAGTCCTTGCCATCGAACACGCGTTCGTTGACCTCGCGCCGCTGACTCAGCAGCGCCGCCATGCGCTTGGCCACCGCACGCGGCACCAACGCCCCCTCACCCAGACCGATCTGCACCTGCTGCAGCAGCAGGTCGTGGCCGATCATCGCGAACAGTTCGCCGCGCCCCATGCCGCGGGCGCGCAGCCAGTTGTCCATGCGCGCCTCGGAAAACTGGCCATTGTCCTGAAAGATCTCGATGCCCAGCAGCACGGCCTGAATTTGAGGATCCAGAATGCTGAACCCGGCCTCACGTGCCCGCATCGCCAACAGGCGGGTGTTGATCAGTTGGTCCATCACCCGCTGCCGCAGCGCCGCATCGTCGACCGCGCCGCCCAGACTCTCGCGTTGCTCCTGCAACGCCTTGCTGAACTCACGCTGACTGATCTCGTGGTCGTCGATCTTGGCCGCCGGCGCTTCCTTACCGGTGCCGGAGAAATAGGAATCTACGCCCCATAGTGCGAACGGAATGATGAGCAGAGCCAGAATGACCTTGGCGATCCAACCCTGGGCGCGATCTCGTATGGCTTCCAGCATGACGGTTCAGTGACTCCGAATGACACGTTGGCAAAAAAAAAGGCGAACTCGCGTTCGCCTTTGAGGTGTTGGCGGAGTGGACGGGACTCGAACCCGCGACCCCCGGCGTGACAGGCCGGTATTCTAACCGACTGAACTACCACTCCATGAACTGCTCGTTACTACTTCGATCAACCTGTGCAACGCAACCGCCATCCCGGGCAACCGGTGTTCTGGCTGGTGGGTGCTGACGGGGTCGAACCGCCGACATTCGCCTTGTAAGGGCGACGCTCTACCAACTGAGCTAAGCACCCGCTGCAAAGACCGCCACTATACAGAATCTTTCGCCGATTTGCCAAGACCCAGTTTCGGATTTCTTGCGCTTGCCCCCCGTGCTCAATGTTTGAGCACCACGGACTCGGCGGCGGCCGGCGCCGGCGCAGGGGCGACTGCGGCATCCTCCTCCGCCAGCGGCTCGGGCGCGCGTTCCAGCGCGGCCTGCAACACCTGTTCGATCCATTTCACCGGCTGGATGTCCAGGCGGTTCTTGATGTTGTCCGGAATCTCCGTGAGATCCTTGACGTTGCCTTCCGGAATCAGCACCTTCTTGATGCCACCGCGATGCGCCGCCAGCAGTTTCTCCTTGAGGCCACCGATCGGCAACACCTCGCCGCGCAGCGTGATCTCGCCAGTCATCGCCACGTCGCAGCGCACCGGGATGCCGGTGAACACCGACACCATCGCCGTGGTGATGGCGATGCCGGCCGACGGCCCGTCCTTGGGCGTCGCGCCTTCCGGCATGTGGATGTGCATGTCGTTCTTTTCGAACATCTCCGCCGGAATGCCCCAGCTTCTGGCCCGGCCACGCATCACGGTGCGCGCCGCCTCGATGGATTCCTTCATCACATCGCCCAATTGCCCGGTGCGGGTGATGTTGCCCTTGCCCGGCATCAGCGACGCCTCGATGGTCAACAACTCGCCGCCCACCTCGGTCCAGGCCAGGCCGGTGACCTGGCCGACCTGGTTGTTCTTCTCCGCCATGCCGTAGGTATAGCGGCGCACGCCCAGGAACTTGTCCAGATTGCGCGGCGTGACGCTGATCTTGCCCTTGGCCTTGTTCAGCGCCTGCGCCGTCACCGCCTTGCGGCAGATCTTGGACACCTCGCGCTCCAGGCCGCGCACACCCGATTCGCGCGTGTAATAGCGCACGATGTCGCGCAACGCGGCCTCGGACACAGAAAGTTCGCTGTCCTTCAAGCCGTTGTTCTTCATCTGCTTGGGCAGCAGGTAGCGCTGCGCAATGTTGATCTTTTCGTCCTCCGTATAGCCGGACAGGCGGATCACCTCCATGCGGTCCAGCAACGGCGCCGGGATATTCATGGAGTTCGCGGTGGCGACGAACATCACGTCGGACAGGTCGTAATCGACCTCGACGTAATGGTCCTGAAAGGTATGGTTCTGTTCCGGGTCCAGCACCTCCAGCAGAGCCGAGGACGGATCACCGCGGAAGTCCTGACCCATCTTGTCGACTTCGTCCAGCAGGAACAACGGGTTGCGCACGGTGGCCTTGGTCAGGCTCTGCAGTATTTTGCCCGGCATGGAGCCGATGTAGGTGCGGCGGTGGCCGCGGATCTCGGCCTCGTCACGCACACCGCCCAAGGCCATGCGCACGAACTTGCGGTTGGTGGCGCGCGCGATGGACTGGCCCAGCGAGGTCTTGCCGACGCCGGGCGGCCCCACCAGACACAGGATCGGCGCCTTGAGCTTGTCCACGCGCTGCTGTACGGCCAGGTATTCGACGATGCGTTCCTTGACCTTCTCCAGCCCGTAATGGTCGGCATCGAGCACCTTCATGGCCGCGTCAAGATCCTTGGATATCTTGGTTTTCTTGCGCCACGGCAGATTGATCAGCGTCTCGATGTAGGTGCGCACGACGGTGGCCTCGGCCGACATCGGCGACATCATCTTCAACTTCTTCAGCTCGGCCTCGGCCTTCTTCTGCGCCTCCTTGGACATGTGCGCCGCCTTGATGCGCTTGTCCAGTTCCTCGAGGTCGTTGCCCTCGTCGATGTCGCCCAGTTCCTTCTGGATCGCCTTGACCTGCTCGTTCAGATAGTACTCGCGCTGACTCTTCTCCATCTGACGCTTGACCCGGCCGCGGATGCGCTTTTCCACCTGCAGGATGTCGATCTCGGTCTCCATGAAACCCATCAGATGGTCGAGTCGCGCCTTCAACTCGGTCATTTCCAAAATGGCCTGCTTTTGTTCCAGCTTGAGCGGCAGGTGCGCAGCGATGGTGTCGGTCAGACGGCCGGCATCGTCGATGCCGGCGAGGGAGGCGAGGATCTCCGGCGGGATCTTCTTGTTCAGCTTGACGTAGTTGTCGAACTGCGCGAGCAGCGCCCGGCGCATGGCCTCGATCTCGGCATCGTCCTTGCCGGTCTCGGCCTGCGGCTCGCCCCGTGCCATGTAGTGGCTGCCGACGTCGATGAATTCGTCCACGCGCACGCGCTGGTTACCTTCCACCAGCACCTTCACGGTGCCGTCCGGCAACTTCAGCATCTGCAGGATGCTGGCGATGGCGCCGACCTGATAGAGATCCTCGAAGCCCGGCTCATCCTTGGCCGCCGACTTCTGCGCCACCAGCAGGATATGCTTGCCGGACTCCATGGCCGTCTCCAGCGCCTTGATGGACTTTGGGCGGCCGACGAACAGCGGAATCACCATATGCGGGAACACCACCACGTCGCGCAACGGCAGCAGCGGCAGGTTGACGGGCTCGGTAAACTGGACGGTCTGGCTCATTGAGTTCTCCCGCGGCGACGCCGCGTATGGTGCGATGGGGTCTAGATGTGCATGCCGGCGCCGAATTCAAGCCGGCAGGCGACATCAGCCCGCCGCCTTGGCCTGTTCGCTGTAGATCAGCAAAGGTTTGCTCTCGCCGGCGATGCACTTCTCGTCCACCACCACCTTGGTGACGTCGCGCATGCTGGGCAGTTCATACATGATGTCGAGCAACGCATGTTCGATGATCGAACGCAGACCGCGCGCGCCGGTCTTGCGCTTCAGCGCCCGCTGCGCAATGGTGGCCAGCGCCTCCTCGCGGAACTCCAGTTCGACGCCTTCCATCTTGAACAGCTTCTGGAACTGCCGCGTCAACGCGTTCTTCGGCTCGGTGAGGATGCGCACCAGCGCCTCGACATCCAGTTCCTCCAGGGTCGCGATGACCGGCAGGCGGCCGACGAACTCCGGGATGAGACCGTACTTGATCAGATCCTCCGGTTCGACCATGCGGAACACCTCGCCGACATCCTTGCGGTTGTCCTTGCTCTTGACCTCGGCGCCGAAACCGATACCGGATTTCTCCGTGCGGTCGCGGATCACCCGTTCCAGACCGCTGAACGCACCGCCAACGATGAACAGGATGTTGGTGGTGTCGACCTGGATGTATTCCTGATTCGGATGCTTGCGCCCACCCTGCGGCGGAATCGACGCGACGGTGCCCTCGATCAGCTTCAGCAGCGCCTGCTGCACGCCTTCACCGGAGACGTCGCGGGTGATGGACGGGTTCTCGGAGCGACGTGAAATCTTGTCGATCTCATCGATGTAGACGATGCCGTTCTTGGCCTTGTCCACGTCGTAATCGCATTTCTGCAACAGCTTCTGGATGATGTTCTCGACATCCTCGCCGACATAACCCGCCTCCGTCAGCGTGGTGGCGTCGGCGATGACGAACGGCACGTTGAGCAGGCGGGCCAACGTTTGAGCGAGCAGCGTCTTGCCGGAACCGGTGGGGCCGATCAACAGGATGTTGCTCTTGGCCAGCTCGACGTCGTCGTCCTTGTCGCCACCGGGTTGGCGCAGACGTTTGTAGTGGTTGTACACCGCCACCGCGAGGGCCTTCTTGGCCTTGGCCTGACCGATCACATACTGATCGAGCACGGCGCTGATCTCCTGCGGTGACGGCAGCCGGTCGCTGGTTTCCTTGGCGGCATCCTTGCCCACGTCCTCGCGGATGATGTCGACGCACAGGTCGACGCACTCGTCACAGATGAACACCGACGGGCCGGCGATCAATTTGCGCACCTCGTGCTGGCTCTTGCCGCAGAAGGAACAGTAGAGAAGTTTGTCGTCGCCTTGCTTGTCCGCCATGGTTGCGCTCCGTGGTTAATACCCGATCGATTTGCTCAAGTTTACGCAGTGTCGGCGCGGCTGGCCAGCACTTTGTCGGCCAACCCATAAGCCACCGCCGCTTCGGCACTCATGAAGTTGTCGCGCTCGGTATCGCGTTCGATGATCTCGATCGATTGGCCGGTATGCTCCGCCAACAGGCTGTTCAGGCGGCTCTTGAGGTAAAGGATTTCCTTGGCGTGGATCTCGATGTCGCTGGCCTGCCCCTGGAAGCCGCCCAGCGGCTGATGGATCATCACACGCGAGTTGGGCAACACGTAACGCTTGCCCTTGGCGCCGGCGGACAGCAGAAAGGCCCCCATGCTGGCGGCCTGACCCACGCACAGCGTCGACACGTCCGGCTTGATGAAGCGCATGGTGTCATAGATGCCCATGCCGGAGGTGATGCTGCCGCCCGGCGAGTTGATGTACAGGTAGATGTCCTTGTCCGGATTTTCCGACTCCAGGAACAGCAACTGCGCCACCACCAGGTTGGCGGTCATGTCGTTGACCGGCCCCACCAGGAACACCACGCGTTCCTTCAGCAGGCGCGAGTAGATGTCGTAGGCGCGCTCGCCGCGCCCGCTTTGTTCGATGACCATGGGGATGTACCCCAGGCCGGAAGGCTCCTGCGTCCAGCCGCTCATCATTTGTTCCCCATCAGTTGTTCCAACGTGATCGTCTCGTCGTTGACCTGGGCGCGCTGCATGATCCATTCGACGATCGCCTCTTCCAGCACCAGCGCGCGCACCTCGTTGAGGCGCGCCGGATCCTGCATGTACCACTGCACCACCTCGTCCGGATCCTCGTAACTCTGCGCGAACTCGTTGACCAACGCCTGAACCCGCTCGCCATCGACACCGATCTGGTTGGTCCGGGCGATGTGGTCCATGAGCAGGCCCAGCGCCACACGTCGCCGGGCCTGGGCATCGAACACGTCGTCGCCCAGCTTGATGTCGGCTTCCTTCATGCCGCGCGCCTTCAGGTCCGCCACGGCTTTCTCGCGCAGAGTCTGGCGCTCCATCGCCACCAGGTTCTCGGGCACATCGATCGGCGTACAAGCCAGCAGACCGTTGAGCACCTGCTCTTTCACCCGAGCCTGTATGCGGCGACGCGCCTCGCGCGCCAGATTCGCGCGCACTTCGTCGCGCAACTTGTCCATGCCGCCCTCGTGCACGCCCAGCGATCGCGCGAAAGCCTCGTCGAACTCGGGATACTGCGGTTCGTGCACCGACTTCAGCTCCGCTTCGAAGGTGGCGGTCTTGCCGGCCAGTTCCTTGGCGAAATAATCTGCCGGGAAAGCCACGTCGAACGTGCGCCGCTCGCCCGCACGCATGCCTTCTAGATTACCCTCGAAGTCCTTCAGCGTACGGCCCTCACCCAGGATCAGCGGAAAATCCTTGGCTTCGCCGCCGGGAAACAGCTCGCCATCGATGCGCCCCACATAGTCGACATGCACCCGATCGCCGGCGCGCGACTCGCGCTCCACGGCGTGATACTGCACACGCTGCTTGCGCAGCACATCCAGCGTGCGCTCGACATCGGCATCCTGCACATCGACCACCGGGCGCTGCACCTGAATGCCGGACAGATCACCCAAGGTGATGTCCGGATAGACCTCGAACGTGGCGCTGAACGCGCCGGCCTCGCCCGGCGCGAAACGCGGATAACCGGCAACGGCCAGATTGTTGGCCTGAACCGCCGCGGCAAACGCCTTCTGCAACGCATCGCTCAACACCTCGCCACGCACTTCGCCGCCGTAGCGCGCCGCCACCAACTTCATCGGCGCCTTGCCCGGACGGAAACCATCCAGGCGCACGTTGCGCGCGATCTGCGCCAGACGCTTGCCCACTTCGGCGTCGACGGCGGCGGCATCGATGTTGAGGGTCAGGCGTCGATTGAGCCCTTCGAGGGTTTCCACAGTAGCAGTCATCAGGTTTTCCTTAGGATCGATCAATCCGGGACCCACAACAAGCCCGGCCACATGGTGCGAAAGGGGGGACTCGAACCCCCACGCCGAAGGCGCTGGAACCTAAATCCAGTGCGTCTACCAATTCCGCCACTTTCGCAATTAGCATGAAATCCAGCGCTTGCGTACAGTTCATACACACGGGCGAACACCCACCGCACATGCGAACGGCGGCGCGCAAGCAACGCCCACAAGCGCGGTATCTTAACATCCAACCGGAGCGCCTCGATCGAACGACCGGGGGGAGATCAATCCGGGATGGATCGTTTCAACCGCATCCACGCACTGCATCGCAACCTCACCAGGCACCGACTCCCCATGTCAGGAGGCGAACTGCAACAGGTGCTGCGCCGCTGGGACCGGGTGTGGACTTGCAGGGATGCCTTGGTTTCGGGTTCCGCCGCCAACTGGACTACAAGCCAACGGGGCAGCTGGCAGCGGTACCGCCGCAGAACATGAACCCTACCCGAGGGCCGTAGGCATCCCTGCCCTTCAGACCGGGGAGGATGTTCAGATACCGGGCACCTCGAAAAACCGTCGCGAGCGGCCCGAGTGCCAGGGGGACGGAGCGCGAGCCGCGAGACATATCAAATGGATAAGCGAGGGAGCACCGCCCAACGCAGCAATCGGGCCGCACAGCAGGTTTCTCGAGGTGCAATACTGTATATAATGACAGTATTCGAGTGTCGCCAGAATACCCATGGACACCCTCACCCCCCGTCAGTCGGCCATCTGGCAGTTCATCCGCGATTACCAGGCCGAGGCCGGCTTTCCGCCCTCGCGTGCGGAAATCGCCCGGCATTTCGCCTTCCGTTCGATCAACGCGGTCACCGGCCATCTGGAGGCGCTGGCGCGCAAGGGCGCGATCGAACTGGCGCCGGACATTCCGCGCGGCATCCGCCTGCTGGACCTGGACCGACATGACGCGGCGCCGCCCGGCCTGCCGCTGATCGGCGAGGTCGCGGCGGGCTCGCCGCTGCTGGCGGAACAGAACATCCAGCGCCATTGCCCGGTGGATGCGGCGCTGTTCCGCCCGCGCGCCGATTACCTGCTGCGCGTGACCGGTCAGTCCATGCGTGACGCCGGCATCCTCGACGGCGACTGGCTGGCGGTGCATGCCACACGCGAGGCGCGCTCCGGCCAGGTGGTGGTGGCGCGCGTCGGCCACGAAGTCACCGTCAAGCGCCTGTGGCGCCAGGGCGGGCGCCTGGAGCTGCGCGCGGCGCACCCGGATTTCGCCGACATCGTGCCGGATGCGGACACGCAGCAGGTGGAGATCGAGGGCATCGTCGTCGGCCTGATCCGTGCGGACGTGTCATGACCCCGGCCCTGCAGGCGCTGCTGCGCCACCCCGGCATCTGGCGCGGCGACCGGTCGCAACTGTCCGCCCCGGCCGGCATCGCCACCGGCCACGCCGCCCTGGACGCCCTGCTGCCCGGCGGCGGCTGGCCGCGCGGCGCGCTGACCGAACTGATCCTGCGCGCGCCGGGCATCGGCGAAGTCAGCCTGCTGCTGCCGGCGCTGGCCGCGCTGTCGCGCGAGCCGCGCTGGATCGCGCTGATCGCCCCGCCCCACCTGCCCTATGCCCCGGCGCTGGCCGCCGCCGGCGTCGACCTCGCGCGCCTGTTGCGGGTGCGTGCCGGCAACGGCGCCGACACGCTATGGGCCATGGAAGAGGCGCTGCGTTCCGGCGCCTGCGGCGCGGTGCTGGCCTGGCCCGGCGCCATGGCCGAGCGAGCGCAGCGCCGCCTGCAACTGGCGGCCGAAGCGGGCGACTGCGCCGGTTTCTGGTTCACCCCGGCAGAGCAGGCGGCCAGCACTTCGTTCGCCGCGCTGCGTCTGGGTCTGGCGCCGGTGGCCGGCGGCCTGGAGATCCGCTTCCTCAAGCGCCGCGGCGGCGGTGAGGCGCTCCCCTTGGTACTGGATATCCATGCTCTGGCTGGCCCTGCATGTTCCCGATCTGGCCCTGCAGGTCTTCGCGCCGTCGCCTGAGACCGGGCCGTTCGCGGTGGCCGGCACGGGCCGGCGCCCGACGCTGCTCGCGGTCGATCCGGCGGCACGGGCGCGCGGTGTGCTGCCGGGCATGACACCGGGTGCGGCGCAGGTACTGGCTGCGGATCTGCGGATACGGCCGCGCGACCCCCGGCGCGAAGCGGAAGCGCTGCGCGGCCTTGCCCTGTGGGCGCTGCAATTCACCCCGGAATTGAGCCTGGCACCGCCGCAAGCCGTGCTGCTGGAGATCGGCGGCAGCCTCAAGCTGTTCGGCGGCCTGGAGCGGCTGTTGCACAAGGTGCGCGATGGTCTGACGGAACTGGCGCTGGCGCCAGTGCCGGCGGTGGCCCCCACCGCCACCGGCGCGCACATGCTGGCGCGCGCCGGGCTGGAGTTGCGCGTGCAGGATGACGCCACGCTGCGGCGCTGTCTGACGGCCTTGCCGCTGGACTGCCTGGCCCAGCCCGATGACACGCTGGCCGGTCTGGCCCGGCTGGGCCTGAAGACACTGGGCGACTGCCTGGCACTGCCGCGCGCCGGTCTGGCCCGCCGCTTCGGTCCCGGCCTGCTCGATGAACTCGACCGCGCCCTGGGTGACGCGCCCGATCCCCGGCCGCCGTTCACGCCGCCCCAAACCTTCGCCGCCGGCATGGAACTGGCCGCCGCCGTGAACGACGTGGACGCGCTGTCGTTCGGGGTCAAACGCCTGCTGGCGCAACTGTGCGGCTGGCTGGACGCACGCAATGCCGGCGTGCGCCGCCTGACCCTGACGCTGCGCCATGAACGCCATCCGCCCGCCCCCATCGTCCTGAGTCTCGCCACGCCGCAACGCGATGCCGCCCATCTGCTGGCGCTGCTGCGCGAGCGCCTGGCGCGCCAGGATCTGCGTGCCGGCGTGACCGGTGTGCAACTGCGCGCCGACGACACCGCCCAGCTCATGCCGCTGAACTTCTCCCTGTTCGGCGAGCGCGACCACCTGCGCGCCGACTGCCTGAACCTGGTGGAACGCCTGCAGGCACGTCTGGGCGCGGACGCGGTGACCGGGCTGGATCTGTACCCGGAACATCGCCCGGAACTGGCCTGGCGCGAAACCTTGCCGGGCAGCGACATGCATGCCCGGCCGTTTCCGCCGCGCCCGCTGTGGCTGCTGACCCGACCGCGGCCGCTGGCGGAACGACTCGGCGCGCCCTGGCTGGACGGCGCCATGACCCTGCTGACCGACGCGGAACGCATCGAATCCGGCTGGTGGGACGACCGCCCGGTGCGGCGCGACTATCACCAGGCGCGGGCGATCGACGGCAGCCGCTGCTGGCTGTACTGCGAGGCGGGCACGCCGGCGCGCTGGTTTCTGCATGGCTGGTTCGCCTGAGCGGATGGCCGCGGACGGAGCGAGTCCGGCGCACCCGCCACGCGGCGCGGCGTGACTGTCGATCCGGCCCGATCATCATGGATTACGCCGAACTGCATTGCCTATCCAACTTCACCTTCCTGCGCGGCGCCTCGCATCCGCAGGAACTGGTGCGGCGCGCCGCCGAACTGGGTTATCGCGCCCTGGCGCTGACCGACGAATGTTCGGTGGCCGGCGTGGTGCGCGCGCACGAGGCGGCCAAGGCGGTGGGCCTGCACCTGATCGTCGGCAGCGAGATCCGGCTGGCCGACGGCCCCAGGCTGGCGCTGCTCGCCGCCGACCGCACCGGCTATGGCGCGCTGTGCGCGCTGATCACGCGCGGCCGCCGCGCCGCCGCCAAGGGCGCCTACCATGTCACGCGCGCCGATCTGGGCGATGGCCTGCCCGGCTGCCTGGCCCTGCTGTTGCCGGAAAACGGACCAGGCGCCGACAGGACCGAAGCGGATGCGCACGCGGCGGGCTGGCTGCGCGCGCTGTTTCCCGGACGCGCCTGGCTGGCGGTGGAACTGCACGCCGGCGCCGACGACCGCCGGCGGCTCGCCCGCTTGAGCACCTTCGCCCGCGCGCACGACCTGCCGCTGGTGGCCACCGGCGACGTGCACATGCACGTGCGGGCGCGCTGCGTGCTGCAGGACACGCTCACCGCCATCCGTCTGGGCCGGCCGGTCAAGGATTGCGGCCATGCGCTGTTCGCCAACGGCGAACGCCATCTGCGCCCCATCCCGCGCCTGGCGACGATCTACCCGCCGGCGCTGCTGGCCGAGAGCGTGCGCATCGCCGCGCGCTGCGACTTCTCGCTGGACAGCCTGCGCTACGAATATCCGGCCGAACTGGTGCCGCCGGACACCAACCCGACGCAACATCTGCGCGCGCTCACCGAGGCGGGACTGACGCGCCGTTACCCGCACGGCGTGCCGGACAAGGTGCGGCGACTGATCGAACACGAGCTGGCGCTGATCGCCGAGCTGCGCTACGAACACTATTTCCTCACCGTGCACGACATCGTCGCGTTCGCCCGCGCCCAGGGCATCCTGTGCCAGGGACGCGGCTCCGCCGCCAATTCGGCGGTGTGCTACGCGCTCGGCATCACCGAGGTGGACCCCGCGCGCATGGCCATGCTGTTCGAGCGCTTCATTTCGCGTGAGCGCGACGAGCCGCCCGACATCGACGTCGACTTCGAGCACGAACGGCGCGAGGAGGTGATCCAGTACCTGTACCGCAAGTACGGGCGCGAGCGCGCCGCGCTGGCCGCCGCGGTGATCACCTACCGTCCACGCAGTGCATTGCGCGACGTCGGCAAGGCACTGGGCTTCGACCTGGAACAGGTGGATCGCCTGGCCAAATCCCAGGTGTGGTGGGACGGCCGGCGGGTCAGGCCGGAACGCCTGAAGGAAGCGGGCTTCGACCCCGCGCACGCGCCGGTGGCCCGGCTGATCGACCTGGTCACCACACTGGTCGGCTTTCCGCGCCACCTGTCGCAGCACGTCGGCGGCTTCGTCATCGCGCGCGGCCCGCTCGCCGAACTGGTGCCGGTGGAGAACGCCGCCATGCCGGAACGCACCATCATCCAGTGGGACAAGGACGATCTCGACACCCTGGGCCTGCTCAAGGTGGACGTGCTGGCGCTGGGCATGCTGTCCGCCATCCGTCGCGCGCTGGCCCACGTCGCCGCATTGCGCGGCCGGCCTTTCGCCATGGCCGACGTGCCGGCCGAAGACCCGGCGGTCTACGCCATGATCGGGCGCGCCGACACCGTGGGCGTGTTCCAGATCGAATCGCGCGCGCAGATGGCCATGCTGCCCCGGCTCAAACCGCGCTGCTTCTACGATCTGGTGATCGAGGTAGCCATCGTCCGCCCCGGCCCCATCCAGGGCGGCATGGTCCATCCCTATCTGCGCCGGCGCCAGGGCCTGGAACCGGTCGTCTACCCGTCCGCGGCGGTGCGCGGCGTGCTGCAACGCACCCTGGGCGTGCCCATCTTCCAGGAACAGGTGATGCAACTGGCGGTGGTGGCGGCCGGCTTCACCCCCGGCGAAGCCGACCGGCTGCGCCGCTCCATGGCCGCCTGGCGCCGGCGTGGCGGCCTGGAAGCGTTCGAGGCGCGGCTGATCTCCGGCATGCGCGCACGCGGTTACGGCGAGGATTTCGCGCGCGCCATCTACCAGCAGATCCTCGGCTTCGGTGAGTACGGTTTTCCCGAGTCGCACGCCGCCAGCTTCGCCCTGCTGGTCTATGTCTCCGCCTGGCTGAAATGCCACGAGCCGGCCGCCTTCGCCTGCGCATTGCTGAATGCCCAGCCCATGGGTTTCTACTCGCCGGACCAGATCGTCCAGGATGCGCGCCGCCACGGCATCGAGGTGCGTCCGGTGACGGTCGCGCATAGCGCCTGGGATTGCACGCTGGAACCGGCGCATGGTCTGCCGGTGGGCGCGCAGCCCGCCATGCGCCTGGGCCTGCGTCTGGTCAAGGGGCTGAGCCGCACCGGTGCCGAGCGGCTGGTGGCGGCGCGCACGCACGCGCCGTTCACCGACGTGGCGGACCTGGCCTGGCGTGCGGGTCTGGACCGGCGCGATCTGGAAGCGCTGGCCACGGCCAGCGCGCTGGCCGGGTTGGCCGGACACCGGCGCGACGCGCTCTGGCAGGTGGCCGGTGCCGCCGCCCTGCCGCCGCTGCTGCAGGCCGCCGGCTTCCGTGAGCCGCCGCCCGCGCTGGCCGCGCCGAGCGAAGGACAGGACATCGTCGCCGACTACGCCAGCCTGGGCCTGACCCTCGGCCGTCACCCGCTGGCCCTGCTGCGCGCCCGGCTCAAGCGCATGCGCCTAGTCAGCGCGGCGGAAGTACGCGCCGGTGCACACGGCCGCACCGTCCGCATGGCCGGCATCGTCACCTGCCGCCAGCACCCGGATACCGCCAGCGGCGTCACCTTCGTCACGCTGGAGGACGAAACCGGCATGGCCAACGTCGTGGTCTGGAAAGATCTGGCCGAACGCCAGCGCCGCGAACTGCTCGGCGCCCGGCTGCTGACCGTCTACGGCCTGCTGGAACGCCAAGGCGAAGTGGTCCACATCATGGCCCGGCGTCTGGTCGACCACAGCCACCTGCTGGGCGAACTGGCCACCCGCTCGCGCGATTTCCATTGAACCGGGCACCTGGATCGCCACGCTGCGCTCGCGATGACGACATCCGCCCGCCTTCGCCGGAATGGCGAGGCGCGCAGCGCCGTGGCAATCCACAGCCATTGCGACCGTCGAGACTCCAGGCTACGCGCATTTTCGGGGAGCGCATCCGATGACCGACCCTGACATTTCTCCGTAACACACTTTCCTTATAAAACCGTGTCCCTCCACTCCGTATGAGAACCATGACAACCCGTATCCATCCGTCTCAGGCTTTGCTGTTCGCCGGCCTCGTCGCCGCCGCTCCGTTCACCAGCGCGGCGCCCATCTTCACCGCGCAGAAGCTGTGGACCACCCAACACGGTGCCGGCGGCCTCAATACCGGCGTGACCTCCGAGATCGCCGCCTTCGATGCGCTCGGCAACACCCTTTGGGTGGCCGGCGTGGTGGGCGTGGACGTGCTCGACGCCAACACCGGTGCCTTAGTACAGCACATCGACACGCGCAGCCTGGGCGCAGTCAACAGTGTCGCCATCCACAACGGCGTCGCCGCGCTGGCGCTGGAGAACGCCGCCAACCGCACCGATCCCGGTCTGGTGGCGTTCTACGACGCCATGACCCGCGCCTACGCCGGCAGCGTCCAGGTCGGCGCCCTGCCCGACATGCTCACCTTTACGCCCGACGGCTCCAGACTGCTGGTGGCCAACGAGGGCACGCCCAATACCTACGGCGCGCGCATCGGCACCAGCGTGCCGCGCGTCTATGGCCCGGCGCCCGCAGACCCGGTGGGCAGCGTCAGCATCATCGACATGGCCACGCGCAGCGTCATCGCCACCCCGACGTTCGCCGGCGTGACGCAGATCGGCAGCCACATCCGTACCAACACCGGGATGGATTTCGAGCCTGAATACATCGCCGTCAGCCCGGACGGCCTCAAAGCCTTCGTCGGTCTGCAGGAAGCCAACGCCATGGGCGTCCTGGATCTGACCACCAACACCTTCGAGAAAGTGGTCGGTCTGGGTGTCAAGGATTTCAACCTGCCCGGCAACAGCATCGACCCCAAAGACGATGGCGTGGTGAACTTCATCAATGTCCCGGTCAAGGGCTTTTACATGCCGGACGGCATGGCGAGCTATGCGGTCGGCGGTGTCACCTACGTGGTGATGGCCAACGAAGGCGATTTCCGCGAGGACGACGGCGACCGTTCCCCTGCCAGCAGCCTCGGGGCCGTGGCTCCGCTCGACCGCCTGCGCATCTCCAACACGGACTCGTCGCCGGGCGACCTGTACACGGCCGGCGCGCGCTCCTTCTCCATCCGTGATGCCGACGGCAACCTGGTCTACGACAGCGGCGACATCCTGGACAAGGCCGCCTTCGCCGCCGGCATCTACAACGACGGCCGCAGCCGCGACAAGGGGGTGGAGCCGGAAGGCATCGCGCTGCTCACGCTGGACGGTCATGTGCTGGCCTTCGTCGGCCTGGAGCGCACCACCACCAGCGCCGTGGCCATGTTCGACGTGACCGACCCCTATAACGTGCGTTATCTGGACCTGATCATCGGTGACGGTGATGTCTCTCCGGAGGGTGTGCTGGCCTACAGCCACGATGGCATGCACTACCTGGCGGTGGCGCACGAGGTGTCCAACAGCACCACGCTGTACCGCATCGGCATGGTGCCGGAACCTGCCACGATGGCGCTGCTGGGCTTGGGGCTCGCCGGACTGGGGCTGACGCGCCACCGGTTCGCCCGGTCGGTGTGACCGGCTGATACCGGACCGTTCCACGCCTTCGTGGCAACCGTCCCGGCCTCGCGGCCGGGGCCCGTTCGAACCGACCGTTATCGGGCCAGATCGAACCGATCGAGGTTCATCGCCTTGTTCCAGGCGGCGACGAAGTCATCGACGAACTTCGCCCGGTTGTCGTCGCAGGCATAAACCTCGGCCAGCGCGCGCAGCTCCGGGTTGGCACCGAACACCAGATCGACCCGCGTGCCGGTCCAGCGCACCCGGCCCGATGCACGATCGATGCCCTCGTAGATGCCCGGCGTGGCACTCGGCCGCCATTCGGTCGCCATGTCCAGCAGGTTGACGAAGAAATCGTTGCTCAGCACGCCCGGTGTGGCGGTGAACACCCCGTGCGCCGTGCCGCCGAAGTTGGCGCCGAGCACGCGCAAACCGCCGATCAGCACGGTCATCTCCGGCGCGGTCAGGGTCAGCAGTTGGGCACGGTCGACCAGCATCTCCTCGGCCGGCACCGGCAAACCGGCGCGCTGGTAGTTGCGGAAACCGTCGGCCAGCGGCTTGAGCACCGCGAACGATTCCACGTCGGTCTGCGCCTGCGAGGCATCGGTACGTCCCGGCGCGAACGGCACGCGCACGTCGTGGCCGGCGCGGCGGGCGGCCTCTTCCACCGCGGCGCAGCCGGCCAGCACGATCAGGTCCGCCAGCGAAACCTTCTTGCCGTTCGACTGCGCAGCATTGAACGCCTGCCGGATGTCTTCCAGCCTGTCCAGCACCACGGCCAGTTCGGCCGGCTGGTTGATTTCCCAGTCCTTTTGCGGCGCCAGCCGGATGCGCGCGCCGTTGGCGCCGCCGCGCTTGTCCGAGCCGCGGAAACTCGCGGCCGCTGCCCAGGCCGTGGTCACCATCTGCGCGATGGACAACCCCGATGCGAGCACCTGCGCCTTCAACGCGGCGACGTCTCGTTCATCGACCAGCGGGTGATCCACGGCCGGCACCGGATCCTGCCAGATCAGTTCCTCGGCCGGCACCTCCGGGCCGAGATAGCGCGAGCGCGGTCCCAAGTCGCGGTGGGTGAGCTTGAACCAGGCGCGGGCGAAGGCGTCGGCGAACGCGTCGGGGTTGTGGTGGAAGCGCTGCGAGATCGGCTTGTAGATGGGGTCCATGCGCAACGACAGGTCGGCCGTGGTCATGATGGTCGTGACCTTGCGCGACGGGTCGTGCGCCGCCGGCGCCAGATCCTTGTCGGCGGGGTTTACCGGCACCCATTGCCAGGCGCCGGCTGGGCTCTTCACCAGATTCCAGTCGTAGCCGAACAGCATGTCGAAGTAGCCGTTGTCCCAGCGGGTGGGGTTGGGCGTCCAGGCGCCTTCGATGCCGCTGCTGGTGGTATCGCCGCCCTTGCCCGTGCCGTGGGCGTTCTTCCAGCCCAGACCCATCTGTTCCAGCGGCGCGGCTTCCGGTTCGGCGCCGATCCGCTTGGCATCGCCCGCGCCATGGCACTTGCCGAAGGTGTGCCCGCCGGCCACCAGCGCGACCGTCTCCTCGTCGTTCATGGCCATGCGGCGGAAGGTCTCGCGCACGTCGCGTCCGGAGGCGACGGCATCGGGCACGCCGTTGGGGCCTTCCGGGTTGACGTAGATCAGGCCCATCTGCACCGCGGCCAGCGGATTCTCCAGTTCACGCTCGCCGCTGTAGCGCTTGTCGCCGAGCCACTCGGTCTCGCCGCCCCAGTAGATGTCCTCTTCCGGCTCCCAGATGTCCTCGCGCCCGCCGGCGAAACCGAAGGTCTTGAAGCCCATGGATTCCAGCGCGCAATTGCCGGCCAGGATGATCAGGTCGGCCCAGGAGATCTTGTTGCCGTACTTCTTCTTGATCGGCCACAGCAACCGGCGCGCCTTGTCCAGGTTGACGTTGTCGGGCCAACTGTTGACCGGCGCGAAACGCTGGTTGCCGTGGCCGGCGCCGCCGCGTCCGTCGGCGATGCGGTAGGTGCCGGCGCTGTGCCAGGCCATGCGGATGAACAGACCGCCGTAATGGCCCCAGTCGGCCGGCCACCAATCCTGGGAATCGGTCATCAGCGCGTACAGATCCTGCTTGACCGCGGACAGGTCCAGTGTGTTGAACGCTTCCGCGTAGTTGAAATCCGCGCCCATGGGGTCGGACTTGGCGGAATGCTGGTGCAGGATTTTCAGGTTGAGCCGGTTGGGCCACCAGTCGCTGTTGGACCGGGCACCGGCGTGGGTTCTGGCGCCGTGCATCGGCGCGTAGGGGCACTTCGCTTCGTTCGACATGGCTTGCTCCTTCTGTGGTTTCGGGGGTACGGCCGGTGCACTGTAAGTCCCCGCCCACATCCGGGGCCAACGCAACGTTTCGATCGCGGCGATCGACGCCGTCGCTCGATCCCGCGCACTCAGTTCGCCGCCGCCTGCTCCGCGCCGCCCAGCGCCTCGATCAGATCGTCGAGCAGTTGCACCAGCTCGCCGGCCATCAACGCGAAATCCTGCTGCAAACGCTCCTCCTCGTCCTGGTTGCTACCGGCCTGTTCGCGCAGCACGTCGAGGAAATCCAGCCGACGCAGGCACAGGCGGTCGTCCAGCACGAAGGACACCCGGTCGCGCCAGGTCATGCCCAGGCGCGTGGCGCGTTTGCCGGCACCGATGTGCTCGCGGATTTCCGCGCCCTCCAGATGGTGGCGGACATAACGTACCGTGGCACCCTCGGCATCGGCCGCGCGCAGCTCCAGATCGCGATCCAGCGTGAATCCGCTCGGCGCCTCGCCGGCGGCCAGCCAGTCGGTCATCGCCGAGATCGGCGCGAGATGCGTGCGTGGCAGTTCGACCGTCAGACCATCGAAGGTCTTGCCCAGGAGTTCCAGCATGGCTTCGGCGACGTTGGCCGAGGCGGTATCGATCGCCAGCCAGCCGTGTTCGGCATCGATGTAGGCACGCACCGCGCGGCGCTGTGTGAATGCGCGTGGCAGCAGTTCGTCTTCGACTTGGGCACGCAGTTCGCGCAGCTCCTTGCGTCCGACCGGATAGCCGCGCTGGGCCGCCAGCGCGCGCGCACGCTCGTCTGCCTCGCGCCGCACCACGGCGGCCGGCAGCAGGCGTCGTTCCACGCCCATGGCAATCAGCGCCCGGCCCTGCACCACACGTACCAGTCGATCATCGTTCCAGGGCGGCACCCAACCGCGCGTTTCGCGTTCGAGCGCGCCGCAGGGCTGGCAGGCATGGCTAGCGAGGCGGGAATCGAGCACGTCGGCGGGCATGTCCGCCCCGGCGACCAGACGGTGAAAGACCAGATTTCTGAACCACATGGCATCGGCAAAAAGCCGGGATTGTAATCGTTGCCGCCCCTGTGGCCGGCGTCACAAAAATTTAAGCCACCATCGCTGAATTTTTCCGGTCGAGCGCCGATAATCGAAATGTGCACGCAAACCGAGGTGCAACCTGTATCGGGCAAACCCGTCGAAAGGCGGGGACGCAAAATCTCCGGTCTAAGGGGGGAAACCCTAGGATAGCGGGATTGCCAGGGTCTCCCCCAAGTTCGAACCCGACTTGGACCTGTTCTCGCGTCCCCATCGGATCCGGTATCCCCGATCGTCGCCGCTGGATGGCTGCCGTGCCCGTGGTTGCCCGCGATGGGCGGCACGGCGCGGCCGGAGAATGGTGTCATGCAACAATCGCGCAACAATGTGGTCGAGTTCAGCCGGGTCCGTACCGGTGGAGATCATGCGCAGGCTGCCCTGCTCGACGAATGCGCCGAGATGGCGGCTGCGCGCCTGGCCGAGGCGTTGGCCAAGACCTTGCAACTGGCGGCCGTCGATCTGCTCGAGCTCACCGACCAGGTCGTCGGCCTGGAGCTGCGCCGCCTGTACGGTGAGGCGCGCGAGTTCGCGCGTGACCGGCACGCGCTGGTCGAGGAAGACTTCCGTCGCCGCTACTTCCAGCGCTTCAAGCGCGCCTGCCGACGCGACGCCGTGTCGCGTGCCCAGGCGGGCAGCCTCGATGCGACTCAATTGCGTCTGCAGGATCCGGATGAACTGGAGGAGTCGCTCGCCGCCGACAATATCGCCAACGCGCTCAACAATACCTGTGGTGAAGAGCTGTTCGGCCTGTCCAAACGCATGGGCGTGCTGCTGCAGGACCCCGAGCTGCAATACGGCGACCAGCCGCTGAGCCCGGAGATCGTCGGCGAGGCGATCATGGACAGCCTGCGCGTCCAGGGACTGGCGTTCAAGGCCCGCCTGGTGCTGGTGCCGCTGATCAACAAGCACCTGCTGGGCAAGGTCAAGGCCGTCTATCAAGACCTGAACCGCTTCCTGATCGAGCGCGGCGTGCTGCCCACGATCCGGGTCGGCGTCAGCCGGCGCGAGGAGGCACAGACGGCGCCGGCCATGGTGGTGGCGCCGGCCGCATCGGCCGCGACCGGCGGCGCTGCCGCCGGCGACGTGTTCAATCTGCTGCGTCAGTTGCTGGAAGCGCGCGCAATCCCGGCGGCGGCGCCCGCAGCCGGCGGTCCATTCGCGGGCACCGGTCCATTCGCGGGCGCGCCACTGCCCGACGGCATGGCGACGCCATCGAGTCCATCGACGTCGACATCTGCGGTGCCCAACCCATCGCAACCGTTCCTGCAGACACTGACACGGTTGCAGCGCGGGGATACGGCCGGCCTGGCGCTGGCCGGTTTCGATGCCGGCCACCTGGGCAACGGCCAGATCAACGTGCTGCGCGAGATCCGCGATGCCGGCATGACCGGCGCCGTGGCCTCGATGGACGCCATGACGCTGGACATCGTCGCCATGGTGTTCGACTACATCCTCGACGACCGGCGCATTCCGGACGCCATGAAGGCGCTGATCGGGCGGCTGCAGATCCCGGTGCTCAAGGTCGCCATGCTCGACCGCTCGTTCTTCTCGCAGAAGGCCCATCCCGCGCGCCGGCTGCTCGACAGCCTGGCGGATGCGGCGATGGGCTGGGACGAAGAGGAAGGTCATGACAGCGAGCTGTACCGGCGCATCGACGAACTGGTGCAGCGGGTGCTCAGCCAGTTCGACGAACAGGTCGACATCTTCGCCACCGTGCTGGAGGAGTTCCAGGATTTCCGCGCCGAGGAAAGGCAGCGCATCGCCGCGCTGACCAGCCGCAGCGCGCACATCATCCATCAGCAGGAACAGCGCGAGATCGGCCGCGTGCTGGCCCACGACGAGGTCACGGCACATCTGTTCGACCAACCGGTGAACGACTTCATCCGCGATTTCCTGTTCAGCCATTGGGAACGCGTGCTGACCCACCACTATCTGGCGCAGGGTGAAAACGGCGAAGGCTGGCGCCAGGCCGTGGCCGCCATGGACGATCTGATCTGGAGCGTCCGCCCGAAGCTGGATGCGGCCGAACGCAAACGCCTGGTGGAACTGCTGCCGCGCCTGCTCAAGCGGTTGGAGCAGGGTTTGAGCTTGATCGGCGGCAGCCCCGAGCTGCGCGACCCGTTCTTCACCGGCCTGGTCAAGTGCCATGCCGAGGCCGTGCGCGCGGGCCTGCGCGACGGCACCGAACCGCCCCTGGTGGTGCCGCCCACGCCCCCCCTGCCCGTTGCGCCGACGGCGGCTGCCGCCCAGGCGGGGCCGGAGTTCGCCGCCGTGCCGGCCTCGACCGAAGCGGTCGACATCGACCCCGCGCTGATGCAGGACATCGCCGGCGAAGCCGGGCAGGACGCCCCGTTCGAGGAGATCACCATCGGCGACGTCGGCTGGCAGCCGCGCATGGAGGACGACACGACCGACCGTTACGACACGCAGGTGAGACAGTTGCGGCGCGGTGCCTGGATCGAGTTGCGTCAGCCCGACGGCACCCGCACCAAGGCCAAGCTGGCCTGGGTCAGTCCGCTCAAGGGCATCTACCTGTTCACCAACCGCCTGGGGCAACGCGCCATGTCGATCAATGGCGAGGGGCTGGCGGCCAAGCTGCGCTCCGGAGAGGTGCAACTGATCGATTCCGTGCCATTGATGGACCGCGCGGTCGGCAGCCTGCTGGAACGCCTGCGCAATCCGGCCACCTCTTGATTGCCCTACGCGTTGTGTAAACTCGCCGGGTTTCGCCCCGGGGCGAGCCGCTCCCCCACTCGACGATGCCCGATCTGGCCAAGCCCGGACTGACCCACGCCGGCCACTACGAGAATTTTCCGGTCGCCTCCATCTTCCTGCCGGCGCGACTGCGCGCGCCGGTGCGCGCGATCTATGCGTTCGCGCGCAGCGCCGATGACATCGCCGACGAGGGCGATGCCCCGGCCGATATGCGCTTGGCACAGTTGGCGCAGTATCACGACCACCTGCACGCGCTGGAGCGCAATGAACCGGTCGACCATCCCATCTTCCGCGAACTGGCAACGCACATCCGCGCCCACGCCCTGCCCTATGGCGCGTTTCATGACCTGCTGTCGGCTTTCGAGCAGGACTGCGTGCAGACCCGCTACGCCCATTTTGGCGAGGTCATGGGCTACTGCAAGCGCTCCGCCAACCCCATCGGCCGCCTGCTGCTCAAACTGTACGGCGATGACGACGCCCGCCACCAGGCCTGGTCCGACGGCGTCTGCTCGGCGCTGCAACTGATCAACTTCCTGCAGGACATCGTGCCGGACTGGCACAAGGGGCGCGTCTACCTGCCGCAGGACGAGATGGCGCATTTCGGCATCAGCGAACGCCAGATCGCCGAGGGCCGCGCCGATGCATTGTGGCAGCAGTTCATGAAACAGCAGATCGAACGCGCCCGCCGCATGCTGCAGGCCGGCGCGCCGCTGGGCCGCGCGCTGCCCGGCCGCATCGGACTGGAGATGCGCCTGATCATCCTCGGCGGCGAGTGCATCCTGCGCCAGTTGTACGAAGCGCGCGGCGACGTGTTCAGCCGCCGTCCGGTGCTGCGTCCCCGTGACTGGGGCGGCATGCTGTGGCGCGCCACGTTCCCCGGCAAGGGGCGCGTCGCCGGCGCCTGCGGTAGCGGCGGCTGTGCGCGCTGACGGCCCGGCCATGGACGCGCACGCCTATTGTCAGCAGAAGGCCGCCGCGGCGGGTTCCAGCTTCTATTACAGCTTCCGTTTCCTGCCGGCCGACCGCCGGCGCGCGATCACCGCATTCTATGCCTTCTGCCGCGAAGTCGACGACATCGCCGACGAATGCCACGACCCCGTCGTGGCGCGCGCCAAGCTGGCCTGGTGGCGCGACGAGGTGGCGCGCCTGTACGACGGTGAACCGGACCATCCGGTGACGCGCGCGCTGGTCGAGGCGATCACCGCCTATCGGCTGCCGCGCGACGCGTTCGAGCAGATCATCGACGGCATGGAGATGGACCTCGGCCACGTGCGTTACCCCGACTTCAAGACGCTCAACCTGTACTGCCATCGTGTCGCCGGCGTGGTCGGCGAGGTCTCGGCGTTGATCTTCGGTGTCAGCGAGCGCGCCACGCTGAAGTACGCCAACCGTCTGGGGCTGGCGTTCCAGCTCACCAACATCGTGCGCGACGTCGGCGAGGACGCGCGGCGCGACCGCATCTACCTGCCGCTGGACGAGCTGGCGCGTTTCGGTGTCGATCCCGACGATCTGCGCCGCGCGCGCATGAGCGACGGTTTCCGCGCGCTGATGACGTTCCAGTATCAGCGCGCCGTGCGCACCTACGACGAGGCGCTGGCCCTGCTGCCGCCGGTCGATCGCCCGGCGCAGCGCCCCGGCCTGATCATGGCAGCGATCTATCGCGCGCTGCTGGAGGAAATCCGCCGTGACGGCTTCCAGGTGCTGGACCGCCGCACCGCGCTGACGCCGTTGCGCAAACTGTGGCTGGCCTGGCGCACCTGGGTGCTGGGCTGATGGCGGCAAGAAATAGGGGACAGACCACGGTTTTCAAAGAAAACCGTGGTCTGTCCCCTATTTCCATCGTCGGCGGCGGCTGGGCCGGCATCGCCTGCGCGCTCGAACTCGCCGACGCGGGCGTAGCGGTCGCGCTGTACGAATCGGCGCGACAGCCCGGTGGCCGCGCGCGCCGCGTGGATTGGGACGGTCTTGCGATCGACAACGGCCAGCATCTGATGGTGGGCGCCTACCGCGAGACGCTGCGCATGATGGCGCGCCTGGGTACGGTGCACCACCTGCAGCGCGCGCCGCTGCGCCTGATCTCACCCGGCTTCGCGCTGCGTCTGCCGCGTCTGCCGGCACCCTGGCATCTGGCCATCGGCCTCTTCGGCTGCCGCGGCCTGAGCCTGGCCGACAAGCTCGCGGCGGCGCGCCTGATGCGCGCGCTGCAAGCCCGCGCTTTCCGCCTGCCGGCCGACCTGCCGGCCGCGCCGTGGCTGGCGGATCAGCGACAATCGTCACGTCTGATCGAACGTCTGTGGGCGCCGATCTGCATCGCCGCGTTGAACACGCCGCTGGACACTGCCTCCGCGCAGGTGTTCTGCAACGTGCTGCGCGACAGCCTCGCCGGTCCGCGCGACGCCAGCGATCTGTTGTTCAACCGTGCCGATCTCGGCCACCTGCTGGCCGACGCGGCGCTACCCTATCTGCGTGCGCGCGGCGCAGAGGTCAACCTGGCGCACCGGGTCAGCGGACTGCGCAGGCGTGCCGATGGCTACGACCTGGCCATCAGCGCGTCGGACCGCCACCATTCCATGGTGGCGAGCCATGTGGTTCTGGCCTGCCATCCGGCGCGCCTGCCTGCGCTGCTCGCCGATCTGCCGCCGATGCAGGACATCGCCCGGGCAGTGGCGCGCTATCGCTGGCAACCCATCGTCACGCTGTGGCTGCGTTTCGCCGCGCCCATCGCGTTTCCGTTTCCGATGCACGCACTCGGCGACGGTCAGGCACCCTGGGCATTCGAGCGCGACGACATCGCCCCCGGCGTGGTCGCCATCGTCGCCAGTGCCGATGGCCCGCACGTCGGCTGGGCGGCGGAGACGCTGCGCGACACCTGGCTGGAGGCACTGCGCGCCGCGCTCGGACCGCTGCCGCCGTTGCGGGCGTGGCAGCGCATCGTCGAGCGGCGCGCCACCTATGCCTGCGAGCCCGGCATGGCTCGGCCCGACAACGTCACGCCGCTGCCCGGCCTGTACCTGGCCGGCGACTATACAGCCGGCGACTACCCGGCCACGCTCGAAGGCGCGGTGCGCAGCGGCGTACAATGTGCGCGCCACATCCTCGCCGCGCGCGCCCTGCCCGAGGCGAAATCCTGAAACCCCGTCCACCCATGCAAGACTACCAAGCTCCCGCCGACCTGTTGCGCGGCCGCGTCATCCTCGTCACCGGCGCAGGCCAGGGTCTGGGCCGTGCCGCCGCCCTCGCCTTCGCCCGTCATGGGGCGTGCGTCATCCTGCTCGGACGCAACGTCGCCAAACTGGAAAAGGTATACGACGACATCGTCGCCGCCGGCGGTCCGCAACCGGCCATCTTCCCCATGGATCTGGCCCAGGCCACGGACGCCGACTACGCCGCCATGGCCGATGCCATCGGCTACCAGTTGACCCGGCTGGACGGCATCCTGCACTGCGCCGCCGCGTTCGAGGGCCTGGCGCCGCAGCACCTGGAAACGGTGGACGCCTGGCTGCGCCTGTTCCGCGTCAACGCCGCCGCGCCGGCCGCCATCAACCGCGCCTGCGCGCCGCTGCTGCAAGCCAGCGAGCTGGGCGCGGTGATCCTGGTCGGCGAAACCCACGGACACACGCCGGCGGCTTACTGGGGCGGCTTCGCCGTGTCCAAGGCCGCGCTGGAGGCTTATTTCAAGGTCCAGGCGGACGAATGGAGCGCGCCTGCGCCGCGCATCCATCTGCTGATCCCCGGGCCGATCAACAGCCCGCAACGCATGAAGACCCACCCGGGCGAGACCAAGACCGGCCTGCCGCAGGTGGAGGATCTGGTGCCGACCCTGCTCTACCTGATCGGCCCCGAAGGTAGCGCGGCGCGCAGCCGGATCATCACGCCGACGCCGTAGTCGGCGCTCCGGAGCTCACAGTTCCAGCGGCTCGATCCAGAACGCGTAGTTCCCGCCCCCGCCGCTGGTGAAATCCGGATGGGCGAGGATGTCGGCGCCGTACAGGTCGGCATCCAGGCCCGTTTCGTCGTCCAGCAGGTCGGTGGTGCCGATCCACAGTTTCAGGTCGCCCGCCAGCGCGGCGTCCAGGCTGACGCTGGCCTTGGCCG
>CALEDT010000019.1 GCA_937949525.1 uncultured Burkholderiales bacterium | reverse complement strand
CCAGCTCGACGTAGAACGACGGATTGGCCAGCACGAAATCGACACGGCGCTGGCGCACGGCCAACTGAATCTCGTCGAAGTCCAGCGGCAACACGCGAAAGCGGTAATCCGGCAGGTGGCGCGCAAGGTAGTCGGCGGTGGCACTCCACATCGCCACGGCCCGTTCCGGCCCGCGCAAGGCCAGCACGCCGATGCGCACCTCGCCCCGGTCGGCAACCGCCGGGCCCGCCCAGCCGCACGCCAGCGACAACACCAGCAACAGCCAGGCCACGGCAGAAGGGCGCGTGCGCCGCGTGCCAAGCAAATACATTTTCCGGGGATGGTCGGTCAGTGATGGTAGGTCAATACTAACCGTTCACGGCGCGCACGCCACCTCCGGTCGTCCATCGGCTGCCCGAGCGGCCCGGACCGACGCGCCGACGGCGGCGCGCGCTGGCCGTCGCCGGCGCGCAATGGCGGACGGACCTCTCACTCCAGCATGTCCACCGACCATAGCGCATGCGCATCGAGCAGCAGACGGGCAATGGCCGCGTTCGCCTGCAGACGGGCCTGCTCCAGCGCCAGGCGCGCATCCAGGGCCGCGCGGCGCGCCAGCAGCACATCGCCGAGGCCCAGCTCGCCCAACTCGAAGGCGCGCCGCGTCAGCTCGACATGGCGGCCGGCGGCCCGCGCCGCATCGCCGAGTCTTTGATAGGCCGCCACCGCGCCGCTGGCGCGTTGCCAGTTGGCCGCGGCGTCGGCAGTAAGGCGCCGCGCCACGCCGGCCTCGGTTTCGGCTTGCGCGTCGGCTTCGGCGCTCTGTTGCGCGACCGCGGCGCGCCGCGCCTCGCCGGGCAGGGCGATGGCCAGGCTCAGCCCGAGCACCCGTTCGTCCCCCCCCTGCTCACGGGCATAGCGCAGACCGAGCACCGGATCGGGCCAGCGTTCCGCCGCCAGCCGCTGCGCCGCGAGGCGGGCGCGTGCGGCGGCATGGCGCGCGGCGTGCAGCTCGTGGTTGCGCGCCAGCGTGCGTTCGACCCAGGCCGCCTCGTCACCGGCGGGCAAAGCCGGCTCCCGATCCTGTCCGGTGGGTGCCGGCAGGCTCGGAAAGTGGCGGGTCAGCTCGGCCAGCGCGGCCTGGGCGCGCGTCTGCGCCTGCGCCAGTTGCGCGGCGGCCTGTGACCGCGCCGTCTCGACCTGCAACACCTGCATGCGCGCGGCGTCGCCGGTCGCCACGCGGCGCGTGACGATGCGGGCCTCCTGCTCGAGCAGCGTCGCCTGTTCCTGCCACAGGCGCGCATCGGCCTGGGCCTGCAATACCGCGTACCACTGCGCGATGAGCTGACGCGCGGCCTCGTGGCGCGCCTCACCCACACGCTCGACCGCCTCCTCGACCGCGGTGCCGCCCATGCGCTCGTCCAGCCGCGCCTTGTCCGGCAGACGCAGTCCGCGTTCGATGGCCGTTTCCCATTCGCCTTGATCGGGTGCGCCCTTCACGTTGCGCTGCGCGGCGCCCATACGCACGGCGAACTCGTGCGGGCCGGCGCGCAGGCGCGCCTGCTCCGCCTGTGCCGCGCGCAGTCTGGCCTCGGCGGCGCGCACCAGCGGGTGCTCGGCGATCACCGCACGGGCGATGCGCGCCTCGGGCAGATCGGCTGGGGCCGCGTGGATCGGCTGGATGGGCACTACCGTCAGGGTGAACAGCAGCAGCGTGCGTCTCATGCCAGTCTCCCGAAATCGAGCACCGGCGTGAGCCACCAGGCCACCTCCGGTTTGGGCAGTCGCTGTCCGAGCGAGGTCAGCAGGGCCCGTGCCTGCCCCGGGTCGAGCACGATCTGCAAGGCCACGCGCCGGGCCCGACCGCGCACGCGTTCCTGCGCGCTGGCGTCGGCGGTGAGGCGGCTGTGACCTTCGGCACGCAGCAGCGTGAAGCCGGCCGCCCATTCCGGGTGCGCCAACAGCACATCGAGCAGGTCGTCCTCCAAGCGGTCGGGTGCCACCAGGTTCAGTTGCACGAGTTCCATGTCAGTTCTCCACGAGGATGAAGCGCCGGTACAGCACCGGCAGGAGCACGAGAGTGAGCGCGGTCGAGGTGACGATGCCACCGACCACGACGATGGCCAGCGGCTTCTGGATCTCGGAGCCGGGGCCGGTGGCCGCGAGCAGGGGCACCAGGCCGAAGGCGGTGATGCTGGCGGTCATCAGCACCGGCCGCAGGCGCCGCATGGCACCGTCGCGCACCACCGCATCCGCGGCCGATCCACGCGCCGCGAGCTGGTTGAAGTAGGCGACCAGCACCACGCCGTTGAGCACGGCGATGCCGAGCAGCGCGATGAAGCCCACCGAGGCCGGCACCGACAGGTATTCGCCGGTCAGGAACAGCGCGAACACCCCGCCCACCAGGGCAAAAGGAATGTTGCTCAGCACCAGCGTGGCCTGCGCGAGCGAACGGAAGGTGGCGAACAGCAGCGCGAAGATCAGCGCGAGGGCCAGCGGTACCACCACGGTCAGGCGCGCGGCGGCACGCTGCTGGTTCTCGAACTGACCGCCATAGGCGACGCGGTAGCCTTCCGGCAGTTTCAGTTCGCGCGCCAGCCGGGACTGCACTTCGGCGACGAAGCCGACCAGGTCGCGTCCGGCCACGTTGCTTTGCACGGTGACGAAGCGCACGGCATTCTCCCGGTTCACCGCCACCGGCCCCTCGACGCGTGCCAGCCGCGCCACCTCCTTGAGCGGCACGGCCGCACCGCTGTCCAGCGGGATGCGCAGCGACTCGAACAGCGCCGGCGATGCGCGCACGTTCTCGCCCGCGCGCAGCACCAGCGGCGTGCGCCGCAGGCCCTCCTGCACGACGCCCAGCATCTCGCCCTCCAGGTGCGCACGCAGGAAGCCGGCGACGTCGTCGACGGACAGTCCGTAGCGGCCGGCGGCAAGGCGATCCACCTCCACGCGCAGGTACTGCACGCCCTCGTTCTTCTTCACCAGCACGTCCTGCGCGCCGGGCGTGGCTTCGATGATCGCCTGCATGCGGTCGGCCAGCGCATTGAGCCGGTCGAGGTCCGGACCGTACAGTTTGACCGCCAGATCGCCGCGCGCACCGGTGAGCATCTCGGACACGCGCATGTCGATCGGCTGCGTGAAGGCGTAGTTGATGCCGGGAAAGTCGGCCATGACCCGACGGATCTCGTCCATCAGCCAGGTCTTGTCCGACCGTCGCCAGGTGTGCATGGGTGCGAGGATGAGGAAGCTGTCGGTCTCGTTCAGGCCCATCGGATCCAGGCCCAGCTCGTCCGCGCCGGCGCGCGCCACCACTCCGCGAATCTCGGGGATGCGCTGCATCAGCGCGCGCTGCACCGCCATGTCCAGCGCCAGGCTCTCCTCCAGGCTGATGGACGGCAGCTTCTCCAGTTGCAGCAGCAGGTCACCCTCGTCCAGCGTGGGCATGAAGGACTTGCCGATGAAGGGATACAGCGCGGCGGCCGACAGCAGCAGCGTCAGCGCCACGGCCATCACCGTCTTCACGTGCGCCAGCGCATAGTCCAGCACCGGCGCGTACAGCCGCTGCGCGTGGCGCACCAGCCACGGCTCGCCATGCCCGCCCTCGCGCAACAGCCAGGAAGCCAGCACCGGCACCACGGTAAGCGACAGCACCAGCGAAGCGGCGAGCGCGAACACGATGGTCAGCGCCACCGGGATGAACAGCTTGCCCTCCAGACCTTCCAGACTGAGCAGCGGCAGAAACACGATGAGGATGATGGCCACGCCGCTGGCGGTCGGCGTGGCCACTTCGCGCACGGCGCGCCACACCCGGTGCAGTTTGGAACGGCTGGCTTCGGGTGCGGACAGATGGCTGGCGACGTTCTCCACCACCACCACCGCGCCGTCCACCAGCAGGCCGATGGCGATGGCCAGCCCACCCAGACTCATCAGATTGGCCGAGAGGTTGAACTCGCGCATGAGCAGGAAGGTGGCCAGCGCCGACAGCGGCAGGGCCAGCGCCACGGTGAGCGCCGCGCGCACGTTGCCCAGATACAGCGCCAGCAGCAGCAGCACCAGCACCACCGCTTCCAGCAGCGCGCGCGACACCGTGCCGACCGCGCGTTCCACCAGCGCCGAGCGGTCATAGAACGGGATGATGCGCACGCCCTCGGGCAGGCTGGGCGCGATCTCCTGCAAGCGTCGTTTGACCGCCGCCACCACCTGCTGCGCGTTGGCGCCCTTCAGACCCAGCACCAGCCCCTCGACCGCCTCGCCGCCGCCGTCCTGGGTCACACCGCCGTAGCGGGTCAGGCTGGCCAGGCGCACCGCGGCCACGTCGCCGACGCGCACCGGCACCCCATCCACGTTCTTGACGACGATGCCGGCGAGATCCTCCAGCGTGCGCACCGCGCCTTCCACGCGCACCAGCCACACTTCCTCGCCATCGGTCAGCCGGCCGGCCCCGTCGTTGCGGTTGTTGGCGCGGATCGCGGCGGCCAGCTCGCCGAGCATCACCCCGCGCGCGCTCATGGCGGCGTTGTCCGGCGCCACCTCGAAGGTCTTCACGCGCCCGCCGAGTGCGTTGACGTCGGCCACGCCCGGCAGCGTGCGCAGTTGCGGGCGGATCACCCAGTCGAGCAGCGCCCGCCGCTCGGCAAGGTCGAGCCGGGGTGCATCGACGGTGAACATGAACATCTCGGACAGCGGCGTGGTGATGGGCGCGAGCCCGCCTTCCACGCCCGGCGGCAGCGCCGCCATGACCCCGTTGAGGCGCTCGGCCACCTGGCTGCGCGCCCAATAGATGTCGGTGCCGTCGTCGAAGTCGATGGTGATGTCGGTCAGGCCGTATTTCGACACCGAGCGCAGGATGCGCTGGCGCGGAATGCCGAGCATCTCGGTCTCCACCGGCGCGGCCACCCGCGACTCCACTTCCTCCGGCGTCATGCCCGGCGCCTTGAGGATAATCTTGACCTGGGTGGTGGATACGTCCGGGAAGGCATCGATGGGCAGATCCCGCCAGGCGGCGATGCCGGCCGCGATCAGCAACAGGGTCAGCCCCAGCACCAGCAGGCGCTGCGTCAGCGCAAATTCGGTCAGGCGGGCGAGCATGGCTATTCACCCCCGCCCATACCCTGCCAGGCCGCCTTGAGGGCCGCCACGCCCTCGACGACGACCCGTTCGGCACCGGTGAAGGGGCCGTCGATGGCCGCCGACTGCGCCGACTGCGTGAGCACCCGCACCGCCACCGGTTCGAAGCCGCCGGGCCGCTCGACGAACACCCAACTGCGCCCCTGCGCCCGCACCAGCGCGCGCGTCGGCACCCGCCACTGACGGGCTCCGCTCAGCCCGTCGATGCGTGCCGAGACGGTCTGGTTCAGCCGCAGCCGGCCGCGCGCGTCCTCCACGCGGGCGCGCACCGGCACCGTCTGCGCCGCGCCGACCAGCCGGCCGACGGTCAGTACCCGCCCCTTCACTTCCGCGGCCGGCACGCTCACCGTCTGGCCCGCTTCGATCAACGCCGCCAGTTCGGCCGGGGCCTGGATCTCCAGCCACAGCGGATTCAAGCGGGCGATGCGGAACAAGGTGCCGGCCGGCTCGACCCGCGCCCCGGCCACCACCGACTGTTCAAGCACCATGCCATCCATGGGCGCGCGGATGGCGAGCGCATCGGTCAGCCGACCACCGCGTTCCGCCTCGCCGATGGCGTGGTCATCCAACCCCATGAGCCGCAACCACGCCCGCCGCTCCGCGACCTGGGCACGCGCCTGGGCGAGCTGCGCGTGCGCCGCCTGCACGCGCGCCTCGGCGATGATGCCCTCGGCGAGCAGGGCCTCCTCGCGCACCGCCGTCTGTTCGGCCAGCCGCAACTGCACGGCGGCCTGGGCGAGCTCGCGCTGCGCGCCGACCAGATCGGCGGCGCGCAAGGTCGCCAGAACCTGCCCGGCGCGCACGCTGTCGGTGGCTGCCACGCGCACTTCGGTGATGAGCCCGGCCAGCGGCGCGCTGACCGCGCGCACCTGGGCGGGGGGAATCGCCACCGTCGCCGGCACCCCCACCCCGATCGCACCGGCGTGCGCGGTCAACGGCGTGGTGGCGATGCGCAGCGCGGCGCGCTGCGCCGCATCGATGGGAATGAGCCGGTCGCTGGCGCCCAGGGGAGACGCCAGAAACAACAAAACCAACAGTAAGAACCTCATGCTGACCTCGTGCCATGCAAGCCGGCGCACCGGACGAATGCCGGGTGCGGCGCGGCGTGATCAAAGGGGAAAGGCAATGGCCCGGACGCAACCGGGCAAGAGGTCAGCAGCCGGGAGGCGCGCCCGGCAGAGGAATGAGGTGAGATGGTGGCGCAGGCAGGACAACCCGATACGGGCGCGTCAGGTCGCACTGCCGAATGTCCGGACAGATACCGGACGCAGCCACGGCCATCGGCACCGCAACGGGTTCGCCATCGCCGCGCGGTTCGAGCGCGGGCCCGACGGCGACCATCGCCGCGTCGGCATCCTCGGCGGTTGGTTGTGCCCAAGACTGCGGCGGTGCTCCCGGCACACCCAGCCCCATCACGTGCATGTGCATGCCCGCATGGGCCGCGGCATGCACGTGCCCGTGCAGCAGCGGCGCGATGCACTGCAACAAGGTGAACAGAAAGACGAAGGCGCGCGGGCAGAGGCTACGCATGGACTCAGTCTAACCGAAGCACCGCCGACGCGCACGCGGCGCTCCGTCCGGCCCCGGGTCTACCCGGTCATGCGCCCGTCATGTACCGCCGTGTGATCGGCGGGATCGGGGCTTTCCCCTACAATCGGACGATCATGAATCTGGTCGCCGACAATCTGCCCGCCCTGTGGCTGTGGCTGCCCTGGCCGCTGGCCCTGGCGCTCGGCTACGCCCTGGCGCGGCACGCGCACTGGCGCATGCTGGCCGACACGGACAACCAGCGCGTGTTCTTCGCCGCCACCGTCGCAGTGTTGGGCCTGTGGCTGATCAAGACGGGCATCAAGCCGGGCCTGAACTTCCATCTGCTCGGCGCCACCGCCCTGACCCTGATGTTCCGGCCGCTGTTCGCGCTGCTGGCGCTGGCGCTGATCACGCTCGCCATCACGCTGTGGCACGGCGAGTACGCGACGTTCGCCGCCAACTGGCTGATCATGGGCGCAGTGCCGGTGGGCGTGACCTGGCTGATCTATCGTCTGGTCGATGGCCACCTGCCCAATCATCTGTTCATCTATCTGTTTCTCAACGCCTTCTTCGGCTCCGCGCTGGCGATCCTGGCGGTGGGCGGCGTGTCCACGGCGTACATCGCCGCATCCGGCGCCTACACGCTCGGCTACCTGCTGGAAGAGTATCTGCCCTATTACCTGTTGATGGCCTGGAGCGAGGCATTCGCCACCGGCATGCTGGTCACCATGATGGTGATCTACAAACCGCACTGGGTGGCCACCTTCGACGACCGCCGCTATCTGTGGAACAAATGAGCGCCGCCGGCCTCAGCGTGCGGCCAGCCGTTTGAAACGCGCGAGTATCTCGTCCAGTTCATGCCAGGACGGCTGCACCTGACTGAAGTCGACGCGGCCATCGGCGGTCTTGACCTCATCCAGCGCCCGGTCCAGTTGCGCGACGAAGCGGTTGACACGGCTGTCCAGGTACAGCGTCACCAGCCAGGCGGCGATGAACGGCGTCGGCGCCAGCAGCAGCAGCACCAGCATCAGCAGCTTGCGGCTGTCGTCGATGAAACGGTCGTACTTGGCCTCCACCGTGATGGCACCGAGCACGTCGCCGCGCTTGGCGTTGCCATGGCAACCCAGGCAACGTTCCTCCGCCACCAGCGGGTAGATGTAGCGTCCGCCCTGAGGTGTTGCCAGCTCGCGCGCGCGGCCGGTGCGCAGGGCCTGTGCCAGTTCCTCGCCCGGCTCCGGTTGCGAGACGAAGCCGTGCAGGTCGTTGACCAGGGCGCCGCGGTAGAACTCGATGGTCAGCGGCAAGTTGGCCAGCGAGTCGGTGGTGCCGCGCGCGAAGGCGATGACCTGGTCACGCTTCCAGCCCTGATTCATCAACTGGAACATGTTGGCGAAAGTCAGGCGCGCGACCATCTGCGACTGGGAGAACGCGGCCTTCTGCATCATGCGCTCGCCGAAGCCGGAAAACAGCAGGTAGATGCCGGCCACCAGCAACAGCGAAACCAACGCCGCGACCAGCAGGATGAGTTTGTTCAGGGACTTCATGGCCTGTCTCCTCGTTGTCGTGCAACACGCCGAAGGCGTCGTTCGCCCGCTCTCGCTTACACGCGCCGGCAGGCCGGAGCAGAGAACCGGGCAGGGCGACTCGAGTTTCCGCGGAGGTGCGCCGGCATGTCCGTCATCGCCCCGGCGTCGGGCGAAAACCACGCGGACTATCGGGGAAAGCCGGTCGGGTTGTAAAGGGGGATCAGGCGGCGTCCGGCAGCTTCTTGCCGGGGTTGAGCAGGCCGTGCGGGTCGAACAGCGCCTTCAGCGCACGCATCATCGCCAGGGTGTCGCCGTCGAGCTCGCGCGCCACGTAACGCCGTTTCTCGCTGCCGATGCCGTGTTCGCCCGACAGGCTGCCGCCCAGATGCAGCACGGCGTCGATCAGCGCGTCGCGGCAGGCACGCGCGCGTGCCATCTCGTCGGCATCGTCGGCATGCACCATCAGGTTGACGTGCAGGTTGCCGTTGCCGGCATGGCCGAAGGAGACGATGGGCAGGCGATGGTCGATGCCCAGCCGGTCGATGGTCTCGACCAGCTTGGCCAGCGCACCGATGGGAACCACCACGTCCTCGTTGATCTTCAACGGCGCGATCTTCTTCACCGCCATGGACAGCGACTTGCGTGCGGTCCACAGGCGCGCGATTTCGTCGGCGGTGAAGCCGCTGTGCAATTCCAGCATGCCAGGACCGGCGAGCGCGGCGCGCAGCGCGGCGATCTGGCGCGGCACGTCGTCCGCCGCACCGTCCGCCTCCACCATCAGCACCGCGCCGGTGCCAGGCGGCAGCGCCTCGGCGCCGCCGTACTCGCGGATGGCGTCGATGGAGCGGCGGTCCATGAACTCCAGCGCGCACGGCAGCACCGGTTGATGCATGACGCGCTGCACCGCGGCACAGGCGGCGGCGTTGTCGGCATAACACACGCGCAGGGTCGCCACCGCCTGCGGCGCGGGCACCAGACGCAGGGTCGCCTCGGTGATCAGCGCCAGCGTGCCTTCCGAGCCCACCAGCAGGCGGGTGAGGTCGTAGGCGGTGGCGTACTTGCTGGTGCGCGCGCCGACGCGCAGCTCGCGGCCGTCGCCGGTCACCGCGCGTAGCCCCAGCACGTGGTCGCGCGTGGCACCGTACTTCACCGCACGCGGCCCGGCGGCATTCATCGCCAGGTTGCCGCCGATGCGGCAATAGGCCCCGGAACCGGGGTCGGGCGCATACATCAGACCGGCGCCGCGCGCCAGACGATCGATCTCGTCGGTGACCACGCCGGCCTCGACCACGATCACGCGATCCGCCGGATCGAACGCGAGCACGCGGCGCATGCATTCGAAGCTGACCACCACGCTGCCCGGCGCCGGCAACGCGCCACCGACGTTGCCGGAACCGGCACCACGCGCCACCAGCGGCAGGCGATGACGCCGGGCGATATCGACGATGGCCTTGACCTGGTCATGCCCGTTTGGGAAAAGCACGGCCTCCGGCGGGCAGGCGCGCGGTGTCTCGTCACTGGCGTACAGGGCCAGGGTGTCGGCATCGGCGCGCGCGCGATCGGCGCCCAGCAAGGCCTGGAATTCGGCGAGGATGGGGGTCGCGAGCATCAGCCCAGCGCCGGCTCGACGACCTCCGCGACCGCCGCCAGCGCATCGCCGTCGGGGTAACGCGCATACACCTGCTGCACGGCGGCCTCGTAAATCACGCGGTTGAAGGCGCCGGCGGCCTGCGCGCGCAACGTCATCTTCAGCGCCTGGGTCATGACCTTGTCGAGCGAGACGATGCGCTTGGCGCGAATCAGGCCGGACTCGGCGTCCACCAGCACCAGACGCAGGCGCGCACGCTCGCCGGGCGGCTCGTCGGGCAACTGGCGCTGCGCCTCCGGCACCATGTGCAGATTGAAGGCGACATCGGACCATTCGCACACGGTGGCGATCTTGTACAGCAGGAACGCGGCGGGGCCATGCGAGAACAGGCCGACTTCCATGGGCTGTTGACGGAAGCCCTCGACCTCGGCCGGCGTCGGCGCGTTCCAGAACAGCACCAGTTCGTGCGCGCCGTCGCTGTACAGATAGCGCGCGCCCTCGTCGTAGCGGGTGTGCTCGGGGCTGTAGATTTCGCCGACCTGGCGCGTGCTCACTGATCCAGCTCCGGCAGCAGCGACGCCATCATGGCCACCATGTCGGCGTCGAAATCGAAACCCGGCTCCTGGCCGGGATTGATCGACAGGCCCATGTCGGCGCCGATGCGATGCAATATCCAGGAGACCTCGGTGAGCAAGCCGCCACCGAAGCCGGGGTAGTCGGCGACGAACGCCTTGGCCCGCTCCGGTGCGGTGAAGGTGATCAGCACGCGATTGCCTTCGTCGTCCTCCACCACCAGCGGCTGCGCCTTGGTGGACAACTGAAAACCGGCGATGTTGTGCTTCTCGTCGCGGATCGGCATGAACACCTGCTGGTCGAGCAGGCGGCGAGCGAAGTTCTCGGGATCGAGCGATCCGGCCTGCATGTCCAGCAGCAGGGCTTCGAGTTCGTTACGGGCGGGAGTCATGGTGTCAAGGCGCGATGATCGGGGTCGGCCAGCATATCACCGCGCGCCCCGGGCGGGCTCACCGCATGACCGGCTTGCAGGCAGAACTGCGCAATCAGAACAACGAGGTGAGCGCAACCGACAGGAAGCTGATCCAGGCCCACACGATCAGGATGATCACCAGGGTCAACGGCAGATTGGTCTTGCTGAAGGGATTCATGACGCGCTCCGGATGTGCTGGTCCGGAATTCTACCGGCCGGGTAGGGAGGTCGGCAACGCGGCATTCCCCGCCTGGCACGAGCACCCGTCGAGCCCATGCGGACATGACGGGCGCCCGGCGATCACCTTTCAGCGTGAAGTCAGCGCACCGACTCCTTGCGCGGACGCACTTCCAACTGATCGCGCAGCTTGTCGACACTGGCCTTGCCCAGCCCCTTCACCGCGACCAGTTCGTCCACCGATTGGTACGGGCCATGCTTCTCCCGATACTCGATGATGGCTTTCGCCTTGGCCGGGCCGATCCCCTTGACCGCCTCCAGTTCGGACTGCGTTGCGCTGTTGACGTCGACCGCGGCCCAGACGGGTAGATTCAGCAACAGCGCCAGACAGACACTCCCAAACCGTTTCTTCATGATGCCTCCGTGGTTTTATCGCGCCGGAATTGGCGCCGCGCTAATCTAAGCGTGCCGCCCCCGGCCGGCAATTTCACCAAAGTAATAGGCCGTGCGCGGCGCCCGGGGACATCCCCGAATATATTCGATTTGACATATATGAACGGGAGCGTATGATGCCGACCCGATGACGCCGTGATCGGAATCAATCGTTCACCATCGGCAGCACACGGCCGCATGGATGGCCGGAATGCACGCGATACATATTCGAATTTACGTATGGATACGCAAACCCTGTTCGACGCCTTGGGCGACCCCATCCGGCGCCGCATCCTGGCGATGCTGCTGAGCCGCGACGAATGCTGCGTCTGTCATCTGCACGAGGCGCTGGACGCGCCGCAGCCCAAGGTGTCGCGCCATCTCGCCGTGCTGCGCGAATCCGGTCTGGTACGGGCGCGGCGCGAGGGCGTGTGGGTGCACTACCGGCTGCATCCCGAACTGCCGGCCTGGGCGTTCCGCGTGCTGATCCACATGAAGCAGGGCCTGGACCTGGAGACACCGGCCGAAGCACCTGCCGGCTGTGTCGCCTGCGCCGCCTGATACCCGTATGCCCGAATTTCAACCCGACGCGAGGCCCGCCATGAAAAACGTCCTGATCCTATGCACCGGCAATTCCTGTCGTTCACAGATGGCCGAAGTGCTGCTCAACCACGATCTCGCCGGCCAGGTGCATGCGCTGTCCGCCGGCACGCGGCCACAGCCCAAGGTGGCGGATGGCGCCATTGCCGCCCTGAAAGCTGCGGGTCTGGATACCGAAGGCCTGTATCCCAAGGACGTGGACGCGGTGATGGACCAGGACATCGACCTGGTCGTGACCGTGTGCGACAACGCCAAGGAAACCTGCCCGGTGTTCCCGCGCCCGGTCAAGGCCATCCACCTGCCATTCCATGATCCGCACGGCGAACCGCTGGACAGCTTCATCGCGGTGCGCGACGACATCCGTGCGCGCCTGGTGCCCGCCGTGAAGACGGCGCTCGGTCTATGAGCGCGCAGTGCGAAGTGACGGCCAGGCGCGCCGCCGGCGCGCCGATGAGCCCGTTCGAACGCTGGCTGACGCTGTGGGTGGCGTTGTGCATCGTCGTCGGCGTGCTGCTCGGCCAGTTCTTCCCGGCGCCGTTCCAGGCGCTCGGGCGGATGGAGGTGGCCCAGGTCAACATCCCGGTCGGCGTGCTGATCTGGATCATGATCATCCCGATGCTGATGAAGATCGACTTCGGTGCTCTGCATCAGGTCAGGTCGCACTGGAAAGGCATCGGCGTCACGTTGTTCGTGAACTGGGCGGTAAAGCCGTTTTCCATGGCGCTGCTGGCGTGGATTTTCATCCGCCAACTGTTCGCGCCCTACCTGCCACCCGAGCAACTGGACAGCTACGTCGCCGGACTGATCCTGCTGGCCGCGGCACCCTGTACCGCGATGGTGTTCGTGTGGAGCCGGCTGACCGGCGGCGATCCGTATTTCACACTGTCGCAGGTGGCGTTGAACGACGTGATCATGATCTTCGCGTTCGCGCCGATCGTCGGTTTGCTGCTCGGGCTGTCGGCCATCGTCGTGCCGTGGGACACGCTGTTCACCTCGGTCGTGCTGTACATCGTCATTCCGGTCATCCTGGCGCAGCTCTGGCGCAAGCGGTTACTGGCTCAAGGACAGGCGAAGTTCGACGCGACGCTGGCGACACTCGGCCACGCCTCGATCGTCGCGCTGCTGGTCACCCTGGTGCTGCTGTTCGCCTTCCAGGGCGAGCAGATCATCGCGCAGCCGCTGATCATCGCGCTGTTGGCGGTGCCCATCCTGATCCAGGTGTTCTTCAATTCCAGCCTGGCCTATCTGCTGAACCGCAGGGTCGGCGAGAAGCACAGCGTCGCCTGCCCGTCGGCGCTGATCGGCGCCTCCAACTTCTTCGAGCTGTCGGTGGCGGCGGCCATCGCCCTGTTCGGCTTCCAGTCCGGCGCGGCGCTCGCCACCGTGGTCGGCGTGCTGATCGAGGTGCCGGTGATGCTGCTGGTGGTGAAGGTGGTCAACCAGAGCCGCGGCTGGTACGAGCGGGGTCCGGCGGTGCAAAGGAATACCCATGTTTAACGCGCTCGGCGATCTCGTCGCCTTTGATCTGTTCGGCCTCGCGCCGGATAGCCCGGCCGGCCTCGCGGTGCAGTTCTTCGTCATGGACGTGGCGAAGATCCTGGTGCTGCTGACCACGGTGATCTATCTGATGGGCTGGCTACGCGCGCTGCTCACCCCGGAGAAGGTGCGCGCGATGATGAAGGGCCGCTCCGGCCCCGGCGCGCGCCTGACCGCGGTGGGCCTGGGCGCGGTGACGCCGTTCTGCTCGTGCTCGTCGATTCCGCTGTTCATCGGCTTCGTCGAGGCCGGCATTCCGCTCGGCGTGACCCTGTCCTTCCTGATCGCCAGCCCCATGGTCAACCAGGTCGCCGTGGTGGTGCTGGCCGGCGTCATCGGCTGGCAGATGACGCTGATCTACGTGCTCACCGGGCTGACCATCGCCTTCATCGGCGGCTATGTGTTGCAGGCGCTCAAACTCGAACGCTGGGTGGAGGAGTACGTCTGGAAGATCCAGATGGGCGAGGCGGCGGCGGTCGATCGCGACGACAGCCTGCGCGGCCGCCACGCCTACGCATGGAACGAGGTGCGCCAGATCGTCGGCCGCATCTGGAAATACATATTGATCGGCGTGGGCATCGGCGCGCTGATCCACGGCTACGTGCCGGCGGATTTCGTCGCCAGAATCGCCGGTGACGGTTCGGTACTGTCGGTGATCGTCGCGGTACTCGCTGGCGTGCCGATGTATTCCGACGCGGTCGGCGTGATCCCGGTGGCCGAGGCCCTGCTCGGCAAGGGTGTGCCGATCGGCACCGTGCTCGCCTTCATGATGGCGGTGATCGCGCTGTCGCTGCCGGAAATGCTGATATTGCGCCGCGTGGTGAAGTGGCCGCTGCTCGGCTTCTTCGCCGCCTATCTCGCCGTCGCCTTCGTCGCGGTCGGCGTCCTGTTCAACAGTCTGAGGAATGTGTTCGCATGAGTGCCGAGTTGCATCCGTCCATCGTCGCGCTGGTGGCGCTGTCCGCCAACATCGCGTCCAACCATCCCAACCAGGGTCTGTGCCAGATCGACAAACTAAAAGGCTATGGTGTGGCGCGCGAGCAGATCGACGCAGTGATCGACATCGCCCGCCATATCCGCGACGAGGCTGCGCAGAAGCTCGACGCGCGCTTCGACGAAGCCTATGCCGCGGCGATGGCGCCGGCCGGGCCGGCGATCCAGCCCGACCCGTTCGCCAACATCGCGGTGGTGGAGGGCGGTGCCTGCTGCACGCCGACGCCGTCGGGACAAACGTGCTGCTGAGCCTGCCATGCGCGCCGGGCATGCCATGAACCCGCTCGAACACGACCACATCCGCCAGCAGGTGCGTGCCGCCTACGGCGCCGTCGCCCGCGCCGGCACCACCGACGCCCCCGGCGGTTGCTGCGCCCCGGCCGCAGTCGGCGGTTGCTGCACGCCGGGCGGGCAGCACGTCGCCGCCCTGCTGGCACGCGGCATCGGCTACAGCGCCGAGGAAACCGCCGCCGTGCCGCAAGGCGCCAACCTGGGCCTCGGTTGCGGCAATCCGCAGGCCATCGCCGCGCTGCGCCCCGGCGAAACCGTGCTCGATCTGGGCAGCGGCGCCGGCTTCGACTGCTTCCTCGCCGCGCGCGCGGTCGGGGAGACGGGCCGCGTCATCGGCATCGACATGACGCCGGACATGGTTTCGAAAGCACGCGCCCACGCGCTCGAGGGCGGCTATGCCAACGTCGAATTCCGCCTCGGCGAGATCGAGCACCTGCCGGTGGCCGACGCGTGCGTCGACGTGATCATCTCCAACTGCGTGATCAACCTGTCGCCGGACAAGGCCCAGGTGTTCCGTGACGCTTTCCGTGTACTGAAACCGGGCGGCCGCCTGGCCATCTCCGACATCGTGCTGACCGCCGAACTGCCGGACGCGATGAAGGCGGAAATCGCCCTGTACACCGCCTGCGTGGCCGGCGCCGCCAGCGTCGACGAACTCACCGCCGTGCTCACCACGGCGGGTTTCACCGACATCCGCGTCGCGAACAGGGACGCCAGCGCCGAATTCATCCGGCACTGGGCGCCGGGGCGCGGCATCGAGCATTCCATCGCCTCGGCCAGTATCGAGGCGGTCAAACCCCTGGAGGAAATCCCATGAAACAGGTCAAGGTACTCGGCCCCGGCTGCCGCAACTGTGACACCACCGCCAAGCTGGTCGCGGAAGTCGCCAACGCCAAGGGCATCGCCATCGAACTGGAGAAGGTCACCGACATGGCCGCGATCCTCGGCTACGGCATCATGAGCACGCCCGGCGTGGTCGTCGACGGCAAGGTGGTGCATGCCGGTGGCGTGCCCGATCGCAGGCAGATCGAGGAGTGGCTGGCTTGATCGGGGCTCGGTCGAAGGCGCCTTGACCGCAGTTCGACGCCCAATCCGCTCAACCAAACACATCGGGATGGCGCCCCCGACACGAATCGAACGTGTGACCCTCCCCTTAGGAGGGGGATGCTCTATCCACTGAGCTACGGGGGCGATGCGCAACACGGGCGGCATTCTACCGCGCTTTGCCAGCCGCTTCCGCCCTTGCGAGTAGCGGCCGACGGCGGCTCCGGTGATCCGGCGGGCGCTTTCACCGCCATGGTCCATAATGAAACCAACCGTCACCGACCATGCCATCGAGCGCATTGCCATGGACCATCTCTCCGCACATGACCGAGACCGTATCCGCGTTGCCTTGGAAAGCCACCACGCGGCGTTGCTGGAAGCGCTGAAGGCCGCATTGGCGGAGAGCGGCCGTACGCAGTATGCCGAGGTGCTCGGGCGGGGTTCCGGGGACAGCGGCGACGAGGCGCTGGCGGTCACGCTCGGCGATCTGTCGGCCGCGCGGCTGGACCACGAGGTGCGCATGTTGCGCGCACTGGACGCGGCGCGCGCGCGCCTGGATGCCGAGGATTTCGGCCTGTGCGAGGATTGCGGCGCGGCGATCCCGGTCGCCCGGCTGATCGCCAACCCGGCGGCGACCCGCTGTGTGCGCTGCCAGGAGCATCACGAGCATACGCACGCCGGCGAGCCCTCGGCCGGCTTCTGACTGCGTCTTCTCCGCTCGCCGACGGGTGGCGCGACCACCCGTTTTTCTTGTCGACTCCAGTCCATGCCCTACCTGATCCTCGATAACGTCTCCCTCGCCTACGGTCACTGGCCGCTGCTCGACGGCGCCGCACTGGTGCTGGAAAAAGGCGAGCGGGTCGGCCTGATCGGCCGCAACGGCGCCGGCAAGTCCAGCCTGCTCAGACTGGTGGCCGGCGACATCCAGCCCGACGATGGCAGCGTCTGGCGCCAGCCCGGCTTGCGCTTGGCGCGCGTGGCGCAGGAACCGGAATTTCCCGCCGATGCCACGGTGTTCGCCGCCGTGGCACAGGGTGCCGGCCCGGCACACGGCCTACTGGAGACCTACCATGCCGCCGCGCGTGCAGCCAGCGACGGCGATGCGAAGGCGCTGGCCGAACTGGCGCGTCTGGCGCATGAACTGGAGGCGCATGACGTGTGGCGCCTGAACAGCCGGGTACAGGAACTGCTCGACCGCTTCCAGCTCGACGCCGACGCGCCGGTCGACACGCTGTCGGGCGGCAATCGCAAACGCGTGGCACTGGCGCGCGCGCTCGCTGCCGAACCGGAACTGCTGCTGCTGGACGAACCGACCAACCATCTCGACTTCGGCGCCATCGAGTGGCTGGAAGAACAACTGGCGACGTTCCCCGGCGCACTGCTGCTGGTCACGCATGACCGCGCCTTTCTCGACCGCGTCGCCAACCGCATCGTCGAACTGGACCGCGGTCGCCTGCGCGCCTATGCCGGCAACTTCGCCGCCTATCAGTCGCGCAAGGCGGAAGAGCTTGACGTGGAGGCGGCTCATCAGCGCAAGTTCGACAAGTTCTGGCGGCAGGAGGAGGCGTGGATACGCAAGGGCATCGAGGCACGCCGCACCCGCAACGAAGGCCGGGTGCGGCGCCTGGAAGCCCTGCGCCGCGAACGCGCGGCGCGGCGAGAGCGCCTGGGCCTGGTCGGCTTCGCGCTCGACGCCGGCGCGCGTTCCGGCCAGCTCATCGCCGAGTTCGAGCAGGTCGGCTTCGCCTATGGCGCGCGCACGCTGATCCGCGACTTCAGCACCCGCATCCTGCGCGGCGACAAGCTGGGACTGATCGGCCCCAACGGCGCCGGCAAGACCACACTGATCCGGCTGATCCTGGGCGAACTGGAGCCCACCGTCGGACGGGTGCGGCGCGGCACGCGCCAGGAGGTGGCCTACTTCGACCAGTTCCGCAATCAGCTCGACGACGACGCGACGCTGATCGACACCATCTCGCCGGGCTCGGATCACGTGGTCATCGGCGGGCAGCGCAAGCATGTGATCGGCTACCTGGAGGAATTCCTGTTTCCCGCCGAACGCGCGCGCGCCAAGGTCGGCGCGCTGTCCGGCGGCGAGCGCAACCGCCTGTTGCTCGCCCGCCTGTTCGCGCGGCCGGCCAACCTGCTGGTGCTGGACGAGCCGACCAACGATCTCGACATCGACACCCTGGAACTGCTGGAGCAACTATTGCAGGACTATCGTGGCACGGTGATCCTGGTGTCGCACGACCGGGCCTTTCTCGACAACGTCGTCACCCAGTCCATCGTCTTCGCCGGCGACGGCCGACTGCTGGAACTACCCGGCGGCTATGCCGACTGGCTGGTCTGGCGGGCACGCGCGACGCTGGCGGACAACGCGAGAACCGCCACACCCAAACCTACCGCCGGCACGCCCGGCGCGAAGCCGAAGAAGCCCGGCCTCAGCTACAAGGAACAAAAGGAACTGGAGGCCCTGCCGGCACGTATCGCCGAACTGGAAGACGAGCAGGCCACGCTCACCACCCGTCTGTCCGACCCGGCCATGTACGCCGACCACGCAACGGCCGCGCAATTGCATACGCGCGCCGCACAGATCGAGGACGAACTGCTGGACCTGCTGACGCGCTGGGAGGATCTGGAGGCCAAGGCCCGCGCATGACGCTCCGCCCACGGCAGAGGTGACCCGGCGCCAACCCGCCGGATCACGAGCCGGGCCGGCCGCCGGCAGCCCCCCCGAACCGATGAACCTGGATCAAGGTGAGTGCCAGTAGCGCCGCTGCGTGTCGCGCGCGCGGGTGACGGCGATTTCATCACCGCCCAGAACCAGGGTCACCGCGCCGTCGTGGTCGGTGCGCAGGATGGCGGCGCCGGCGGCGCGGTAACGCGCCAGCACCTCGGGGTGCGGATGGCCGAACGGGTTGCGCCAGCCGACCTGGATCACCGCCCAAGCCGGGCGGGTGGCGGCGACGAAGGCCGGGGTGGAGGAAGACTTGCTGCCGTGGTGGGGCACCACCACCACGTCGACGACGTTCAGCGCATCGCGTTCCAGCAGGTTCATCTCGCCCAGCCGTTGGATGTCACCGGTCAGCAGCGCGCGGTGGCGCCCGGCGCGCACTTCGATGACGCAACTGCGGTCGTTGTCGCCGAAGCCTGCGATGGCATAGTGGTGCACGGGCGGATGCAGCACCGTGAACTCGACGTCATCCCAGCGCCAGTGCTGGCCGGCCGCGCAGGCGATGGCATCCGCGCGATGCGCGAGCAGTTGCCGGCCGCTGTGGTCACGCCGGTCCTCGGGCAGGCCGGCGATGGAGGTCAGCAGCCAGTCCGGCCGGTGGCTGGTCAGCAGCGACCGCGCGCCGCCGCTGTGGTCCAGGTCGTCATGCGTGATCACCAGGCCATCCAGACGCTTGACGCCCCGGCTCCACAGGTACGGCGCGACCACGCGGGCACCGGCGTCCTCGCCGGAAGCGTAACGATTGCCGGCATCGACCAGCAGCGTGCGCGTGTGGGTGCGCACCACCACGGCCGCGCCCTGGCCGACATCCAGCGCGGTCAGCCAGGCCTGACCCGGCGCCGGCGCCGGCGCGCGTGGCAGCAACAGCGGCAGGAACAGCAGCGCGCCCAGCCAGCGCCCCGGCACGCCGCGCGGCAGCAGCAGCGCCGCGGTGCCGAGCAGCGCCAGCACGATGGCAACCCAATCCGGCGCGGCGGCATGGAACAGGGGCTGCGGCAGGGCGACCAGCAAGCGCATGCAGGCGACCACGCCGGCGACCACCGCGTGCGCCAACCAGGCCACCTCCGCCCACGGCGATACCGCGGCGAGCAGCGACAACGGCACGGCCACCAGGCTGATGGCGGGAATGGCGATCAGGTTGGCGAGCGGCGACACCAGCGAAATCTCGTGGAACAGCGCCAGCAGGGCCGGCATGAGCGCCACCGTCACCGCCCATTGCGCGCGTAGCCAGCCCAAACCCGCCGTGGGTGGCCGCAGTCGGCCGGTGCCGGCATACAGCAGCGCGGCGACGGCGCCGAAGGACAGCCAGAAGCCCGGCGCCAGCGCCGCCCAGGGATCAAACAGCACCACCACTAGCAAGGCTGCGGCGAGCAGACGCGAGGCGTCCGGGGCGCGATCCAGCCAAGCCACGCCGGCGGCCGTGAGCAGCATCAGCAGCGTGCGTTGCGCCGGAATGCCGAAACCGGAAATGGCGGTGTAGGCCAGCGCCGCCAGCATGCCCAGCGCGATACCCGCGCGCCGGGCCGGCAGCCGCAGGTTCAACGCCGGCCACGAGCGCCAGACCCGACGCACCGCGGCGAACACCATGGCGGAGAACAAGGTGATGTGCAGCCCGGACACACTGAACAGGTGGGTGGTGCCGGTCTGACGGAACAAGGTCCATTGCGCCGGCGCGATGGCGTCCTGATCGCCGATCGCCAGCGCCACCACCACACCACCCTGCGCCGCGTCGCCCAGCCGGGCGCGCAGATTTGCGCGGATACGCTCGCGCAGACGATCCAGCGCGGCACGCGCCTCGCCGCCGCAGGCCGCGGCCGGCCGCGGCGGCGCGCGCACGCTGCCAGTGGCACGAATGCCGCGTTCCAGCAGCCAGGCGGCGTAGTCGAAACCACCGGGATTGAGGCTGCCGCGCGGCGGGTGCAGGCGCGCCACCAGATCGATGCAATCGCCGCCGCGCACATTGGGGGCTGGCTCGCCGGCACGAGCATACCAGCCCAGTTGCACGCGCCCCGGCAGGTGCGCGCCGGGGGTATGCGTGGCGGCGACGTCGACGACGAAGCGCAGCCCCCTGGGCGTGGTCTCCGGCAGGCCGACGACGCGACCGCTGAAGGCGATGTCACGGCCGGCCCAGTGTTCGGGCAACGGCCCGGCCATGCGCAACTCCGCGCGCCAGGCGGCGTACTGGAACCCGCACGCCAGCGCCAACATCCAAGCCAATACCGTGCGGGCATGGCGCGCCCAACCGACGCGCGGCACCAGCCACCAGACCAGTGCCAGCAGCGGCAGCGCCGCGCTCCAGGCGGTGGCCGGCAGCGCGGCGCGCGTCTGCAACCAGGCCGCGCCGAGCGCGAACGCCAGTATCGCCCCCCTCAACTAGAATCCTCCCATGCCGCGAAAATACTTCCGCAAGTACCTGCCGGACCATGAGTCCGTGCGCAGGAACCGTCATCTGCGCTGGTTCCGGCCGCTGCTGAAGCATCCCAACCTGTGGCACCTCAACCGCCACTCGGTCGCCGGCGGCGTCGCCGCCGGCCTGTTCGGCGGCCTGATCCCGGGACCGCTGCAGATGCTCACGGCCGCGATCCTGGCCATCGTTTTTCGCGTCAACCTGCCGGTGGCGGTATTCACCACCCTGTACACCAACCCGTTCACCTGGGGGCCGCTGATCCTCGCCGCCTACGCCATCGGCAGCGTCGTCACCGGCGGCGGCGATGCGCTACCGCACGTGCCCGATTTCGACTGGCGCGCGCACGACTGGGGGGCGCTGCTGCCGGCGCTGTGGGCGTGGCTGCTGAACCTGGGCACCACCTTCCTGATCGGCAACCTGATCCTCGCTTCCGCGCTCGCGCTGGCCGGTTATTTCCTGGTGCAGTTCGCCTGGCGTCTGCACGTGCTGCGCTATTTGCGCAGGCGGCGCGCACGTCGGCCGCAGCCGTAGCGCGGACGGCGGCGGGCCAGGGCCGCATCAATCCCGCTCGCTGGGCACCGTCACCGGATAGCCGTTGCTCAACGCGGTGAGGAACACTTCCAGATCGGTGTAGGCACGGCTGCCGGGCAACAGCGGCTGGGTGCGCGTATCCAGGTTGCATTCGATGAAGCGCAGGTGCAGCGACTGCAACTGGTAGCTGGTGCGGTACACCGGGTAGTGCGCGGCATCGCCGTAGGGCGTGGTCACCACGGTGCCGCGCAGACGCAGCCCGATCTGGTGGGTATGACAGGACGCGCAGGCCAGGTTGAAGCGGCCGGCGCGCATATGGAACAGCCTGCGTCCGCGTTCCCACGCCGCATGCATCTCACCCTTGGACACGTCGATGCGGATCGGCATGCCGTTGCTCTGGCTGGCGACATACAGCGACACGGCGCTGTTGTCATAGCTGCCGTTCTGTAGCACCCGTCCTTCCTGCGCGGCGCAGTGCTCGATCACCTCCTCCAGCCCCGCCACCTTCTTCAACGTACGGTGGTACATCGGATAGCGTGCGCGCAGCCCTTTTAGCGTGCCTTTGTCGGCGCCGAGACAGCGTGCGAAACGGCCGCGCGCGTTCAGTGACTTGTACAGCGCCTCGCCACGCTCCAGCGCGAAATGGCCGCCGTGGATGGCCGGATTGAACGGCGGATCCATGAATTTCCAGTTCAGCTTCCAGTTTTCCTCGGGATTGCCGGCCATGCGCCAGTCCAGATTCTTCGGGTCTTTCCAGTAAGCGTATGTTCCGGAGAGGGACAAGTCACCGCTGACGTGCGGGCGGTAGTTCTCCATGGGCGCGTATTCACGATAAGGCGCGGACGTGGCTTCCGGGTCCGCCCACACGGCGGACGCGGCGAAGAGTCCAAGCGTCAGGCAGGCGATCGATGCGCGCATGGGTCACTCCAGGCTTTGCAGATAGGCGACGAGATCGGCGATCTCCTCGACGGTGAGGATTCCGAAGGTGCCGTAGGGCGGCATGACACTGTGCGGATTGAATGCGCGTGCATCGAAGATCTGCTGGAACACCAGTTCATCGGCATGACCATAGGACTTGTAGCGCTCCAGGCTCAGCCCCACCGAGCCCGGCCATTCCTCGCCGGGGAGCTGATGGCAGGCGATGCAGTAGCCCTTGTCGGGGCGCATGGCCAGGTCGCGCCCGCGCGCCGGATCACCCCGCACCGGCGCATCCAGTTTGACCTTGCGCGGCCGGGGCGTGGAGCGTCGGTCCTGATGGCTCAGGGTCGGCCAGGCGGTGAGGTCACGGTAATACGGCACCCACTCCAGACGCCCGCTGTTGACGATGACCTTGGGCTGCATGGTCTGCAGCGGCGCGGCGGCGTTGATCGCGGCATCCGCAGGCAGGTCGGCGCGCGTCGCGCCGGCGACCAGCAGTGCGCCGGCGATCAGCAATGCACGGGCGCCGATCGACAGGGAGAGGAATCGCATGGTCTGGACCTCGGGTGGGAAACGAACCTGGCGACGATTCTAACGGCGCAGGCGCTTCATCGTGCCGGCAAATGTGACGCCTTTCCCGCCTGCGGGATCAGCCCAGACGGCCATCGGTCAAGCGCAGAATGCGACCCATGCGCGCGGCCAGATCGGGATCGTGGGTCACCACCAGGAAGGCCGTGCCGTGACGGTTCGCCAGCTCGAGCAGCAAATCCTGGATGCGCGCGGCATTGTGGCGATCGAGGTTGCCGGTGGGCTCGTCCATCAGCACGCAGCGCGGCCGCGTCACCAGCGCGCGCGCGATGGCCACGCGCTGGCGCTCGCCGCCGGACAGTTCGCCCGGACGATGATGCAGGCGATGTCCCAAGCCGACCTCGTCCAGCCAGCCGGCCGCGGCGGCCAGTGCCGCCGCCCGGTGCTGACGCCGGATCAGCAGCGGCATGGCGACGTTCTCCTCGGCGCTGAATTCCGGCAACAGGTGATGGAACTGGTAGACGAAGCCGAGCGTGCGATTGCGCAGACGGCCACGCGCGGCTTCGGACACCGCCCACAGCGAGGCGTCTTCGACCCGCACCTCGCCGGCATCGGGCCGATCCAGACCACCCAGCACGTGCAGCAGTGTGCTCTTGCCGGCACCAGAGGCACCCATCACCGCCACGCGCTCACCGGCGGCGATGGTCAGATCGACGCCGGTCAGCACCGGCACCACGTCGCGTCCCTGACGATACTGCTTGACCACGCCGGTGCAGGCGAGCACCGGCGCGCCGGCGCGTACCTCGTCATTCATAACGCAACGCCTCCGCCGGCTGTACCCGCGCGGCCCGCCAACTCGGATACAGCGTGGCCAGGAAGGCCAGCAGCAAAGCCACCGTGCCCACCGTCGTGACATCGCCCCAGTCGACCCGCGAAGGCAGTTCGGAGATGTAATAGACATCGGCCGGGAACAGGTCCATGCCCAGCGCGCGCTCGATCATCGGCACCAGCTTCTCGACGTTGACGGCCAGCAGCACACCGGACACCACGCCCGCCAGCGTGCCGATGATGCCGATCAGGCTGCCCTGGATCATGAAGATCACCATGATGCCGGACGGACTGGCACCCAGCGTGCGCAGGATGGCGATGTCGGCCTGCTTGTCGGTCACCGCCATGACCAGCGTGGAGACGATGTTGAAGGCGGCGACGGCGACGATCAGCGTCAGGATGATGAACATCATGCGTTTCTCGATCTGCACCGCCTGAAAGAAGCTGGCATGACTCATGGTCCAGTCGGACAGGTAGTAGTCGCCATGCAGCGAACGCGCCAGTTCGCGCAGCACCCAGGGCGCGCGATCCATGTCGGCCAGCTTGACGCGCAGGCCGCTGACGCTGTCGCCCATGCGGTACAGGCGCTGCGCATCCTGCAGATGTACCAGCGCCAGACCGGCGTCGTACTCGTGCATGCCCATGCGGAAGGTGCCCACCAGCGTGAACTGGCGGATGCGCGGCAGCAGCCCGGCCGGCGTCACCACGCCCTGCGGCGCGATCAGCGCCACCTTGTCGCCCACGAACAGCCCCAATGCCCGCGCCAGATCGGCACCCAGGATGATGCCGAACTCGCCGGCGCGCAGATCGGTCAGCGCGCCGCTGTGCATGTGCTCGGCGAAATCGGCCACCTTGGCCTCCTCTTCGGGCAGCAGACCGCGCACCAGCGCGCCCTTGGTATCACTGCCCATGACCAGCAGGCCCTGGCTGGCGACGAACGGCGCCATGCCGCGCACCTCCGGGTGCGTCGCCACCTGTTCGGCCAGGCCGCGCCAATCGGCCAACTGGCCGTTTCCACCGGTGATTTCCATGTGCGAGGCCACGCCCAGGATGCGCGCGCGCAATTCCTCCTGAAAACCGTTCATCACCGACATGACCACGATCAGCGCCATGACCCCCAGGGCGATACCCGCCATGGAGGTCACGGAGATGAACGAGATGAAGTGATTGCGGCGCTGGGCGCGCGTGTAGCGCAGGCCGATGCGGATTTCGTAGGGCAGCACGGGCCAAAGTCTGCCACAGCCCGGCGCCGCCCGTCAGTCAATATCGCAGCAGGCCGATCTCGTTGTGCGTCTGCGCACACGCGCAGGACTGCCGGCGCTCCTCCAGCAGTGCCAGATGCTGGCGCAGGTAGGCCTCGCGCGCCTGCGGATCGCGCAGTTCCGCCATGGTCTGCAGATGCTCGCGGCATTCGAAATCCATCAGGAACGGCGAGCAGGTAGCGGCGAAGGACTGTTCCCAGGCCCGCTCGGCGGCGTATGCGGGAACAGCCAGGCCGAGCATCAGCATGCAGGCGAGCGTATGACGCGTCATGGCACATTCCTCCTCGGTAACGGTCGAGCGCCGCGGGGATACCGATACAGCCCGGCCTACGGCGCCATTGGCTGAAAATAATGCTCAACTATTAAAATTCAACGACAACGTCGACAGGGATAAACGCCGGAACAACCCACCGGCTGTCCCCACGGGAACAGCCCGCGTGCGTCAATCGCCGAGGAAATGCGCCGCCACCTCGCGGCGATGGCCGACCTGACGGTGTTCGAACAGATAGATACCCTGCCAGGTGCCCAGCACCAGGGCACCGTCGCGCACCGGGATGGAAAGGTGCGTCTGGGTCAGGGCCGCGCGCACGTGCGCCGGCATGTCGTCGGCGCCTTCCAGCGTGTGGCGGTACAGCGCATCGCCCTCCGGCACCAGGCGTGACAGGAAGCGCTCCAGATCGCCGCGCACGTCGGCATCGGCGTTCTCCTGGATCAGCAGGCTGGCCGAGGTATGACGCACGAACAGCGTCAGCAGCCCTTCTCGCGCACGATGGACGGCGAGCCAGCGCGCCACTTCATCGGTGAAGTCGTACAGCCCCTTGCCACGGCTGGTGATGACGAAAGCGGTGTGCAATTGACGCATGGTCGGGTACAGGCAAAAAAATGGCCGGGACGAGCCCGGCCGAAGTTTGCCGCGTTAAGGCACTTACCGGAAAGGTGGACTCAGTGCCGCTCCACAAGTTCCCGATAGGCGTGCCAGGTGGCGTGACCGAGCAGCGGGAACACCACGATCAGGCCGACGAACCAGGTCATGACGCCGACGATCGTCGCGGCCACGATGATCGCCGCCCAGACCAGCATGGCCACGGGGTTCTCGCGCACGGTGGCCAGACTGGTCAGGATGGCGGTGACCATGTCCACGCGCCGGTCGAGCATCATCGGCAACGACACCACGCTCAGTGCGAACACCAGCAGCGCCAGTGTGCCGCCGAACAGCAGGTAGGCGACGACGAAACCGGCATGACTGGCATCGAACAGCATGGTCAGACTGAAATAACCGTCGGATATCACGTCGTTGCGCACGAACAGCCCGACCAGCAGCGCCGAGATGCGCTCCCAGGCACTCAGGATGAAGGCCAGCAGCACCGCGAACAGGCCGATGGAGCCGCCGTTGCGGCGCACGCCGACGAACGGCATCAGCAGCGGATTGCCGCCGTGCAAACCGTGGCGGTTCTCGAAGCGGCGGGAAATGCCGTAGAAGCCGAGCGCCAGAAACGGCGCCACCAGCAGGAAGCCGGTGGTCAGGGCCATGACCAGGTGTGGACGCCCGCTGGCATAACTGGTGAGCAGCCAGCCGAGCCCGGCGAAGACGGCACCGAAGGTGAGCGACAACGGCCATCCCCGCTTGAGGTCGCGCCAACCGCGACGCAACCAAGTCAACGGGCGTGACGCGGAAACATGACGCACTTCGGGGATGCCGACGGAAGAATCGTGAGGCTGGACGGATAACGTGCTCATACCGTATCTCCTTGTGCTGGCAATGAAAGGACAGCGTAAAGACCGCATCGGCGACCAATAATTCCTGAGCGGTTCAATCAGGATAGGCGATGACCCGCCAAGCGCCAGCGGCGGATAATCGGCGCATGCAACGGATGGACCTGTATCTACCCCTGAGCGGGAATCCGGAGGATTGGTTGGCGCGCGCCCCAACGCTGGCCCGGCTGGCGCAGCGGGCGCAAATCGTGCCGGCGGACGCCGGCATGCCCGCGTGGCTGTGCCGCCGGTTCGGCATCCCACGGCAGCACGATTGGCCGCTGGCGCCGGTCTGCGCGCGGTCCGACGGCATCGAACCGGGCGACGCGGCCTGGCTGTGCCTGGACCCGATGCATCTGGAACCCGGCCTGCGCGGCCTGATGCCGCACGCGGCCGCGAGCGTGGGCCTGGACGCCGAAGAAGCCGCGGCCTTGGGCGACAGCCTGCGGCCGTTGTGGGCGGCGGCGGGCATGACCCTGTTTACCCCACGGCCGACCCGCTGGTACCTGCGTCTGGCGCAGCCGCCCGAATGGCACGCGGCATCACCGGACATGCTTGCGCACCTGCCCTTGGAACGCGGCCTGCCCCAGGGTCCGGGGGCGCGCGAATTCATGCGCCTGATCAACGACGCGCAGATGTTGCTGCATGCGCACCCCGTCAATCGCCGGCGCGAAGCGCGCGGCAGCGCGCCGATCAACGGCCTATGGGCCTGGGGCGGGGGGCACGCGCCGGCGATCGCCAAGGCACCCGACCTGCTCGCCGCCGAGCCGACGTTGGCCGACCCGGATGCGCTGGCGGCGGCGGTCGCCGCCTATGCCGGCACCCGGCGCATCCCCTGTCCGCCGGCATTGGCCGGCAGCCACGCCTGGCGCGGCTGCCGCCATGCGCTGGTGATCCCGCCCGTGGCCGACGGCCTGGAGGCGTCGGAAACCGCGCTGGCCCGCATCGAACGCGACTGGTTGCAGCCGTTGCTGCGGGCCATGCGCATGGGCCGCATCCGACGCGCGTCGATCCGCCTGCCGACCGATCCGCCGCTGCACATCGAGCTGGACTGGCTCGGCGCCTGGGGCTGGCGACGACGCGCTACTTCGGCACGCTGACCAAGTGCATGCGCGCCGCAATCGTCGCCTTGCGCTTCAACAGCGCACGTGACGACAGGTTGTGCTCGTAATGGCGCGGGTTGGGAATCATCGCCGCCAACAGCGCCGCCTGGTCCCGCCCGACGGCGGCGGCGGACGTGCCGAAGTAGCGCCGTGCCGCCGCCTCCGCGCCATGGATGCCGTTACCCCATTCGATGACGTTGAGGTAGACCTCCAGGATGCGCCGCTTGCTCCAGGTCTGCTCGATCATCACCGTGATCACCGCTTCCTGGGCCTTGCGCATCGGGTTCCTGGACGGCGACAGGAACAGATTCTTGGCCAGTTGCTGGCTGATGGTCGAACCGCCCGCGGCGAACCGGCCCTTTTCCAGGTTCTTGCGCGCGGCATACTCGATGCCATCCCAGTCGAACCCCGAATGCTGCACGAAACGGCTGTCCTCCGCGGCCACCACGGCACGTTTCAGATGCACGGAAATGCGCTCATAGTCCACCCAGCGATAGCGCAGCTCGGCGTCCGGCCGGGTCTGCTGCAAACGCGCCATGCCGGCACGCATGAACGCCGTGGTGGACGGGTCGAACACCTTCCACCACAGCACGTGGGCGAAGAACCAGAGCTGCAACAGAAAAACCAGGGCCAGCAACGACAGCAGGCCACGCCACAGCAGGCGCCCCATCAGCCGGCGCGCAACCGTTGCAACACCGGCGCGGTCAGGGGACGCACCCCCCGCCAGATCAGGAAAGCCTCGGCCGCCTGTTCCACCAGCATGCCCAGGCCATCCGCCGTGCGTGCGCCGGCCGCACGCGCGAACGCAAGGAAAGGCGTGTCGCGGCCGTACATCATGTCGTAGGCCAGCGCGCCCGGCGCGAACACGGTCGGGGCCAAAGGCGGCGCCTCCCCCGCCAGGCTCGCCGCCGTGGCATTGATCACCAGATCGAAGGTGCCCTGGGCATCGTGGTAACCGCAGCCGAGCACATCCGCGCCGAGGCCGGAGAAGCCTGCGGCCAGCGCCACTGCCTTGTCCGGCGTGCGGTTGACGATGACCATACCGGCGACGCCGGCGCGCAACAGCGGGCCGACGACGCCGCGCGCGGCACCGCCCGCCCCCATCAGCAGCACCTGCCGGCCGGCCAGACCCACGCCGAGATTGGCGGTGAGATCGGCGACCAGCCCGGCGCCGTCGGTGTTGTCGCCGAGCATGCGGCCATCGGCGAAGCTGAGCGTATTGACCGCACCGGCCTCGCGCGCCCGCTCGCTCGGCGCGCACAGCGCGTAGGCCTGCTCCTTGAACGGTACGGTGACGTTGCAGCCGCGCCCGCCCGCGTCGCGGAACGCGGTGACGGCGGCAGCGAAGCCGTCCAGCGGCGCCAGCATGGCCTCATAGACCATGTCCTGGCCGGTCTGGGCGGCGAACGCGGCATGGATCAGCGGCGACTTGGAATGGGCGATGGGGTGGCCGAAAACGGCATAACGGTCAGTCATGGAACGCGAAGCGTGGTGGAGCGACGCCGGTATTGTCGATGGCGCGGCATTCGGAATCCAGTCGCGCCCTGTCAGGTCGGAAACGCACCATATTGGTGCGCCATGATCTCATTTGGTGCCGAACACCACCCCCTTCCCGACTTGCAGCGTTATGGCACAATGCTTTGTCCTGTTTTGGGGCATGGCACGAAACATGCTTGAAGCCCCGCGTGGATATCCACTGCCCGTAATTGCCAACCAGCCCCAACAAGGAGTTCGAACATGGCGGTCGCCGATGTAATGAAGATGGTCCAGGAAAACGATGTCAAATTCGTCGATTTCCGCTTTACCGATACCCGCGGCAAGGAACAACACGTCACCGTGCCGGTTTCTCATTTCGACGAGGAAAAATTCGAGCATGGCCACGCCTTCGACGGTTCCTCGATCGCCGGCTGGAAAGGCATCCAGGCATCTGACATGCTGCTGATGCCGGATCCGGACACCGCCAACATCGATCCCTTCTTCGACGAGCCGACGCTGATCCTGACCTGCGACGTGGTGGAACCCGACACCGGCAAGGGCTACGACCGCGACCCGCGCTCCATCGCCAAGCGCGCCGAGGCGTATCTGAAATCCACCGGCATCGGCGACGCGGTGTATTTCGGTCCGGAGCCGGAATTCTTCATCTTCGACTCCGTCACCTGGGGTGACGACATGTCCGGCAGCCACGTCAAGATCCGTTCCGAGGAAGCTGCCTGGTCGTCCGGCGAGCAGACCGAAGTGGGCAATCTGGGCCACCGGCCCAAGGTCAAAGGCGGCTACTTCCCGGTGCCGCCGATCGACAGCCTGCAGGACATCCGCTCCGCCATGTGCCTGGCGCTGGAGGAACTGGGCGTGCCGGTCGAGGTGCATCATCACGAAGTGGCCACCGCCGGCCAGTGCGAGATCGGCACCAAGTTCAGCACCCTGGTGCAGCGCGCCGACTGGACGCAGATCCTGAAATACGTGGTGCACAACGTCGCGCACCAGTATGGCAAGACCGCCACCTTCATGCCCAAGCCCATCGTCGGCGACAACGGCTCCGGCATGCACTGCCACCAGTCGATCTGGAAGGACGGCAAGAACCTGTTCGCCGGCAACGGCTACGCCGGTCTGTCCGAGTTCGCGCTGTATTACATCGGCGGCATCATCAAGCACGCCAAGGCGCTGAACGCCATCACCAACCCGGGCACCAACTCCTACAAGCGTCTGGTGCCGGGCTTCGAAGCGCCGGTGATGCTGGCCTACTCGGCGCGCAACCGCTCGGCCTCCATCCGCATCCCGCACGTGGCGTCCGACAAGGCCCGCCGCATCGAGGTGCGTTTCCCGGACCCGATCGCCAACCCCTACCTGGCTTTCGCCGCGATGATGATGGCCGGCCTGGACGGCGTGCAGAACAAGATCCACCCGGGCGACCCCGCCGACAAGAACCTGTACGACCTGCCGCCGGAAGAAGAGAAATCCATCCCCAAGGTGTGCCATTCGCTGGACATGGCGCTGGAACACCTGGACCGCGACCGCGACTTCCTGACTCGCGGCGGCGTGTTCAGCAACGAGTTCATCGACGCCTACATCGAACTCAAGATGGAGGAAGTCACGCGCCTGCGCATGACCACGCATCCGGTCGAATTCGACATGTACTACAGCGTCTGACCAGCCGGGCGGCTTGACGCAGGTCAAGCGCGCGGTGTGATCGCCGTCACGCGGGCATCAAGTTTCCGCGTGTCTTGCCGTATAGAGGGCGGGGCTGATGGCCCCGCCCTCGTTTTTGTGCCTGCGCCGGGAGGGCTTCATTACCCCGATGGAGACGAGCATGCGATTCCTCAACGACGTCAAGATCGGCACGCGCCTGATCGCGCTCACCGCGATCACCTCCGCCCTGCTGCTGATCGTCGGCCTGATCGGCATCTGGGGCATGCAGCAGAACGGTCGGGCGCTGGCCGAGGTCTACGACCGCCACCTGCTGTCGATCAACCAGTTGCAGCAGGTCCGCCTGAGCCAGTTCCAGGTGCGCAACGACATCTTCAAGGCCAGGCTCGCCGGCGATGCCTTCGTCGCGCAGGAAATGTTCGACGAAATCGATCGCCGTATCCGCGTGATCAGCGAATCGCTGGAGCGTTACCAGCAACAACCGCTGTCCGATCAGGAAAAGACGCTGCTGGAAGCCTATCTCGCGACGCGCATGGATTTCGGCGTCAACGGTATCGAAAAGATGCGCGATCTGCTCAACGCCGAGCGGCTGGAGGATGCCGACGCACACAGTGGCGACGTGCTCGATCCGGCGTTCAACCGGGTGCAGGTGGCCACCGACGCGCTGATCGACCATCTCACCGGCGAGGCCGGCGCCTATCGTGAGCGCATGCAACGCCTGGCACGCGTACTGAACCTCGGCGCGATCGCAGGCATCGCCATCGGTCTCGCGCTGTCCATCGCGCTCGGCCTCGTCATCCGCCTGTCCATCGTGCGCGGCGCGAGCCATCTGGAACTGGCGGCGCAACGCCTCGCCCAGGGCGACCTGACCAGCCAGGTCGACATCGCGGGTAAGGACGAGCTGGCGCAAGTCGCCGCCGCTTTCAACCGCATGACCGGCGAATTCGCCGCCATCGTGCGCGAAATCCGTGACGACGCCGCACTGGTCAGCAACGCCGCGGTGGAAACCAACGACAACAGCCGGCAGGTGGCGGAAGCCTCGTCGCACCAGCAGCGTTGCGCGCAGAACGCCGCCGCGTCGGCCGCCGCGTTGACTCAGGCGGTGGGCGAAGTGGGCGAGAACATCACCAACATGGTGCGCTCGGCCGATCAATCGAGCGAGCTCGCGCGCACCGGCCAGCGCGTGATCGGCGAGGCCGCCGCCGGCATCGAAACCATCTCGCACTCAGTGACCCAGACCTCGGCGGCGATCACCTCGCTCGGCGCCCACTCCGACACCATCGGTCAGATCATCGGCGTGATCAAGGACATCGCCGATCAGACCAACCTGCTGGCGTTGAATGCGGCCATCGAAGCCGCGCGCGCCGGCGAGCAGGGCCGCGGTTTCGCCGTGGTGGCCGACGAGGTGCGCAAACTGGCGGAACGCACCAGCCGGGCCACCGAGGAGATCTCCGGTACGGTGCGCACCATCCAGGACGAAACCGGCAAGGCCGTGCGCAACATGGAGCAGGCGCAGGCCGCGGTCGACGAGGGCGTGGCCAAGGCACGCGAAGGCGACCGGGCCATCGCCGACATCAACGCGGCGGTGATGTCGCTGAGCGAGCAGATCCACGCCATCAACGCCATCCGCGCCCGCCAGGACGAATCCAGCCGCGACATCGACCGGCGTGTCGGCGAAATCCTGGGCATGGCGGCCGACAACCGCAACGTCGCGGACAGCCTGGTGCGTGCCGCGGCCTCGCTGAGCGAACTATCCGACCGCCTGATCGCGGCGGTGAGCCGTTTCCGCCTGGGGTGAGCCGGCGCGGCCGCAGCGCGGCGGCTATAATCCGGCACGTTGCCTACGGTTGTCGGCCATGACCCACGCCTCCCGTTGCTCCCCGACCCGGCGTCGCGCCACCGGCGCCCTGCTGGGCATCGCACTGATGGCCACCGCTTTGCCCGTGCGCGCCGAGATCTACAAGTTCGTCGACGAGCACGGCATGGTGACCTACACCAACATTCCGCGCCCCGGCGTCAAACCGCAACTGGTGATTCCTGATACCCCGGGCATCCGTCCGGCGCCAACCGGAACCCCGCGCCGCGGCGGCACGCCCGCGCCCTCGGCCACGCCCGGCAGCTTCCCACGCGTGGACAGCGGCACCCAGCGCAAGCGCGACGACATGCGCCGGCAGTTGCTGCAGGAGGAGCTGCGCAGCGAGCAACTCAATCTCGACGGCGCGCGCGCCGCGCTGGCCGCCGGCGCGCGCCAGCCGGGCGCGGATCTGGCCAAACTGCGCGACGCCGTGCGCGTGCACGAGAAGAACATCGAAATGCTCAACAAGGAACTGTCGCACATCCGCTGACGGCCATCGCCGGGGACGGTCCCGCATGCATCGCCCCCGCGACGCCGCCGGGACCGGCGTCGGTCTCACCGCGACGGAGCCGGGCATGCGCGCCGGCGCGAGCGGGTAGAATCCCGCCTTCTTTCTGACGACGCACTGCCATCATGCGCATTTCCCAGTTCTTCCTGTCCACCAGCAAGGAGGCCCCGGCCGAGGCCGAACTGATCAGCCACAAACTGATGCTGCGGGCCGGCCTGATCAAGCGTCTGGGCGCCGGCCTGTATACCTGGATGCCGTTGGGCCTGCGCGTGCTGCGCAAGGTGGAGGCCGTGGTACGGGAAGAGATGAATCGCGCCGGCGCCATCGAACTGTTGATGCCCGCCGTGCAACCCGCCGAGCTGTGGCAGGAATCCGGACGCTGGGAGGTGTTCGGACCGCAGATGCTGAAGATCAAGGACCGTCATCAGCGCGATTTCTGCTTCGGTCCGACGCACGAGGAAGTGATCACCGACCTGGCACGCAAGGAGATGCGTTCCTATCGCCAGTTGCCGGTGAACTTCTACCAGATCCAGACCAAGTTCCGCGACGAGATCCGGCCGCGTTTCGGCGTCATGCGCGCGCGCGAATTCCTGATGAAGGACGCCTACTCCTTCCACGCCGATGGCGACAGCCTGGATGCCACCTACCAAGTTATGCATGACGCCTACAGCCGCATCTTCACGCGTCTAGGGCTCGGCTTCCGCGCGGTCGCCGCGGACACCGGCGCCATCGGCGGCTCCGGTTCACACGAGTTCCACGTGCTGGCGGATTCCGGCGAGGACGCCATCGCCTACTGCCCGGCCTCCGACTACGCCGCCAACGTCGAAATGGCGGAAGCCCTGGCGCCGGCGACGCCGCGTCCGGCCGCCACGGAAACGCTGCGCGAGGTGGACACACCCCGGCAGACCACCTGCGAGTCGGTCGCCGAACTGCTCGGCATACCGTTGCAGCGCACGGTCAAGCTGATCGCCGTCATGGCCGAGGACCGGCTCAACGTGCTGCTGATCCGCGGCGATCACACGCTCAACGAAGTCAAGGCCGCCAAACAGCCCGGTCTGGCCGGCTTCCGCTTCGCCAGCGACGAGGAGATCCGTGCCGCGTTCCAGTGTCCGCCCGGTTTCCTCGGCCCGGTGGGACTGGACCGCACCCGCGTGCGCGTCATCGCCGACCGCACCGTGGCGGCGATGGCCGATTTCGTCTGCGGCGCCAACAAGCCCAAGTTTCATATCGCCGGCGTCAACTGGGGGCGCGATCTGCCCGAACCGGACCTGGTGGCGGACATCCGCGACGTGGTCGAGGGCGACCCCAGCCCGGACGGCGCCGGCACGCTGCAACTGTGCCGCGGCATCGAGGTCGGCCACATCTTCAAGCTGGGCAGCAAGTACTCCGAGGCACTGGATGCCCGTTTTCTCGACGCCGGCGGGCGGTCGCGGGTGTTCGTCATGGGCTGCTACGGCATCGGCGTATCGCGCATCGTCGGCGCCGCCATCGAGCAGGGCCACGACGAACGCGGCATCGTGTTCCCGCAGACCATCGCGCCGTTCGAACTGGTCATCGTGCCGCTCGGCTACAGCCGCAGCGAGGCGGTCAAGGCCCAGGCGGACGCGCTCTATAATGCGATGGTGGCCGCCGGCATCGACGTCGCGCTGGATGATCGCGACGAACGCCCGGGCGTGATGTTCGCCGACATGGAACTGATCGGCGTACCGCACCGCGTGGTGGTGAGCGAACGCGGCCTAAAGGACGGCATGCTGGAGTACCAGGCCCGCGCCGATACCTCCGGCACCAAACTTGCTTTGACTGACGCAGCACGCATCATCGAGGAACGCATCAAGGCATGTCGCGCATCGGTTTGAACACTCCACTCACTGCGCTGGCGCTGGCCGCCGGCTTGCTGCTGGCCAGCGCCAGGCCGGCCTACGCCGGCGCGCAGATGTACGAGCCGATGTCGGCCAGCGTGCGTGCCAAGCTGTCCAAGGCGGTGGCGGACACGCCGGTGCGCCAGGCGGCTTTCGCCGACACGCCGGAGGTGCGCGCCTGGCTCGACGAGATGTCGAGGCGGCTGGAACGGCGCATGCCGGACGAGGCCACGCGTCGGGATTTCCTCAATACCGTCCATTACGAGTCGATCCGGGCCGGTCTGGATCCGGAACTGGTGCTGGGCCTGATCGAGGTGGAAAGCGGCTTCCGCAAGTACGCGGTGTCCAGCGCCACGGCCATGGGCTACATGCAGATCATGCCGTTCTGGGTCAACGTGATCGGCGCGCCGGATCACAACCTGTTCCACCTGCGCACCAACCTGCGCTACGGCACCACCATCCTGCGCCATTATCTCGATATCGAGCGCGGCAACCTGTTCCGCGCGCTCGGCCGCTACAATGGCAGCCTGGGCAAACCGGAATACCCCAACGCGGTGCTCGCCGCCTGGCGCAACCGCTGGAGTTATGCCGTGCCGCCCGGCAACCGGCCCCGGCAGGCCAGGGTCGGGACATCGGCACACGACGGCTGAGCGCGACCGCGACCGTCAACGCCCCAGCACCACCTCGAGCACGAACTTCACGCCGACATACGCCAGCAGCAGACTGAAGAAGCCGGCCAGCGTCCAGTAGATGGCCGTGCGACCACGCCAACCATAGACCTGTCGGCCTGCCAGCAACGCGGCAAAGATCAGCCAGGAAGCGACGCCGAATACGGTCTTGTGATTGAACGGCAGCGCCTTGCCGAAAATTTCCTCGGCGAATAACACGCCGGTGAGCAGGGTCAGCGTCAGCAGCGCGAAACCCATCTGGATCATGCGGAACAGCAGGCGCTCCAATGTCAGCAGCGGCGGCAGATCGGACACCAGCTTGGGCGGCACCGCCTTGTGCAGATGACGCTCGGCCAGCGCGATCAAGCCGGCATGCAGCGCGGCGATGGTGAACAGGCTATAGGCGGCGAAAGCCATGGCCAAGTGCAGCTTGAACACCGCCAGACCGCTGTGGAGCGCCGGCCGCGGCACCGGCGTCACCGCCTCGATCGCCACCGCCAGCGCAGCGAAGGCCAGCACGAAGCCCTGCACACCGCCCAGGTGGTAGCGCCAGGCGGCCCCCGCATAGGTCAGTACCGTCAGCGCCGCGACCGCCGACAACGATGTGGAGAAACCGATGCGTATACCCTCACCGCCGAACACACCCTGATACAACAAATACAGATGCAGCAGCAGCGGCAGCACCGGCAACGCACGCGGCAACCAGTCGGTGCGGCAGCACCCCGGCCGCCCCGGCCAGAACCAGGTAGCCAGGGCCGCGTAAGCGACGACGCAAACGGCGAAGAGCAGGAGGTCCGGCATGGTCCGCGGCGGGTTTGATAGACTCTGCCAGTTTATCGCATCGCCCTGCGCCCCAGCATGTTCGACAACCTCACCGATCGTCTCTCCCGCGTCGTCAAGAACCTGCGCGGACAGGGCCGCCTGACCGAAGCCAACATCCAGGACGCCCTGCGCGAGGTGCGCGTCGCCTTGCTGGAGGCCGACGTTGCCTTGCCGGTGGTGCGCGAGTTCATCGCCCGTGTCAAGGAAAAGGCCATGGGCCAGGAAGTGCTGCAAAGCCTGACTCCCGGCCAACAACTGATCGGCGTGGTGCACAAGGAACTGACCGCGCTGATGGGCGAGCAGGCGGCGCCACTGTCGTTCGCCACGCAACCGCCGGCGGTGTTCCTGATGGCCGGCCTGCAGGGCGCCGGCAAGACCACGTCCACCGGCAAACTGTGCAGGGTGATCCGCGACGCCGGCAAGAAGAAGATCCTGGTGGTGAGCTGCGACGTCTACCGCCCGGCCGCCATCGAGCAGTTGAAAACGGTCGCCGGCCAGGCCGAAGTCGATTTCTTTCCGTCGAGCGCCGACCAGAAACCGGCGGACATCGCCCGCGCCGCGCTCGACCACGCCCGCAAGCACCTGTACGACGTGCTGATCGTCGACACCGCCGGCCGCCTGCACGTCGACGCGGCGATGATGGACGAGATCCGTGAACTGCACGCGCTGTTGAAACCGGTTGAGACGCTGTTCGTGGTCGACGCCATGCAGGGCCAGGACGCGGTCAATACCGCCAAGGCGTTCAACGACGCGCTGCCGCTGACCGGCGTCATCCTGACCAAGCTGGATGGAGACGCGCGCGGCGGCGCGGCGCTGTCGGTGCGCCAGATCACCGGCAAACCGATCAAGCTGGTCGGCGTCGGCGAGAAGCTGTCCGGCATCGAAATCTTCCACCCCGAGCGCATGGCCAGCCGCGTGCTGGGCATGGGCGACGTGCTGTCGCTGATCGAGGAAGCCCAGCGCGGCGTCGACAAGGCCGAGGCGCTCAAGGCGGTGCAAAAGCTGAAAAGCGGCAAGGGCTTCGACCTGGAGGACTTCAAGGTGCAGATGCAACAGATGAAGAACCTGGGCGGCCTGTCCAGCCTGATCGACAAGCTGCCCGGGGCCGGCAAGATCGGCGCCGTCGAGATCGAGCAGAGCGAACGGCAGATGCGCCGCATCGAAGGCATCATCAATGCCATGACACCGCTGGAGCGGCGCAAACCCGAAATCCTCAAGGCCAGCCGCAAGCGCCGCATCGCCGCCGGCGCCGGCGTGCAGGTGCAGGACGTCAACCGCCTGCTCAACCAGTTCGAACAAGCGCAGAAGATGATGAAATCCATGGGCAAGGGCGGCCTGGCGAAAATGATGCGTGGCATGAAAGGCATGCTGCCCGGCATGTAGGAAATTGCCCGTTGCCCTGCATGCGGTGCCCGGCTACAGTGCCGCTTCCCACCCCGCCCCTTGCCCGCCACGGAGGATGTCATGCACAACAAGATTCCCGTACTGCTCGCCAGCCTGTTTCTCGCCGCCGCGCCCGCCCATGCCTTCCTCGGCTTCTCGCTGGGTGGCGACAGCGCCGACAAGGACAACCCCACGCCGGGTGGCGCCGGACCGGATGGCGCCCAGAACGCCGCGCCGCAACTGGAGAAATGCGACAAGCCCTACGGCACGCTGGCGGTGGCCGAACCGCAGGATTACGTCGGCCAGGCGCTGATGAGCTACGGCCTGCCCTCGCCCACCGGGCTGATCCGCATGATGGTGCAGCAATCCAACTGCTTCGTCGTGGTCGAGCGCGGACGCGCCATGCGCAACCTGATGCAGGAGCGTGAACTGGCCAGCGGCGGCCAGTTGCGCGCCGGTTCCAACATGGGCGGCGGCCAGATGGTCACCGCCGACTACGTGCTCACCCCCGACGTGGTGTTCTCCAACCGCGACGCCGGCGGCCTGGGCGGCGCGCTGGGTGGCCTGTTCGGCGTCGGCGGCGCGATCGTCGCCGCCGGCCTCAAGTTCAAGCAGGCGCAGACCAGCATGCTGCTGGCCGACACGCGCTCCAGCCTGCAGGTCGCCTCGGCCCAGGGCACCGCCAAGAAGACCGACTTCAGTCTGGGCGGACTCGGCTTCGGCGGCGGCGCGGTCGGCGCGCTGGGCGCCTACGAAAACACCGCCGAGGGCAAGGTGGTGGCCGCCAGCTTTCTCGACAACTGGAACAACATCGTCCGCGCCATCCGCAACAATCCGCAACTCGCGCGCCAGCAGATCGACCTGAAGAGCGAATCGTCCAAACCCGCCAAGGCCGGCTCCGTGTACAACGAGGGCGACGTGCTGTCCGGCAAGATCGGCGGCCTGCGCCTGTATGCCGGACCGGACAAGAAGAGCCGCACCATCGCCAACCTGCCGCGCGGCGAGGAAGTGGTGTTCACCGGCGAGGAGAAGAACGGCATGCTCTCGGTGGAAAGCAACGAGGGCAGCGGCTGGGTCGACAAGAACCTGGTGAAGAAGCAGTAACGCGGCCCACCGTCGGCGGGGCAGCGCTCGGACTTCATCCGCGTCCGCCCCGGCACGACTTTCGGGACGGGTGTGACGCCGTGGCCGGTCAGGCGCCGAACAGCGCCGCGAACGCCTCGGCGGTCACCGGTTGGCTGAACAGGTAGCCCTGGTAGGCGTCACAACCGCGCTCCGCCAGAAAATCCAGTTGTGCCGGCGTCTCCACGCCTTCGGCCAGCACCTTGAGGTTCAGACTGCGCGCCAGCGCGATGACCGCGGCGGCGATCTCCATGTCGTTGCGGTCGTGCGGGATGTCGCGCACGAAGCCCTGGTCGATCTTCAACTGGTCGATGGGAAAACGCTTGAGGTAGGCGAGCGAGGAATAGCCCGTACCGAAGTCGTCGATGGACAAGCCCACGCCGAGTTGCTTGAGCGCGCGCAACAGGCCCTCGGCCTGATCGCCTTGCCCCATGATCACACTCTCGGTCAGCTCCAGCGCCAGACGACGCGGCGGCAGCCCCGTCTCGGCCAGGATGGCGGCGACCCGTTGCGGCAGGTCGCGCTGACGCAACTGGCGTGCCGAGACGTTGACCGACACGACGAACTCCGGCAGGCCGGCATCCATCCATGCGCGCGCCTGGGCGCACGCGGTGCGCAGCACCCATTCCCCGAGGGCCACGATCAGTCCCGCCTCCTCCGCCACCGGGATGAAGCGCGCGGGCGAGATCAGGCCGCCATCGGGTGGCTGCCAGCGTGCCAGCGCCTCGCAGCCGATGATCGCGCCGCTGCCCACATCCACCTGCGGCTGATAATGCAGCAGAAACTCGCCGCGCGCCAACGCACGGCGCAGGCTGGCTTCCAGCTCCAGTTTTTCGTTGGCGGCGCGGGTCAGCGCCTGGGTGTAGAAGCGGTAGGTGTTGCGCCCCTGCTCCTTGGCCTGGTACATGGCCACGTCGGCATGCTGGATCAGCTCGGTGACGCTGGCGCCATCCTGCGGATACAGACTGATGCCCAGGCTGGCGCCGACGAACACCTCGTGTCCGCTGGGCAGGTGAAAGGGCTGTTCCAGCGCATCGAGCAGATGCTGGGCGACCAGCGCAATGTCCTCGGTGCCCGGCGCGGATTCGATCAACACCAGGAACTCGTCGCCGCCCAGGCGCGCCAACGTGTCCTCGTCACGCAGGCGCTCGCGCAGGCGGCGGCCGATGGCGGTGAGCAACTCGTCGCCGACCGGGTGCCCGAGACTGTCGTTCACGGTCTTGAAGCGGTCCAGATCGAGGAACAGCACGGCCACCTGCCGCTCATGACTGCGCGCCTGTTCCAGTGCATGCTGGATGCGCGACTGCGCCAGAATGCGGTTCGGCAGATCGGTCAGCGGGTCGTAATGCGCCAGATGTTCCAGCGTCGCTTCCGATTGCTTGAGCTGGCTGATGTCGGTCAGCACGCCGACGTAGTGCGTGGGCTCGCCCCAGTCGTTGCGCACCGTGCTGATGGTGAGCCACTGCGGGAATACCTCGCCGTTCTTGCGCCGGTTCCAGATTTCGCCCTGCCATTGACCGGTGGCATGGATCGATTGCCACATGACCGCGAAGAACGCGGCATCGTGACGGCCGGAACGCAGCAATTTGGGATTGCGTCCGAGCAGTTCCACTTCGCTGTAGCCGCTCATCTCACAGTAGGCGCGATTGACCGCGCGGATCCGGCCCTCGAGATCGGTGATGACCACGCCATCGCGCGTGCTGGCGAACACCGTCGCGGACTGGCGCAGTTCATCCAGCGCGCGCACCCGTTCGATCGCCGCGCCCAGGCTGGCGGCGACGATGCGCAGCACGCGGTCCTCGGCGCGCGCCCACTCGCGCCGCACGCGCAGCGACTCGAATCCGAGCAGGCCCCAGAAACGGTCATGCAGGATGATGGGCAGCAACAGCAAGCCGCCCACCGGGCGCCCACCCAATGCCGCGCCCACGCCGGGCGGGAACTCGTCGCGCGCCGCGCTGATGGTCTGTCCGGTCTGCAGTCGAGCCGCCCACGCCGGGGCCAACGTATCGAAATCGACCAAACGCGGCAGACCTGCCGCGTCCTCGTCCAGCCCGGCGCGACGCCAGTGGAAACACGGTGCGGCCAGCGTATAACCTTCCTCGTCGCAGGCACATTCGCACACGTACACGCGGTCGGCCGCGGTCTGTTCGCCCAGGCGCGCCAGCACCGCGCCGATGGCCGCGTGCGGATCGACCTCGCGCAACAGTTCCAGCGCGCACACCGCCGCCATCTCCAGGGCGCGTTCGCGCGCCAACAGCAAGGACTGGTGATGTGCCTTCTCCAGCAGAGCCGGAAGTTGGTACAGATAGGCCGGATGCTTGGGCAGGTAGTCATCCACACCCAGATGCAGGGCTCGTGCGGCCAGCTCCTCGCTACCGTGACCGGTGACCAGCACCACGGGCAGGGTCAGGCCACGTTGCTGGCGCAACCGTTTGGTCAGCTCCAGCGCATCCAGGCCGGGCAGCCGGTAATCCAGCAGCAACACGTCGCAGGTCGAGTCGTCACCCACGTTGGCAGGCAGGCGGGCGAGCGCCTCGGCTGCGTCCTGCACCACGTCCAGCACGATGTGCGGCGCGTGCTGCGCGAAGTGGCGCCGGGTCAGGTCGATGTCGAAGGCATTGTGCTCGACGTACAGCACGCGCAGCTCGTGACCGCGCCGCGACGCCATGGCGCGATAGCGCGCCAACGCATCCAGCAGCGTCGTGGGCAGACGCGCAAGGTAGTCGCCGCGCTTGACCAGATAGTCGTCGGCCCCGGCCTGCAGTGCCGCAACCGCGGCATTCTCGTCGCCCGAGCCGGTCAGCACCACCACCGCCAGCGGCAATCCGGCCGCGCGCACGTCGGTGAGCGCCTCCAGGCCGGACCCGTCCGGCAGGCGCAGGTCGCACAACAGCAGATCGTAGGTCGCGGCTTCCGCCAGCCGCGCGCGCAGTTCAGCCAGCGTCGCCACCACGTCGACGCGCGCGCCGGGCAGTTCGCGCTGCACGGCACGCGCCGCCAGCTCGGCGTCGGCCGGGTTGTCCTCCAGGTAGAGCACGCTGATGGTCATCGGGCCTCCCTCAACCCGACGTCAGCGCGGCAATTCGTTGAGCGCGCACCAGTACAACTCGATATGGCCGGCCACTTCCAGAAACTTGTCGAAATCGACCGGCTTGACGATATACGAATTGACACCCAACGCATACGCGGCGCGGATGTCCGCGTCGTCGGCCGACGAGGTCAGCACCACCACCGGAATGGCCTGCCAGCGCGGATGCGCCTTGCATTGGCGCAGCACTTCCAGGCCGTCGATACGCGGCAGCTTGAGATCCAGCAAGATCAGCAACGGCGGCACTTCGCCCGCATCCCAACGGGCCAGATGGGCCAACGCCTGCTCGCCGTCGCGCGCCAGCAGCACCGGATTGGCCAGCTTGCGCCGGGCCAGCGCGCGCAGCGTGAGGTCGGCATCCATGGGGTTGTCCTCCACCAGCAGGATCGGGCGGACCTCGGCATGCAACGGCGCACGCCGCGCCGGTGGAGTCGGGACTGCGCTGGGCTCCATGGCGTCCGGATCAGGCCGGCAGGCGCAGGTAGAACGTGGCGCCGGCGCCGGGCGCGCTTTCCGCCCAAACCTCGCCGCCCATGCGCCGCACGGCCTTGCGCACCAGCGACAGGCCGATGCCGGTGCCGGGATAATCCTCCGCGCGCTCCAACCGCTGGAAGATATCGAAGATGCGATCGTGGAACTTCATGTCGAAGCCGATACCGTTGTCGCGCACCCAGAACAAACAGTGATCATGCTCCAATCGGGCGCCGATTTCCACGGCGGGATGTGCCACGTTGGCGCTGAACTTCAAAGCATTGTCGAGCAGGTTGCGCAGCGCCAGTTCCAGACCCTCGGCGTCGGCGCGCACGCGTGCGCAGTCGACGCGCACGCTCAGCTCGATGCCGCGGGCAGCCGCCTCGGCGCCGTACTGGGCGACCACCCGATCCACCAGCGCACGCGGCTCCAGCGGCGCGATGCGCAGACTGCGTCGTTCCATGCGCGAATAGGCCAGCAGGTCTTCGATCAGTTGCTCCATCTGCTGGGCACCGCGACGCACGTTGAGCAGGAAGCGACGCCCCTCCTCGTCGAGCGCGTCGGCATGTTCCTCCAGCAACAGCCGGCTGTAGCCATCGATACCGCGCAGCGGCGCCTTGAGGTCATGCGACACCGAATAGGCGAAGGTCTCCAGTTCCTGATTCAGCGCGTGCAGCTCGGCGGTACGCTGTTGCACGCGTCGCTCCAGATCGGCGTTGAGCGCACGAATCTCGGCCTCCGCACGTTTGCGGTCGCTGATGTCGTCGACCGTGGCGATCAGAAACTCCACGCCACCGTCGGCGCGGCGCAGGCAGCGCACGTCCAGCGCCGCATCGACCACGCCGCCGTCCCGGCGCACGAAACGTTTCTCCATGCGGTAGCCCTCGATCTCGTTGGCCAGCACGCGCCGGAACTGGGTTTCATCGGCGGCCAGATCATCGGGATGGGTGACCTCGGCCCAGGTGCGTCCGAGCAGTTCCTCGCGCGTGTATCCCAGGATCTCGCACAGCCTATCGTTGACTTGCAGCCAGCGTTTGGTGGTCGGCGACGAAATCGCCATGCCGACGAACGGCAGGTCGAAGAAACTGCGCAGCAAGCGGTCCTTGGCGGCATCACGCGCCAACAGTTGCAAGGTGTGCGCGCGTGCCCGCGCGCGCCACAGCAACAACACCGCCGCCGCCACGCAGACGATGGCGGTGAGCGCCACCAGACTCACCCAGAACACCAGGTTGCGCACCGGCGCCATGATTTCGCGCTCGTCGACTTCGGCGATCAGGTGCCAGTCGGTACCGCGCACCGGACGGCTGGCGGACAGCACGGCCACGCCACGGTAATCACGCCCGGACAGCGTCACCGCGCCGCCGGTGGCCAGCGCCCGCGCCACGCCGTCACCGGCTTCCGCCAGAGGCAGACGCAGGCTCAAGGGCGGGTCCGGACGGTGACGCAGCTCGCTGAGAAACCGCGCCTGTCGGCCGTCGCGCCTGACCAGATAAGTCTCCGCGCTGGCGCTCTGCATCGGCCAGCCGAGCACCATGGGAAACAGATGTTCTCTGGCCGGCACGCGCAGCACGACGCCGCCGACGGGGTGCGCAGCACCATCGTCCATCACCAGCAACGGCGCGACGAAATCCAGCACCGGCCGCCCGGCGCCATCATCCTCGAGGTTGGAATCCACCACACTGCCACGGGCCAGCGCTTCATCCAGCAGCGCACGCCACGCCGCCGGGTCGGCATCGGCCAACGCCGCATCGGCATACAACAGTGCGCCCCGGCTGTCGAGCAGTACCACCTGATAACCATATTGCGTGCGCATGGCATCCAGGCGCGCCAGCACGGATTGCCGCGCCCGTGTGTCGCGCGTGCGTGCAAAGGTTTGCACATCCTTGATGAACCCATGGCTCGCGCTCAGCACCAAGGCGTTGGCGCGGCGTTCCTGCAGCCAGGACTCGATACGACCGGCCTTCAGCTCGGCCACCGCCTCGATCGCCCGCAGGGCTTCCTGCCGTACCTGCGGGCCATGCGTGGCGACGATGCCATAGCCCAACACCGGCACCGCCAGTGCCAGCCCCAGGAACGTGACCCACATACCGACACGCGCGGGCATGTCGGCCTCGCGCGCCAGCGCCTCGCTCGCCGCCTCGTCGGCGCCGGCCGGCGTGTTTGGCCACGGGCGCATCAGCAGATACAGCAACACGCCGGTGACCCCGACGAAGCTCAGGCCCTTGGCGATGCCCAGACGCTGGATCAACGCGACATCCTGCACCGCCAGGATCAACAGGCGGTCGGAGGCGAGGATCCAGGCCGCCGCGAAGACGACATAGATCAGCGCGATGCGCGCCGCGCGCGAGTCCGGCGCCCCATTGGCGCGCGCATCGTGCCTCGGCCGCGACCTGTGCATGGCTTAGCTCCGGCGCGCACCACGTGGCGCGGCGACCTCCACCTCGACGCGATTCCGCCCCGTCTGCTTGGCGCGATACAGCGCGCGATCGGCGCGCGCCAGGATGGCGAACTCCTCGCCGCCGAGACGGCCGACGCTGTCGATGTTGCGCACCACGTGCTGCGTGGTCGCGGCGAACTGGCGCAACACCGCATCACCGCTGGCGTGGCCATGGCCATCGTTGATGCGCTTGAAATGATCGAGGTCCACCATCAGCAGAGCGGTCGGATGACCGTGCCGGCGATGCCGCGCCAACGCGATCACCATGTGTTCCAGGAAGTGGCGCCGGTTGGCCAGGCCGGTGAGATGGTCGGTCGTGGCCAGACGCGCGAGCGTCTCCTCCAGGCGTTTGCGCGCGGTGATGTTGTGCAACACGCAATGGGTACGGCGGAACCGCCCATGCTCATCGAGTTCGATGCGGCCGTCGACCGATACCGTCAGGCACTCGCCGTCCCGGCAGCGCACGTCGTATTCCGCCTTGCGGATCGCCCCCAGACGCAGGAACTCGGCGAAGCGCTGTTGCAGCAGCGACGCCTGTCCGGGCACCAGGAACTCGCCGATCCAACGGCCGAGCACCTCCTCGCGCCGATAGCCGAACTGTTCCAGCCACATGTCGTTGACATCCAGCAGGCGGCCCTGCGCGTCGAGCGACTGGTAGGCGACCGGCGCATGCTCGTAGAACAGGCGGAAGTAAGCCTCGCGTTCGCGCAACGCCCGCTCCGCTTCCTTGCGCGCGCTGATGTCCTGCTTGACCGCGATGTAGTGGCTGATGGCGCCATCACCATCACGCACCGGCGTGATGGTCAGTTCCTCGTGGTAGCGGCTGCCGTCCTTGCGCCGGTTGACCAGTTCGCCGCGCCAGACCTCGCCGGCACTGATACGCTGCCACAGGTCGTGATCGAAGTCGGCTGGCTGTTCGCCCGAGTTGAGCAACTCACCCGGCGTGTGCCCGATGGACTCGCCCGCCGTGTATCCGGTCAGCGCGCTGAAGGCCGGATTGGCCCAGCGCACGATGCCGTGACGATCGGTGATGACGATGGCGTTGGCGGCGGCCGCCAGCGCCTTGCCCAGCAATTCGGGCGACGGCGCGGTCTGCATTTCGGCTTGGGGGTCACCCGTGGGTGGGGAACGGGATGGATGCTGACTCACCAGATTCTTTCTCCCGAGGTGATTCTGATAAAACTGTAAGATTTTTCGTCCACCCGGCACAGGACCGGGCACCGCCCGGCCTGAAGACCAGCCTACCGGGAGGCGTTCATCCAGCCGGATACCGAGCGACAGCGACTGCCACGGCCGGGGATCATAACCCGGCCAGCACTCGCACATGCGCGGCCACGCTGCGCCCCAGCGCGCTCAGATCGTAGCCCCCTTCCAGTACCGAGACCATGCGCCCGCCGGCGTGGCGCGCGGCGACGTCGATCAGGCGCTGCGTGATCCAGGTGTAGTCGGCCTCGGTCAGGCCAAACTGCGCCATGTCATCCTCACGATGCGCGTCGAATCCGGCGGAGACGAACAGCATCTGCGGCCGAAATGCTTCCAGCCGCGGCAACACCTCGGCCTCGAAGGTGGCACGATAGCGCTCGCCGGTGGTGCCCGCCGGCAGCGGCAGGTTGACGATGTGATCATTGCCACTGTCCGCGCCGCTGTGCGGATAGAAGGGATGCTGGAACGTGGAGCACAGCAGCACGCGCGGGTCATCGCGGAAGATCTCTTCCGTGCCGTTGCCGTGATGCACGTCGAAGTCGACGATGGCCACCCGCTCCAGCCCGTGATCGGCCAACGCATGCGCCGCGGCCACGGCGACATTGTTGAACACGCAGAAGCCCATGGCGCGATTGCGCGTGGCGTGGTGGCCCGGCGGCCGGCAGGCGACGAAGGCGTTGGCGACATCGCCGCGCAGCACGCGTTCCACCGCCAGCACGGCACCGCCCGCGGCGCGCATGGCGGCCTCCAGCGTGTGCGGGTTCATCAGCGTGTCATGATCCAGTTCACGCACACCCTCGAAGGGTGCTGCCGCCTCGATCGCGTCGACGTACGCGGCGTCATGCACGCGCAGCAGATGGGCGCGGTGCGCCAGGGGTGCTTCCAGATGGATCAGATAGTCGTACAGATGCGCCGCGTGCAGACGATCGTCGATGGCACGCAAACGCGCCGGGCTTTCCGGATGCCCGTGGCCCATGTCATGGCGCAGGCACGCGGGATGGGTGACATAGGCGGTGTGCATGGACGTGGGCGAAACACGCGCGACGGACGACAGACCTCACTATACGCCGGCGACGATGGCGCGGTAACGCCGCTTGGCCTAGCATAAGGTCGCCCGCTCCCGGACATCGACCCGCCCACGCCATGGCCCACTATCTGCACCCCTTGTTCAACGCCGCATCGGTCGCCGTGTTCGGCGCCAGCGAGCGCGAGGATTCCGTCGCCGGCATCCTGTTCCGCAATCTGCGCAAATCGGGTTATGCCGGCGCGGTCTACCCGGTCAACCCCAAGCATGACAACATCTTCGGCGAGCGCTGCTACGCCTACGCTGGCGAACTGCCGGCGATACCCGATCTCGCGTTGATCGCCACGCCGGCGCCCACGGTGGCGCAGGTGCTGGAGGATTGCGGCAAGCGCGGCATCCGCCACGCCATCGTGCTGTCGGCCGGGTTCCGCGAGGTCGGCGCCAAGGGCGCGGCCCTGGAAGAGGCGGTCAAGCACGTCGCCGGCAAGTACGGCATCCGCTTCATCGGCCCCAACTGCCTGGGCATACAACGGCCCGGCATCGGCCTCAACGCCACGTTCAGTCAGGGCGCCACGTTGGCCGGCGACCTGGCGCTGGTGTCGCAGTCCGGCGCGCTGTGCACCGCCATGCTGGACTGGGCGGAGAACAACGGCATCGGCTTTTCCAGCGTGATCTCCACCGGCGCCTCGGCGGACATCGATTTCGGCGAGATCCTCGATTACCTGGCCTACGACAACGAGACCAAGGGCATCCTGCTGTACATCGAGGGCATCCGCGACGCACGCCGGTTCATGAGTGCGCTGCGCGCCACCGCGCGTTTCAAACCCATCGTCATGGTCAAGGTGGGCCGGCACGAAGCCGGCTCCAAGGCGGTGCAGTCGCACACCGGCGCGCTGGTCGGTTCCGACGCGGTATTCGACGCGCTGGTGCGGCGTGCCGGCGTGGTTCGGGTCAATACCATCCTGCAGCTGTTCGCCTCGGCGCGTGCGTTGTCTTCACACATCCAGCCCAGCGGCAACCGTCTGGCCATCGTCACCAATGGCGGCGGACCCGGCGTGATGGCGACCGACCGCGCGGTCGACCTGGGCGTGCGCCTGGCGGAACTGGCACCCGCCACCATTGCGCGACTGGATCAGGCGCTGCCGGCCAACTGGTCGCACGGCAACCCGTTGGACATCATCGGCGACGCCGCCGCCGACCGCTATCAGACGGCGGTGCGTGCCTGCCTGGACGACGACGGCGTGGATGGCGTGCTGGTGATGCTGACGCCGCAGGCGATGACCCGTCCGACCGAGGCGGCACGCGCCGTGATCGATGCCGCGCGCGATTCGCGCAAGCCAGTGCTGACCTGCTGGATGGGCGAAGCCCAGGTGGAGGAAGGCCGGCGGCTGTTCAAGGAGGCGGGCATCCCCTATTTCGCGACGCCGGAGCCGGCGGTGGAGGTGTTCTCCTTCCTGTCCGCGTTCTACGACAACCAGCGCCAGTTGATCCAGACTCCGGGGCCACTGTCGCACCAGGCCGAGCCGGATGTCGAGGGCGCGCGCATGATCATCGAGAGCGCCCTGGCCCAGGGACGACATCTGCTCAACGAGGTCGAGTCCAAGGCACTGCTGTCCGCATTCCGCATCCCGGTGGCGCAGACCCTGATCGCGCGCAACCCCATGGAAGCCATGTTGATGGCGCAGCAGATCGGCTTCCCGGTGGTGATGAAGATCAACTCGCCCGACATCACCCACAAGTCCGACGTGCATGGCGTGCGTCTGGGCCTGTCCAGCGGTCAGGCGGTACGCTCGGCATTCAACGAGATGCTGGCCGAGGTACGGCGCAAACGGCCGGATGCCATGCTGGATGGCGTGGTGGTCGAACCGATGGTGAGGCGGCCGCACGCGCGCGAGGTGCTGCTGGGCATGACCTCCGATCCGGTGCTGGGACCGGTCATCGTGTTCGGCGCCGGTGGCGTCGACGTCGAGGCGTTCAAGGACCGCGCCGTTACATTGCCGCCGCTCAACCGCTACCTGGCGCACGACCTGATCCGGCGCACGCGCGTGTCGACCCTGCTCGGAGCGTTCCGCAACCGTCCGGTGGCAGACATGACCAGCCTGGAGAACGTCCTGCTGCGATTGTCCGAAATGGTGTGCGAACTGCCCTGGCTGGCCGAGTTGGATATCAACCCGCTGCTGGTCGATGAACAGGGGGCGCTGGCACTGGACGCGCGCATCGTCATCGCGCCGCGCGTGCCCACCGCCGACCGCTACGGCCACATGGCCATTCATCCCTACCCCTCGCATCTGGTGACCCACTGGCAACTGCCCAGCGGTGCCGACGTGCTGATCCGGCCGATCCGGCCCGAGGATGCCGACCTGACGCAGACTTTCGTGCGCGGTCTGTCCGAGGAGACCAAGTACTTCCGCTACATGGATGCGGTGCGCGAACTATCGCCGACCATGCTGGCGCGCCTGACCCAGATCGACTATTCGCGCGAGATGGCGTTGTTGGCGGTGACCGAGATCGACGGCAAGGAGGTCGAACTGGGCGTCGCGCGCTATGCCATCAACCCGGACGGCAAGTCCTGCGAGTTCGCGCTGGTGGTGGACGACCAGTGGCAGAAGCAGGGCATCGGCCACAAGCTGATGGACGTGCTGATGGACGTGGCGCGCGCCAAGGGCCTGGAAGTCATGGAAGGCGAGGTGCTGAAAGCCAACCGGCGCATGCTCAAGCTGGCCGAGAGCCTGGGCTTCCGCGTCGAAGCGCATCCGGAGGATGACACCGTGCGCCGCATCGCGCGCTCGTTGTGATTTACGAGCCATCGGGGTCAAGACCCGCCACACCCGACCGATAGCGTTGGCGCCACCCGGACCCACCGCAGCCGTTATGTTCCCGTCCCGTTTCCGCATCGCCATGCTGTCGGCCTGCCTGCTCGCCGCGCCGGCGTTGGCCAGCAGCCATGGCGGCGACGAACTGCTGCGCCTGGCGCCGCTGTCGCTGGCCGAGCTGTTGGCGATACCGGTGGTCACGGCATCGCGCCAGCAGGAAAACCGCGCACGCACGCCGGCGCACATCATCGTGGTCACGCGCGAGCAGATCCGCGAACGGCGCTATCGCAATCTGGCGGATCTGCTGGAGGATCTGCCGGGTGTGGATTTCATGCGCGGCACCAAGTCGTCCGCCTACAACTACTTCTCCATCCAGGGCCATGCCGGCAGCACCAAGCTGCTGATCCTGCTGGACGGTATACGCATCGGCCACCCGGCCGGCGGCAACATCCCGGTCGCCGAGAACTATGCCCTGTACCACGCCAAACAGGTGGAGGTGCTGTATGGTCCCGCCGCCGCGCTGTATGGCGCCGACGCGGTCGCGGCCGTGATCAACATCGTCACCGAGCGTGCCTCGGCGGGTGAAGGCTGGGTGAGCGTGGGCGGCGGCGCGTTCGGCACGCGCGAGGTGTCGTTCACGGCCGGCACCGGTTCCAATGGTCCTGCCGCACTGCGCATCGGGGGTCATTGGCAACGGTCCGACCGGGCGCCGCTGGATGCGTATTATCCCGCCGAGTTTCCGCGCGTCGATGCCCGGCGCTTCGACGGCACCGTGGCCGTGCCGGCCGCAGCGCGCGAATCCTATGCCGGTGACATCGGCAGTCACAGCGTGCAAGCGCGGCTGGACCTGAACGAACACATCGATCTGGGCTACTACCGCAACGAGTTCCACAGCCTCACCAGCACCGGCGACCCGCCGCGCACGGCGCTGTATCTGCCGGAGGCGCGCTGGCAGACGCGGATCGAGACCGCCTACGGCAAGGCGCGATTCCGTCCTTTCGAAGGCGCCGAGGTGGAGCTGGTGGTGGATTACTCACTGCTGCGGGTCGCGCCCAATTCGCGCTACGTCAACATCTTCACCGGCTTCGAACCCGGCTACGCCCATGTCCGCAGCGAGCGCCTGGGCATCGAACAGAACCTGAACTGGCGCATCGACCAGCGCCATCGCGTGCAGGCGGGTTTGGGCTACCAGGAAATCCACGCCATCGAGGCCAGTGACCTGCCGCGCCCCTACGATACCGGGCGCGGACCGGGTGAACAGGGCATGACGTATCGCAACACCAACCTGCCGATGACCATCCATGACGCGCGCTACCACAACCTTTCGCTGTATGCGCAACTGCATACGCAATGGCGCGAGACGTTCTCCACCATGGTCGGCGCGCGCCTGGACCGGCACTCCGATTACGGCGACAGCTTCAATCCGCGACTGGGCGCGGTGTGGCAACCGGTGCCGGGTCATCTGCTCAAGCTGCTGTATGGCGAGGCTTTTCGCGCACCATCGCCGGAAGAGAGTCTGAATTCGTTCGGCACCTTCGACGGCTCGGTCGATGCCGGCGGCAAGTTCATCGGCCGCGGCTTCCGCGTGCCGAATTTCCATATCGAACCGGAGAACACCCGCACGCTCAGCGTGACCTGGGACTGGCGGCCGCGCGCCGACCTGCACGTGATGGTCAACGGCTACCACAGCGACACCGAGAACCTGATCCTCACGCTGCCCGCCCCGGCAGCCGCGGTGGACAGCATCCCGGGGGCGACGCTGGTGGCACCGGAACACAAGGACAACGCCGGCAAGGCCGCGCAGAACGGGGTGGACCTGATCGGCCAGTGGCGCTTCCACATCGGCGATGACTGGTCCGGCGATGTCTGGGGCAGCTACGGCTGGGTCAGTGGCTGGATCGACGAGGGCAACGGCGTGCGCTGGGACCTGCCCTATCTCGCCGCACGCAAGTTCAAATTGGGCACCACCGTACGCTACCGCGACCGGCTGACCGTGACGCCACGCGTGTACTGGATCGGCGACACCACCAACGGGCGCAAGCTCAATGCCGCCGCGCCACCGCAGCGGCGCGAAACCCCGGGCTATCGGGTGACCAACCTGCACGTGGGCTGGCACCAGGCATTCGACCGCCGCGCGACGCTGTGGCTGGACGTCTACAACCTGTTCGACGAGCGCTACCACGTCGCTCACGGCTCCGGCAGCCGGACCTTTTTCGACATGCCGCAGCAACCGCGCAGCTGGCAACTGAGCCTGGAAATCCCGTTTTGATGGCGCGTGTTTTGACCGGCCGCCGGGGGCGCTCAGGGCTGTTGCCGCTCCTGGCGCTGGCCTGGGTAAACGGGATCCGGTGTCAACCGCGGCGGCACGCCACGCCGGCTTGCGCTCGTCTTTGGACCGGGTTGATGCTGCTGAGCCTGTACTACGCCAGCGCACATGCACAGTCGGCCGCGGTCCCGGAATACGGGCTCAAGGCGGTGCTACTGCACAAGTTGCCGGAGTTCGTCTATCTGGAACGCAAGCCCGGCAACCTGCCGGTCGCCCTATGCGTGCTCGGCGCCAACCCGTTCGGCGATGCGCTCGACAGGCTCACCCGCGAGGCCGGCGACAAGCCGGCGCGCACGCTGCGCCAGATCACCGGCACGCATCAGGCCGGCGGTTGCGATGTGGTCTTCATCGAGCGGGGCGAGTCGGACCGCGTCGAGGGCATCCTGCAGCGCCTGGCCAACCGCGGTGTGCTGACGGTCTCCGACATCGCCGGCTTCGCCCGGCTGGGCGGCATGGTGGAGTTGACTGTCGGCGGCGAACGGGCCGGCATCGGCATCGTCATCAACCGCAAGGCGGCGCGTGCCCAGGGCATCGACTTCAACGCGCAACTGTTGCGCCTGGCCACGCTGATCGAACCATGACGGGCACATCGCGATTCCGCCCGGCCAGCATACGCGCCCGGCTGCTGCTGCTGACCGTCGTTTCGTTGCTCGTCGCGGCGCTGCTGGTGTTCGCGCTGGTGAGCTATCAGCAGCATCGCCTGTTGCGCACCGAGTGGGTCCAGTCGCTGGCCGCGCAGGCGCGACTGGTGGCGACCAACAGCCGCGCCGCGGTGGCCTTCCAGGACCCCATGGAAGCGCATCGCCTGCTCGCCGCGGTGCAGCAGAACCCCTCGATCCTGCGTGCCCGCCTGTATACCGGGGATGGCGCGCTGTTCGCCGCTTTCGCCCGCCCCGGCCACGAACGCGGGTCGATGTCCGTCGGGCCGGAGCCCGAAGGACATCGGTTCGCGCACGACGCGGTCATCGTCTGGACCACCTTGCGTGACCATGGCAATACCCTGGCGCGCGTCGAATTGATTGCTTCGCTTGCCGCGCTGCACGACGCCTTTCGCCGCACGCTGCTGGAAACCAGCGCCGCGCTGCTGCTGCTGCTGATGTTGTCGATGGGGCTGGCGCGCAGCGTGGTGCGCCGACTGTCGGCGCCGGTGGAAGAGCTCAACGGCCTGATGGCGCGCATGGCCGCCAATACCAAACTGCGCGATCGCGCCACCGTGCACGGCGCGGACGAGATCGCCAGCCTGGGGCGCGGGCTCAACCACCTGATCGATACCTTGCAGGCACGTGACACCGAACTGACGGATTACCGCGACAAGCTGGAACAACTGGTGGAACTGCGCACGCGCGCGTTGTACCGCGCCATGGAGGAGGCTCACCACGCCAATCAGGCCAAGTCCGATTTCCTCGCGCACATGAGCCACGAGATCCGCACGCCGCTCAATGCGATCGTCGGCATGAGCCACCTGTTGCTGCAGCAGGAACCTGATCCGCTGCGCCGGGACCGGTTGGAGAAAGTCGTGTCCGCGGCCGGTGCCCTGATCCGCATCGTCGACGACGTGCTCGATTTCGCCAAGATCGAGTCGGGCCGGATGGGTATCGAACACGTCGCATTCGATCTGGACAAGGTGGTGGGCGACCAGATCGGCGTGATGGAGGGGCGCGCCCGCACCAAGGGCCTGGACATCGGGCTCACGGTCGCGCCCGACGTACCGCGCCGGTTGCGCGGCGATCCGCTGCGGCTGGGACAGATCCTGCTGAACCTGCTGAGCAACGCCGTCAAGTTCACCGAGCGCGGTGGCGTGGCGCTGCACATCACGCGCGCGCCGTCCGCGCCGTCGGACGGCGCGCGGGTTCGCCTGCGCTTCGAGGTGCGCGACACCGGCATCGGCATTCCCGCCGACCATCAGGCGACGCTGTTCACACCGTTCACCCAAGCGGATGGCAGCATCACCCGACGTTACGGCGGCACGGGCCTGGGCCTGGCCATCTGCAAACAACTGGTGGAGCTGATGCAGGGCGAGATCGGCCTGGTCAGCACGCCCGGAGAGGGCAGCCTGTTCCATTTCGAACTGCCGCTGGAAGTCGACGATGCCGCCGGCGCCGATCCTTCGCCGCCGACTGCGCCGTCCGCGCCGCCCCTGCGCGCCGACTTCGATCCGGCCCGGCTGCGCGGTGCGCGCGTGCTGCTGGTGGACGACGTGGCATTGAACCGCGAGGTCGCGCTGGCCTTCCTGCGCGATGCGGGGGTACGGGTCGATGTCGCGCACGACGGCCGCGAAGCGGTCGAACATGTCGTGCGTGAACACTATGATCTGGTGCTCATGGACATCCAGATGCCGGTGCTCGATGGTCTGGCCGCGACACGCGCCATCCGTGCCGATCCGCGCCTGCGCGATCTGCCCATCATCGCCATGACCGCGCATGCGCTGCCAGCCGACCGTGAGCGCAGCCTGATCGCGGGTATGAACGATCATCTGAACAAGCCCATCGACCCACACGCGCTGTTGCAGACCCTGGCCCGCTGGGTCGCGCCCGGGACCACGCGTGCCGACGGCGGGCCCGTCCCGTCCAACACCGGGGCAGTCGGGCTGGATGCCGACCTGCCACCGCTCGATGGCATCGACGTCGCGACGGGCCTGCGCAATCACATGGGTCGGAAGGCACTGTACCGGCGCATGTGCGACCTGTTCCTGGCCGACTTCCCGGCCGTGCCGGAACGGATCGCTGCAGCGCAGGCACGCGGCGAACTGGCGGAGGCAAGGCGCCTCGCCCATTCCTGCCAGTCGGCGGCAGCCAG
>CALEDT010000018.1 GCA_937949525.1 uncultured Burkholderiales bacterium | reverse complement strand
GCCGAAAACATGGCCGACAGCCGCTACCCGCAGGGCGCGCCCATGATGCCGGTCTGTGGCGACGACGCCGAAGCCCGGCAGCGTGCCATGGCGCTGGCCACCCTGATCGGTTTCGATGCCGTGGACATGGGGCCGCTGATGGCCGCACGATACCTGGAGCCGTTCGCCATGACGTGGATCCATCTGGCCATCAAGCAGGGCTACGGGCGCAACTTTGCGTTCGGTGTGCTGCGCCGGAGTTGATGCGGCATCGGGCGCGGGATAAGGGTCATTGCGGGGGGCATTGCGGGCCATTTCCGCGCTCGCCGTTTGGTGCGCTTTGGGCGATTCGACGTCAGTAGCGATAGGTCAGCTCGGTGATCGTCCCCCGCCAGTACGGCTTGCGGCCTCGTGGCGTGAGCCAGGCGACCTCGCCTTGCATCGGGATCAGCATCCCGTCGCGCCGCCGGTAGTCGAACATGCGACCTTCCCACGGCATCGGAACGATGCGGCCGCCGTCTGCGTATCCGCGATCCTCTGCACGGATCGTTTCGATCAGGCCGTCGTCGCCGAAGTGAAAGGTCATGGTCAGCCGTATATCGCCGTCGACCAGCGTCGCGCGGGCGCTGCGGTCGTCGATGGGCTCCCATTGCATGCCCTGGCTGGGCAGCAGGGCGGTGGGGTACCACGCGGCTTCGGCCATGTAGCGCATCAATTCCCCGCGCGCCACCTCGCCGCGGTCGCGCAGGTTCACCAGCGTGAACACGCCCAGGATGGCGGGCTCAAGGACACCTTCGCCATCGACGTAGGCGTCGTGGACGTGGACCGCCAGCCCGGGCGCCATGGCCACCCACCCATCCCAGACGAAGCCGGGGCGGCGCGTGAGCACGCGCTGGCGGGACGTGAAGGGCTTCCAGACCCCCTTGGCGAGATCCATGTTGAACGTGCCCTCGTGCACCACGTCGGCCGCGCGGACGATGGGGGTGCCGGGCGACAGCACCAGCCGCAGATGTCGCGCCACCGGTTCCGGCAGAACGTCGAGTTCGCGCGGATCGAAGCGTTCCGTCGGCAGCGCCGCCCGGGCGGCCTCCAGTTGGTCGAGCAAGACCCGTGTCTTTTGACTCCAGCGCCATTGGCCGATGCCCCAAAGGCCGATCGCCACGACCAGCAGCACAACTCCACCGAGCAGTACCCACTTCATACTTTGCTCCCGAATCGATGGCGACATCGTATTGACGGATCGGTCATGGCGTCCATGGTGCGCCGGGTCGAATGGGATCTTCACGTTGGGAAACGCCCTGGCCACACCGACCATGAAGGCGGGCGGCATGTCCATGCTGGCGGCGACGATCTGCCCGGGTTTGGCTTCCTGGCTGGCCGGGTAGCGCTGGATGCCGACGATGGCGCCAGCCCCCTTGCCGGGTTCGGCGTGGAGCAGACGTTCGCTGTCCATGTCGACGCCGATGGTGATGTAGTCATATCCCTTGCGGCTGGAAGTCTCGTCGAAGCCCAGGCCGGTGACGGCGGAGGGATCATCGCGTTTGCGCGCCCTGGGCACTTGCACGGTCTCGACCCGGCCGTCACGGGTCTTGATGCGCGGCACCTGGCATTGCAGGTAGCAGGCGTGCTCGAAGAAGTTGATGTGGCGCCAAGTATGGGGGACCGTATCGTGTACCGGGCAGGTCTGACCACCGCCTTCGGCAAACCCGCCGCCACGCGCTAAGCCGATGGTCAGATGAAGCGCTTCCCCGCCTCGTTCTCCCGGCTTGAGCTCGATGCCGTCCACCCCACACGGGCCGTGAAGGCCGAGGGCCGTGCCAAAGAGTCGTTCGCTGTTCATGAAGCTCTCCTCACGTCCGGTTCACATCCGCCTGAAGTTGGCCCGCTTCCGGCCGGACTGGTAACCGATTGAACCAGTGGAGTTCACCAAGAGCATCAATTCCCGACTAAAACACTCGGCCTTGTTTCCTTTGCCGGGCACTGGCAAACTAGCCATTCATCATCAAACGCTGATAGAGGAGCCGCACATGGGTGGCCTGAGCAGGGATACGCCGATCCCCACCGAGATCAAGTTGCACCAACAGTCGCGTTTCATGGAGATCGCCTTCGACGACGGCAAGCGCTTCGAACTGCCGTACGAGTATCTGCGCGTGTTCTCGCCGTCCGCGGAGGTACGCGGCCACGGTCCGGGGCAGGAAGTTCTGCAGGTGGGGAAGAAGTACGTCGAGGTGAAGGCCATCGAGCCGGTCGGCCAGTACGCAGTGGTGCTGGTGTTTTCCGACGGCCACGATTCCGGCATCTATTCCTGGGATTACCTGTACGACCTGGGCGCGAAGCAGGACTTCTATTGGCAGAGCTACCTGCGTCGCATGGAGGAGGCAGGCGCCTCACGCGAGCCCAAGACGCTGGTGTGAAACCGGCGCTGCAGGATGATTTGGCGGCGGCCATCAGCGCAGCGACGGCACTGCCGTTCAAGGCCGTGCGCCTCGACGGTGCCGGCGGTGGCTGCATCAATCGCGCGATCGTCCTGAGCGGCGACGACGGGCGCCGTTTCTTCGTCAAGACCAACCACCGTACCCGTCTGGAGATGTTCGCCGCGGAGGCGGCAGGACTGGCGGAACTGGCACGCGAAGACGGGCCGCGCGTGCCGCGCCCGATCGCGCACGGGGTGAGCGGTGACGACGCCTATCTGGTGCTGGAGTGGCTGGATCTGGGCGGACGCGGTGATGCGGCCGAGCTGGGTCGCCGGCTGGCCGCGCTGCACCGGCACGTGGCCGACGCGTTCGGCTGGTGGCGGAACAACACCATCGGTGCGACGCACCAGGACAACACCCGCAGCACCGATTGGGTGACGTTTGTGCGCGACCGGCGCCTCGGTTTCCAGTTGTCGCTGGCCGAGCGCAACGGCGCGCCAACGGCCCTGATCAGCCGGGTCGAACGTCTGCTGTCGTGCCTGGGCGTGTTCTTCACGGATTACCGGCCTGCGGCGAGTCTGCTGCACGGCGACCTGTGGGGCGGCAATTACGGCTACGCGGCGGGCGTGCCGGTGCTGTTCGATCCGGCGGTGTACTACGGCGACCGGGAGGCGGACCTGGCGATGACCGAGCTGTTCGGTGGCTTCCCCGAGGCCTTCCATGCCGCCTATCGGGCAGCCTGGCCGCTGGATGCCGGCTACGCCACGCGGCGCACGCTGTACAACCTGTATCACGTGCTCAATCACTTCAACCTGTTCGGTGGCGGCTACGCAGCGCAGGCGCGTCACATGACCGATGCCCTGTTGGCCGAGGCCGGCGCCTGAGCGACAGGCCGCGCGGCGCGTGATGTCCGCAACGCACGGGCCATCGCCCGGTGCCGCTCACGCTGGCGCGTCAGCATAACGGTCTGTCCCGCATCCAGCTTGCCAAGTTCATTGCCTGGCCGAGCCGTTTCGTGGATAATGCGCGGCTTTCCAGGCAACTCCCAGGTGGCCACATGAAAGCCAGCATCCATCCCCAGTACAACGAGATCCAGGTGACGTGCAGCTGCGGCAACAGTTTCACCACCCGCTCGACCATGAACAAGCCGCTGCACGTCGAAGTATGCGCCGCCTGCCACCCGTTCTACACCGGCAAGCAAAAGATCGTCGACACCGCCGGTCGGGTCGAGAAGTTCCGCCAGAAATACGGCATGGGCAAGAAGTAAGCCGCCGACGCGCCCCGTGAAGGAGGCAGCCGGTGGCTGCCTCTTTTCGTTTGCGCGCCCGCCCCGAACGCGACGACCATGCAACCCACGCCGCTCCGCGCCATCCTCTGGTTCGTCCCGCTCATCGTGTTCTGGGCGGCGTTCGGTCTGGTCGGGCGCGACGCCTGGCGGCACGAGGAAGCGCTGGCGCTGGCGCCGGTGCTGGACTGGCTGGAAGGGGCAACGTCCGCCTGGGCCACGCCGGCGCCTCTGCATACCTGGGTTGCCGGTCAGCTCGCCCGGTTGGGTGCCGGATACGCGCTGGATACGCTCGACGGCGCGCGACTGGCGAGCGGCCTGTTCACGCTCACCGCCCTGCTGTGTCTGGGCTTGACGGCACGCTCGCTGTTCGGCGCGGGTTTCGCGGTGGTGGCCGTGTTGGCACTGCAAGGTGCTTTCGGCCTGATGTTGCTGGCGCACGCGCTGTTGCCAGACAGCGCCTTGCTGGCCGCATGGTCTGCTTTGCTGCTGGGCGTGGCCGTTGCCCGCCAGCGTCCGGTCGCCGGCGGCTTGTTCATCGCAGGCGCGCTGACGGCGCTGACCCTGGGCTTGCGCGGCGCGCAGGATCTGGCCATCGGTGCGCTGTTGGCCTTGCTACCCTTGCTGTCGCCGGCATGGCGTACCCGGGCCTACCTGCGCGCCGTCGCGCTGGGTCTGGGCCTCGCGGCGGCGGCCATCACCGCCACGCTGTTTGCACTCGGACAAGCCGAGCTGCTCAACGGCTGGCTGCGCTGGCACGCCGGCGCAGGTTTCCCGCCACCGCGAGCCCCTGCCAACGCCTATGCCGAGCTGGCCTGGTTCGCCTGGCCGCTGTGGCCGTTGGCGCTCGCGGCGGTGTGGCACGAGCATCGGCGGCTGCTGCGCAGCGAAACCCTGCACATGCCGCTGACGAGCTTGGCAGCCCTGTCCGTCGCCGCGCTCTATCCCGCCTGGAGCCGTGACGGCGCCCTGCTGCCTGTGCTGTTGCCGCTGGCGTTGCTGGCGGCACACGCCATCGATGGATTGCGGCGTGGCGCGGCCAGCGCGTTCTACTGGTTCGGCGTGCTCTGTTTCCTGTTCTTCGCATCGGCGTTCTGGTTGTATTTCGCCGCCATCGAATGGGGCGTGCCGACCCGATTGGCCACGCACATGGCGCGGCTGGTGCCCGGGTACGCGCCGGGCAGCGTCGATCGCGGCAGCCTGATGATCGCCATCGTGCTGACCGTGGGCTGGCTGGTGGCGATCCCGCTGTTTCCACGCGCCAAGAGCCGCCCGATCCTGGTCTGGGCCACCGGCATGATACTGCTCTGGGGCCTGCTGGTCGCGCTGTTCCGCCCATGGATCGACGCCGGCTGGGGTTACCGGCCGTTGATTCACGACCTGGCCCGCCATCTGCCGGCGGATGCATGTCTCGATGCCCGGGTCGATCCCGCCATGACGACCATGCTGCGGCTGTATGGCAGCCATCCGGTACGCGCCGATTGTCCCTGGGTGCTGCTGGCACTGGACCGGAAGGCCGGCGAACACCGGGCCGACGATGACTTTCCGGGGATGCGCTGGGAGGGACAGCGCCCGCGCCAGAAGGCCCAGCTCTACCGGCTCTATCGGGTAGACAACGATGACGCCCGTTGAACCGCTGCCGATCAGTGCCGTGGTGCTCGCCGGCGGTCTGTCACGACGCCTGGGCGGCGAGGACAAGGGCCTCATCGAACTCGAGGGTCTGCCCCTGGCGGCGTGGGTGGCGGAGCGCCTGCGCGCGCGGGTCGGCGAGGTGTTGCTGAACGCCAACCGCAGCCTGGACCGTTATGCCGGCATCGGTTACACCGTGGTTCCGGATACCCTGAGCGACCATCCCGGCCCGCTCGCCGGCGTCATCGCCGCCGCCCTCACCGCGCGCCAGCCCTGGTTGTTGAGCGCGCCCTGCGATGCGCCGTTCCTGCCCCTGGACCTCGCCGAACGCCTCCATCGGCATGCGCTCGCGAGCGATGCGCCGCTGGCCCGTGCCGCGGACGAAACCGGCACGCATTACGCGGTCATGCTGGTGCATCGCGAGCTGATTCCCGACCTGCGCGCGTTCGTCGCCGCTGGCGGCCGGCAGGTGCAGACCTGGCAGGCCCGCCACGCCTGCGCGACCGTGATGTTCGACGACGACCCCTATGCCTTCCTCAACGTCAACACACCGGAGGATCTGCGCCTGGCGCGCCGCCTGGCGCCGCGCTATCGCCCATGAGCCCACACCCGTCCGCTCCCCGCCGGCGCCTGAACCCCGTCCAGTGGCTGCTGATCGCGCTGATCCGCTGCTATCAGTTGGCCCTGTCGCCCTTCGTCGGCAATCAATGCCGGTTCACGCCGACCTGCTCGCATTACGCCCGTGAGGCCGTGGAGAAGCACGGGGCGATCAAGGGCTCCTGGCTCGCGGTGAGGCGCATATCGCGCTGTCACCCCTGGCATCCCGGCGGTCACGATCCGGTGCCGTGAATCCTGAAGCCCGGTTTGCCGATCCGCTGCACGGACGGACGGTGATGGGCCGGTCGCTTACGCGAGCTAGTGACCTGCCTCACTACCACGACGGCGCGCTTCTGTTAAGCTTTCGACATTCTCGTCAGTTGCCCGGATCGCGTTGCCGTGTTCTCCTTCTTCCGCAAGGACAAGACCGAGGATCTGATGGCCTTCCTCAAGGAGGCCCAGCCTGCGGTCGAGCCGTCCTACACCCAGGCCAGGCAGCCCGCCGCACAGGCGGGTTCGGGCATCGAGGTGGAGGAGGCGCAGGGCGGACTGGCCCCCGAACTGGAAGAGGCGGCCGTGCTGTATGCCAACGGCAAGGTCGGCGAGACGGCGGCCTTGCTCAACCGCTATCTGCTCGATCATCGCGAGGACCGCGACCCCCTGCCCTGGTACATGCTGTTCGACCTGTACGAACTGAGCGACCAGGCCGCGCCCTTCGAAGATGCCGCAGTGGACTTCGCCATCCGCTTCGAACGTTCTCCGCCCACGTGGTCGCCGCGCAAGGCGCCGCGCGCAGCCAGTGCGCCGCCGCCATTGCTCAGTTACGGCGAGAAATATGGCAGCCTGGAGCGGGTGAAACAGGCGCGTTTCCTGCAGGACGCCGAGCGGGCGGCTTATGTGCGCATCGATGTCTCGCGCACCCAGGCACCGGACGAGGACACCGCCAAGGCCATGCTCGGCGACATCCTGCGCCTGCACGAACTGCGCAAGCCGATCGAGCTGATCGGCGGCCCCGGCTTCGCCGTGCGCCTGAACGCCGCGCGCCAGGGCGAGCGTCTGACCGAATCGGGCTGGTTCCTGCTGATGGCGGTGTTGCAACTGCTGGGCAAGGAAGACGAGTTCGAACAGGTGGCGATCGACTACGCGACGGCTTTCGAAGTCTCGCCACCCTCCTATACCCCGCCGCTGCCGCTGCCCGTGCCGAACGGCAACGGGACGGACACACCCGTGGGCGACCCCGGCACGACTTTTGCGTTGCACGGCGTCATCGGACCCGGCTGCGAAAGCCAGTTCGCCGCGTTGCGCGAGTTCGCGCGTGGCAAGCCGCAGGTGGAAATCGACCTCGCCGACGTCGAGCGCATCGATTTTTCCGTGGTCGGCCTGCTGCTGGACAACCTCATCGGCATTGCCCAATCCGGCTGCAAGATCCTGTTCAAGGAAGGCAACGAGCTGGTCAATACGCTGTTGCTGCTGGTCGGCGCGGGCCAGTATGCCGTGGTGCTCGGCCGCAAACGGGCCTGATGCCGATCGACGACGCTCACGCGATGCAGCAGTTCCATGGCACCACCATCCTCTGCGTCCGCCGCGGCGAGGCAGTCGCCATGGGCGGCGACGGCCAGGTCACGCTCGGCAACATCGTCATCAAGGCGGGCGCGCGCAAGGTGCGCAGGCTCTATCAGGACCGCATCCTGGCGGGTTTTGCCGGCGGCACGGCGGACGCGTTCACGCTGTTCGAACGGTTCGAAGCCAAGCTGGAGAAACACCAGGGCAATCTGGTGCGCAGCGCCGTGGAACTGGCCAAGGACTGGCGCACCGATCGCATGTTGCGTCGGCTGGAAGCCATGCTGGCGGTGGCCGACCGCGGCAATACGCTGATCATCACCGGTGCCGGCGACGTGCTGGAACCGGAACACGGCATCGCCGCCATCGGCAGCGGCGGCGCTTACGCACAGTCGGCCGCGCTGGCGTTGTTGCAGCATACGCAGCTCGATCCCGACAGCATCGTGCGCGAGGCCATCGGCATCGCCGCCGACCTGTGCATCTACACCAACCGCAACCTGGTTCTGGAGAGCCTCACGCCCTGACCGGCCGCTTCGCCAGTTTGCGTTGCAAGGTACGGCGGTGCATCTTCAGCGCGCGCGCCGTGGCCGAAAGATTGCCGTCATGTGCGGCGAGTACCTGCTGGATGTGCTCCCATTCCAGGCGATCCACGGACAGCGGCATGTCCGCTGGCGCGACGTCCGGGTCGCCGCCCTCGCGCCCCAACGCGGTCAGGATCTGTTCCACCGAGGCCGGCTTGGGCAGGTAATGCACGGCGCCCAGCTTGATCGCCTCCACGGCGGTGGCGATGCTGGCGTAGCCGGTAAGCAACAGGATGCGCGCGTGCGGATGCACCTGTAACAATGGCTCGATCAGGCGCAGGCCCGACTCGTTCGCCAGCCGCAGGTCCAAAACCACCGCATCGGGCGCATGTTCACATGCGCTGCGCAAGGCGGCGGCGATTTCGATGGCCTGACTGACGCGGTGGCCGCGTCGCGTCAAAGCGCTCGCCAATGTCGCGCGGAACACATCATCGTCGTCCACCAGCAGCACGTGCCATGGAGCGTTCATGCGCCGCTCCCCGTCAACGGGAGGCGCACGCGGGCGACCATGCCGCGTGCCTGCTCCAGCAGTTCCAACTCGCCGCCGAACCGCACCAATGCCGCGCGCGCCAGTTCCAGGCCCACGCCCCAGCCCGGTGCCTTGCCCGCATCCGCTCCGCCTCCTTGGTCGACCACCTCGATCAGCAGCGTACCCTGATCGCGCCGACAGGCCAGCGTGACATGCTCGGGCGACACTTCGGCGGCATTGTTGAGCAGTGTCACCACCACGCCTTCCAGCGCGGGATCGTCCGCAATCTTCGGCAGATCATCGGCCAGACGCAGGTCGACCCGGGCATCCGGCCACATCAGACGCCAGTGCTCCAGCAGCCGGCTCAACCAATCGGCCGCGGGCTCCGGCAGCGCCAGCGCCTGGCTGCGCGCGCGTGCAGCACATGCCAGACGAGCCAGCACCGTCTCCATGCGCGCAAGCTGGCCAGTCAGCACGCGCAACGCCGGCGCCAGCTCCTCGTCGTGCGCATAGTCGCGTACAAGATCGTCCACCGTGATACGCATCGACCCCATGGGCGTGGCCAGATCATGCGCCGCACCGGCCGCCTGCAGACCGAGCGCGAACAACTGTTCATCGCGCATGCGGCGTTCGCGCGCCTCGGCCAGCGCCGCATCGCGCCGGCGCAGGACGGCCGCCAGATGACCGACGAACGCAGCCACCAACGCCGCCGTAAGCAGGAAGTTCAGCCACATCCCTGCCAGATGCAGATCCACCGCGGCCTGATCCGAAACCTGCAACACCAGCGGCCGGTAGAAGTGCATCAGCGCGGTGTACAGAGCGCCCACCCAGAGCGCCATGGCCCACGCGAAGTGTGCTGGCAACATCACCGCCGACAGAATCAGCGGCACCAACAACAACGAGATGAAGGGATTGGCATAACCACCGGTGAGATACACCACGGCACCGATGCTGGCGGCATCCACCGCCAGTTGCAACGCCACTTCCGCCGGGGCGCAACCGCCCATACGCCGGCGCCACCAGGCGAACACATTCAGGGTCACGTGCAGCAGCAGGATCAGTGCCAAGGCCAAAATCGGTAAGCGGGCATCGAGCACACCGACCAGCAGCGCCACACCCGCCGCCTCGGCGACGATGAGTACCGCGCGCGTCAGCATCAGCCGAAGCTGCGCGTCATCCGGCAGCCGCCCCCGGCCTTGCGCGAAATCGAGTGAAACCCATGGCATACGGACCATTTTAGCGGGGCGGGCTGTCAAGGCCCGTGCGACAACATGTCGCATTCCGCCGGCCTTCGGCGGGGGCTACGATGCGTGCGCTTCCATACGTGTGAACGTATCGGTTCCCGGCCCGCGACCACGGGCCGTTTTTTTTGGCCGGTCGCGGTGCGACGATATGTCGCATTCCGCCCAGTCACAGGTTTTTCTAGCATCGCCGGGTTTTCTGACATGGATATCCGGTATGCGACTGAAACCCCTGGTGCTGTTGATCGGCACGCTCCCCATACCCGCCGCGGCGGACATTCCCACGTTGGACTCCATCCTGGTCACCGCGACCAAGCCCCAGCCGCGCGCGCTGAACCAGTCCGCTCTGGGTGCGGCCGAACTCGCCCGGCTGCGTCCCGCCACCAGCGACACCGCCAGTCTGCTCAGGGAGGTGCCGGGCGTAAACCTGCAAAGTGCGGGCGGCGTCTCCAGCCTGCCCACGATTCGCGGTTTTGCCGATGATCGCTTGCGCATCAAAATCGATGGCATGGATCTGCACGCGGCTTGCCCCAATCACATGAACGCGCCCTTGACTTATCTCGACCCCTCTCAGGTCGACTCGATCCAAGTGTGGGCTGGCGTCTCGCCGGTCAGCGTCGGCGGTGATTCGATCGGCGGCAGCGTCGTGGTCAAGACGGCAGCGCCCATTTTCGCCGGTCCCGACCAGGGCAATCTCTCCACGGGTGAAGCGGGTGTTTTCTACCGCAGCAACGGTAACGCGTATGGTGCCAACCTCGCGGCCACCTACGCCACACAGCGCTTCAATATCACGTACACCGGCGCGATCGCCAAGTCCGACAACTACAAGGCCGGCGGCGCTTTCAAAGCGAACATCTACGGCAGCCCAGTCAGCCCCACCGTGACCGGTCGCGTCGGTCATACCCTGCCGCTCGACGAGGTCGGCTCCACCGGTTACGAGACACGCAACCATACGTTGGGGCTCGCCTTCCGCGGCGGGAATCATCTCCTGGAAGCCAAACTCACCTACCAGGATTTGCCCTATCAGCTCTACCCCAACCAGCGCATGGACATGCTCGACAACGAGAGCACCAAGCTCAATCTGCGCTATCTCGGCGGCTTCGACTGGGGTCGGCTCGAGGCGCGCCTCTATCACGAGGAAGTCGACCACTTCATGGACTTCGGCGCCGACAAACGCTATTACTATGCTGCTGCATCGGGTGGCCAGGCTGGCATAGTTGGCAGCGGCAATGGGGCCTTCTGCTCACCCATGAGTGCAACCTGCGCCTGGGGTATGCCGATGTACACCGCCAGCGAGAACACCGGGGTGGTCATCAAGGCCGACGTCAACCTGACCGCGCAGGACCTGCTGCGCGTGGGCGGTGAATACCAGCGCTACCGCCTCGACGACTGGTGGACGCCCTCCGGTGGGGGGATGTGGCCCAACACGTTCTGGAACATCAACGATGGCCGACGCGACCGTACCGCATTGTTCGGCGAATGGGAAAAGCAAGTCGACCCACAATGGATGACGCTGGCTGGCCTGCGCTACGAGCGGGTGGAAATGGATGCCGGGATGGTTCATGGCTACAACATCAACACTTTCCCAACAGGCGTGGTAGCACCGCGAGCCGGAAACAACCAGACCCAAGATGCAACCCTGTTCAATAACGCCGACCGCAGCAAAACGGACAACAACTGGGACCTGACGCTTCTGGCGCGCTACACCCCCAGCGTCAATCAGGACATCGAGTTCGGTTTCGCCCACAAGACGCGCTCGCCCAATCTTTATGAGCGCTATGCCTGGTCCACCTGGCAGATGGCCGCCTTGATGGTCAACTGGTTCGGCGATGGCAACGGCTATGTGGGCAATCTTGATCTGAAGCCCGAAAAGGCCAA
>CALEDT010000017.1 GCA_937949525.1 uncultured Burkholderiales bacterium | reverse complement strand
ACCCCTTCCCTTCCCGAACAGGACCGTGAAACGCCCCAGCGCCAATGATAGTAGGCTCCCTCGCCCGCGAAAGTAGGTCATCGCCAGACACCCAACAAACCACCAAAACGCCCCGTAATTGGGGCGTTTTGCTTTGGAGTGCGCACTTCGCTCATGTCTTGAGGCAGCGCGGTGTGTCGCCGTATAATTCGCCGCACTGCAACCGGCGGGATGGGCGCAAGCCCGTCCCGCTTGTCATATCTGCACCAGGAGTGAAGCACTTGGCCGCTGTCGTACCCGCGATTCTCGTGTTGGCGAACGGAACCGTATTCCGTGGCCGCAGCATTGGTGCGGTCGGGAATCAGGTGGGTGAACTCGTCTTCAACACGTCGATGACGGGTTACCAGGAGATTCTGACCGACCCGTCGTACTGCCGGCAGATCGTCACACTGACCTATCCGCATATCGGTAACGTCGGCACCAACGACGAGGACGAGGAGTCCGGGTGCATCCATGCGGCAGGCTTGGTCGTGCGCGATGTCCCCCTGCGGTCAAGCAACTTTCGCGCCACTCATGACCTGACGGCTTATCTACAGTCGCGCGGCGTCGTCGCGATCGCCGGCATCGACACGCGCAGGTTGACGCGCATCCTGCGTGAACACGGGGCGCAGAATGCCTGCATCATGGCCGGCGACATCGACGAGTCGGTGGCTGCCGACGCGGCGCGCGCCTGCCCAAGCATGGCGGGTCTGGATCTCGCCCGGGAGGTGACCCGTGCCGACCAAGCCGAATGGCTGGAAGGCGAGTGGCGTCTGGGCGCCGGTTTCGATGCACCCGTGGTGGCCCGCCATCACGTCGTCGCCTACGATTTCGGCATCAAACGCAACATTCTGCGCATGCTCGTGGGCCGTGGTTGTCGGGTTACCGTAGTGCCGGCGATGACGCCGGCGGCCGAGGTGCTGGCGTTGCGACCCGATGGGGTGTTTCTGTCCAACGGACCTGGCGACCCGGAGCCATGCACGTATGCGGTCAGCGCCATACGCGAAATCCTCGGCGCGCGCGTACCGACCTACGGCATCTGCCTCGGACATCAGTTGCTCGCGCTGGCATCCGGTGCGCGTACCGTGAAGATGAAGTTCGGCCACCATGGCGCCAATCATCCGGTTCAGGATCTCGACAGCGGTCGGGTCGTGATCACCAGTCAGAACCATGGATTTGCCGTGGATGCGGCGACGTTGCCGGGTAACGTGCGGGCGACGCACGTGTCGCTGTTCGATGGCTCGTTGCAGGGCATCGCCCGTACCGACGTGCCGGCGTTCAGCTTTCAAGGGCATCCGGAAGCCAGTCCGGGGCCACATGACGTCGCTTACCTGTTCGACCGTTTCATCGCGCTGATGCAAGGCGCGCGCTGATCCCATGCCCAAGCGCACCGATCTGAGTTCCATCCTGATCATCGGCGCTGGCCCGATCGTCATCGGTCAGGCCTGCGAGTTCGACTATTCCGGCGCCCAGGCTTGCAAGGCCCTGATGGAAGAGGGCTATCGCGTCATTCTGGTCAACTCCAACCCGGCCACCATCATGACCGATCCGGAGATGGCGCATGCGACCTACATCGAGCCGATCAACTGGCAGACCGTGGAACGCATCATCGAGCGCGAGCGACCTGACGCGATCCTGCCGACCATGGGTGGCCAGACGGCGCTGAATTGCGCTCTGGATCTGGCCAAACATGGCGTCCTGGACCGTTACGGCGTGGAGTTGATTGGCGCGTCGCGCACGGCCATCGACATGGCCGAGGACCGCGAGAAATTCAAGCAGGCCATGGCGCGCATCGGGCTGGCCAATCCGCGCTCCGGTCTTGCGCACAGCATGGAGGAGGCGATCCAGATCCAAGCGGGCATCGGCTTTCCGACCATCATCCGGCCGTCGTTTACCATGGGCGGCAGCGGCGGGGGCATCGCCTACAACATGGAGGAGTTCGTCGCCATTTGTGAGGGCGGCCTGGAAGCCTCGCCCACCCGGGAGTTGTTGATCGAAGAGTCGCTGATCGGCTGGAAGGAATTCGAGATGGAGGTCGTGCGCGATCGCGCCGACAACTGCATCATCGTCTGTTCCATCGAGAACCTCGATCCGATGGGCGTGCATACCGGCGACTCCATCACCGTGGCGCCGGCGCAAACGCTCACCGACCGCGAGTATCAACTGCTGCGCAACGCTTCCATCGCCGTGTTGCGCGAAATCGGCGTGGACACCGGGGGCTCCAATGTGCAGTTCGCTGTCAATCCGGACAACGGTCGCATCGTCGTCATCGAGATGAACCCGCGCGTGTCGCGCTCTTCGGCGCTGGCATCCAAGGCTACCGGCTTCCCGATCGCCAAGGTGGCAGCCAAGTTGGCGGTGGGTTACACGCTGGACGAACTGCGCAACGAAATCACCGGCGGTGCGACGCCGGCCTCGTTCGAGCCGTCGATCGACTACGTCGTCACCAAAGTCCCACGCTTCGCCTTCGAAAAGTTCCCTCAGGCCAATGACCGTCTGACCACGCAGATGAAGTCGGTGGGCGAGGTCATGGCCATCGGCCGCACGTTCCAGGAGTCCTTGCAGAAGGCCCTGCGCGGCCTGGAAACCGGCGTCGACGGGTTGGACGAACGTGCGCACAGTGAGGACGAGATCAAGGCGGAGCTGGGTAATCCGGGGGCGGAACGGCTGTGGTACGTGGCCGACGCATTCCGTGTCGGTCTGCCATTTGCAGAGATCCAGCGCATCAGCCGTATCGATCCGTGGTTCCTGGCGCAGATCGAGGATCTGGTTTTGCAGGAGGCGGCGCTGCGCGGGCGCGCATTGTTCAGCCTGTCCCGCGAAGAACTGTGGCATCTGAAACGCAGCGGCTTCTCCGACCGTCGTCTCGGCCACCTGCTCAATACCGACCAGCACAGCGTGCGCGCGCGCCGTTGGGAACTGGGGGTGCATCCGGTCTACAAACGCGTCGATACCTGTGCCGCCGAGTTCGCCAGCTCCACCGCCTACCTGTACTCGACCTACGAGGAGGAGTGCGAGGCCGCACCCAGCGCGCACAACAAGATCATGGTGCTGGGCGGTGGTCCCAACCGTATCGGCCAAGGCATCGAATTCGATTACTGCTGCGTGCATGCGGCCCAAGCCTGCCGCGAGGACGGGTTCGAGACCATCATGGTCAACTGCAACCCGGAGACCGTGTCGACCGATTACGACACCTCGGATCGCCTGTATTTCGAGCCGCTGACGCTCGAGGACGTGCTGGAGATCGTGCGCATCGAGGCGCCCACCGGCGTCATCGTGCAGTACGGCGGGCAGACGCCGCTGAAGCTGGCGCGCGATCTGGAACGCAACGGCGTGCCCATCATCGGAACCTCGCCGGATATGATCGACGCGGCCGAGGATCGCGAGCGGTTCCAGAAAATGCTCAACGCCCTCGGCCTGTTGCAACCGCCCAACCGTACCGCGCGCACCGAGGACGAAGCGCTGCGCCTGGCGGCCGAGATCGGCTACCCGCTGGTGGTCCGGCCGTCTTACGTGCTGGGCGGTCGTGCCATGGAGATCGTGCATGAGGAAGCCGACTTGCGCCGCTACATGCGTGAGGCGGTGAAAGTGTCGAACGACTCGCCGGTGCTGCTCGACCGTTTTCTAAATGACGCCATCGAGGTCGACGTCGATGCGCTGTCAGATGGTGAGCAGGTCTTGATCGGCGGCATCATGGAGCACATCGAACAAGCCGGGGTGCATTCGGGCGATTCGGCCTGTTCGCTGCCGCCCTACAGTCTGTCGTTTGCGCTGCAGGAGGAATTGCGCCGGCAGACCGCTGCGATGGCGCGGGCGCTGCGCGTCGTCGGCCTGATGAACGTGCAGTTCGCCATCAAGGACGAACAGGTCTACGTGCTCGAAGTCAATCCGCGCGCTTCGCGCACGGTGCCATTCGTGTCCAAGGCGACCGGCCGCCCGCTGGCCAAGATCGCCGCGCGCTGCATGACCGGGCAGAGTCTGAAGCGTCAGGGCGCGGAGTGCGAGGTGATCCCGCCCTACTTCTCGGTCAAGGAAGCGGTGTTCCCGTTCCGCAAGTTCCCCGGCGTCGATCCGCTGCTGGGGCCGGAGATGAAATCCACCGGCGAGGTCATGGGCGTGGGCGAGCGCTTCGGCGAGGCGTTCCTGAAGGCGCAGTACGGCGCCAGTGTCAAGCTGCCGCGCGAAGGCAACGTGTTCGTGTCGGTGCGCAATCCGGAACATCCGCGCGTCGCGGAGATCGCGCTGCATCTGCACGAACTGGGCTTCCGCCTGTTCGCCACCCGTGGCACCGCCGCAGCCATCGAAGCGGCGGGTGTGCCGGTGACCCGGGTCAACAAGGTGGCGGAAGGACGCCCGCATATCGTCGACATGATCAAGAACCGGGACATCCAACTGATCATCAACGTCGTCGAGGACAAGCGTGCGGTCAAGGATTCCTTTGCCATCCGCGCCGCCGCGCTGGCGCAGAACATTCCCTACTTCACGACGCTGGCTGGGGCCAAGGCCGCCTGTCTGGGCATGAAGGACAGGCGCGAGATCACGGTCTATTCCCTGCAGGAACTGCACCGGCGTCTGCATTGAACGAGGTCGTAGCATGAGCAAAATCCCCCTGACCGTACTGGGCGCGGAGAAGCTGCGCAATGAGTTGCAGCGCCTGAAGAGCGTCGAGCGACCCAACGTCATCGCCGCCATCGCCGAGGCCCGTTCGCACGGCGATCTGTCGGAGAACGCCGAATACGATGCCGCCAAGGAGAAGCAGGGCTTCATCGAGGGGCGCATCAAGGAGCTGGAGAGCAAGCTGGCCAACGCGCAGATCATCGATCCGCGCCATCTGGATGCCGATGGGCGCGTGGTGTTCGGCGCCACTGTCGAACTGGTGGATGCCGAAACCGGCGATGAGGTGCGCTATCAGATCGTCGGTGACGACGAGGCTGACATCAAGCAGGGCATGATCTCGGTCAGTTCGCCCATCGCGCGTGCGTTGATCGGCAAGTACGCCGGCGACGTCGCCGACGTTCATGCGCCCGGGGGGCTGCGCCATTACGAAATCGTCGACGTGCACTATGTGTGAACGGCGAGCCATGGCGGACCGAGGCGCGCGCCTATGCCCGTGGTTCGCCACGCACGCATGAAGCGACTGCCCGACCTTCTCGCCGCCTGGTCCATCGCCGTGTGGGTGGGCGGACTTTGGGCGATCGGCTATCTTGCCGCGCCGGTGCTGTTTTACAACCTGGACGATCGTGCCCTGGCGGGCATGCTGGCGGGCAAGATGTTCGCGGTCATGGCCTGGGTGGGCATCGTCTGTGGCACCTGGCTGTTGCTGTTCCGCTTCATGCGTTTTGGCGGCGGTGCGCTGAAACAGGTGTTTTTCTGGATCGCCGCGTTGATGCTGCTGTTGACGCTGGCCGGTCATTTCGGCATCCAGCCGGTGATGGCGCGGCTGAAGGAAGCCGCGTTGCCCACCGATGTGATGGAGAGCCTGTTCCGCGATCGCTTCGCCACCTGGCACGGCATCGCCAGCGCGGTCTATCTGGTGCAAAGTCTGTTGGGCTTGGCGCTGGTCGCCAGGCAGAGTTCACGGTAGCTCGAGTCTGGGCGTGTCGGCTGGCTTGTACAACAGCAGCAGCTTGCCGATGTGCTGCACTGGAGCCGCGTCGAGCGCGTTGCACAGCGCGCGGAAGTGGTTGTCGCGCTCATCGCGGTCGTCGCCGAGCACGCGCACCTTGATCAGTTCATGCGCGGCCAACGCACGCGCGGCCTCATGGATCACGGCCTCGGTCAGACCCTGCGCGCCGATCATCACCACCGGTTTGAGCGCGTGGGCCTGCGCTTTCAGAAACTTGCGCTGTTCGGGGGTGAGCGCGCGCATGGAGTCCTCCGCAAAAGGCCGGGATGGTAGCGCAAGCGCGGCGCACCGGCGCGACGAGTTGCGCCATCCGGCCCAGGCCGCTCGTCCACCCCGGCCATGAAGCGCCAAGCCAAGACCCGCGCCTGGCACCATCGCCACGTCAACGATTTGTACGTGCGTCAATCGGTGGAGCAGGGCTATCGTTCGCGCGCCGCCTACAAGCTGCTGGAGATCGACGCGCGCGACCACCTGTTCCGGCCGGGCCAACTCGTGGTCGATCTCGGCTGCGCGCCAGGCGGCTGGTGTCAGGTGGCGGCGCAGCGTCTGCGTGGTCAGGGCGCCATCGTCGGCATCGACTTGCTGGACATGGTCGGGCTCAACCACGTCACCTTCCTGCGTGGCGATTTCACCGAGCCCGCCGTCCTCAACCAACTCTCGGCCGTGTTGAACGGCCGTCGCGCAGACCTCGTGCTCAGCGACATGGCACCCAATATCACCGGCGTGGCCGTGGCGGATCAGGCGCGGGCCTACCATCTGGCGGAACTCGCCCTGGATTTCGCCGCCCAATGGCTGAAACCGGACGGCGCTTTCCTGGTCAAGGTATTTCAGGGTGCAGGCTTCGAGGACTATCTGCGTCGCCTGCGCGCCAACTTCCGCAACGTCGTGACGCGCAAGCCCAAGGCGTCACGGGATGCCAGCCGGGAGGTTTATCTGCTTGCGCGTGGTTTGCGTGATGCGGCTTCGATTGAAGTCGGGCAGGAATTGGACTAAGTTCGGGCATGGGCGGTGCTGAAGCCGCAAAGGAGTCAAATTGAACAATCTCTTCAAGAACGTCGGTATCTGGCTGATCATCGCGCTGATATTGATGACGGTGTTCAACCAGTTCAACACGCGTCAGACCACGCAGGCCCAGGTCGACTATTCCACCTTCATCGAGGAGGTGCGCCAGGGCGTGGTGGCCAAGGTCACCATCGAAGGCCATGTACTGCGTGGCGTGCGTGCCGACGGTCGACGCTTTACCACTTACGCGCCGTCCGACCCGTGGCTGGTGTCCGATCTGCTGCGCGCGGGCGTGCAGGTGGAAGCCAAGCCGCAGGAAGAACCGTCCATGCTGATGAGCATCTTCGTATCCTGGTTCCCGATGTTGCTGTTGATCGGCGTGTGGATCTTCTTCATGCGTCAGATGCAGGGCGGCGGCAAGGGCGGTGCCTTTTCCTTCGGCAAGAGCAAGGCGCGTCTGCTCGACCAGGACAGCAACCTGGTCACCTTCGCCGATGTCGCCGGCTGCGACGAAGCCAAGGAGGAAGTGGCCGAATTGGTCGAGTTCCTGCGCGATCCGTCCCGCTTCCAGAAACTGGGCGGACGCATCCCGCGCGGCGTGCTGATGGTCGGTTCGCCCGGCACCGGCAAGACGCTGCTGGCCAAATCCATCGCCGGCGAGGCCAAGGTGCCGTTCTTCTCCATTTCCGGTTCGGACTTCGTCGAGATGTTCGTCGGCGTCGGCGCCGCGCGCGTGCGCGACATGTTCGAACAGGCCAAGAAGAGTGCGCCGTGCATCATCTTCATCGACGAGATCGATGCCGTGGGCCGTCAGCGGGGCGCCGGTCTGGGTGGCGGCAACGACGAGCGCGAGCAGACCCTGAACCAGTTGCTGGTGGAGATGGACGGCTTCGAGGCGACCCAGGGGGTCATCGTCATCGCCGCCACCAACCGCCCCGACGTGCTCGACCCGGCGTTGCTGCGTCCGGGCCGCTTCGACCGCCAGGTGGTGGTGCCGCTGCCGGACATCCGCGGCCGTGAGCAGATCCTGCTGGTGCACATGCGCAAGGTGCCGGTAGCGCCGGATGTGAAGGCCGACATCATCGCGCGCGGCACGCCGGGTTTCTCCGGCGCCGATCTCGCCAACCTGGTGAACGAGGCGGCACTGTTCGCCGCGCGGGCCAACAAACGCGTGGTCGACATGCAGGATTTCGAGCGCGCCAAGGACAAGATCATCATGGGCGCCGAACGTCGGTCCATCGTGATGCCCGAGGAGGAGCGCAGGAACACCGCCTACCATGAATCCGGCCACGCGGTGGTCGCCAAGCTGTTGCCCAAGACCGACCCGGTGCACAAGGTCACCATCATCCCGCGCGGCCGCGCGCTGGGCGTGACCATGCAGTTGCCCACCGAGGACCGCTACAGCATGGACAAGGAACGCATCCTGTCGACCATCGCCGTGCTGTTCGGCGGCCGTATCGCCGAGGAGGTGTTCATGCACCAGATGACCACCGGCGCGTCCAACGACTTCCAGCGCGCCACCGATCTGGCGCGGCGCATGGTGACGCAATGGGGCATGTCCGAAGTGCTCGGCACCATGGTGTATGGCGAGGAGGAAGGCGAGATCTTTCTCGGCCGCTCGATCACCACGCACAAGAACGTGTCGGAGGCGACCATGCAGAAGGTCGACGCCGAGGTGCGCCGCATCATCGACGAGCAGTATGCGCGTGCGCGCAAGCTGATCGAGGACAACCGCGACAAGGTCGAGGCGATGGCCGCGGCGTTGCTGAAGTGGGAAACCATCGACGCCGAACAGATCGACGACATCATGGCCGGGCGTGAGCCGCGCGAGCCCAAGCCGGTGACGCCGCCGACCAGCAGCCGCAGCGACGACGCACCGCCGGCGCCGCAGGCGACCACCACACCGGTGCAGGAAACCTGAGGGCGGGCGGCAGGCGCCGCCTGTCATACGCCGGTAAGAATCGGCTGGCATCGTCGCGCGATGCCCAATCCGCAATCGCCCGCCGCGCCGCGGGTGCTGATGCTGTCGGACGTCTATTTCCCGCGCATCAACGGCGTTTCCACTTCCATCGAGACGTTTCGGCGTGATCTGGCTGCACGCGGTGTGACAATCCATTTGGTGGCGCCGGCTTACGGCACGCAGGACGCCAGCGCGGACGACGCCGACGTGGTGCGCATCCGCGCGCGTCGCGTGCCGTTCGATCCGGAAGATCGGCTCATGCACTTTCGCGCGCTGCGCCAGGTGGTCGACCGGCTGATCGAGCACGGCGACTACGATCTGATCCACGTGCAGACACCGTTCGCCGCGCACTACGTCGGCACCCGTGCGGCGCGTCGCCACGGCCTGCCGGTACTGGCCACCTACCATACCCACTTCGAGGAGTACATCCACCATTACCTGCCGCTGCTGCCGCGCCGGGTGTTGCGTGCCGTGGCCCGCCACATCGCGCGCACGCAGTGCAACGGGCTGGATGCCGTGGTGGTGCCCTCGGGGGCCATGGCCGAAACCCTGCGTGGCTACGGCGTCACGGCGCCGTTGCATGTGCTGCCCACCGGCATACCGGTGGCGCATTTCACCGGCGGCGATCGTGCGCGCTTTCGCGCCCGCCACGGCATCGATGCCCAACGTCCTGTGGCCTTGTACGTCGGCCGCGTGGCTCATGAGAAGAACATCGACTTTCTGTTGCGCGCGTTGCCGCATGCGCTGCGCCGGCAACCCGACCTGCTGCTGGTCATCGCCGGAGAGGGGCCGGCCCTGCGCGCACTGCGGCATCAGGCCGAAGCCAGCGGCCTGGCCCAGCATGTCCTGTTCGTCGGTTATCTCGACCGCGAGCGCGAACTGCCCGATTGTTATGCCGCCGCCGACGTGTTCGTGTTCGCCTCGCGTACCGAGACCCAGGGACTGGTGTTGCTGGAGGCGATGGCGGCCGGCTTGCCGGTCGTGGCCCTGGCGGTGTTGGGCACGCGCGACATCGTGCTGCCGGCGCGCGGCGCGATCGCCGCGCCGGACGACGAAGCGGCGTTCGGCGCTGAAGTGGCTGCACTGACCGCAGGCCCGGCACGGCGAGCGCTGCTGTCGGCACAGGCGCGCGAGTTCGCAGAGTGCTGGTCGTCGCCGGAGCGCGCGCGCCAGCTCGAAGCGCTGTATCGCTCGGTGTCGTCGCACCACCACGCTGGCTGATCGACGCCCCGGCGTAGCCTTGTCATCAAACTGACGCATGCGCCTGCGAGCATGGCGCGCATGCAATCGCACGAACATTTCCTGGTGCAGCGCTACCCGCCGGCGCGCCCACAACTGCGGGTCGCCCTGGTCACTGAAACCTACCCACCGGAAGTCAATGGCGTGGCGATGACCCTGGGCCGTCTGGTGGATGGCCTGCGTCGGCGTGGTCACACCCTGCAACTGATCCGTCCGCGTCAGAACCACGCGGATCAGGCCATCGACGTCGGTGACTATCGTGAAGTGCTGGCCACCGGTGTCGGCATTCCCAACTATCGTGGCCTGCGCTTCGGCCTGCCGGCGCGCACCGCGTTGCGCCGTCTGTGGACGCGCGAGCGCCCGGACATCGTGCATGTCGCCACCGAGGGCCCGCTGGGGTGGTCGGCCGTCAATGCCGCGCGCAGCCTGAAGTTGCCGATCAGTTCGGGGTTTCATACCAATTTCGATGCCTATTGTCGGCACTATGGCCTAGCCTGGTTGCGCGGCCCGGTCGCGGGCTATCTGCGCCGCCTGCACAATCGCACCGACGTGACGCTGGTGCCGGCGCGCGACATCGCCGACAAGCTGACACGGGAGGGCTATCGCAACCTGACGGTGATGGCGCGCGGTGTCGACACCGGCTTGTTCAACCCGGCGCGCCGCTCACCGCAATTGCGCGCGAGCTGGGGTGCGCAGGACGGCGATCTGGTGGTGACCTGCGTCGGTCGCCTGGCGCCGGAGAAGAATCTGGACCTGTTGCTGACCACCTGGCGGGCCTTGCGTGATCAAGTGCCCGGCGCGCGGCTGGTGTTGGTGGGCGATGGCCCGCAGCGCGCCGAACTGACCGCCAGCCAACCGGACATCGTGTTCGCCGGCACCCGGCTGGGCGAGGATCTGGCCGCGCACTACGCCTCCGCCGACCTGTTCCTGTTTCCCAGCCTGACCGAGACCTATGGCAACGTCATCGGGGAGGCGCTGGCCAGCGGTCTGGCGGTGGTGGCGTTCGCACGCGCCGGCGCGGCCGATCTGATCGAGGACGGCGTCAGCGGCCGCCTGGTGGCGCAGGAGGACGGGGCAGCCTTCGTCGCCGCTGCGCTGGAACTCGCGCGCAACCCCGCCCGCCTGGCCGACCTGCGCGCGCGCGCGCCGGCGGCCGTGGCCGGCTTCGATTGGGAACGGATCAACGATCTGTTCGCCGACACGTTGTTGCGTCTGGTGCAGCGCCATGAGCGCAAATGGCACGTGGTCGATGTGCCGTTTCTGGCGCCGGATTGAACCCGGAAAAAACGGTTTCCGGGTTGGAGTTGCGCTATTCGCGCCAGGCGCGATAGCCATTGCGGCCGGCCTGCTTGGCACGGTACATGGCCTCGTCGGCACGGCGAATCAGTTCTTCATGCGTGTCGGCGTCGTCCGGATGGTAGGCGATGCCGATGGAGGCGGAGATCCTGGCGCTGCCCGCCGCCGTGGCATACGGGCTGGACAAGGTTTCCACCAACTTCGCCGCCACCTTCTCGGCCGCCTCGGCTTCCTCGACGAACGGCAGCACGATGACAAACTCGTCGCCGCCCAAGCGCGCCACTGTGTCCGTGTCGCGCAGGCATTCCAGCATGCGGCGCGCGACTTCGCGCAGGATATGGTCGCCTGCGGCATGGCCGAGGCGGTCGTTGGCCTGCTTGAATTCGTCGAGGTCGACGAACAGCACGGCCAGGCGTCCGCGACGGCGCTGCGCCTGCGCCAGCGCGCCATCGAGCCGGTCGCGCAGCAGTTCACGGTTGGGCAGGCCGGTCAGCACGTCGTAATTGGCCTGACGCCAGATGCGGTCCTGCTGTTGCTTGCGTTCGGTAATGTCGGCGAAGGTCACCACCGCCCCGGCCGGCTCGCCCTCGTCCAAGATGGGATGGGCGCGGTATTCGACGGCCAGCAGGCTGCCGTCGGCGCGCGCGAACCAGGCCTCATCCTCGTGGATCGGAACCCCTTCGCGCAGCGTGCGGGAACTGAGCAGCGGGGCTCGGCCGTCTTCGCGCCGGGGTCTGATCAGCTCAATGATGTCGCGTCCGAGCAGCCGATCGCTGCCGCGATAACCCAACAGCTCGGCCGCCACGGGGTTGCAGAACGAACAGCGTCCATGACGATCGATGCCGAAGATGCCTTCACCCGAGGCATCGATCAGCATGCGCAGACTGGCCTCGGCCTCCTGGCGTTCGCGTACTTCGGCGCGCAACTCGGCGGTCCGTTGCGCCACCAGCGCGTCCTGCTCCGCCATTGCCGTCTGCAATGACAACCACTGTGCGCGTACGCGGCGCAGGGCGAACCATCCCAGGGCACTGAGCGACAGCCAGACGGCGATATGAGCCAGACCGATGTCGCGGGCACGTCGCCGCTGTACCGCGAGAAACGAGTCGATCGGATAGACCACGGTGATGCCGCCGCGGATGTCGCCTACGCGGTAGCCCTGCTGCCCATGGCAGCGCAGACAGGATTCCACGGTGACCAGTGGCGCGGCGTAATGCGCGAAGCGGCCTACGCCGTCGCCCGAGGGCATCGCCAGGTATTCCTTCATGCCGTCGTCGAAGCTGCGCAAGGCGTCCACCTCCCAATCGCGCGCGGCGTTGCTCGGGTTGAGCGGATTGAGGCTGGTGATGTGGATGCGGATGCCGGTCTGTTCGTGGATGACGTCGCCCAGTTGCCGCGTCATGTAGGCCGGATTGAGCAGCGTCAGACGCCGACCGGCGGGCGTGGTCAGGTCGCGTTCCGGCACGTCCAGATAAGGATTGGCCGGCGTGCCGGTATCCATCAGACCGTACACGCCGCCGTGGCGCGCATTCCATTCGCGCGTCGCCTGGATCATGCCGAACACGAAGCGTCCTTCGTGCAGCACCAGCTCGCGCGTGCCCTGGCGCAACTGGGTCATGCTCCAGCCATAGGACAACAGCGCAAGGATGCCCCAGGTCAGCGGCGGCAACAGCCAATAGCGGCGATGGAGCGGAAAGATGGCCATGGCATGGCGTCAGGGCGATATGCTTCGTGAATATACGCCCAACATGCCGGCCGTGGCAGTCCTTAGGGCAGAGCCCGGGCTTGCTGCGGACTTTGCCGGTTATGTTGCCCCGAATGGGCACACCCCTCCGGCCGGAGGTGCGGATCAACCGCCGGTCATGTTCATGAAGCGCACCAGCTTGTGCGGTGCCTCGGTGAACTCATGCCGTTCCGGTTTCAGGTCGATGGCCTGCAGGATGGCGGCGCGCAAGTCGTCATCGCTGGCTCCGGCACGCATCAGCGTGCGGAAGTCCATGCGTTCTTCCTGACCCAGGCACAGATGCAGCACGCCGTCCACGGTCAGGCGCACACGGTTGCAGGTGTCACAGAAATGTTGCGAGATCGGCGTGATGAAGCCGACGGTGAACCGCCCGTCGCGGCTGCCCAAGTAGCGTGCCGGGCCGCCGCCGGGCAACAGCGTGTCGACCAGGCCGTAGCGTTCGCGCAGACGCGCCTTGACCGGCTGCAGATCGACATAGCCCATGCGCCGCGCCGTGTCGCCCATGGGCATGACCTCGATCAGACGCAGTACGAAACCGTGCGTCATGCAGTAGTCGACCATGGCGTCGATTTCGTCGGCGTTCTCGCGCATCACCACCATGTTCAGCTTGATCGGTGCGAAACCGGCCCCGCGCGCCGCGTCCAGCCCGGCCAGCACCCGGTCGAGCACGTCGCGGCCGTTGATCCTGGCGACGCGCTCGGCACGCAGAGAGTCCAGACTGACGTTCAGTCGGGTGACACCGGCGCGGCGCAGGTCGGTCGCCATGTGCGCGAGTTGCGTGGCGTTGGTGGAGAGCGACAGATCCTCGATGCCGGGTAGTGTCGCGACACGTGCGCACAGTCCGACCACATCGCGCCGGAGCAGCGGTTCGCCGCCGGTGAAGCGCACGCGCTTGAGCCCCAGGCCGGCGAACACGCCCAACAGCCGCTCGATCTCGTCGAAGTTCAGCCAATGTTCCGGCTCCTCGAAGCCCTTGAAGCCCTCGGGGATGCAATAGGCGCAGCGCAGATCGCAACGATCGGTCACGGACAGACGCAGGTACTCGATGTGGCGACCGAAACGATCGATGAGGGCGTTCATGGCAGGGCACGGTGAGCTTCGGCCAGGGAAATATAGCCCCGCGCTCCTGCGCCAGGAAGATGCGACCTTGACCGGCGTCAACTCCCATGCTTGTCTGGCCAGGGACATCGTGGGTAGTTTTGGCGGCAAAGCAGATGACGGGGCGTGCACTGTACGGTTATCCTCGGCCATCTGCCATGACCCGCCTGCCACCCGCGCCATGAAGATCCTCGGCATCGCCGGCTATAGTGGTGCCGGCAAGACCACACTGATCGAGCATCTGCTGCCCCGTCTGGGCGCGGCTGGTTTACGCGTGTCGGTGATCAAACAGAGTCATCATGACTTCGAGGTCGACGTGCCGGGCAAGGACTCCTGGCGCCATCGCCGGGCGGGCGCGCTGGAGGTGCTGTTGAGCTCGCCGTACCGCTGGATGCTGGTCGGTGAATTGCGCGGCGCGCCGGAGCCGTCGCTGGCCGAGCACGTGGCGCGGCTGTCGCCGTGCGATCTGGTGCTGGTGGAAGGCTATCGCCACGGCACGCATGCCAAGATCGAGGTCTGGCGCCGGGACAATGGACGTCCCTGGCTGCATGGACAGGATGCGGCGGTGATCGCCGTGGCCAGCGACCAGGCGCCGGCGTCGGCGCTGCGTCATCTGCATCTGAACGACATCGAGGCCATCGCGGCCTTCATCCTGGAGTGGACTGCACGATGAGTGGAGCATTGACTGTCGAGGACGCACTGGCGCGTTTGCTGGCCGCCGCGCGGCCGGTGACCGAACGCGAAACCGTGGCCGCCGACGATGCCTTGGGCCGGGTGTTGGCGGAACCGCTGGTGTCCGATGTGGCCGTGCCGCCGTTGGACAATTCCGCCATGGACGGCTATGCCGTGCGCCTGGCGGAGGCGGACGCCGACACCTGGTTGCCGGTGAGTCAGCGCATTCCGGCTGGCCATCCCGGTCAGCCGCTGCAGCCCGGCAGCGCGGCGCGCATCTTCACCGGTGCCGCGATTCCGCCCGGCGCCGATACCGTGGTCATGCAGGAAGACTGTGAGCAGATCGATGATCGGGTGCGCGTCCGGCGTCCGCCGCCGCTCGGTGCCAACATCCGGCGCGCCGGCGAGGACATCCACGTCGGCCAGTGCGTGCTGGCTGCCGGTGCGCGTCTCGGCCCGGCCCGACTCGGGGTTGCCGCAGCGACCGGCGCGGCCACCCTGACCGTCTGCCGCCGCCTGCGCGTCGCCGTATTCTTCACCGGCGACGAGTTGGTGCCGCCCGGCCAGCCTTTGCCGCCCGGCCGCATCTACAACTCGAACCGGGCCACACTGCTGGCGTTGTTGCGTGGGCTGGGCGTGGAGATCCGCGACCTCGGGCAGGTTGCCGACACGCTCGAAGCCACCGTCGATGTGCTGCGCGCCGCCGCCGGCCAAGCCGACGTGGTGATCACCAGCGGCGGCGTGTCGGTGGGCGAGGAGGATCACGTCAAGGCGGCGGTGCATGCCCTGGGCGGTTCCATCGATCTCTGGCGGGTGGCCATGAAGCCAGGCAAGCCGCTGGCACACGGACGTATCGGCGAGGTCGATTTCATCGGTCTGCCGGGCAATCCGGTGTCGGCGTTCGTCGTGTTCTGTCTGTTCGCCCGGCCTTTCCTGCTTGCGCGCATGGGCGCGACGGAGCGGGCGCCGGCGGCGTTCGCGGTGCCCGCCGGCTTCACGCGCGGCAAGCCGGGCGAGCGGCGCGAGTTTCTGCGTGCGCGTCTGGAGGACGGGCGCGCGCAGTTGTTCGCCAATCAGAGTTCCGGCGTGCTGACTTCGCTGGCCTGGGCCGACGGTCTGGTCGATGTGGCCGCCGGCGCGGGTGTCGAGGCGGGTGAACCGGTGCGTTTCCTGCCACTCTCGGAGTTGCTGGCATGAACCTGGAGGTGCTCTATTTCGCCCGGCTGCGCGAGTGCTTCGCGTGCGCGCGGGAAAGCGTGCAACTGCCCAAGGACGAGGCGAACGTCACCGATCTGCTCGAGCTGCTGCGTGGCCGGGGCGGCGTCTGGGCGGAGGAACTGGCGGCCGGACGCGCCTTCCGCGTCGCCGTCAACCAGGACGTTGCAGCGCTCGATGCGCCGTTGCGCACCGGCGACGAAGTGGCCATCTTTCCACCGGTGACCGGCGGCTGAACGCGGCGCGCCACACCCGCGGCGCTTGGCGACACAATACGCCAACTTCCGCCGTGCGCGCGCCCATGCCAGACGACGATCCCCTGTCCCTGCGCAGCCAGTTGATGAACTGGCTGTTCACGCCGCTGTTCCTGCTGCTGCTGTTCTCCACGGTCACCGGCTACATGGCCGCGGTGAACCTGTCCAACAAGCCCTACGATCTGGTGCTGTTGGAGCGCGCGCGTCTGCTCGCCGGTCAATACGCACGTGACGACGGCGTGTCGTCGCTGCCGGTCGTGCCGACCGGCGACGAGTTCCGCTATTCCATCCATGACACCGCCGGCCGGCGCCTGCATGTGCACGGTGTGCTGCCGGCGCCGCGTCCGTCCGACTATCACCGCGTCGAGCCGTTACTGCGCGATACCCAGTTCCAGGGGCGCAAGCTGCGTCTGGTGACCTTGCGCGTGCCTCACGGCGGCGGCGCCTGGTTGCTGGTGCAGGCAGCCGAGCCGATCGAGGCGCGCCTGACCTTGGGGCGCAGCATCCTGGGCAACATCGTCATTCCGCAGTTCATGTTCATCGTCATCGCCGGCGTCGCGGTGTGGATCGGCCTCAAGCGCGGTTTCGAGCCGTTGGAGCGCCTGCGGCGTGAAGTCGCCGCGCGGCCGCGCAACGATCTGCGTCCTTTGGACGAGACGCGCGCGCCGGACGAGGTGCGGCCGTTGATCCAGGAGGTCAATGCGCTGATCGAGCGGGTCAAGGCGATGATGGAGGCGCAGCGTCGCTTCGTCGCCGATGCCGCCCACCAGTTGCGCACGCCGTTCGCCGGCCTGCGCGCCCAGGCCGAGCTGGCGCGGCGCGAGCCGGTTCCGGAACCGGTGCGGGTGGCACTGGATGGCATCTGCGACGGGGCGCAGCGGTGCAGCCGGCTGGTCAATCAGTTGCTGACCTTGGCGCGCAACGAGCCGCAGGCCCGGCCGGATGCGCCGGCGGAGCAGGTCGACCTCGACCATCTGGCGCGCGAGGCCGCCGCCCATTGGGCGCCCGAGGCCCTGCGCCGCGGCCTGGATCTCGCCTTCGAGGGGGCTGGGCGGGTGGTGCCGATACAGGGCGATGCCGCTGCGTTGCGTGACCTGTTGGACAACCTGCTCGACAACGCCGTGTGCTACACACCCCAGGGCGGCCACGTCACCGTGCGCGTCGGCGGCGACGCCCCGGCCTGGCTGCAGGTGGAGGACGACGGGCCCGGCATCGCGCCGGAGCAGCGGGAGCGGGTGTTCGAGCGCTTTCGCCGGGTGCCCGGCACTTCGCAGCCGGGCAGCGGTCTGGGGCTGGCCATCGTGCGCGAGGTTGCTGCCCGGCACGGTGCCGGCGTCGAACTGGACACCGGGCGGCAAGGCGGCGCGCGTTTCACGGTACGTTTTCCGGCGTCTGCCGCCCCGGCGTGATGGCGGCGTGGCGCCGGACGCGCGCTCATCCGGAGGGGGCGCCGGCCGGGGACGGCAGCCACGATTGCCCCGCCATGCCCTGCCGCTGCGCCAGTGTCCCGGCCAGTCGTTCGAAGCGCCGTGCCTCGGCGAGCTGGCCGTCGGCCAGCAGTGCCTGCGCCTTGCGCGCCATGAGCCGCGCCTGCAGATGATGCTGGCCGTAACGCGCGCACTGTCGGAGGGCTTCGTCCAGCCAGACCGTCGCGGCGGCCGGACGGATACGCCACAGCGCTTCGGCCAGCGCCGCTTCCGCCAGCGCGCCGGCGACCGGTAACCGTCGGTCGAGCAAGACCAGCGCCGAACGAGCGGACGCCCATGCGTCGTGCCCGTCTGGCCGTGCCGCGGCCCAGTATCGGCCGATGGTGATACAGGCTTCGGCCATCGCCGCCGGTTCCTGCGCAGCCGGGTCGATCGGAGCCGAATCCGTGCCGGCGGGCACGTCCCCGGGCACGTCGCGCAGGAACGCCAGCGCAACCCGCACGATGCTAGCCTGCGGCGTCGTCGCGCGCAGCGGCGCCGATGCCGCCAGCGCGCCAGCCTGGGCGTGCGCGCCGAGCGCATGCAGACAGGCGGCGCGCGTCGCCGTCCGCAGCAGGGTGCAGGTGGCTCCGAGTGCGTCACCGTCGTCGCCGGCCTGCGTCAATATGTCGAGCGCTGCGCCGTAGCGGCCGAGCTGAAACAGCGTCAGTCCGAGGGCGATCTGCGCGTGCGATGACGCGGCGCGGCCCAATCCGCGCGCCGCATCGGGCAGGCGCCAGGCGTATGGGTAGGCGCGTGCGGCGCCGTGCCGCGCCTGCGTATCGCGCCAGGCGGCGAAGCACCGCGTCCAGGCCGCCCCGGCCGCCGTCGCGCGGCTCACTTGCGCCAGAAGGCCGGTGTCAGCACCACCAGCAGGGTGAACAGTTCCAGCCGGCCGAGCAGCATCGCGAAGGTGCACAACGCGGTCTGGAAATCGGTCAGGCTGCCATAGGTCGTGGCCGGGCCGACCTGGCCGAGACCGGGGCCGGTGTTGTTGATGCAGGCCACGATGGCGGAGAACGCCGTGAGTACGTCCAGGCCGGAAAACGACAGGATGAAGCTGAGTGTGACGATGGATGCCACGTAGATGAAGAAAAAGGCGAGCACGGCGTAGACGATCTTGTTCGGCACCAACTGCTCGCCCAGACGCAGCGGAATCTGCGCGTTGGGGTGGATCAGCTTGCGCAGCTCGCGATACACCTGCTTGTACAGCAACATCGCCCGCATCATCTTGATGCCGCCGCCGGTGGAGCCGGCACTGGTGGAGAAGCTGCACAGGAACATCAGCCACAGCCCGGCGAAGAACGGCCAGTGGCCGTAGTCGGTGGTGGAAAAGCCGAGAGTGGTGGCGACCGAAATGGTGTTGAACGCGGCATAGCGCAGCGCGGTGGGGAAGTCCAGGTAGTAGTCGCGCGCCCACAGCAACAGCGCGAGCAGCACACAACTGATCAGCACGAAGGCCAGGAACCAGCGGATTTCCGGATCATGGGCGTAGGCGCGCAGGCTGAGGCCGCGCAGCGCGGCGAAATGGGTGGCGAAGTTGATGCCGGCGATCAGCGCGAAGGTGGCGGCGGCGACTTCGATCGCCACCGAATCGAAGTAGCCCAGACTGGCATCGTGCGAGGAGAAACCGCCCAGTCCCATGACCGAGAAGCCATGCACCACCGCGTCGAACAGCGACATGCCAAGCACGTGGAATACCGCGATGCAGGCCAGCGTCAGCAGGATATAGACCACCCACAGTCCTTTGGCGGTCTCCGCCATGCGTGGCGTCAGCTTCTGGTCCTTCATCGGTGTCGGCGTCTCCGCCTTGAACATCTGGCGTCCGCCGACGCCGAGCAGCGGCAGCACCGCCACCACCAGCACGATGACACCCAGACCGCCCAACCAGTGCAGTTGCGCACGCCACAGGTTGATCGAATTGGGCAACTCGTCCAGGCCGGCCAACACGGTCGCGCCGGTGGCGGTGAGACCGGACATGGCTTCGAAATAGGCGTCGACCGGTTTCATGTCCGGCATGTAGAACAGCAGCGGCAGCGCGGCGAACAACGGCAGCAGCGTCCAGGTCAGCACCACCAGCAGGATGCCGTCGCGCGTCTTCAGTTCGCGTCGCCAGTGACGGCCGATCAGCCACAGCAGCCCGCCGCTGCCCATGGTGATCAGGAACGCTTCGTCGTAGGCGTGCTGCGCGCCGTCGCGCGTGATTTCCGCCAGCGTCAGCGGCACCAGCATCGACACGCCGAAACCGGCGACGATGATGCCCAGCACATGCAGCAGCGGGAACAGATGGCGCACCAGCATAGGGCGCGTCTCAGAAGAAGCTCATGCCGACCGAGAACAGCTTCTCCACCTTGGGAATCAGGCGCTTGTTCGGCACGAACAGGATCAGGTGGTCGTCCGACTCGATGACGCTGTCGTGATGCGCGATCAGCACCTGTTGGCCGCGCAGGATGGCGCCGATGGTAACCCCCTCGGGCAGGTCGACCTGCTCGATGCGTCGCCCCGTCAATTTGGACGCACGGGCGTCGCCATGGACCACCGCTTCCAGGGCTTCGGCCGCGCCACGCCGCAGGGAATGCACCACCGCCATGTGGCCGCGCCGGATGTGCGTCAGCAGCGGGCCGATGGTGGCCTGCGCCGGCGACAGCGCGATGTCGATCTCGCCGCCTTGCAGTAAGTCGACATAGCTGGCGCGATTGATCAGCGCGATCACCTTCCTCGCGCCCAAGCGCTTGGCCAGCAGGGAGGCCATGATGTTGTCCTCGTCGTCGTTGGTCAGGGCGCAGAACACGTCCATGTCCTCGACGTTCTCCTGCAGCAGCAGGTCCTCGTCGGTGGCATCGCCGGTCAGCACCAACGTGCGCTTGAGCACCTCGGCCAGGCGCGCGGTGCTCTTCTTGTTGTGGTCGATGAGCTTGACCTCGTAGACGTCCTCCAGGTTCTTCGCCAAGCGCTGACCGATGTTGCCGCCCCCGACGATCATCACCCGTCGCACGCTCTTGTCGCCGCGGCGCATCTCCTTCATCACCGCGCGGATGTTCTCGGTGGCGGCGATGAAGAAGATCTCGTCATTGTCCTGGATCACCGTGCGCCCTTCCGGGACGATGGTGCGGTCGCGCCGGAAGATGGCGGCCACACGCGCGTCCAGACCCGGCAGGTGTTTCTGCAGATTGCGCAGTTCGTGGCCGACCAGCGGCCCGCCGGCACGCGCGCGCACCGCCACCAGGCGCGCCCGGCCGCCGCCGAAATCCACCACCTGCAGCGCCTCCGGATAGTCGATGAGCTTGCGCAGGTAGTCCGTGATCTCCTGTTCCGGCGCGATGACGTGGTCGACACCGAAATGTTCCGGACCGAACAGCTTGGGGTGCCGCATGTAATCCACGGCGCGGATGCGCGCGATCTTCGTGGGGATGTTGAACAGGGTGCCGGCCAGTTTGCAGGCCACCATGTTGGTTTCGTCGTTGAGCGTCACCGCAACCAGCATGTCCGCGTCGTTGGCGCCGGCCTGCCTCAGCACCGAGGGATGTGAGGCCTGGCCCTGCACCGTGCGCAGGTCGAAACGGTCCTGCAGGGCGGCGAGCTTGTCGCCGTCGATGTCGACCACGGTCAGGTCGTTGCCTTCGCGCACCAGGTGTTCGGCCAGATTGGAACCGACCTGGCCGGCGCCGAGGATGATGATCTTCATGTCGGGCGTGAAGGGCGAAAGGCCGTTGGCTGTGCGCCGGCGGCGGGGTGGGGCTTACCCTTCCCCTTTGTTCTTGCCGCCATCCGCCAACTTGCCCGGTGCCTCGATGCCCAACTGTTTCACCTTACGATACAGGTTGGTGCGGTCTAGCCCGGCACGTTCCGCGGTTTTGCTCATGGCCCAACCGCATTCCGCCAACAATGCTTCGAGATAGGCTTTCTCGAACGCGTCGCGCGCCTCCTTCAACGGCAGATGCAGCATCAGGTCGATGCCGCCGGGGCCCTGGGCGCCCGCGGCCGTACCGAGTATCTCGCGCACCGCGGCGACGTCGATCTCCTCGTCACGCGCGTCCTGCGACGCCGCCAGTGCCAGACGCCCTGCCAGCGCTTCCAGTTCGGCCAGATTGCCCGGCCAGTCGTGCGCGGCCAGAGCCTCCAGCGCAGCGGTGGAAAAGCGCCGGGGCGGCACCAGCAGGCGCACGCAGGCGTCCTCCAGCATGCGCGTGGCCAGGCCGGCGATGTCCTCGCGTCGGCTCGCCAAGGTCGGCATCTCCACCACCGCATGGGCGAACAGGTCATGCAGTTCCTGGCCGAGCAGGTTGTCGGCGAGCAGTTGCGAGGGCGGCCGCGTGCAGGCCGCCACCACGCGCACGGCAAACTCGGCGCGGCGCGATACCAGCAGCACCAGCCCGCGCTGCTGCATCAGCGACAGGCCGGCGATGTCGGGCACGAAGATCAGGCCGCCCTTGGCGCGGCCGAGCAGTTCGACCGGTCGTTCGGCCAGTGCCGCGGGTTCGTCGATGCGCAGGAAGGGGCCATCCGGCGGCGTCATGTAATGCGCAACCACCTCCTCGCCGGCGCCCGGGTGGGTCAGCAGCAGCAGCGGCAGGCCGGCGCTGGCAGCGAGGTTGAGCCGTTGCGTGAGCCGCCGTATGGTCTCGCTGTCGCCCAGGGCCGCCAGCGTGCCGCTGGTGGTCGGGCGCGCGGCGCGCACCTCCAGCGCCTTGCGCACGGTCTCCAGCAGTTGCTTGTAGGACACCGGCTTTTCCAGGTAGTCGAACGCACCCAGCCGGGTGGCCTCCACGGCGGTATGCACCGTGCCGTGGCCGGACATCATGATCACCGGCATGGTCAGCCGGCCTTGCGTCTTCCATTCCTTGAGCAGCGTGACGCCGTCGACGTCGGGCATCCAGATGTCCAACAGCACCAGATCCGGCACCTTGGCCTCCAGCGCGGTGCGTGCGCTGGCACCGTTGTCCGCGGCGCGCACGTCGAAACCCTCTTCTTCGAGGATTTCGCGCATCAGCTCGCGGATGCCGGGTTCGTCGTCCACCACCAGTATTTCAGGCATGGCCAGTATCTCCATCGCTCAAGACCGGCAACCATACACAGATTCTCGCGCCGCCGCCCGCCGGATCGAGCACGCGTATCTCGCCGTGATGTTCCTCGACGATCTTTTTCACCACCGCCAGACCCAGGCCGGTGCCTTTCGGCTTGCTGGTGGCATAGGGTTCGAACAGGCGCGGTTTCAGGTCCTCCGCGAAACCCGGCCCATTGTCCTGCACGCACAGTTGGAGGCGCTCGCCGTCCCGGCGCAGGTCGATTTCAACCTGCGGCGCCGGCGTGCCGGCCAGGGCCTCGCGCGCATTTTTGAGCAGGTTGACCAGGACTTGACGCAGCAGGGACGGATCGCCGGCCACCGGCGCGAGGTCGGGTTGCAGCGCAATGTTAATCGGAATTTCCGCCTCGTACAGGCCCACGACCTCGCGTACCAACGCTGCCAGATCGACGCGTTCGATGCGCGGCGAGGGCAGGCGGGCATATTGCGCGAACGCGTCGACCAGGCCCTTCATGGCGCCGACCTGACCGACGATGGTGGCGACCGCGCGCGTCAGTGTTTCGCGCCCTGCCGGATCGAGGCGGTCGGCCAGTCTTGCCTCCAGACGTTCCGCCGACAACTGGATCGGGGTGAGCGGATTCTTGATCTCGTGCGCCATGCGCCGCGCGGCCTCGCCCCAGGCGGCGTCGCGCTGGGCACGCAGCAGTTGGGTGACGTCGTCCAGCACCAGCACGTAGTCGGGCTGCGGCGCCGCGCTCAGCGGGGTGCCGCGCGCCAGCAGAATCTGATGGCCGGCCGGCGTGTCCAGTTCGAGCTGTGCGCGCCAGGGCTGGCCAGGGTGGGCATGGAAGAGGCCGGCGACGGCGCGGGCGAAGCGGCGCAGTCCGTCGTCGTCCCCGCCCCACGTCTCCAGCGCGCGATCCTCCAGCGCCTCACGCGGCTGGCCGAGCAGCGCGGCGGCCGCCGGGTTGACCAGTCGCACGCGCAGGTCGCCTTCCAGCGTCACCACGCCGGCAGTGACGCTGGCCAGCACGCCATCGAGGTAGGCGTTGGCGTGCAGCAGTTTGTCGTGGCTCTCCTCGGCCGCGGCGCGGGCTTCCGACAACTGACGCGTCATGCGGTTGAAGGAGTGCGTCAGCATGCCCAGTTCATCGCGGCTGGCGACCGCATGCACCTGGGTGTAGTCGCCACGCGCCACCGCCCGAGTGCCACGCGCGAGGGCACGCAACGGTGCCGCCAGACGCTCGGATACCAGAAACGCCAGACTGAGCGCCGAGAACAGCGCCAGCGTCAACGCCATGGTCAGCGAGATGCCGTACAACCGCTTCAGTCCCAGGCGCGACAGCAGCAGTTCCTGGTAACCCTGACGCGCCTGTTCGACATGCGCGGCGTCGCGCGCCAGTTGCTGTGGCACCGGATGGATGACGTGCAGCAGACGCGGGTTGTCGGTGATGCTGGCCAGGCTGACCGGAGTCACCACCTGCACCTGTATGCCACCGCCATCGGTGGCTTGCAGGCGCGTCCAGGGTTGGCCCAGGCGCGCCTGCCACAGCGCGCCCGGGTCGGGTGGCGGTGGGATCAGACTGCTCGGACTGGCCGAGGAAAACGCCAGTAGGCGTCCGCTGCCGTCGAGCAGCGCGGCCTCCTGCAATCCGGCCGCCTCGCGCAATTCATCGAGCCGCGCGGCCTGCAGCACGGCCGGCATGTCGCTGAGTTGGCGGCCGAGCGATTCGCTCTTGCGCGTCACCTCGCGCTGCACGTGCTCCAGCGCGGTGCGGCCGAGGGTCAGCCCGCCTTCCAGGGCGCCCTCCATGCGCACGTCGAACCAGGATTCGATAGAGCGCGTCAGGAACTGCACCGACACCACGTACACCACCATGCCCGGCACCAGTGCCATCAGGCTGATGATGACGAAGAAGCGCGCGGTCAGGCGCGCGCCAAACACGCCCGCGCGCACCCGCCGGATCAGTACGAACGCCTGATAGGTGATCAGCGTGATCAGGCCGAGCACGCCGCCCAGGGTGACGGTCAGCAGCAGCGAGATGTTCTCCGCCAGGAACGCCGTGTTGTCGGCGGCGGTGGCGAGCAGGCCGATCAGCGCGGAACCGAGCAGCAGGCTGGCGGTGACCAGGTAGATCATGGAGACACGGGAAACGGGACGGGGGCCATTCTGCCGGATGTGCTCGGGTCCGTATGGCCGATGTCCGTTCCCCCTTTCGTTCAGTAGCGGAACGTGCGTTCCTGCCAGCCCGAATCGAGTTGCCAGCGCGACGAAGAGGCCAGCGCGTTGACCTGCAACGGCTTGGGCAGTTGACCGATGTCCAGATAAAGGCGCAGGTAGGCGCGATAGTTTGCCTTGCGCCGCATCTGCTTCACGCTCAACACGCTCCAGTCGCGCAGGTCGCCCACCGCGCGCAGCGCGTCTTCCAGGCTGTCGTGCGACGACGACACGCCCGACAGCGAGACGTAGTACTGGCGCAGCAGCGCGTTGTAGGACAGACGGACGCTGCGCTCCAGCCGGACCAGATTCTCCGCCAGCCAGAAATCGCGCAGGCGCTCGGCCTCGAACGCCTGGACGAAGGTCAGTTGCACGCCGCGTGTGACGGCATCGGACAGCGTGGGCGAGAGTTCGATGTCGAACTGACCCGAGACCTGGAAGTACTCGCCTTGCTGGGTGATTTCGGCACGCGCCAGTTCGATGCCGATGGCCTGCGCGCCGGACGTGAACAGCAGCGCCGCGCCGAGCAGGACGGCGCGCACGAAGTCACGTCTTGAGCAAGCGGGCATAAAAAAATCCATCCGTATCCGCACTGGGGAGCAACTGGCCCGCCCGCGCGCCCTCGGGTGCGACGGATTCGAGCGCGGCATCGGCATGGCGGGCGAGGAAACGCGCGACACGTTCGCCGTTTTCCACGCGGAACAAGCTGCAGGTCACGTAGAGCATTCTGCCACCCGGTCGCAGCAGCGGCCATAAAGCCTCCAGCAGGCGCGTCTGCTGGCGCGCCAGATGTTGCGCATCTTCGGCGCGCTTGAGCCACTTGCCGTCGGCATGGCGGCGCACGATGCCCGAGCCGGTGCAGGGTGCGTCCAGCAGGATGCGGTCGAACGGCCGACCATCCCACCAGTCTGCCGGCGTGCCGGCGTCGGCCACGCGCAGTTCGGCGGTGTCGAGCCTTAGGCGCTGGAGGTTGTCGCGGACGCGCGCCAGGCGAGCGGCGTCGCTGTCCAGCGCCAGCAGGTCGATGCGTGCCCGTTCCAGCAGGTGCGCAGTCTTGCCGCCGGGCGCGGCACAGGCGTCGAGCACGCGCATGTCATCGGCGACATCGAGCAACGGGGCCGCCCATTGCGCGCCGCGATCCTGCACCGACACCAGCCCGTGCGCGAAGCCGGGCAGCTCGGCGACGGGCAGCGGCCGTGTCAGGGTCAGCGCCTCCGGCCCGGTCTGCCGGCAGGCGATGTCGGCGCCGGCGAGTATCCGCCGATAGTCATCCAGCGTGGTGACGTGCGTGTTGACACGCAAGGTCATCGGCGGCGGCTGGTTCTGCATGGTGACGATGGTCTGCCAATCGTCCGGATACTCGGCGCGCAGCCGCTCCAGCCACCAGGCGGGAAAGTTCCAGCGCGCCTCGTCGTCGTCCATGGCCGCCCGGCGCAGGCCGTCGCGCTGGCGCAGGAAGGCGCGTAGCACCGCATTGGCGAAGCCGCGCGCGCGCTCGTGGCGGCGCGCGACCGCCGTCACGTGTTCGTTGACCACGGCGTACGGCGGCTCCAGTTCGGCATCGAGTTCATGCAAGGCCACCAGCAGATGACCGGCCAAGCGTGGCGGGTTCAGCGGTCGGTGGGTCAGGTGGCGCAGGTGGAAACGCAGCCGGCCGGCCTGGCGCAGCGTGCCGTAGGCCAGGTGTTGCGCGCCGGCCAGCGCGCGCGCGTCGGCGGAGCCACGCAGTTCGGCCAGGCCTTGGGTCAATGCGTGGCCATCGAGCAGGACGCGGTTGACCAGTTCGGCGGCGAGGGTGCGTGCGTCGGCTCCGTCAACCGGCGATCTTGATGAGATTGCGTCCTCCGTTCTTGGCCTGGTAAAGCGCCTCGTCGGCGCGGCGCAGCAGGGCATGGCCGTTCTCCTCGGCGCGCAGCGTGGCGATGCCGGCGCTGAAGGTGGCCGTGATCGGCCGGCCCTCGTGCATCAGCGGCGTCTTGGCCATCAACTGTTGCAGGCGGCCGAGTACGAACATCGCGCCGCGTGCGTCGGTATCGGGCAACAGCACGGTGAATTCCTCGCCGCCGTAGCGCACGAAGGCATCCGACTTGCGCAGCACCGACTTGATCAGCGCAGCGAAATGCACCAGCATGCGGTCGCCGGCCTCGTGGCCATGGGTGTCGTTGAGCTTCTTGAAGTGGTCCAGATCCAACATGGCCAGACTGAAGCGCGTCTGGTTGCGCTGCGCGCGCGCCACCTCCCGCTCCAGGGTCTGGTCCAGACCGCGGCGGTTGAGCGCGCCGGTGAGCGCGTCCTCGTTCAGCATCTGGCGCGTTTCCGCCAGTTCGGCCTGCATCGCGGACAGCGAGCGGCGCGTTTCGAGCAGCTCGCGGTGGCTGGCTTCCACCGTGTTCTGGATGCCGCCCGCCTGCATCACCACGGTGGACAGCAGGCGCAGGATTTCGTGCTTGTCGCGGCTGGTTTTCAGGCTCTGGACATTGCCGGCGAGATCCCGGTTCTTTTCGCCCAGATCCTTGGCCAGGGTTTCCGTCTGGTCGCTGATCTGCGTAACCATCTCGCGTACCATGGCCAGCAGTTCCAGACACCAGGGGCTGGGCTCCGTCGCAGGCGCCGGCTTCTCCGGCGGCGGCAGGCCGGAAAGCTCGTAGTAGGTGCGCTCGTAGTTCTCCGGCGTCGCGGGTGCACCGGTCTCCTTGAGCCGTTGCATGACCGCGAGACCGATGACATTGGGCGTTTGCGCCATGATGGGGGCACCGCTGGGACGAGTTGGCGATGATGGAAGCTCGCAGTGATTATCCGCCAACTGGCGCGCGGCGGTAAGGCAACGGATAATCGCCGCGCTTGCCTCTTCACTTCCAGGCCGCGCAGGGTTTCCTTCCATGCACATCCATATCCTCGGCATCTGCGGCACTTTCATGGGCGGTCTGGCGGTGCTGGCACGCCAGGCCGGCCACACGGTGTCGGGCTGCGATGCCGGCGTCTATCCGCCCATGAGCGCCCAACTTCAGGCCCAGGGCATCGAACTGATCGAGGGCTATGGCGCGGAGCAGGCCGGCATCGGCGCGGACCTGTTCGTGATCGGCAACGTGGTCAGCCGGGGCAAGCAACCGCTGATGGAAGCCCTACTCGATCGCGGCCTGGACTACCTCTCCGGCCCGGAGTGGCTGGCGCGACACGTGCTGCGTGGCCGGTGGGTGCTGGCGGTGGCGGGTACGCACGGCAAGACCACGACCGCGTCGATGCTGGCCTGGATCCTGCACGATTGCGGCCTGCAGCCCGGCTACCTGATCGGCGGCGTGCCGATGAATTTCGGTGTTTCCGCGCGTCTGGGCGAAGGCCCGTTCTTCGTCATCGAGGCGGACGAGTACGACACCGCGTTCTTCGACAAGCGTTCCAAGTTCGTGCATTACCGGCCGCGTACCTGCGTGCTGAACAATCTGGAATACGATCATGCCGACATCTTCCCGGATCTCGCGGCGATCGAGAACCAGTTCCACCACCTCGTGCGCACCGTGCCGGGCAATGGCCTGATCGTCGCCAACGCGCGCGAGGCCGCGCTGGAGCGGGTGCTGACGCGTGGCTGCTGGACCCCGGTGGAGCGTTTCGGTGCCGCGCCCGGCTGGCAGGCGCGGTCGATCGATGCGCATGCTTTCGATGTGTTGCTGGGCGATGAACACCTGGGGCGCGTGCAATGGGCGCTGCTGGGGGAACACAACCGCCTGAACGCGCTGGCCGCGCTCGCCGCCGCGCGTCATGCCGGTGTGCCGCCGCGCGATGGCATTGCCGCGCTGGCGCGTTTCGAGAACGTCCGGCGGCGGCTGGAGGTGCGCGGCGTCGCCGGTGGCGTCACGGTCTATGACGATTTCGCGCACCATCCCAGTGCCATCGCCGCGACGCTGCAAGGCTTGCGCGCCAAGGTCGGCGGCGCGCGCATCCTGGCGGTATTGGAGCCGCGCTCCAATACCATGAAGCTGGGTGTCATGAAGGACGCCCTGCCCGACAGTCTGGCCTCGGCGGACCGCGTGTTCTGTCATGCCGGCGGTCTGGATTGGGATGCTGCGACGGCGCTGCGGCCGCTCGGCGCCAGGGCGAGCGCGCATGCGGACATCGAGGCGCTCATCGAAGCCATCGTCGCCGAAGCCCGTGCCGGGGACCATGTGCTGGTGATGTCCAACGGCGCTTTCGGCGGCATCCACGACAAACTGCTGCGCCGTCTCGGTCCGGCTTGATGCGCCATGCGGCTGCCCGCGCTGGAACATGAACAGACGGCCGAGGGCTGCGTGCTGAGGTTGCGGGGGGACTGGTGCATCGCCTGCCTGACCCGGGTGGATGAGCTGATGGCCGGTCTGCACGTGCGGCACGACGTGCCGCTGCGCGTGGAGGCGGTGGACCTGGGCCGGCTGGACAGTGCCGGTGTGATGCTGATGGTGAACCGTCTGCGCGCGCTCGGCGTGGTGTGGTCCAACGTCACGCTGGTCGGGTTCGACCCGTCGCGCCGGGTGTTGATCGAGCTGATCGCCGCGCGTCTGGATGCGCGCCCGCGCCCGCGCCGAAGCCGGCGTAGCATGCTGCTGCGGCTCGGCCGCTCCGGCATGGCCGGCTGGAATGTCGCCCGCGATCTGTTGGCCTTCCTCGGCCGTATCGGCGCGGCAGTGTTCGATCTGCTGCGGTGTCCGCGTCTTTTGCGCACGCGTGAGTTGACCACGCAGATCCAGGTGGTGGGGCTGGACGCGCTGCCCATCATCGCGCTGATGTGCTTCCTGATCGGCGTGGTGTTCGCCTTTCTGCTGGGCATACAGGCGCAGAAGTTCGGCGCCAACATCTTCGTGGTGGACGGGCTGGCGCTGGCCGTGACCCGAGAACTGGCGCCGCTGTTGACCGCCATCCTGGTGGCCGGGCGCTCCGGCGCGGCGTTCACGGCGCAGATCGGCGCCATGAAGGTGACCGAGGAGATCGACGCCATCGCCACGCTGGGGCTGTCGCCGATCCAGGTCCTGGTGTTGCCGCGACTGTTCGCCATCGTGTTGACACTGCCGCTGCTGGCCTTCGTCGGCGACGTCATGGGTATCCTCGGTGGTGCGCTGGTGGCAGCGACGCAACTGGACATCACCACCTACACCTACTTCGAGCGTCTGCGTGTGGCCCTGCCGCTCGATACCGTGCTGTTCGGGCTGTCGAAGACACCGGTGTATGCCGCCGCCATCGCCGTCATCGCCTGCCGCAACGGCTTCGCCGTGCGGCGCGATGCGCGCAGCGTCGGCGAGTACACCACCGCCACGGTGGTGCAGAGTCTGGTGGCGGTGATCCTGATCAACGCGCTGTTCGCGGTGGCCTATCCGGAGATCAAATGAGCCTGGCCGAACCCATACTCCGGGTTGAGGGGGTGCATTCCCGCCTGGGCGGGCATTGGTTGCACCGTGGCGTCAGCTTCTCGGTCTGGCCAGGCCAGGTGGTGGCGCTGATCGGCGGCAGCGGCACCGGCAAGAGCGTGCTGTTGCGTGAATGCATCGGTCTCGCGCGCCCGGACGAAGGCCGTATCTTCCTGTTCGGTGAGGAGATCTGGACGCGTCCGCTGGCCGAACAGAACCGGGCGCGGGCGCGCTTCGGCGTGCTGTTTCAGGAAGGCGCGCTGTTCTCGTCGATGACCGTGGCCGAGAACGTCGCCGCGCCGCTGCGCGAGCACGCCACGCTGCCGCCGCGCCTGCGTGACGATCTGGTGGCCATGAAGATCCGCCTGGCCGGGCTGCCCATGGATGCTGCGGACAAGCGGCCGAGCGAACTGTCTGGCGGCATGAAGAAGCGCGCGGCGCTGGCGCGCGCGTTGGCGCTGGAACCGGCATTGATGTTCCTGGACGAGCCGACTTCCGGCCTGGATCCGATCAGCGCGCGCGAATTCGACCACCTGTTGCGCGTGTTGTGCGACAGTCTCGGTCTGACCGCGCTGCTTGCCACGCACGACCTGGACACGCTGTGGGGCATGGTCGATCGCGTCATCGTGCTGTACAAAGGACGGGTCATCGCCGACGGCCCGGTGGATGAGGTCGCGGCGAGCCGGCACGAGTGGATACGATCCTATTTTTCTGCCCATTCCGGAGGACGCTGAAGCGATGGAATCCGATGCGCGTTACGCCTGGGTCGGTGCCGCGCTGCTGGTGTTGATCGGGGTGCTGGCGGGCGGCCTGTACTGGCTGAAAAACAGTGACTCCGGTAACGAGACGCAGCGTTATGTCATCTACTTCCGCGAACAGTCGCTGGAGGGGCTGCAGATCAACAGCGATGTGCGCATGCAGGGCATCAAGGTCGGCAAGGTCATCGACTACGTCATCCAGCCCAGTCAGGCCAAGACCGTGCGCGTGCTGGTGGAAGTGGATGCGCGCACGCCGATACTGGAAGGGGTCGAGGCGGTGGTCACGCGCAATCTGGTGACCGGACTGGCGGCGGTGGACCTGGAAAACGTGTGGAAGGGCGGGGCACCGCTGACCGAGGTGCACGCGGGCGAAGACTACGTGGTCATCGAGGAGGGCGTGCCGCAGATCGCCCGTTTCACGCGTTCGCTGGAGGAACTGGGGATAGCCAGCCAGGAGGCGGTCGGCCGCTTCAATGCGTTGCTGTCGGATGCCAACCAGCGCGAGGTCGCCGGCATGCTGCGCGAGCTGGCCGCGCTCAGCACGGAGTTGCGTGCGTTGCCGCCGGAATTGGTCGGCGCGCTGGTCGCGGCACGTCGGGCCGCGGAAAGCGTCGAGGCCGTGGGCGCCGAGCTGGTGCCGCTCGCGCGTGCCGGCAGCACGCTGGCACGCCGCGCCGGTGACGACCTGGAGCGCTTGCGCGCCGAGTCGGAAGCCACGCTGCGTGCGACCCGCGCCACGCTGCAGGCGCTGGACACCGAACTGCGCGACACCAGCCTGCGTCTGCGTCTGACCGCCGATCTCGGCCTGCTGGAACTGCAAACCACCGCCCGCGCGCTGCGCACCGCGGGTGAGACCGTGCAATTGAGCAGTCGCGCCTTGGCCGAACCCAATCGCGCGTTGTTCGGCCCGCATGTCGACGAATTGGGACCGGGGGAGCGATGAAACATCCGATGGCATCGAGCCGAGTACGGCGTTCGACGGCGGCCGCCGGCTCCGCCGGCCGGGATGTCGGGCTCAAACCCGACCTGGAGCCGAAGCAGGCTTGGGCACGGATCGCCATCGTGCTGCTGGCGGGCGTGCTGGCCGGCTGTACGTTGCCCGGTCCGGCGAAGCAGGCGACGGTGACCCACGTCCTGACCGTTACCGAACTGCCCGTAAGTACCGGTCCGCGTGCCGGGGGCGTGCTGTTGCTGGCCGATACGCGCGCCGGCGATTTCCTGGCCGGCAACCGCATCGCCTTTAGCCGTGCCGAGGGCACGCTCGGCCGCTATCAGTACGCGCACTGGCACGAACCGCCCGCGCGCGCCTTCCAGGATGCGTTGCGCCGGCAGCTCAACGCCGGCGGGCCGTTCGATGCGGTGGTCGGCTTCGACGCTGGCGTGCTCGGCGAGCAGGTGCTCAACACCCGCCTGCTGGCGTTTCATCACGACGCCGCGCAGATTCCGGGGCACGCGCGCGTCGAACTGGAAGCCGAGCTGGTCGAGCGGGCCAACGCCCGACTGCTGGCGCGCGCCGGCTTCGTCGCCGAAGCGCCGGCGCCCAGCCACGATGCCGCCGGCGCCGCGGCCGCGCTGGGTGAGGCGAGCGCGCGCGTGATCGCGGACGTGCAGGCGTGGCTGGCACAGGTGCGCGCGGCGCATGCCCGGTAGAATGGCGCCGGACTGAACTCCGGCGCCGCGGCACGCGCCCGTGCTTTACATCCCGACATGCTCATCTACATCCACGGCTTCAACAGTTCCGCCCAATCCGGCAAGGCGCGCGAATTGGGCGACTGGCTCGCCCGGCGCGGCCTGGCGGAAGCCTATGCCTGTCCGGACCTGCCGCACCGTCCGGCCGAGGCCATCGCGCTGCTGAGGGACCTCATCGCGCGCGGCCGGGGGGATGCCAAACTGGTCGGCAGTTCGCTCGGCGGTTTCTACGCCACCTGGCTGGCGGAGCGGCTCGGCGTCAAGGCGGTGCTGATCAACCCGTGCGTCGGCTGCGATGACAAGCTGGCCGATCAGGTCGGCGTCGAGCAGCGCAACTGGCACACCGGCGAGACCTATACCTTCACGCAGGCCCATCTGGACGAACTGCGCGCGTTGCGTCTGACGCGTCCCGGTCACCCCGAGCGTTACCTGCTGCTGGTGGAAAGCGGCGACGAAGTGCTGGACTACCGCGAGGCGGTCGATTACTACCGGGGCGCGCGCCAGATCGTGCTGCCGGGCGGGGATCACGGCTTCACCCGCTTCACCGAATACATCCCCACCCTGATCGAGTTCTGATTGCCCATGTACCTGCTCTACGAAGAAGACGGCGACATCAAGGCCGGCTCCATATTGGCCGACCATGACACCTCGCTGCAGGTCGAGTCGCAGCATGGCAAGCGCGCCAAGGTCAAGTCGACCCACGTGTTGCTGCGCTTCGCCGCGCCGGCGCCGACGTCGACCATGGACGAGGCGCGCGCGCTGCGTGACGAGCTCGATCTGGATTTCCTGTGGGAGGCGGCCGGCGACGAGGAGTTTGGCTTCCAGGATCTGGCGCGCGAGTACTTCGGCGCCGCGCCCACCCCCCCCCAGGCCACGGCCTTGTTGCTGGCGCTGCACGGGGCGCCGATCTACTTCCATCGCAAGGGCCGCGGTCGTTACCGCGCCGCGCCGGCCGACACACTGGCCGCCGCCAAGGCGGCGCTGGAGCGCAAGGCGCGCGAAGCGGCGCAGCGGGCGGCGTGGGCAGCGCAACTGCAACGCGGCGAACTGCCGGAGGCGCTCGCCGCCAAGGTGTTCGAGCTGGCGCACAAACCGGACAAGAACAGCCTGGAATACAAGGCGATGATGGATGCCTGCGCCGCCACCGGGCTTTCGCCGGTGCGGCTGCTGGACCGTTGCGGTGCCATCGCCGATAGTCTGGAATACCACCGCCAGGGCTTCCTGCTCACGCATTTCCCGCGCGGCACCGCTTTCCCGCCGCTGGCGCCGCCACCGCCGCCGCCGGTGCTGCCCGCCGGCGATGCGCCGGCGTTCAGCATCGATGATGCCGCCACCACCGAGATCGACGACGCCTTCTCGGTGATCTTCCGCGCCGACGGCGGCGCCCGCGTAGGCATCCACATTGCCGCGCCGGCGCTGGGCATCGACTACGGTTCGCCGCTCGACCGCATCGCCGCCACGCGCCTGTCGACGGTGTACATGCCGGGCGAGAAGATCACCATGCTGCCCGAGGACTTGATCGCGCGGTACACGTTGGCCGAGAACCGCGAGTGCCCGGCGCTGTCGCTGTATGTCGAGGTCGATGCCGCGTTCAACATCGAGTCGTTCAGTACGCGCGCCGATGTCATCCGCATTGCCGCCAACCTGCGCCACGAGACGCTGGAGCCGCTATTCAACCAGACCACGCTGGCTGGCGGCGGCGCGGATTACCCGTTCCGCCGCGAACTGGAATGGCTGCACGCGTTCGCGCTCAGGCTGGAAGCGGCGCGCGGCAAGAGCGAACAGGTGCAGCGGCACGACTACGTGTTCCGGGTGGAGGGTGGGCGCGTGGACATCGTGCCGCGTCAGCGCGGTAACCCCATCGACAAGCTGGTGTCGGAGATGATGATCCTGGCCAACAGCCATTGGGGCGGCATGCTGGCCGAACGCGACGTGGCCGGCATCTATCGCGCGCAGACCGCCGGCAAGGTGCGCATGACGCTGAAGCCGGCGCCGCACGAGGGGCTGGGCGTGGCGCAGTACACCTGGAGCACGTCGCCGTTGCGCCGCTACGTCGATCTGGTCAATCAGCGGCAGATCCTCGCCGCCGCGCGCGGTGAGCCGGCGCCGCATACCGGCAACGACCCCATGCTGTTCGCGTTGCTGCGCGACTTCGAGCTGGCCTATGACGCCTACAACGAGCATCAGCGTCATCTGGAGCGCTACTGGTGCCTGCGCTGGCTGCTGCAGGAAGGCGTGGAACGGTGCGATGCCGTGGTTTGGCGCGAAAACCTGGTGCGACTGGAACGACTGCCGTTGGTCACTCGTTTGACCGGTGCGCCCACGCTCAACCCCGGCGAACGCGTGCGCCTGGCCGTCGAGCGCGTCGACCTGCTCGACGTCGAACTGGGCGCCCGCTACGTCGCCACGCTGCCGGCCGAGGCCGTGGCGGCCTGAGCGGGACGCCGAGGTGGTGGCCTCCTCCGCTTTCGCGCTGGTCGGAGTCGCCGCGCTGGCACGCGCCTGGCGCGCCGGTGTCGAGTTCCTGTCGCTGGCGGTGGCCACATTTTCGAACGCGTTGATGGTGTCGGCCATCATCCATGTGGCCGTGATCTTCGGCACCACGTTCACCGTGGTCGACCCCAGGCAGTTCGAGAACCGCAATCCGCCGCTGGACGTGGTGCTGGTCAACGCCAAGTCATTGGACAAGCCGCTCAAGGCCGATGTGCTGGCGCAGCACAACCTCGACGGCGGCGGCAACGTCGACGACGAGCGCCAGGCGAAATCGCCGTTGCCGGTCGCCGAGCTGGATCAGGCGCAGAGCGCCGAGGCCGAATTCAACGCGCGCGTCAGTGCGCTGGAGGATAAGGCGCGCGAGCTGATGCAGCGTTTGCAGTCCGACTATGTCGCGGACAGCAAGCCCATGGCACCGCCTGCCGAACCGCGCCCGCCGACACCCGCGCCGCCCAGCGACCTGGCTGCGCGCAGCATGGAGATGGCGCGGCTGCAAGCACGCATCGATCAGCAGCGCGACGAATACCAGAAGCGACCGCGCCGCCTGTTCGTCGGCGCGCGCGCGCAGGAGTTCACCTTCGCGCAATATGTCGAGGACTGGCGCATCAAGGTCGAGCGCATCGGCAACCTGAACTACCCGGAGGCAGCCAAGCGCAACAACCTGTACGGCACGCTCATCCTCACCGTCAACATCCACGACACCGGCGAATTGGAATCCATCCAGATCGAACGCTCGTCCGGTTCACGCATTCTCGATGCCGCAGCGGTGCGTATCGTCGAGATGTCCGCGCCGTTCGCGCCGTTCTCGGAATCCATGCGCCGGAAGGTCGACATTCTCGGCATCACGCGCAGTTGGACCTTCACCCGATCCGACCGGTTGACCAGTGAGTAGCCATCGGCCCGCGGCGACAGGCTACACTTGACTTGCCACCGGCCCGGGTCAGCCCAGTAAACTCAGCAGATTCTAATATTCATCCGCCAAAGGAATTCGTCATGCACACCGGAACCACGCTCACCCAGTTCATCATCGAGGAACAGCGCCATATCGCCGGCGCCACCGGCGACTTCACCGCACTGCTCAACGACCTGGTCACCGCCGTCAAGGTCATCTCCAATGCCGTCAACAAGGGCGCACTGATCGGCGTGATGGGCGCGCTCGAATCGCAGAACGTGCAGGGTGAGACGCAGAAGAAGCTGGACGTGATCACCAATGACATCATGATCCGCACCAACGAATGGGCGGGTCACCTGGCCGGCATGGCCTCGGAGGAGATGGACGAGGTCTATGCCATCCCCAACAAGTACCCACTGGGCAAGTATCTGCTGGTGTTCGATCCGCTGGACGGCTCGTCCAACGTCGACATCAACATCTCGGTCGGCACCATCTTCTCCATCCTGCGCGCGCCGGTGCCCAACCGCGCTGCGTCCGAGGCCGACTTCCTGCAACCGGGCGTCAAGCAGGTGTGCGCCGGCTATGCCCTGTACGGTTCGTCCACCATGCTGGTGCTGACCACCGGTCACGGCGTCAACGGCTTCACGCTGGACCGCGAGGTGGGCGAGTTCCTGCTCACCCACCCGGACATGAAGATTCCGGCCGATACCAAGGAATTCGCCATCAACGCCTCCAACCAGCGTTTCTGGGAACCGCCGGTGCAGCGTTACGTCGAGGAATGCCTGCAGGGCAAGGAAGGTCCGCGCGGGCGCGACTTCAACATGCGCTGGGTGGCGTCCATGGTCGCCGAGGTGCACCGTATCCTGACCCGCGGCGGCATCTTCATGTACCCGCGCGACACCAAGGATCCGAGCAAGCCCGGCAAACTGCGCCTGATGTACGAAGCCAATCCGATGAGCTTCATTGTCGAACAGGCCGGCGGCATGGCCTCTACCGGCTATGAACGCATTCTGGACATGCAGCCGGAGTCATTGCACCAGCGCGTGCCGGTGATCCTGGGGTCGAAGAACGAGGTGGAGGTGGTGGTGGGGTATCACCGTCAGGGCTGACGGCAGCGCCGGCAGGGGCTAGGGCAGGCTTGGCCTCTCGCCCGCCGGCCGTTTTCCGGATCGCGGGTGAGGCCGGCCGTCGAGCCTCATGGCTGCCACAACCCGCACCTCCATTCGGACGATGAAACGCATCCGATCTGGGTAGGCGGGTCGGATCAGGTCACCGAGGGAATGGTAACCGGACAGAATCCGGTGCCGTTGATGCACTTGAAATACGTCAGCACCTCGGTTGCGCCCCAACGCTTGCCAGGATAGGTGGCGGTGGGTTCGACCGTGCCGCCGTTGACCACGGCATTGAACAGTCGGGCCACTTCGGTGGCGCTGATCGGGAAATGGGTGGGGCCGCCCAAGCCATCCAAGCTCAGGGCATTGAGCATCGCGGCCACCGCTTCCTTGCCCAGTTCCGGATTGGGCGCGCCGGCCTTCAGATTGGACGTGAGCACGTCCATCAGGCGCGCATCCGCGTTGTCCGGCTTCTTGTACACGTTGCTGAATTTCAGCGAGCCGTTCTTGGGTGTGTTCTTGAACGAGCGGGAGCTCGTTCCGGCGTCGTTCTTTGCCTCGGCCGGCCACTGGCTGATGGGTGTGTTCCTCCAGGTGTCGGCGGTCTTGGCGCCACTGACCGTGCAGGAGCCGTCGCCATGCGGCGCGGAGGTGTTGCCCGAAATCTTGCCGGACACCGTGCAGTGATAGCTCGCACCCAGCACCGGCTTGCTGGCGAGTGTTGCAAGGACCACCGGCGCCGCCAGGCCGCCTTTGGTGAAACGCCGGCGCGACAGGTCGGGCGCTTGCGTCGAGTGGGGTCGTTCGTCGTGCATGTGGATACCTTCCGTAAGGTTTTGCAGTCTCTTAAGCAAGTTTTACGCCATATGCATTACTGTTTGATTATTCAAGAGTCCGGTGTCGGTTCGAGGTGGCATTGTAAAGAATCCCGACATGATGCAGCGTTGCTCCGCCGCCTACGGGTCATGAACATCACGCGTCAAGGTCGGGATTTCCTCGCGGTGTTTCGTTTTTCGACATACGCGCCTCCTTCCGTTTCACCCAAGCCTTGCGCAACAGATGGGGCAGCAACAGGTGAACCGGCATGCGTAACCAATGGCTGCGCACGTACAGCACGAACTCGGCGACGAAGGTGCCGGGCGGTCGGCAATCGGGGTGCGCGCTGGCGAACGCGGCGCGCAGCAGGCTATTCATGATCGGCCGGCTCAGTGTGCCTGGTTGGTCAGGGCAGATTGCCGACAGTTCCGGCGGCATGGGCGTGGCGAGCAGATCGCGCGCATGGCGCAAGGCGTAATACAAAGGACGGCCGAGATTCAGCTCGCGGGCACGGGCCAGCAGGCTCGGCCAGAAGGCGTCGTCGTGGCCATAGGCGCGAAGCAGCGCGTCGAGATCGACCAGATCGCGCAGGCCGTGTTCCCATTCGCCTTCATGGAACAAATGGGTGGCGGAGTGCAGCACCTGGTCGGCCGGCGCCAAAATGGCAAAACCGGGCACACCGGGCACGGGTATCGCTGCCGCCAGCAGGCGATCGGCGTGCGTGCGCAGGCGCGCGGTTTCCGGCAGCAGGTCGTGGTGCAGGTCCAGCACCGTGCCGCGGAACAGGTGGCGCATGGGCGGCAACTCATGCATCCATTCGCGGTAATAGCGTTGATCGTAGGCGTCGTGATGGCTGGTGATCCATCCGGCCAGCATGAGCGCCGATTCGGCCTCCGCGATCAGCGCCTTGGGTACCAGCAGATCGATGTCGGCAAACAGCCGTCCGCGTGACGGCGGCAGATCGGCGGCGGCGTAGGCCGCGCCCTTGAGCAGCACCACCGGCCCGGGAAAATCACGCAGCGCGGCGCGCAGATGCGCGATTTCCCACAGTACCGAGCGACGTTGCTGCTCGGCGAGATTGAGGGCGGCCGACAGGTGCCGGGCGACGGCGGACGGCAGTTCGGCCAGCAGGCCGAGGTCGCGCGCCAGCGCCCCGAGACGGCCGAGCAGGCCGGCTGCCTCGGCCACGCGGACGACGCGGTCCCAGGTGTCGTCATCGAATGCACCCATGCGCGCGGGCTCGCGCAGCGCGTCGAGCAGCGGCGCGCAGGCGTGCTTCATTGCGTCAAGTCCTCGAACGTGCGCAGCGCTTCGTCCAGACGCGAATATTCGAAGTCCCAGCAGGCACAGGCTTCGACCAGGTCGGCGTTGAGCTCGAAGCCCCGGCGCCCGAGCAGGCTGTAGTTGAACGCGTGGTTGGCGGCGTGCATGAAAGCGTCGGCCTTGGCGTGCCGACTCAGACGGGTGCGCACGCCGGCACGCCAGCGCGGAAACACGATGTGGGTGGCAGACGCCTTTTCGTGCATGCGCGCGACGCTATCGTCCGGCGGGCGTAGATGCGCGACCGTGCCTTTGTGCGTGTCGTGCGCGATCTCACCGAATACGGCGCGCGCGTCGAACGCGCGAATGATGTCGATCGACTGGTTCTTCAGGCTGATGGGACGAGCCAACGCCGCTACCCGGCCATCGTCACGGTCGACGAGCGTGACTTCGTCCGACAACAGGCGCCAGCCCGACAAGGCCAGCGCGGCGGTCAGGGTGCTCTTGCCCGCGCCGGGGTCGCCGGGCAGGATGACCGCTTGGCCGTTGCGTTCCACAACGGCGGCATGCAGTTGCAGATAATGATGGGCATGACCGGCGATGCACCAGTTCATGCCCCATTCCAGCAGGGCATAAGCATGGTTGGCGGCGAGCGGCAGGAATGGATTGTGCGCGTCGTACCAGAAATTCACCTGTGGCTTGAACCAACGACGCAGACCGGCGACGCGATCGACACGAACATGGAAATCACGAAAGCCGCTGTCCGCTTCGACCGTGAACGCCGGATACAGGGTGTGCAGTCCACGCGCGACATTGGGGCAGGCACTGCGTACCCGGAAGCGGAATGGGCCCGTGATGAGCGTGATGCCATGGCGTAGACGGCGTGCCAGCGTGGCGGCGTCGAGTTCGCCCAGCTTCATCGCCCATGCACCAGATCGAGTTGCGCGAGCTGCTGCAGGATCGTGCGCACGTCTTCGCTGGCCAGATCATGCCGCTTGGCCAGTTCCTGTTCGCTCAGTTCGCCCTGCTGCGCCAGTGCGATCAGGATTTCCGCCGCCATGATCGACAGCCGGTGCGTGTCGTTACTCAGCCGATGATGCACCACGCATTCATCACCCCAGCAGCGCCAGACCAGATCGGCATGCGCGGGCACGTACCAGGAGGGTGGGGGATGGGTGGACACGATGTCGGGAGCAGTCGCGGGTGCACAAGGATAACCGCTTGCGCCCTTACGAGAGCGTGCGGCCTGCGGTGACGCGCGACCAGCCGGCCAGATCGCGGTGTGAGGCAATGTCGTGGTAGCCGGCGGCGTGCATCCATGCGCGCACTTGCTCCCCCTGTTGCCAGCCGTGTTCCAGTAGCAACGCGCCTCCCCTGTCCAGGTAACTGGGTGCGGTCTGAATCAGGTGTTCGATCAGCGCAAGACCGTTGTTGCCGGAGGCCAATGCCAACACGGGTTCGAAGCGCAGGTCGCCGCGCCCCAGGTGCGGGTCGTCTTGGGCGATATAGGGCGGGTTGCTGACGATCAGATCGAACGTCGTGTCCCCGACGTGGGAGAACAGGTCGCTGAGCAAAAACCGTACCGGCGCACCCAGCCGCGCGGCGTTGGCACGCGCCTGTGACAACGCGCGTGGGCAGACATCGAGCGCGCTGACCTGCCAGCGCGGCCGTTCCAGCGCCAGTGTGATGGCGATGATGCCGCTGCCGGTGCCGATGTCGAGCACCCGGATCGGCCGGTCGGCCGGGCCCATTTGCAGCGCCAGGCCGACCAGCAGCTCGGTTTCCGGGCGGGGGATCAGCACGTCCGGCGTCACCGCGAATTCGCGCCCATGGAACTCGCGCGTGCCCGTGAGGTAGGCCACCGGTTCGCCGCGTTCGCGCCGCGCGATCAGGGCCTCGATGGCCGCAGCCTGTGCCGCGGTTAGCGGCTCCAGGTCGTGCGCCAGCAGCCAGCCGGCCTCGACCCCCAGGGCGTGCGCGCACAGCGCGCGCGCTTCGATGCGGGCTCCGGCGCGGTCGAGCACCAACGCAACGGCGAGGCGTTGCGCGGCCTGGCGCAGCAGTCCGGCGATGGTGTCGGCGGGCCGGTGCGTGGAAGCGGCTGCGTGTCCGGCCATGGTGTCAATCTTCGCCGGCCAGGGACGCCAGCAGTTCGGCCTGGCGCGCGGCGGTGAGCGCGGCGATCAGTTCGTCGAGGTCGCCTTCCATGATCGCACCGAGCTTGTACAGCGTCAGGTTGATGCGGTGGTCGGTGACCCGCCCCTGCGGGAAGTTGTAGGTGCGGATGCGGTCGGAGCGGTCGCCGCTGCCGATCAGGCTCTTGCGCGTGTTCGCCGTCTGCGCCTGCGCGGCGCGATCGCGCCGGTCCTTGAGCCGCGCCGCCAGCACCGCCAGTGCGCGCTCCTTGTTGCGGTGCTGCGAGCGGTCGTCCTGGCATTCCACCACCAGGCCGCTGGGCAGGTGGGTGACACGCACCGCAGAATCGGTCTTGTTGATGTGCTGGCCGCCGGCGCCGGAGGCGCGGAACGTGTCGATGCGCAGATCGGCCGGATCGAGCTCAATGTCGCCGAGCGCGTCGGCTTCCGGCAGCACCGCGACGGTGCAGGCGGAGGTGTGGATGCGCCCCTGGGTCTCGGTCTCCGGTATGCGCTGCACCCGATGACCACCCGATTCGAACTTGAGCCGGGCGTAGGCGCCGTCGCCCAGCACGCGGCAAATCACTTCCTTGTAGCCGCCCACTTCGCCCGCGCTGACCGAGATCGGCTCGATCTTCCAGCCCTGGCGTTCGGCATAGCGGCTGTACATGCGCAGCAGATCGCCGGCGAACAGCGCGGATTCGTTGCCGCCGGTGCCGGCGCGGATCTCCAGAAACAGGTTGCGGCCGTCATCGGGGTCGCGCGGCAGCAGCAGCACCTGCAACTCGCGTTCCAGCGTGCCGAGGCGGGCGCGTGCCGTGTCCGCCTCCTCGCGCCCGAACTCGCGCAGTTCCGGGTCGGCCTGCATCGCCTCGGCGGCGGCGAGATCGTTGCGCGCCCGCAGCCAGGCGCGGTAACCGGCCACCACCGGCGCGATTTCGGCATGCTCCTGATGCAGCCTGCGGTACTGCGCCAGGTCGGCCGTGGCGCGCTCGTCGGCCAGCAGACGGTCGAGTTCTTCCTGGCGCAGCGCGAGCTGTTCGAGTTTGTCTTGCAGGGCGGAGTTCATCATGCCGCGGCGCCGGTCGCCGGTGATGCACGCCAGGGCGCATCACCGGCGACCGGCCGGCCGCTAATCACTGTGCAGGTTGTAAAGCCGCGAGACCACGCGCGCGAGTTCCTCACGCTCGTGGCTGTCGGCCTGGTTCAGCGCGTGGCTGGGGTCGTGCAGCATCTTGTTGAGCAGCGCCCGGCTCATGGCTTCCAGCACGGCCTGCGGATCCTCGCCGCGCGCCAGTGCCTTGCGCGCCTTGTCCAGCTCGTGGCGGCGCATGCGCTCGCCGTGGTCGCGCAGGTCGCGGATCACCGGCACGGCGCGGCGGGTCTCCATCCAGCGCATGAATTCGTGCACACGCGCGTGAATGATCGCCTCGGCCTGGGTCACCGCCGACTGCCGGCTGTCGTGGCCGGCGCGTACCACTTCGCCCAGGTTGTCGACGGTATACAGGAACACGTCGTCGAGCTCGCCGACCTCGGCCTCGATGTCACGCGGCACCGCCAGGTCGACCATGAACATCGGCCGGTGCTTGCGCTGCTTGATGGCGCGTTCCACCATGCCCAGGCCGACGATGGGCAGCGGGCTGGCGGTGGAAGTCACCAGGATGTCGAAGTCGGCCAGCACTTCCGGCAGGTTGGATAGCGCCGCAGCCTCGCCGCCGAACTTGTTGGCCAGGTCGCGCGCACGTTCCACGGTGCGGTTCACCACCATGATGCGGCGCGGCTGGCGCGCGGCGAAATGCGTGGCCACCAGGTCGATCATCTCGCCGGCGCCGATGAACAGCACGGCCTGTTCGGCGATGGACGGAAAGATACGTTCCGCCAGCGTGACCGCGGCGGCCGACATGGACACGGTGTTGGCGCCGATCTCAGTGGCGGTGCGCACTTCCTTGGCCACCGAGAACGTGCGCTGAAACAGTTTGTTGAGCAACAGGCCGAGCGTACCGGCGCGCTGCGCCTTCTCCGCCGCCTGCTTCATCTGGCCGAGGATCTGGGTCTCGCCCAGCACCATGGAGTCCAGCCCGGATGCCACGCGGAAGGCATGCTGCGCCGCCTGCTCGCGCGGCAGCAGGTACAGATAGGGCTTGACGTCGCGCGGTGACAGGCCGTGGAAGCCGGCCAGCCAGTCGGCCACCGCGTCCGGCTCCTGCGTGTTGCAGTACAGCTCGGTGCGGTTACAGGTGGACAGGATCGCCGCTTCGCGCGCCAGCCGTCGCTCGCCGGTGATGTCGGCGAGCGCGCGCGGCAGGATGTCGGGGGGGAACGCCACCCGCTCCCGGATCGCAACCGGGGCGGTGTGATGGTTCACGCCACACGCGAAGAGCTGCATTGCGTCGTCGAATCAAGGCATTGCGAGGCGCGCATTGTAGCGCGAAGCGCAGGCCATGGCCTTGACGCGGGACAACGCCGAACCGTCCTCAGGCCGTCGGCAGGGCTTCGGCGTGATAACGTGCCCACAGCGTGTGCGTGGCGCCCGGCGCCAGCGTCACCACGTTGTCGACGGCGTTGGCCGACTCGACGCAGACCATGCGCCGCCAGCCGTCGGGGCCGAAATCGCCCATCTGGTCGGCTTTGTCGCGCCATGGCGTCCACAGCACGGTGGCGCGCGAATCGCGTTTGGCGACGACGATGCGCCGGCCCAGGCCGGGGTCTTCGATCACGCAGGTGTCGTCGCTGTCGAGGTAGACACGGTCGACCTCGCCGTCGAAGGTGACCGCGCCGGTCTGGGTTTTGCGCGCGCCGCCGTCCACCTTGTCGACGTAGACGCGGCCGTCGAGGCCGGTGACGCGTACCGCACCGATGTCGCTGATCTGGAAATAGGTGTGCAGGGCCTCGCCCAGTTGCATGGGCGCATCGCCCAGGTTGTGCGTGGTCAGCGCCAGCTCCAAGCTGGCGCCGACCGTGACCGAGAGTTCCACCCGGCAGGGGTGCGGCCATTGCGCGCGCGTCTGGTCGCTGTCCGGCAGGGTCAGCACGATACGCGTGCGGCCGTCGTCCAGCGTGCTGCTGGTGGTGACCGTCCACATCGATGTGCGCGCGTAGCCGTGCGCGGGAAAACCAGGCTCGCTGGCGTGCGGGCCGAACCATGGCCAGCATACCGGCACGCCGCCGCGGATGGATTTGCCGGGCGCGAAGCGCGCGTAATCCGACAGCCATACGACTGGTGCGTCCTGATCCTTGGGCCGCCAGGTGGTGACGTGCGCGCCCTGCAGGCACAGATAGGCGGTGCCCAGCGCATTGTCGATCTCGGCGAAGGGCAAGCCGCCCGGACCCTCGATGAAGCGGAGTCGGTCGGCGATGGCGTGTTGCTGGTTGAGCGTGTCGAGGTCCATGGTGGTGTCCTTGTCGGAGCGCGCCGTCAGGCGCCGGGCGCCAGCCAGTCGCGCGGGCGCAGGAAATCGCTGTACAGGCGCGCTTCCGGCGAACCTGGTTCGGGTTGCCAGTCGTAGCGCCACTTCACCAGCGGCGGCATGGACATCAGGATGGACTCCGTGCGTCCGCCGGATTGCAGGCCGAACAGGGTGCCGCGGTCGAACACCAGATTGAATTCGACGTAGCGGCCGCGCCGGTAGAGCTGGAAATCGCGCTCGCGCTCGCCATAGGGCAGATCGGCGCGTCGCTCCAGGATGGGGACGTAGGCGGCGAGGAAATGGTCGCCCACCGATTCGGTCAGGCTCAGACACTGCTCGAAGCCGCCTTCGTTGAGGTCGTCATAGAAGATGCCGCCGATGCCGCGTGGCTCGTTGCGGTGCCTGAGGAAGAAATACTCGTCGCACCACCGCTTGAAACGCGGGTAGTAACCGGTGTCGAACGGGTCCAGCGCGCGTTTGCACATGGCATGGAAGTGCGTGGCATCCTCCTCGAAGCCGTAGTAGGGGGTCAGATCCATGCCGCCGCCGAACCACCACACCGCCTCGCCGCCACCCGGCGGATGGGCGACGAAGAAACGCACGTTCATGTGCGAGGTGGGGGCATAGGGGTTGCGCGGGTGCATGACCAGCGACAGGCCCATGGCCTCCCAGCGTCCTCCGGCCAGTTCCGGGCGATGCGCCGAGGCCGAGGGCGGCAGTCGCTCGCCCATGACATGGGAGAAGTTGACGCCGCCGCGTTCCAGCACGTTGCCTTCTTCCACCAGGCAGGACAGGCCGCCGCCGCCTTCCGGCCGCAGCCAGCCGTCGCGGCGGAAGATCTTGCCATCCACCTGCTGCATGCGTTCGACGATCAGTTGCTGCAACTCCAGCAGGAATTCCTTGACGCTGTGGCTATCCATGGCCTGCTCCGGGGTTCACTTCTTGCGCCGGGTGATGGCGCGCCAGCCGATGTCACGGCGCATCTGCCGGCCGGCGAAATCGATGGTCTCGGCGATCTCGTATGCCCGCCGCTGCGCCATCTTGACGGTATCGCCCAGCGCGGTGACGCACAGCACGCGCCCGCCGGCGGTGACGACCTGGTCGCCGGCCAGCGCGGTGCCGGCATGGAACACGTGGAAATCGGCGCCGCGCACGTCCAGGCCGGTGATGGCGTCACCCTTGCGCGGGCTGTCCGGATAGCCCGCGGCGGCCAGCACCACGCCCAACGCATAGCGCCGATCCCATTCCGCCTCGACCTGGTCGAGACGGCCGTCGACCGCGGCATCCAGCAGCGGCAGCAGATCGGATTTGAGCCGCAGCAGGATCGGTTGGGTTTCCGGATCGCCCATGCGGCAGTTGAATTCCAGCACCTTGACCGAGCCGTCGGCGCCGATCATCAGCCCGGCATACAGGAAGCCGGTGAACGGCACGCCTTCCGCCTGCATGCCGGCGACCACCGGGCGGATCACCTCGCGCAGCACGCGCGCGTGGATCTCCGGCGTGACCACCGGCGCCGGCGAGTAGGCGCCCATGCCGCCGGTATTGGGGCCTTGGTCGCCGTCGAGCAGCCGTTTGTGGTCCTGACTGGTGGCCAGCGGCAGGATGTGCGTGCCGTCGACCATGACGATGAAGCTGGCTTCCTCGCCTTGCAGGCATTCCTCGATCAACACGCGCGCGCCGGCATCGCCGAAGACGTTGTCGGCCAGCATGCGCTCGACCGCAGCGTGGGCCTCCGCCACGGTGGTCGCCACCACCACGCCCTTGCCGGCGGCCAGGCCGTCGGCCTTGACGACGATGGGCGCGCCTTGCCGGTCGATGTGGGCGTGTGCTGCGGCCGCGTCGGTGAAGGTGGCGAACGCGGCGGTGGGAATGCCGTGGCGCGCCATGAACTGCTTGGCGAAGTCCTTGGAGGCTTCCAGTTGCGCGGCGGCGCGCGTCGCACCGAATATCCTCAGGCCGGCGGCGCGGAACGCATCGACCACGCCGGCGGCCAGCGGTGCTTCCGGGCCGACCACGGTGAGTGCGATGTCCTCGCGCCGCGCGAACGCCACCAGCTCGTCGATCGCATCGATGGCGACGTTCTCCAGACCTTCCTCGCGCGCGGTGCCGCCGTTACCGGGTGCGACGAACACCTTCTGCACACGCGGCGATTGTTTCAGGCGCCAGGCCAGCGCGTGTTCACGGCCGCCGGCGCCGATGACGAGTAGTTTCATGGTGAACGGGTGGCTGACGGGTTGGAAAAACGGTTCGGCCTGGATCCGGGGGGCGCTGCCGGTGTTCAGTGCCGGAAATGGCGCACACCGGTGAACACCATGGCCAGACCGTGCTCGTCCGCGGCCGCGATCACCTCCTCGTCGCGCATCGAGCCGCCGGGCTGGATCACCGCACGGATGCCGGCGGCGGCGGCTTGGTCGATGCCGTCGCGGAACGGGAAGAAGGCGTCGGACGCCATCACCGAGCCGGCTACCGCCAGCCCGGCGTGCTCGGCCTTGATGGCGGCGATGCGCGCGGAATTGACCCGGCTCATCTGCCCGGCGCCAACGCCGATGGTCATGCCGTCGCGCGCATAGACGATGGCGTTGGACTTGACGAACTTGGCCACACGCCAGGCGAACAGCAGGTCGGCCATCTCCTGCTGGTCCGGCGCGCGCCGGGTGACCACCTTGAGCTCGCCGTGCAGCAGCCGGTCGGTGTCCTGCACCAAGAGGCCGCCGGCGACGCGCTTCATGTCCAGCCGCGCGCCGTCGTCGTCAGCCCAGGCGCCGCAGGCCAGCAGGCGCACGTTCTTCTTGGCGGCCACCGTAGCGGTTGCGTCCTCGCTCACCACGGGCGCGACGATCACCTCGACGAACTGGCGCTCGACGATGGCCTGCGCGGTGGCGCCGTCGAGCGGACGGTTGAAGGCGATGATGCCGCCGAACGCGGATTCCGGATCGGTGCGATAGGCGCGGTCGTAGGCATCGAGCAGGTCGGCGCCGTAGGCCACGCCGCAGGGGTTGGCGTGCTTGACGATGACGCACGCAGGCGCGTCACCGAACTGCTTGACGCACTCCAGCGCCGCATCGGTGTCGGCGATGTTGTTGTACGACAGTTCCTTACCCTGGAGCTGGCGCGCGCGCGCGATGCTTCCGGCCGGGGCGTCGTCCTCGACGTAGAACGCGCCGTTCTGATGCGGGTTCTCGCCGTAACGGCACACTTGCGCGCGCCGAAATTGCAGGTTCAGGCATTCGCCGAATGCGCTGCGCGTGCCGTCGGCGTTGAGTGCGGTCAGGTAGTTGCTGATCTGGCCGTCGTAACGCGCGGTATGCGAGAACGCCTTCTGCGCCAGCGCCAGGCGCGTGGCGGCGCTCAATGTGCCGCCGTTGGCGCGCAGTTCGGCGATCAGCGCGGGATAGTCGGCCGGGTCGGTGACGATGGCGACATGGCGATGGTTCTTCGCCGCCGAACGCACCATGGCGGGGCCACCGATGTCGATGTTCTCGATCGCCTGCTCCAGCGTATGCGGCCCGGCCACGGTCTGCGCGAACGGGTACAGGTTGACGCAAACCAGGTCGATGTATTCCAGCCCGTGCGCCCGCATGGTGGCGACATGCTCGGCTTGGTCGCGCAGCGCCAGGATGCCGGCGTGCACGCGCGGGTGCAGGGTCTTGACGCGGCCGTCGAGCATCTCCGGAAAGCCGGTGAAATCGGCCACCTCGCGTACCGCCAGGCCGGCCTCGCGCAGCGCACGCGCGGTGCCGCCGGTGGAGAGCAGTTCGACGCCGGATTCGGCCAGCGCGCGGGCGAAATCGATCAGACCGGTCTTGTCGGAAACGGAGAGCAGGGCGCGTTGCATGCGGGTGCGGTTGGGTTGGGGTGAAGGAATCTATTTCACGCCGTGCAGCGACATCTTCTTGCGCAGCGTGTTGCGGTTGATGCCCAGCCATTCGGCGGCGCGGCTCTGATTGCCGCCGGCGCGATCGAGGATGACTTCGAGCATGGGTTTCTCGACGCAGTTGAGCACCATCTCGTAGATGCCCGACGGCGCCTCGCCGTCCAGATCCTTGAAATACTGGATCAGCTCCCGGCGCAGACAGGCGGCGAGTTCGCTTTCGTTGAATTGCGGTTCCATCGCGGTGGCCTGGGTGGGGTTCACGCCGCGGCGCGCTCGGCCGGCGCGGCGTCGAGATCGATCGGACGCTGGCCGCGTTCACGCGCGCGCCGGAAGAAATCGTTGACCGCATCGAGCTGGGCGCGGGTGCTCTCCAGCCGATTCATGGCATGGCGGAAGCCGGCGGAATCCGCCAGCCCGCGTGTGTACCAGGCGATGTGCTTACGCGCCATGCGCGTGCCGGCGAGTTCGCCATAGAACGCGTACAGCGCATCCAGATGCGTCAGCAGCACCTGGTGGATCTCGGTCACCTCCGGTGCCGGCAGCCGCTCGCCGGTCGCCAGATAATGGGCGATCTCGCGGAACAGCCAGGGCCGGCCCTGCGCGGCGCGGCCGATCATGATGCCGTCCGCGCCGGTGACCTGCAGCACGTGACGCGCCTTCTCCGGCGTGGTGATGTCGCCGTTGGCGATCACCGGGATGCGCGCCACCGCTTTCACCGCGGCGATGGTCTGGTATTCCGCCTCGCCGCTGTAGCCGCAGGCACGGGTGCGGCCGTGGATGGCCAGGGCCTGGATGCCGCAGTCCTGGGCGATGCGCAACACGTTGAGCGCGTTGCGGTGGGCCTTGTCCCAGCCGGTGCGGATCTTCAGCGTGACCGGCGTGTCCGGCACCGCGCGGACCACGGCGTCGAGGATGCGCGCCACCAGCGCCTCGTCCTGCAGCAGCGCCGAGCCGGCCATGACGTTGCACACTTTCTTGGCCGGGCAGCCCATGTTGATGTCGATGATCTGCGCGCCGCGTTCGACGTTGTGGCGTGCCGCCGCCGCCATCATGGCCGGGTCGGCGCCGGCGATCTGCACGCTGACCGGGGCGACCTCGCCCTCGTGGTCGGCGCGTCGCAACGTCTTGGCCGAGCCGTACAGCAGGGAGTTGGACGTCACCATCTCGGAGACCGCCATGCCCGCGCCCATGCGTTTGCACAACTGGCGGAACGGCCGGTCGGTCACGCCCGCCATGGGCGCGACGACCAGATGGTTCCTGAGCCGATAGGGGCCGATCTGCATGATGGCGGCGGGCGGTGACCGTTGTGGTGGACCCGGCATTCTATACGCAAGCCCGGTGGCGAAAAAAGCGCGCCCAGCGCGTGAAGCCGGTGCGGCCGGTGACGGCGCCAGCCAGCGTGCTAGCATGCGCGCATGGCCGACACCATGGTTGCTACGATCCATTCCGCGCGCGTATTGGTAGTGGAGGACAGTGCCGCGTTGCGCATGCTCATGCGCGAGGCGATCCGCTCGCTCGGCGTCGAGGTCGAGGTGGCGGCGGATGGCAGCGAAGGCATCGAGCGTTGGCGTGCCTGGCAGCCGGACGTGGTGGTTACCGACGTGATCATGCCGCGTATGGATGGCCTGGCGATGAGCCGGGCGATCCGCGCCGAGGATGCCGATGCCCAGATCATCGTGGTGTCGGCGTCGTCGCAGACCGAACATCTGCGCGAGGCGCTGGATATCGGTGTCGACCGCTACGTGTTGAAGCCGATCGACACGGCGCTGCTCAGGGATGCGGTGTCCAAGGCGTTGCGCGACGCGGCGTGGGCGCGCGACCTGCGTCTGGCGCGGCTGGCGTTCGACGCCGCTAGCGAGGGCTTGGTGGTGACCGACGCCGATGGCCGTATCCTCACGGTCAATCCGGCGTTCAGCGAGATCAGCGGTTACCGCGCCGACGAAGCGGTCGGCCAGCCGGCGTCGCTGCTCGCACCCGGCCAGCCGCAGCGCGAGACGTTCGGCGTGATCAGGGAAAGCCTGCTGGGCGTGGGCCGCTGGTCAGGCGAGATGGTCAACCGGCGCAAGAACGGCGAGTCCTATGCCTGCTGGCTGTCCATCGTCGCGGTCGGCGCGCCGGGCGCGCGCACGACGCGGTATGTCGGCCTGTTCTCGGATATCAGCGAACGCAAGCGGGAGGAGGAGCGGGTACGCCGGCTGGCCCATTTCGATGCGCTCACTGGTCTGCCCAACCGCATCCTGTTCACCGACCGCGTGCGCCGCATGATTGCCCAGTTGCAACGCTACGGCGGCGGCATGGCGGTGCTGTATCTGGACATCGACGGTTTCAAACCGGTCAACGACCGCTACGGCCACGCTTTCGGCGACCGGGTACTGGCCGAGGCGGCGCGGCGCATGCAGGCTTGCGTGCGTGCCAGCGATACCCTGAGCCGGCGCGGCGGCGACGAGTTCGTCGCGGCACTGCTGTCCGAGGATGCGGCCGCCAGCGCGCAGCGCGTGGGGGACACGCTGATCGAGAGCGTGTCCCGCCCCTATCACATCGACGGCCAGGAAGTTCGCATCGGCGCCAGCATCGGTGTGGCGCTGTACCCGGACGATGGCGTCGATGTCGAGAGCCTGCTGGATGCCGCCGACCGCGCGCTCTATCTGGCCAAGCGCGAAGGGCGCGCGCGCCTGCGCTTCCATCGCGAGGCGCACGAGCAGGCGGCGCGCGCACGCCGCTCGTTCGATGACGAACTGTTGCGCGGCCACGCCGAGCACCGCTTCGAACTGCGCTTCCTGCCAGAAATTTCGCTGTCCGGCGGCGAGGTCGAGCGCATCGAGATGCTGCTGCGCTTCGACCATCCCGAATTGGGGGTGCTGGAAGCGCGTCGTTTCGTCAACCACGTCGAGCGTCTCGGTTTGATGCCCGAGCTCGGCCTGGATACGCTGCGCCAGGCACTGGCCGCGCTCGACGCCCATGCGGACCACCGCATCGGCCTGTCACTCGACCTGTCCGGATGCCAGCTCGCTGCGCTGCGCGATCCCGCGCCGTTACTGGCGTTGCTGCGCGAGCATGGGCGCACTCCCGAGGACATCACGCTGGAGTGCCCGGAAAGCGCTCTGTCCGGTCACCCCGAGCGTCTCGACGGCCTGCTGGCGCTGCATCACGCCGGTTTCCGCTGCGCGCTGGACGATTTCGGTGCCGGCTTCTGCTCGTTCGCGCTGCTGCGTCAGTTGCCGCTGGCCGCGATCAAGATCGACCTGTCCTTCGTCGAGGAGATCGACCACAACCCGCAGAGCCGCGAGTTGGTGGCGGCACTGCTGGCGTTCGGTCGGCGCCTGGGTTTGCGCACCGTCGCCGAAGGGGTGGACAGCGTCGCGCAGCTCGCCTTCCTGCGCGCCAACGGTTGCGATGCCGTGCAGGGCTTTCTGTTCGGCGCGCCGCTGGCGGCCGGCGAGATCGGCGCCTATCTCGCCGGCGGGTCGTGGCGCCGGCTGTTGCGCGCCGCCTGAAATCCGCAAGGTGGTGGATGACCGGGGCGCGAACAACCGTCATGTCGTTCTGTTAAAAACCGCCGGCTTTCGATCCTGACCGGGGCTTTGCCGATTGCATGCGACGGATGGCCGGCCGGGTCGATCACGATGACGCCTGGCGGGGCCAGGTATCGATGGCATCCGTTTTTTGCACTCCAGTCACGAGTTCACCATGCCCATGAATCCCGCCGAGTTGCAGCTTCGTTTCGACGAGATCCTGGCCGACGCCCGTGTGACCACGCTGCTGCAGCCCATCCTGGACATGGCCGAAGGCTGCATCGCCGGTTACGAGGCACTCGCGCGCGGTCCTTCCGATAGCGCGCTGCATGCGCCACAGGCGCTATTCAGGATGGCCGAGGCGTGCGGTCAGGTGAGCCAGCTGGACGCGCTGTGCTGCGATGTAGCCATGGCTACCTTTGCCCGCCTGCGCCTGCCCGGCCGGCTGTTCGTGAATCTGACGCCGGGCAGCCTGCTCGATCCGGCCTTCGGCCTCGAAGCGGTATTGGAGCGACTGGCGCGGCACGGGCTGGAACGGCATCGACTGATCTTCGAGATCACCGAGAACACTGCCGGGTTCGACTACGCTGCGCTCAAGCGTGCGGTGGATGCGCTGCGCGTCGGCGGGCTGGAGGTGGCCATGGACGACTTCGGCGAGGGCTTCTCCAGCCTGCGGCTGTGGTCGGAACTGAAACCGGCGTTCGTCAAGATCGACAAGCACTTCGTGTCCGGCATCGACCAGGATCCGCACAAACTGCAATTCGTGCGTTCCATCCAGCAACTCGCCGAAGGCGCGCACGCCGCGGTCATCGCTGAAGGCGTCGAGACCCGCGCCGAGCAGGCCATCATGCGCGACCTGGGTATCCGCTACGCCCAGGGCTACCTGATCGGCCGACCGTCCTCGACACCCGCCCGCCTGCCGCCGGCGCAGGCGCTCAACGGTCTGAACGGCGGGCCGGTCAGCGTGTTCCCCATGTCCGGCGGACACCGCCCGATCACCGCCGAACGTCTGATCATCCCGGCGACACCGGTACAAGCCGATACCCGCAGCGAGGCGGTGCTCGACATGATGCTGCGCAACCCCGACCTGCACGCGGTGGCCGTGCTGCGCGACGGCGTGCCGGTCGGCATCATCCATCGCCCGGCTTTGCTCGACCGCTTCATCAACAAATTCGGGCGCGAACTGTTCGGGCGCAAGCCGTGCAGCATGATCATGGAGGCGGATCCGTTGATCGTCGACAAGGCGACGCCGATCCAGGATCTGTCCGAACTGGTGGTGCGCAAGGGCAAACAGGCGTTCACCCAGGGCTTCATCATTACCGAACTGGGCACTTACGTCGGCCTGGGCTCCGGTTTTGACCTGATGCGCGAGGTGACGCAGATGCAGATCGTCGCCGCGCGCTACGCCAATCCGTTGACCGGCCTGCCCGGCAACGTGCCGATCCAGCAGCATCTGGAACGGCTGCTGGCGGGCGGCCAGGGTTTCGTCACCGCCTATGCCGATCTCGACCAGTTCAAGCCCTACAACGACGTGTACGGCTTCCGCCGCGGCGACGATATGATCCGTCTGCTCGCGCGCCTGTTGCGCGATGCAGTCAATCCGGAGCTGGATTTCGTCGGCCACATCGGCGGCGACGATTTCGTCGTGCTGTTCCAGAGCGATGACTGGCGCGCGCGCTGTAAGGCGATGATCGATCGCTTCGACGAGGAACGCCTGGCGCTGTTCCAGGCGGACCACGTCGCCGCGGGCGGCTACCGGTGCGAGGACCGGCGTGGCCGCGTCGTGTTCCACGCGCTGGTGAGCTTGTCGATCGGTGCGGTGGCCATCGACCCCGCGCACTACACGCATTACCAGGAAGTGGCCCGCGCCGCCAGCGAGGCCAAGCACATGGCCAAACGGGTGGATGGCAGCGCGCTGTTCGTCGAGCAGCGCACGCGACCATCGGCCTTGCGTCTGGCCGAGAACGTGGCGGCCGAGGCGATGCGTTGACCCGCGTTTGGCCCGACCGGGACCCCGGTCGGGTAGCACGGTATCATGCGCCGATGATGCCGCCGTCCTCGCGCGTGATCACCACCGTGGCGGAGCGCGGGTAACGTCCCTGGTTGGGCCAGGTGCCGGTGAGCCTGCCGGCGGCGAAGTCCTCTGCCGAGGTGGATGCGCCCGGATGCTGGATGTTGACGAACATCGTGCGCCGGTCCGGCGTGGTGATCACACCGGTGATCTCCTGGCCCAGCGGCCCCACCAGGAAGCGGCGCAGATCGCTGCGCGCCGGGTCGGCGGCGAGCATCTGGTTGTTGCCGAACTGGGCGTAGTCGCCGGCATTCATGACGCTTTCGCTGGTGTCGGTCTGGATCCACAGGCGGCCATCCGGATCGAACCACAGGCCGTCCGGACTGTTGAAGATCTGTTCCGCGGTGAGCGGCTTTCCGGCGAAGCGCGAATCGCCGGAGGGGCCGGCAAGCAGAAAGATATCCCATTCGAAGCGGGTCGCGGCCGGGTCGTTGCCCGCTTCGCGCCAGCGAATGATGTGGCCCCAGCGGCTGTTGGCGCGCGGATTGGCGGCGTCGGCGGTCTTGCGGCTGGTGTTGTTGGTCAAGGTGAAATAGACCAGACCGGTGTGCGGGTCGATGGCGCCCCATTCCGGCCGGTCCATCCTGGTCGCGCCCAGTTTGTCGGCGGCCAGGCGGGTGTTGAGCAGCACGTCGGCCTGGCTCTTGAAACAGTCGCAGTCCGGTTCCTCGCCCTGGTTGACCGGCTGCGGCACCAGCGGGCCGTGACCCCATTTCAGCGGCAGCCAGTCGCCGGTGCCGTCGGCATTGAAGCGGGCCACGTACAGCGTGCCCTCGTCCAGCAGCGCGCCGCTGGCGCTGGCCTGGTGGTAGGGCTGGGCGCTGACAAACTTGTAGATGTATTCGTCGCGCGCATCGTCGCCGGAGTAACACACCACCGGTTTGCCCTCGACCGGTGCGTGAAAGATCACGCCTTCGTGGGCGAAGCGGCCGAGATGCGTGCGTTTGACCGGCACGCCGTTCGGGTCGAACGGGTCGATCTCGACCACCCAGCCGAAAGTGTTGGGCTCGTTGCGGTAATCCTGCGTGGCATCGGCCGCCTTGGCGCCGGCATCGAAGCGGATGAATTCGTCGGCGCCGCTGTCGGCCAGGTCCCAGCCGTAACGCGCGGTCTTGGTGGCCACGCCGTAGCGTGCGTGTTCGCGCGGCCGTTCGCCTCGGTTGACGAAGTAACCCGCCCAGTTTTCCTCGCAGGTCAGATAGGTGTTCCACGGCGTGACGCCATGCGCGCAGTTGTTCAGCGTGCCGCGGGTCATGGTGCCGTCCGGGCTGTACTTGGTCTTCACCTTGTCGTCGCCGCGCACCGGACCGCTGAGGATCATGGGTGTGAGACCGGTGATGCGGCGGTTGCGCGGGTCCGCCACCACGTTCCACACGCCGTCCGCATTGCGCCGGATGCGCAGCACGCTGACGCCGTGGCCGTTGAGTTCCTTCAGCACTTCGTCCGCCGCGCGTTTGCCGTTGGCGTCGAGCGGTACAGCGCTGCGCGTGAGCGCACGGCCGACCGCGGAAGCGTGCATAAAGCGCGGTTCCACGTACTCATGGTTCATCACCAGCAGACCATCGTCCGAACTGCCCTGGTAAGGGTCCGTTCCCTCGATCGGGAAGAAATGCATGCCATCGTGATGGCTGCCCACCAGCGCCGCCTGATCGGCGCCGCTGGTCCGGATCGGGTCGAACGGCACGTCGGTGCCGGACAGCGGCGTGCCCCAGGGGGCCAGCACCTGCACGCGGTAGCCGGTGGGTACCGTCACCCGGTCGGCGGCGCTGGCCGGCACCGGCGCGAAACCCAGCAGCGAAGCGCTGGCCTGTGTGGTGCCATAAGCGAACGCTGGGGTCAGCGGCGCGAACAAGGCCGCCAGCGACGCGCCCAGGCCGCCCTTGAGCACCGCGCGCCGGCTCATGCGTGCCTGCAGCACGCTGGCGAAATCGGCATTGGCCGAGGCGTTGCACCGCGGCTCGTCGCCGTCGCCGTGGTCGATGATGGTCGTGGGCTGCTTGGGATCGCGCATGGCGTGCTCCGTCGGGTGGCATCGGGATGGGCGAAGCTAACAGCCGGATGTTGCCGCTCCATGACGCATGCCGCCGGCATGCCGGGGCTTCCGTTACCGGCGACCACTGGGCCGATGGCCCGCAAACGCGGATTGTCGAAGGTTGGTCACAAACCCGGCCGCCATGAAGCAGGAAGCAAGCGGCGGCTAGCCGGAAATGGCTGGGTTTGCGTAGGTCATGCAGAGCGGTTGCGATGACCTCATCGTGGGCCGCGCAGCGGCGCGCTGTGTGACAATCCAGCGGGCGTCCGCGCGCAGCCGGCCGGTCAGGCGGCGAGCCGGCGTTCCAGCGAGTCAATCTTGCGGTCCAGCTCGCGTACCCAGTGCTCCAGGCCGACATGCTCGTCGCGGCGCACGATCACTTCGTACAGCCGATCGAGACGCTTGTTGGTCTCGTCGATGCGCGCCAGCAGGTCGTCATGAACCTTGTCGATGCGCTTGTTGGTTTCGTCGATGCGGCGACTCTGATCGATGAGCTGCTGCTGAATGTCGTCCAGGCGCTTGTTGGTCAGGCCCAGGGTCGTGCGGATCTCCGCATTTTCCAGGTGCAGTTTGTCCAGTTCCGGTATGACCCAGTCCTGTATCGCGTGGCGCAGTGCATCCATCAGTTCCATCGGCGGCTCCCGTTCGCTCGTCGTGGCATTCTGGGTCATGTTCAACCATGCCGCAATGTCGATGGCCTCCCGCCAAACCCGGAACCGGCGCTTTGATGTCGATCGGATTGATGTCGATCGGAGTCCGGTCGTCACCCGAGTAAACCGGCAGGTGCGGTGCATGTCGAGTATCGGGGCGCAACATCCCCGCTGGGGCTTATGCAGGGCGTTGGGGGTGAGGTTGGCGGAGACGGAGGGATTCGAACCCTCGATACAGGTTTTTGCCCGTATGCTCCCTTAGCAGGGGAGTGCCTTCGACCTCTCGGCCACGTCTCCAGTCTTGCGCCGGCGAGGCCGGACAAAGCCGCGCAAGGATACCCGCGCGGCCATGGGAAAGCAATGTCGGTCGGGGTCAGGCCGCTGGCGACCGGTCGAGGCCGAAGGCTTGGTGCAGCGCGCGTACCGCCAGCTCCATGTACTTGTCGTCGACGATCACCGAGATCTTGATCTCCGAGGTGGAGATCATCTGGATGTTGATGTTCTCCTGCGCCAGGGTCTTGAACATCATGCCGGCCACGCCGGCGTGGTTGCGCATGCCGACGCCGACGATGGACACCTTGGCGATGCGGTCATCGCCGATCACGTCGCGCGCGCCGATGGCGCTCTTGACCATGGCCAGCACGTCCAGCGCCTTTTTCATCTCGTTGCGGTGCACGGTGAACGAGAAGTCGGTGGTGCCGTCGATGCCGACGTTCTGCACGATCATGTCGACGTCGATGTTGGCGTCGGCGATGGGGCCGAGGATGTGCGCGGCGATGCCGGGTTTGTCCGGCACGCCCAACACGGTGAGCTTGGCTTCGTCGCGGTTGAAGGCGATACCGGTGATGACGGGTTGTTCCATGCTGTCTTCCTCGAAGGTGATCAGCGTGCCCTCGCCCTCGTCGGCGAAGCTGGAGAGCACGCGCAGTTTGACCTGATATTTGCCGGCGAACTCGACCGAGCGGATCTGCAGCACCTTGGAGCCCAGGCTGGCCAGTTCCAGCATTTCCTCGAAGGTGATGGTGTCGAGCTTGCGCGCATCCGGCACGATGCGCGGATCCGTGGTGTAGACGCCGTCGACGTCGGTGTAGATCTGGCACTCGTCCGCCTTCAATGCGGCCGCCAGCGCCACGCCGGTGGTGTCCGAGCCGCCCCGGCCCAGCGTGGTGATGTTGCCGGCCTCGTCGATGCCCTGGAAGCCGGCGACGACGACCACGTGGCCGCTGGCGAGGTCCTCGCGGATGCGGTTTTCGTCGATCGACAGGATGCGCGCCTTGGTATGCGCGCTGTCCGTGACGATGCGCACCTGCGCGCCGGTGTAGCTCTTGGCGCGCAGGCCCAGATCCTTCAACGCCATGGCGAGCAGGGCGATGGTGACCTGTTCGCCGGTGGACAGCAGCACGTCCAGTTCGCGCGGGTCCGGCTCCTTCTGGATCTCCTTGGCCAGCGCGATCAGCCGGTTGGTTTCGCCGGACATGGCGGACACAACCACCACGACCTGATGGCCAAGCATCTTGAACTTGGCGACGCGCTCGGCGACATTGCGGATGCGCTCGACGGAACCGACCGAGGTGCCGCCGTACTTCTGGACGATGAGTGCCATGGTTGCGCCGGAAATGCGGTAAAGCGCGCAATTCTATCCAGCGCGTGGCGGGCAAGCCAGTGCCCCGGGGTATGCGCGTCATCGGCGTGCGGTTGAAACTCTTTGCCGCCGCCGGTAGTCTTAGCCCCGTTTTCAACCCGCACGTGGAGCTACAACGATGCAGAACCCGTACCAGAACGTCGCGCACTTGGACGGTGTCGTCGTCAGCGGCGCCGGCGAGACCAACAAGGTATTGCGCAACACCTACATGCTGCTGGCCATGACGCTGCTGTTCAGCGCGCTGATGGCCGGCGTGTCGATGGCCCTGGCCGTGCCTTACGGCGTCAGCCTGGTCACCAGCCTGATCGCGCTGGGCTTGCTGTGGTTCGTGGTGCCGCGCACCGCGCAGTCGGCCACCGGCATCTACGTCGTGTTCGGCGTGACCGGCCTACTCGGTTTCGGGCTCGGTCCGGTGCTGACGCACTACCTTGCCCTGGCCAACGGCGCCCAGATCGTCATGCTGGCCCTGGGCATCACCGGTGGTGCTTTCGTCGGCCTGTCCGGCTACGTGCTGTATACGCGCAAGGACTTCAGCTTCATGCGCAACTTCCTGATGATCGGCATCCTGGTGGCCTTCATCGCCGCCATCGTCGCGTTGGTCTCGTCGCTGTTCGGTTACCCGATGCCGGCGCTGGCGCTGACCGTTTCGGCGATGTTCGCGTTCCTGATGTGCGGCCTGATCCTGTGGCAGACCAGCGAGATCGTCAACGGCGGCGAAACCAACTACGTGCTGGCCACGGTGGGGCTGTACGTGTCGATCTACAACCTGTTCACCAGCCTGTTGCACCTGCTGGGCGCCTTCACCGGCGAACGCGATTGAGCGTGCCGGTGGTGGACGGGGGCGGCGCGAGCCGCCCTTTTTCTTTCCTGCGGCCGGAACCGACGCGACCGCTGATATTGACCGCGGGCGAGCCGGCGGGCATCGGTCCCGATCTGTGCGTGTTGCTGGCGCACCAGGGTGTGGATGCGGCGGCGCCGGTGGTGGTGCTGGCGGATCGCGCGGTGCTGGCGGCGCGCGCCGCGATGCTCGGTGTGGACTTCGCGTTGCCGGATTACGTGGCCGCGACGCCGGCGCCGCTCAGTTTGCTGCACGTGCCGGTGGCGCGCGCGGTGACCCCGGGGCGTCTCGATGCCGGCAACGCGGCCGCCGTGCTGGACGGCTTGCAACGCGCCTGCGCCGGCTGTCTGAGCGGCGAATTCGCCGGCCTGGTGACCGGCCCGGTGCATAAGGGCGTGATCAACGAGGCCGGCATCGCCTTCACCGGGCACACCGAATATCTGGCAGCGCGCGCCGGCGTGGCGCACGTGGTGATGATGCTGGCCGGCGGCGGTCTGCGCGTCGCGCTGGTCACCACGCATCTGCCGTTGCGCGCGGTGGCAGACGCCGTCACGCCGGAGTTGCTGGAAAGCACGCTGCGCATCCTCGCCGCGGCGTTGCGCGACGACTTCGGCATCGCCCGGCCGCGCGTCCTGGTGGCCGGGCTCAATCCGCACGCCGGCGAGGGCGGCCACCTGGGGCATGAGGAGATCGAGGTGATCGCACCGGTGCTGGCGCGTCTGCGCGCGCAGGGCCTGGATCTGCGCGGACCGCTGCCGGCCGATACGCTGTTCCAGCAGCAGTTGCTGGCCGAAGCCGACGCCGTGCTGGCCATGTACCACGACCAGGGTCTGCCGGTGTTGAAACACGCCAGTTTCGGTGCCGGCGTCAACATCACGCTGGGCCTGCCGTTCGTGCGGACCTCGGTCGATCACGGCACGGCGCTGGAACGTGCCGGCAGCGGCCAGGTGGACGTGGGCAGCCTGTGCGTGGCGCTGGAAACGGCACGGGCCATGGCGCGGCGGCGGGCGGCGGTGTGAGCGCGCGTGTCGGATCGGAGGGAGCCTTGCCGCCGACGGCTCCACTGCCCCAGGCGAAGAAGGCGCTGGGCCAGCATTTCCTGGTGGACGCGCATTACATCGCGCGCATCGTCGCCGCCATCCGTCCGGACGCGGCTGACTTGATGGTGGAGATCGGCCCCGGTCCCGGCGCGCTGACGGCACCGTTGCTGCAGGTACTGCCGCACCTGCATGTGGTCGAAGTGGATCGCGACCTGGCCGAGCGTCTGCGCGCGGCTTTTCCACCGCAGCGCCTGAGTGTGCATGCGGCGGATGCGCTGCGTTTCGATTTCGCCGCGCTGGCCGCTGGCGGCATGCTGCGCGTGGTGGGCAACCTGCCATACAACATCTCGTCGCCGCTGCTGTTCCATCTGGCCCGGTATGCGGGCCACCTTCGTGACATGACCTTCATGCTGCAACGCGAAGTGGTGGAACGCATGGCTGCGGCGCCAGACACCCCGGAATACGGACGGCTGTCGGTGATGTTGCAGGCCCGCTTCCGCGTGGAGAAATTGTTCGTGGTGCCGCCGGGTGCGTTCCGACCTCAGCCCAAGGTGGAGTCCGCCATCGTCCGGTTGACACCGTTGTCCGCGAGCGAAGTGCGCTACGACGATGGCCAGGTGTTCGCCGAGGTGGTCGCGCGCGCGTTCGGCCAGCGCCGCAAGACGCTGCGCAATGCGCTGCGCGGGCTGGCGGAGGAGGCCCTGTTGCTGGAACTGGGCATCGATCCGGCCCGCCGTGGCGAAACGCTGTCCGTGGCCGAGTTCGCGCGGCTCGCCAACTGGCTGGGCGAGCGCAGGTAGAATCGCGCCGATGAGCGACACCCAGACCCTGAGCGCACCCGGCGACGCCGTGCGTGCGCTGCCGCCCGCGGGGGCGCGCTGTTTTCACTGTGGCGAGCCGGTGCCCGCCGGCGCGCGTTACGTCATCCGCTACGAGCAGCGCCAGGAGCCGGCCTGCTGCGCCGGCTGCCAGGCGGTGGCGCAGACCATCATCGATAGCGGCAATGCCGATTATTACCGGCTGCGCACCGACCTGCCCAAGACGCCGGAGGCGGCGCTCGACGAACTGCGCAATCTGGCTTTGTACGATCTGCCCGAGGTGCAGACCAGCTTCGTGTTTGGCGAGGGCGATGAGCGCGAGGCCAGCCTGATCCTGGAGGGCATCGTCTGCGCCGCCTGCGTCTGGCTGAACGAACGTCATGTGCGCCAGTTGCCGGGTGTGCTCGCGGCCGATATCAATTTTTCCACGCGGCGCATGCGCGTGCGCTGGGACGAGCGGCAGGTGCGCCTGTCGGACATCCTCAAGGCCGTGCAGGACATCGGCTATCTGGCCTATCCGTTCGACACCAACCGGCAGGAGGAGCTGTACCGCAAGGAGCGCAATACCGCCATCCGCCGCCTGGCCATCGCCGGGCTGGGCATGATGCAGGTCATGATGTACGCGGTGCCGGAATACGTCGCCGAGGCCGGCGCCATGACCAGCGACATCGAGGCGCTGATGCGCTTCGCCAGCCTGATCCTGACCACGCCAGTGGTGTTCTACTCGGCGGTGCCGTTCTTCCAGGGCGCCTGGCGCGATCTCCGCCGCGGCCGTGCCGGCATGGACGTACCCGTGGCGCTGGGCATCGGGGCAGCGTATCTGGCCAGCATCTACGGCACCTTCACCGGCTCCAGCGTGGTGTATTACGACGCCGTGGTGATGTTCGTGTTCTTCCTGCTCACCGGGCGCTTCCTGGAGATGAACGCGCGCAAGCGTTCCGCCGAGGCGGCCGAGAGCCTGGTCAAACTGATACCGGCCGCGGCCACGCGCCTGCCCGGCTATCCCGCCACGCGCGACGAGGAGGTGGTGGCGGCGGTGAAACTGAGTGCTGGCGACCATGTGCTGGTCGGACCGGGCGACAGTTTCCCGGCCGACGGTGCGGTGGTCGAGGGGCGTTCCAGTGTCGACGAATCCCTGCTCACCGGTGAATCGCTGCCAGTGCCCAAGCATGCGCGCGATGCGGTGATCGGCGGCAGCATCAACCTCGACAGCCCGCTGGTGGTGCGCGTCGATAAAGTCGGCGCCGATACCGTGCTGTCCAGCATCGTCCGTCTGCTCGACCGCGCGCTGGCGGAAAAGCCGCGCCTGGCACAGTTGGCCGACCGGGTGGCGGGCTGGTTCGTGCTGGCGTTGCTGGTCGCCGCGGTCGGCGTCGCCGCGGCGTGGTATGTGGTGGATGCCACGCGCGCGTTCTGGATCACGGTATCCGTGCTGGTGGTGTCCTGCCCCTGCGCGCTGGCGCTGGCCACGCCCACGGCGCTGACCGCCGGCCTCGGCCGACTCACCCGGCTGGGGCTGCTGTCGACGCGTGGCCATGCGCTGGAGACCTTGGCGCATGCCACCGACTTCGTGTTCGACAAGACCGGCACCCTGACCACGGGCCGCTTCTCCCTGGTCGACAGCGAAATCCTGCGCGGCGACGGCGCGCGTGCGCTCGCCCTGGCACGCGCCTTGGAGCAGGGTGCGACGCATCCGGTCGCGGCGGCCTTGCGCGATGCCGCGCCGGCCGACGGTCCGGCCGCGAGCGAGTTGCGCTACACCCCCGGACGGGGCGTGGAGGGGCGTATCGAGGGGAGGGTCTATCGCCTCGGCGCCCCGGAATTCGTCGGCGCGACGGTGCCGGTCGGGCGGTTTGCCGCCGGCGTCACGGTGGTTGGTCTGGCCGATGACGAGGGCGTGGTCGCCTGGTTTGCGTTGGGGGATGCGCCGCGACCGCAGGCGCGCCGGCTGGTCGCCGATCTGAAGGCGCTGGGCGTGCGCGTGCGTCTGTATTCCGGTGATCGTCCGGACAACGTGCGTGCGCTGGCGGCCGAACTGGGTATCGAGGATGCGCGCGGCGGCATGCTGCCGGAGGACAAGCTGGAAGCGGTGCGCGCGCTGCAACGCGAGGGCGCCGTCGTGGTAATGACCGGCGATGGCGTCAACGATGCACCGGTGCTGGCGCAGGCGCAGGTGTCCATCGCCATCGATCAGGGCGCCGAGGCGGCGCAGGCCGCGGCTGACATGGTGTTGCTGTCGAGCGAGATCGGGCGGCTGGCCGACGGCGTGCGTCTGGCGCGCAAGACCCAGCGCATCATCCGCCAGAATCTGGCATGGTCGGCGCTGTACAACGCGCTGGCGCTGCCGGCCGCGGCGTTGGGTCACGTCACGCCGTGGATGGCCGGCATCGGCATGTCGTCGTCGTCGCTGCTGGTGGTGCTCAACGCCTTGCGCCTGTCGCGCGCCAACCGGTCATAAACAGGATGGATCGTCGATGCGTCCGACTGGCCAGTTCTTCGCGCGGCGTCTATAAAGACTGCCAATGGACATCCTCTATCTGCTCATCCCGCTAAGCTTGGTGTTCGTGGCGGTGATCGCCCTGGTGTTCCTGTGGGCGGTCAAGAGCGGGCAGTTCGAGGACATGGAAGGGCCTGCGCACCGTATCCTGATGGATGACGACAGTCCGGTGGTTGGCCCGGCCGATATACAAAGCCCAAAAAAAACAGATAATGCGCCCGATTGACTTTGGTCGAGAGGGTATTTAGGATTTCGATGTCGTTTTTTCGGCGTTCGTTTTTCAACCTGCAACAGCTGCGTTAAGGAGACCCGTATGGAAGCAACATACAACTATAAGGTCGTCCGCCAATTCGCCATCATGACGGTGGTCTGGGGAATTGTCGGCATGCTGGTGGGCGTCATTTTGTCCGCCCAGCTGATCTGGCCCGCTCTCACCGAAGCCCTGGGGCCCTTGGCTCCGTATCTTTCCTACGGGCGCATCCGCCCGCTGCACACCAACGCGGTGATCTTCGCGTTCGGCGGCTCGGCGCTGTTCGCCACCTCGCTGTACGTGGTGCAACGTACCTGTCAGACCCGCTTGATCTCGGACGGCCTAGCCGCCTTCGTGTTCTGGGGCTGGCAACTGGTCATCGTGCTCGCCGCGGTCACGCTGCCGCTGGGCATCACCACCAGCAAGGAATACGCAGAGCTGGAGTGGCCCATCGACGTCCTCATCGCGGTGGTCTGGGTGGCCTACGCCGTGCTGTTCTTCGGCACCGTGGTCAAGCGCAAGACGCAGCACATCTACGTCGCCAACTGGTTCTTCGGCGCCTACATCGTCACCATCGCGCTGCTGCACATCGTCAACAGCATGGCCTGGCCGGTGACGCTGACCAAGTCGTATTCCATGTATGCCGGCGTGCATGACGCCATGGTGCAGTGGTGGTACGGCCACAACGCCGTGGGCTTCTTCCTGACCACTGCCTTCCTCGGCATGATGTATTACTTCGTGCCCAAGCAGGCCGGTCGTCCGATCTTTTCCTATCGCCTGTCCATCGTCCACTTCTGGTCGCTGAACTTCATCTACATGTGGGCCGGCCCGCACCACCTGATGTACACCGCGCTGCCCGACTGGACCCAGTCGCTGGGCATGGTGTTCTCGCTGATGCTGATCGCGCCGTCCTGGGGCGGCATGATGAATGGCATCATGACGCTGTCCGGTGCCTGGCACAAACTGCGCACCGATCCGATCCTGAAGTTCCTGATCACCTCGCTGTCCTTCTACGGCATGTCGACCTTCGAAGGCCCGATGATGTCGGTCAAGACCGTCAACGCGCTGTCGCACTACACCGAATGGACCATCGGTCACGTGCACTCCGGCGCGCTGGGCTGGGTGGCGATGATCTCCATCGGCTCGCTGTACTACCTGATCCCGCGGCTGTTCGGGCGCGAGGAGATGTACAGCGTCAAGCTGATCAACACCCACTTCTGGACGGCCACCATCGGCGTGGTGCTGTACATTGCCGCGCTGTGGATCGCCGGTGTCGCGCAGGGTCTGATGTGGCGCGCCACCAACCTCGATGGCACGCTGACCTATAGCTTCGCGCAGTCGGTCAACGCAATGTACCCGTTCTACACCATCCGTCTGATCGGTGGCACGCTGTTCTTCGTCGGCATGCTGATGATGGCTTACAACGTGTGGAAGACCGTGGCCGTGGGTCGTGTCGTCGACGACGCCCGCATTCCGCAAACCGTTGCCGCCTGACGCAAGAGGAGACCGAGCATGTTTTCCCACAAGGTACTTGAAAAGAACATCGGCTGGCTCATGGTGCTGACGTTCATCGTCGTCTCCGTTGGCGGCTTGGTGCAGATCGTTCCGCTGTTCTTCCAGAAGTCGACGACCCAGCCGGTGGAGGGCCTCAAGCCTTACACCGCGCTGCAACTGACCGGACGCGACATCTACATTCGCGAAGGCTGCTACACCTGCCATTCGCAGATGGTCCGCCCGTTCCGCGCCGAGACCGAACGCTACGGCCATTTCTCGCTGGCCGGCGAGTTCGTATACGACCGTCCCTTCCAATGGGGCTCCAAGCGCACCGGCCCGGACCTGCACCGGGTTGGTGGTCGCTATTCCGACGAGTGGCATTACGTTCACCTGATGAACCCGCGTGATGTCGTGCCCGAGTCCAACATGCCGGCCTATTTCTGGTTGGCGGACGCGCCCGCGGATGCGAAGACCATCCAAAGAAAGATGACCGTGCTGAAGAACATGGCCGGTCATCCCTACACGGATGAGGAAATCGCCGCGGCACCCGCCGAACTGGAAGGCAAGACCGAGATGGATGCGCTGATCGCGTATCTGCAGGTGCTCGGTACCGCCGGCCCCAAGGGCAACTGAGCATCAGGGATCAGTGAACATGGACGCGGGTTTCTACAGCTCCGTGGTGACGGTGGTGTTCTTCATTGTCTTCGTGCTGATCGTCTGGTGGGCCTACCACCGGGGCAACAAGCAGAAGTTCGATGATGCTGCCAATCTGCCGTTCCGCGAAGACCCCGAGGATACCCGCAAGTCGGAATGAATTAGGAGACTCAAATGATCGAAGGCTACGCGGTACCCGATTTCGTCAGCGATTTCTGGCACTACTACATTGCCGCGCTCACCATCCTTGGCATCGTTTTTTCCGTGTGGGTGCTGAAGAGCCAGACCACGCGGAAATTGGCGCCCGGTGAGCAGGCGGAAACGCTGCACCCGACCTGGGACGGCGACCTGCAGGAACTGAACAACCCGCTGCCGCGCTGGTGGATGTGGCTGTTCTATGCGTTGGTGGTGTTCGGCATCATCTATCTGGTGCTGTATCCCGGACTGGGCAAGTTCCAGGGCGTGTTCAACTGGTCCTCGGCATCCCAGTACAACGACGAGAAGACGCGCGTCGATGCCCAGTTCGACCGGGTGTTCCAGCCCTTCCTCGAGCAGGATCCGATGGCCATTGCCGCCGATCCCGCTGCGCGCGCCATGGGGCGCAATCTGTACATGACCTACTGCTCGCAGTGTCATGGCTCGGATGCCCGCGGTGCGCGTGGCTTCCCCGACCTCACCGACAATCTCTGGTTGTTCGGCGGTACGCCGGAGGAGATCCGGGACAGCATCGTCAATGGCCGTATGGCCGAGATGCCGCCCATGGGTGATGCGGTCGGTGGCGAAGCGGGCGCGCGCGAGGTGGCCAACTATGTGCTGGCAATGGGCGGCAAGCCCCACGACGCCGCGCTGGCAGCGGCGGGGCGCGAGAAGTACGCCGCCTGTGCCGGTTGCCACGGTGAGGACGGCAAGGGTATCCCCGCCGCCGGCTTTCCCAACATCGTCGATGACGCTTGGCAGTATGGCGGTAGCGAGGCGGACATCGTCGCCAGCATCATGAAGGGCCGCAAGGGCGGTATGCCGGCATTCCAGAACATGTTGGGCGATGCCAAGATCCATCTGCTGACCGCCTACGTCTGGGGACTGGGTGGCGGCGTGAAGCCGGCACCGGCATCCGTTGCAGAGGAGGCACCGGTGATGGAATCCGGTGCAGCCGCCGCGGCTCAGCAATAATCCTTAAGGTGTAGAATTCAGGGTCGGCTCAACAGTCGACCCCGGAAGTCAGCCCATTTGGCCCGGCATGGCAGATGTGGGCGCAGTCGAGTGGGCTGTCTTCCGGTAAGAGCGCGGCGTGCCGCTGCGATCATGACTCCGCCCCGTGTGGAGCCGGCAAGCGGCCCGACGCATGTTTACCGGACGCAGAGCGAGAGGCCGTCAGTGTCGAAGCAGCAAAACATTCCCATCCTGTCCAAGAACGAGGGCGAACAGGAAGTCTCGCTCTACGAGGTCAAGGAGAAGATCTATCCGCGCGCCGTGACCGGCGTGTTCAACGGCTGGCGGATCGCCTTGGTGGTGTTCACTCAGCTCATCTTCTACGGCCTGCCGTGGGTCCGTTGGGACGACCGTCAGGCCGTGCTGTTCGACCTGGCCGCGCGCAAGTTCTACCTGTTCGACCTCGTGCTGTGGCCGCAGGATTTCGTCTGGTTCGCGGCGCTGCTGATCATCTCCGCCCTGGCCCTGTTCCTGTTCACCGCGGTGGCCGGCCGGCTGTGGTGCGGCTACGCCTGTCCGCAAACCGTCTACACCGAGTTGTTCATGTGGATCGAACGCTGGTTCGAGGGCGACCACATCAAGCAGAAGAAGCTCAGCGAAGCGCCGTGGAATGCGCAGAAGATCATGCGCCGCAGTGGCAAGCACGTGGCCTGGGTGGTGCTGTCGCTGTGGACGGGCTTCACCTTCGTCGGCTATTTCACGCCGATTACCGAGTTGGGCGCCGCGTTCATGGCGTGGGAACTGGGGCCGTGGGAGACCTTCTGGATCTTCTTCTATGGGTTTACCACCTGGGGTTTCGCCGGTTTCATGCGCGAACAGGTGTGCAAATACATGTGTCCGTACGCCCGCTTCCAGAGCGTCATGTTCGATCCGGACACGTTGATCATCACCTACGATTACCGGCGCGGCGAGAGCCGTGGTCCGCGCAAGAAGGGTAGTGATTACAAGGCGCAGGGCTTGGGCGATTGTGTCGACTGCGGCATCTGTGTGCAGGTCTGTCCGACCGGCATCGATATCCGCAACGGCCTGCAGTACATGTGCATTGGCTGCGCGGCCTGTATCGACGCCTGTGACCAGGTCATGGCCAAGATGAACTACCCGAAGGGCCTGATCCGTTACTCGACCCAGAACGCCATCGACGGCAAGTATCCGGACCGGGAGATCGTCAAGCACGTGCTGCGGCCGCGCACGCTGGTCTACGCCTTCATCCTGCTGGCGATCATGGTGGCGTTCGTCTACACGCTGGCCGCGCGCGTCCCATTGCGTGCCGACGTGATCCGCGACCGCCTGACGCTGTCGCGCGAGGTGGAACACGGACAGATCGAGAACCTGTACCGTCTGCAGATCATCAACATGGACGGCCGGCCACATCGCTACACCATCCGCGCGCAGGGGATCGATGGACTGCGCGTCGTGGCCGGTGATCAGGTGGAGGTACCGGCGTTGGGAACCACCGACGTCAACGTCGTGCTGCGCGCCGACGCTTCCCACCTGAAACGTCCGAGCACCCCGGTGTTTTTCACCATCCAATCGACCGATGACGCGAGCATCACGCGAGAGGCGAAGTCGAGTTTCTTGAAATGATGCCCAACTGAAAGGATGTCCACGATGAAGGAAGCTCTGACCATGCCACGTCCGTGGTGGAAGGAACCCATGGTTTGGCTGATTGCCGGACTGCCCATGGCTGCGGTGGTCGCCAGTTTCGCCACCTACTTCATCGCGGCGAGCAATCCGGATCCGCTGGTCAAAGCCGGTTACCACAAGGAAGGCATGGCCCCGGACAAGGACACCACGCTGGAAGACCGCGCGCGTGCGCTGGGCCTGAGCGGGCGATTGGCGATGCAGGCGGATGGCACCATCACGCTGTCGCTGGCCTCACCCATGGCCGAGTTGACGGGCGACCTGCGGCTGTCACTGATCCACCCGACCCATGTGGAACAGGACATCAACGTGCTGCTGGTACGAACGGACCAAAATCAGTATATTGGCACTGTTGCCGACATGGATAATGGGCGCCGTCAGGTGATCATCGAGCCCGAAGACCTGTCGTGGCGCTTGAGCGGACATTGGCAGGCGCCCCGTGATCAGTCGCTCGACCTCGGTGGTCCCAGCGCCCGCTGACGTTTACCTACCCGAGCCCTCCAGGGCGCTCACACAAGGAGCTGAAAATGGACGTTGTCATGCACGAGCTGTTCAAGACCCCGATCGGCCTGCTGAGCCTGTTCACCATCGGTTTCATCATCGCCATGGCGATCTTCATCTTCACCCGCGTGGTGAAGAATATGCACGACGAAGAGCGCAAGCCGCATTGACGTGACCGGCGCCGCGCCCGGCACGCTCAAGCCGGCGCGGTGCTGGTGCCGAGCAGCTCCGCCAGTTGCGTGCGGCTGCCGGCATAGTCCTCCTGCTGTTGAAAGTCTTGTACCAGGAAAGCTTCCATGTGTGGGTACAAGCCAATGGCTTCGTCGAGTAATGGATCGTTGCCGCGCGCGTAAGCACCAATGGTGATCAGGTCGCGGCTGCGCTGATAGCGCGCGTAAAGGCTCTTGAAGCGGCGTACCCGTTCGAGCTCGTCACGCGACAGCAGTTCGGTTATGGCGCGCGAGATTGATGCTTCGATGTCGATTGCGGGGTAATGCCCCTGATCGGCCAAGATACGGGACAGCACGATGTGCCCATCGAGAATGGCGCGCGCGGCGTCGGCTACCGGATCCTGTTGATCGTCACCTTCCATCAGCACCGTGTAGAACGCGGTGATCGAACCGGTGCCGGCGCGGCCGTTGCCGGCGCGTTCCACCAGTTGCGGTAATTTGGCAAAAACCGATGGCGGGTATCCCTTGGTTGCCGGCGGTTCGCCCACGGCCAGCGCGACTTCACGCTGCGCCTGTGCGTACCGGGTCAGCGAGTCCATGATCAGCAGCACATGCTGGCCCTGGTCGCGAAAATGCTCGGCGATGGCGGTGGCGTATGCGGCGCCATGCAGCCGCAGCAGCGGCGGCGCGTCGGCCGGTGCGGCGACCACGGCGGCGCGCTCCAGTCCCTCACTGCCGAGGATGTTTTCCACGAAATCCTTGACCTCGCGACCCCGTTCACCGATCAGGCCGACCACGACCACGTCAGCCGCGGTGTAGCGTGCCATCATGCCCAGCAACATGGACTTGCCGACGCCGCTGCCGGCGAACAGACCCATGCGCTGGCCGCGCCCGACCGTGAGCAGCGCGTTGATCGCGCGCACGCCGACGTCGAGCACCTCGTTGATCGGCTCGCGTTCCATCGGATTGAACGGGCGGGAATAGAGCGGCGCGCGACGCGAAGGATGGACCGGGCCGAGTCGGTCGAGCGGTCGCCCGGCACCGTCGATGACGCGACCAAGCAGTTCCGCGCCGACGCCCACCTGGCGAATGCGATCCTCGATGCGCCGCCGCCGCAGGTAGGGCTTGTGCACGGCCGGTGGATCGAAACCGCACACCGCAGCGGTTTCGACGGTGGCGCCGGGAGCAAGGCCGTAGATGTCCGTGGATGGCATCAGGTACAGGCGTTCGCCGGCGAAACCGACCACTTCCGCATCGATCTGCTGGCCGCCGGCCATCACCACCTGGCAGGACACCCCGGTTGCCAGTTTCAAACCCGTGGCCTCCATGATCAGTCCGGCGACCCGGGTCAGCCGCCCGCGCACGCGCCAAGGCGTGATCTGAGCCACGGCGTCACGACAATCGCGCAGATAGGTGAGCAGCGGTTCAGCCGGGTTCAGCTCAGCCACGTGCTGTCGCTCCCCAGGCATTCGACGATCTCCCGCCACCGTATGGCGAGGTCACCGTCCAGTTCGCTGTAAGCGCTCTCGATACGGAAACTGCCTGGCTGCAGGCGCGCGTCCTCCTTGACTTTCCAGGACAGATGGCCATGCTCGCCCGCCAGCCACTCGCGCACGATCTCCACGCAATCCGGATGGGTATGCACGGTGTGTCGGCCCTCGAGTGCGGGTAACGACAGCAAGGCTTCCTGGATCGCGCCGAGAATCAGCTCCGGCTTGACCTGCAGGGCGGTGCGCACCAATTGGCGGGCGATGGCCAGCGCCAGTTCCAGCACTTCACGCGCCACTGCCTCGTCTTGGCGGAGGCGGGCGGCATCCACAGCGGTAAGCAGCGCGTGCAATTGCTCCAGGCGTGTGGTGCCGTCACGCATGCCGGCATCGAAGCCGGCCTTGCGTCCTTCCTCCATGCCGAGTTCGTACCCCTCACGCCAGGCCTGCTGCTGGATACGTTCGATATCCTCGGCGGTCGGCAGCGCGATCTCGGCGCTATCCGCGGGTGCCGTAGCGGGCGGCGCTTCGGCAGGCTCGTCGGTCCCGGACTCGATATGCGCCAGTTCCCAGCGCTGGTAGGCGGTGAGCTGTTCCTTGGGGATGACCTTGGCGGACATGGGTCAGTGCGATCGGCCGAGCCGTCGTCGTGCAGACCGATCCGCCATGGCCGCGGGAGCGGGTGAGCGCGTCATTCCACCAGTCCCTCCTCGCCGCCCTTGCCGCCCAGCACGATCTGGCCTTCGTCCACCAGTTTGCGCACCACCTTGAGGATCTCCTTCTGTTCCGCCTCGACCTCGGACAGGCGTACCGGCCCCTTCGCTTCCAGGTCCTCTTTGAGTGCCTCCGCCGCGCGCGTGGACATGTTCTTGAAGATGTGGTCCTTGAGCTCCTGCGAGGTGCCCTTGAGCGCGATGATCAATGTCTCCGACTGGATCTCGCGCAGCAGCAACTGGATCGAGCGGTCGTCCAGGTCCAGGATGTTGTCGAACGTGAACATCTTGTCCTGGATCTTCTGCGCCAGCTCCGCGTCGTGCTCGCGCAGGTTGGCCAGCACCGAGGCCTCCACCGCACCGCCCATGTAGTTGAGGATCTCGGCCGCGGCCTTGACCCCGCCCAGCGTGCTCTTCTTGGTGATCTCGCCGCCGGACAGCAACTGCGTGAGCACTTCGTTCAGCTCGCGCATGGCCAGGGGCTGGATGCTCTCCAGCGTGGCGATGCGCATCATCACGTCGTTGCGCAGCCGTTCCGACAGCAGGTTGAGGATTTCACTGGCATGGTCGCGTTCCAGATGCACCATGATGGTGGCGATGATCTGCGGATGCTCGTTGCGGATCATTTCGGCGACACTGGCCGCATCCAACCATTTCAGGCTTTCGATGCCGGCGCTCTCGTTGCCCTGCAGGATGCGGTCGATCAGGTGTGCGGCCTTGTCGTCACCCAATGCCTTTTTTAGCACCGAACGCAGATACTCGTCGGTATCGGCCAGGCTGACGCGGCCTTCGGTTTCATCGTGGAACTCGCGCAGTACCGCCTCGATGCGTTCGCGACTGACGTTACCCACCCCGGTCATCGCCGTGCCGAGCTTCTGCACCTCCTTGGGCCCGAGATACTTGAAGACTTCGGCCGCCTCTTCGTGTCCGAGGGCGAGCATCAGGATGGCGCTCTTGTTGATCCCTTCGTCGCTCATCGCGGCGTCACTCCTTGGCCATCCATTCCTTGACGATGTCCGCGGTGACCTTGGGGTTGGACTTGGCGAACTCGCGCGCCTTGGCGAGTGCGTCGCCATAGCTGTCCACGGGCGCTCCGGTCTCCGGCCCCTCCTGACCGTCCACCCCGCCGACGCCACCGAGTGCGAGTTCGCCCGGTGCCGCCACGACCGGTTGCGGTTCCTTGACCAGGTCACGCAGTAGCGGACGCAACACGCCAAACACCAGGTAAAACGCCAGGCCGAACACCAGCAGGTTCTTCAGCAGTGATTTGGCCATGGCGATGTTGTCGGGGTCCTTCCACAAGGGCGGCTCCATGCCCGGTGCCGCCTCGGTGAACGCGGCGTTGACCACGTTGACCGTATCACCGCGTTCCTGGTTGTAGCCCATGGCCTCGCGCACCAGATTGTTGATCTGCGCCAGTTCCTCAGCCGGCAGCGGCGCGGGGCGTGGCGCTTCGCCTTGCTCGCCGCTGATGTTCTTGTAATTGACCACGACCGCGACGGAAAGACGCTTGATGCGGCCGACCGGCTCGCGTACGTGACGTATGGTCTTGTCGAGTTCGTAGTTGACCGTGTTTTCGCGCCGCTGCGACGAGCTGGCCAGCACCTGGCCGCCTGCAGCGGCACCGGCATTCGCGCCGGGTGCGGTCTCGAACGGCGCCGCCGCCGGTCCCGGCGGCTGATTGGTCAGCGCGCCAGGCACGCCCTGGGCAGGCCCGCCGCCGCCGGTCTGCTGATCCTCGACCGTCTGCTGGCTACGGATGGCCTGGGTTTCCGGACTCGGATTGGGCCGATAGCTTTCGCTGGTCGCCTCCGTTTCGGAAAAATCCAGATCCGCGCGTACTTCGGCCTTGACGTTGCCGTCACCGACGATGGGCTTGACGATGGCCTCGATGCGCTGCGCGTAGTAGGCCTCGATCTGTCGCGTGTAGTCGAGCTGATTGGAGTTCAGTCCGCGCGTGCCCATGGCGTCGCCGCTGGCGGTCAACAGGTTGCCGGCCTGATCGACCACGGTCACGCTGTTCGCGGTCAGTTCGGGCACGCTGCTGGATACCAGATGCACGATGGATTGCACCTGGCCGGCATCGAGCGCGCGCCCCGCATGCAGACGCACCAGCACCGAGGCGGACGGCCGTTGCCGGTCGCGGATGAACACCGAGGGTTTGGGGATGGCAAGATGCACGCGCGCGCTTTCCACCGGCGCAAGTGACTGGATGGTGCGCGACAGTTCACCCTCCAGACCGCGCTGATAGGCGACCTGCTCCTGGAACTGGGTCATGCCCAGGCGCGTCGAGTCCATCAATTCGAAGCCGACCGCTCCACCCTGGGGCAGGCCCTGTCCGGCCAGCCTGAAACGCAGGTCGTAGACTTGATTGGCCGGTACCAGGATGGTCCCGCTGGCCTCGGTTCGGTGCTGCACGTTCATCTGTTGCAGCGCCGCGGTCACCGCACCGGCGTCCTTGTCGGAGAGATTGGAGAACAGCACACGGTACTCGGGCGCGCTCGACCAAAGAAACAGCACGACGATCAGCGCCACGGCCGCAGCCAAGGCCGCCGCCAGCCCCATCTTGCGGGTGGCGGGAAGCTCCTGGAAGCGGGTGGTGAGGCGGGTCAGTAGCTGCTGGGGCTGCGCGGCCATCCGTCAATCGCTCAGACCTGCATGTTCATGATTTCCTGGTATGCGGAAACCAGCTTGTTACGCACTTGCACCATGGTCTGGAAGGACAGGCTGGCCTTTTGCAGCGAAAGCACCACGTCCTGCAGATTGACGTCGGGATCGCCGGCCTCGAACTGACGGGTCAACATGCGTGCATCCATCTGCGCGGTGTTGACCTCATCCACGGCGCTCTTGAGCATGGCCGCGAAATCCTGGGTGGTAGCCGGCGAAGATGCGGACGGCGCGGGCGCGGCAGCGGCCTGCGCCGCGACGGCACGAAGCTGATGCACCATTTGATCGATACTGCTGCTCATCGCCTTGCCTCCTGGCCACCATTATAGGAGGTCATCCGCATCCAGTAACCCCGCCTCGCGATACTGCTTGAGCTTATGCCGCAGGGTGCGCTCACTCATGTTCAGGGCTTCCGCAGTCCGGCGGCGGGAGCCGCCCATGCGACGCAGCGTGCCGAGGATGGCATCGCGTTCCAGATCCTTCAGGCCTGGCGCGCCGGTCCGCTCCGCCCCGATCTGTTCCGCGGCCGGTAACCTCGGCAGCATGAGGTGCTCCGCCGTGATGGTGGAGCCCGGGGCCAGGATCATGGCACGCTGAACCACGTTGCCAAGCTCGCGGATGTTACCGGGCCACCCATACCCCGTCAACGCAGCCACGGCGTCCACGGCGAGGCTGAAGCCAGTACGCCCGACCACGCGCTCGGACTGCTTGAGAAAGTGCCGTGCGAGCGGCGCGATGTCGCCGCGGCGTTCGCGCAGGGGGGGAATCTCCAGCGGAAATACGTTGAGGCGGTAATAGAGATCCTCGCGAAATCGCCCTTCCCGTACCCAGGCGGCGAGGTCGCGATTGGTTGCGGCCAGTACACGCAGGTCCAGGGCGAGCGGTGTGCGTCCGCCGACGCGTTCGACTTCCCGCTCCTGCAGCACACGCAACAGTTTGGGCTGAAGGTGGGCGGGTAGTTCGGATACCTCGTCCAGCAGCAGGGTGCCGCCGTTGGCCTGTTCGAACTTGCCGGCCTGAGCCGCCGTGGCGCCGGTGAACGCGCCTTTTTCGTGGCCGAACAGCACCGATTCCAACAGGTTCTCGGGAATGGCGGCGCAATTGACCGCCACGAAGGGGCCGGCCCGGCGGGCGGAGCGGCCGTGGATGAAGCGCGCGAACACTTCCTTGCCGACCCCGGACTCTCCGGTGAGCAGTACGCTGGAATCGGTCGCGGCGACCCGTCGGGTGAGCGCCAGCAAGGCCAGCGTGGCGGCGTCCTCGGCGATCAGGCCGGCATCCGGGATTTCATCGGTGCACCGGTAATGCCGTGCCACTGCGGCCAGCAGTTGTTCCGGTTCGAACGGCTTGGCGAGGTAGTCGGCGGCGCCTTCGCGCATGGCCTGCACGGCCCGTTCGATCTGGCCGTACGCGGTCATCAATATCACCGGAATCTCGGGGTGGCGCATCTTCAGCAGACGCAGCAGGGCGTGCCCGTCCATCCCCGGCATCTGCACGTCGGTCAGCACCAGGCCCGGCCGGGTTCCTGCCAGTGCGGCCAGCGCCTGTTCCGCCGAGCGTGCGCCGGTCGCGGCGTAGCCGGACAGATCCAACGTGTCCAGCAGCGCCTCGCGCAGCGCCGTATCGTCTTCGACCACCAATATGGCCGGGCGGTCAGGCATCGGCATCCCCGGCGCCCGGCGTGAACGGCAAGTACAACGTGAAGCGGCTGCCGCCGGTGCTGCCGGGCGACCATTCCACCCAGCCGCGATGCGCTTCGGCTACCTGCCGCGCGATGGCTAGCCCCAGGCCGCTGCCCCCCTCGCGCGTGGTGAAGAAGGGTTCGAACAGGCGCTCACGGGCGCTCTCGGGAATGCCGGCGCCGTCGTCCTCGACGTGAAAGGCGGCGAACGGGCTGCCCTCGCCATCCATCCACAGACGGGCGATGCCACCAGGCGGGCAAGCCTGCAATGCGTTCTCCAGCAGGCTGATCAGGGCGCCGGCGATCGCTTGGCGATCACCGGTCAGGGTCAGGCCGGCGCGGCACGGCGCGATGGTCAGCGTGACCGCATGCGCCGAGGCGTGCGCCTCGCAGGTCTGTGCAAGCTCGTCGAACAGCGTGGCGATGGCGAAACGCTCGCCGCCGCTGCGCGCTCCGCGCACGAACAGCAGCATGTCCTGGATCAGGCGTTCGAGGTAGCGCAGGCGTGCGAGCAACTTTTCGGCGAAACGCTGGCGGTCGGCATCGTCCAGGTGCGGACGCGCCAGATGTCCGGCATACAGCAGGGCGGTAGCCAGCGGTGTGCGCAGTTGGTGTGCCACCTGCGCAGCCATCTCGCCGAGTGCGGACAGGCGTTCACGTCGCGCCAGTTCGCCATTGGCATCCGCCAGCTCGCGCGTCAGTCGGGCCACTTGGCCCTGCAATTCGAGGTAGGTGCCGGCCAGCTTCTCCGAGGTTTCGCTGAACAGGGCAAACGCCTGCCTGAGTTCGGCATCCTCCGATCGCTGGTGCGCGGCATCCGGGGAGGGATGCGTCATGATTGGGGGCGGCGTCGGATGCGGTCATGATAATGAACGGCCGATGACGGGAGAAGAGGGGCCCGCCGTGGCCGCGCTAAAGTTTTCCGTGCCGTCTGCCGATGATCCGACACACCACGGGCGCACCGTGGTCGACCCTTATCTCCGAGGCTGCCATGTCGGAACTGCTCAGACGTATCGATGCCCGAACCAAACTCGCCGGCGCCAACAAGCTGGAGATCCTGTTGTTCACGCTCGGTACCGATACTTCCACGCAGCGCAAGGAGACCTTCGGCATCAACGTGTTCAAGGTGCGCGAAGTCATGCGTATCCCGGCGATTACGCGCGCGCCCGACATGCCGGCTGCGGTCGAGGGGATGGTGAGTCTGCGTGGCGTATTGGTGCCGGTGGTCGATCTGGCGAAGTACATCGGCACGCCTACCGACGCGCCGCCGTCGATCATGATCGTCACCGAATACAACGGCCATACCCAGGGCTTCCTGGTCGGTGAGGTCGATACCATCCTGCGCCTCGACTGGGCGGAAATGAAAGTGCCGCCATCCATGCTGACGGCGCGCATGGGGGGCCTGGTCACGGCGGTCACGGAGCTGAAGGACGGCCGTCTGGTCATGATGCTGGACGTGGAGAAGATCCTCGCCGACACCTCGCAGACTGACGACAGCCATCTGTTCGAGACGTTGGAGCCGCTCGGTCGCAGCGACTGCACCGTACTGTACGCGGATGATTCCTCGGTGGCGCGCAAGCAGGTGGAGCGCACGCTGGAGGCGCTGCAGGTGCGCGGTATCGCCACCATCAACGGCCGTCAGGCCTGGGAGGAGATGCAGAAGATCGCCGCTCAGGCCGAGATCGCCGGCAAAAAAGCCCGTGACTATGTGCAATTGGTGCTGACCGACGTGGAAATGCCGGAAATGGATGGCTACGTGCTCACCAAGAACATCAAGACCGACATCCGCTTCGCCGGCATCCCGGTGCTCATGCATTCCTCGTTGTCCTCGGACGCCAACCGCCAACTGGGTATTTCCGTCGGCGTCGATGAGTATGTGCCCAAGTTCGAGCCGCACCGGCTCGCCGAGGTGCTCAACCGACTGTTGAAATGATCCACGCGCATCGGCATTGGAGACTCCCGTCATGAATGAGCTGGAACCCAACAAACTGCTGGCCGCGGTGGATGCGCGCACCAAGCTTGCCGGCTCCAACAAGATGGAACTGCTGCTGTTCTCGTTGGGCACGCACGAGACCTTTGGTATCAACGTGTTCAAAGTGCGCGAGGTTTCGCCCACGCCGCCCATCACCCTGACCCCGAACATGCCCGCCGGCGTGGAGGGCGTCATTTCGCTGCGCGGCAGCATCATCCCGGTGATTTCGCTGGCGCATTTCATCCAGCTCGACAACGTACCCGCCGGCTTGGGGCAGACCATGATCGTGACCGAGTTCTCGCGTCACACCCAGGGCTTCCTGGTGCATGAGGTCGATCGCATCATCCGTGTCGACTGGGATCGCGTGAAGCCGCCGGAGAATATGCTCGCCGGTCAGGAGGGCATGATCACTGCGATCACCGAGCTCGACGATGGACGCCTGGTGTCCATCCTCGACGTGGAGCGCGTGCTGGTGGAGGTCTTGGGCGAAAAGCCGATGCCGACCCTACCCCATGTCGAAAGTGCGCATGAAACCACGGTATTCTTCGCCGATGACTCCAGCGTTGCGCGCCGGGAGATCATCTCGGTGCTGGACAAGCTCGGCGTCAAGTACATCCAGGCCAACGATGGACGCGAGGCCTGGGACAAGCTGCTGGGTATTGCCAATCGCGCCTCGGGCGAGCGTATTCCGCTGCGCAACCAGATCCAACTCATCCTGGTGGATGCGGAGATGCCGGAGATGGACGGCTACGTACTGACGCGCAACATCAAGACCGACGGCCGCTTCGCCGGCATTCCGGTGGTCATGCATTCGTCGCTGTCGTCGGAGGCCAACCGCACCATGGGGCAGCAGGTGGGTGTCGACGCCTACGTCGCCAAGTTCGATCCGGCGGTGCTGGCGGACACCCTGTTGACTTTCCTGCGACGCTGATGCGATCCGGCAGCGACGATTACAATCCCGGCATCTATGCGTACTGCAAGGATGGGCGATGGCCGACAAGAACCTGAAATTTCTGGTGGTGGATGACTTCTCCACCATGCGCCGCATCGTGCGTAATCTGCTCAAGGAGTTGGGCTATGCCAATGTGGACGAAGCGGAGGACGGCGTCGCCGCGCTACAGAAACTCAGGGGTGGCAATTTCCAGTTCGTCGTCACGGACTGGAACATGCCCAACATGACCGGCATCGAACTGTTGCGCGCGATCCGTGCCGACGGCGCCCTCAAACATCTGCCGGTGCTGATGATCACCGCCGAGGCGAGGAAGGAGAACATCATCGAAGCGGCGCAGGCGGGCGCGTCGGGCTACATCGTCAAGCCGTTCACCGCCGCCACGCTGGAAGAGAAGTTGGGCAAGATTTTCGAGAAATTCGGTATGTGATGCGCGCGTCGGTGCGCGCAGCAGGAGACACGATGAGCGGCGATTCCCCCGAACTGGAGGCCTTGTTCGACAGCATCGCGCAGGCCAGCCAGCCGCGCCCGGCGCCGGCCGCGGGTGACCCCCCCGAACTGGAGAGCCTGTTCGACAGCATCAGCGCGGCGATGACGCGTGAGGCCGGCGAGGAGCACGCTGCCTGTCCGGAGCGCGTATTCGCCCGGCTCGGGCAGATGACGCGCGGCCTGCACAACCTGCTGCGCGAACTCGGCTATGACAAGACCCTGGAGAAGGTCGCCAGCGAGCTGCCGGACAATCGCGACCGCCTCAACTACATCGCCGCGATGACCGCCAAGGCGGCGGAGCGCACACTCAATGCCGCCGAGGCGGCCCAGCCGATCCAGAGTGCGTTGAGCACGGACGCGATCAGGTTGGCCGGGCAGTGGGACAGGCTGTTCGCCAAGCAACTCGGTGTGGACGAATTCAAGCAGTTGGTGCGTGATACGCATGGCTATCTGCGTGCCGTGCCCGAGCGCACCGAGGCGACCAACGCCCAACTGATGGAAATCATCCTGGCGCAGGATTTCCAGGACCTTACCGGTCAGGTCATCAAACGGGTGCTGGATGCCGCGCAGAATCTGGAATCCGAACTGCTCAAGCTGCTGATCGAGACCACCCCGGAGGACAAGCGACAGGCGGTCTCTCCCGGCCTGCTCAATGGTCCGGTGATCAATGCGGCCGGCCGCAGTGATGTGGTGACCAGTCAGGAGCAGGTCGACGATCTGTTGGAAAGCCTGGGGTTCTGAAATCGGCGCGTGCCGGTGCGGTGACAGCCATCTGCCCCGTGCGCACAGGAGAAGACGATGAGTGACTTCGCCGGAATGGAAGAGCTGCTGCAGGACTTCCTGCTGGAGGCGGGTGAACTGCTGTCGCAGGTCGACAACAAGCTGGTCGATCTGGAGAAACGCCCGGAGGATCGCGAGCTGCTCAACGACATCTTTCGCGGCTTCCATACCATCAAGGGCGGCGCCGGTTTTCTCAATGCCGAGAACCTGGTGAACCTGTGCCATCGCACCGAAAACCTGTTCGACAAGCTGCGCAATGGCGAGCTGCATCTGAGTGCGGAACTGATGGATATCATCATGGCGGCCACCGCCAGCGTGCGCGCAATGTTCGGCGCGCTGTCCCAGGCGGTGCAACCGGATGCGGCGGACAGCGCCTTGCTGCGTGCGCTCGATGATGCCTTGGCCGGCAAGGCTCTGCCCGCCCGTAGCGCCGCAGCGGCGGCCGTGCCGGAGGCGCCGGCGGCGAAAATGCCGGTGGCGGGGCCCGCCGCGAGCGGCGATGGCCCGCCCGGGATCGACGACATCAACTGGGATGCGCTGCATGCGGTGCTCACCGGCGGCGTGGCGCCCAGCGTGCCGGCGGCTACGGTTCAGTCCGTCGCAGCGTCCGCCACCGCCCCGGCGGGCGCCGCGCCGCCGGCGCAACGGGCGCCCGTGCAGGACTTGCCGACGCCGTCGCGCGTGGCTCAGCCGGCCGCTCAGGCGCCGGTGCAGAACTTGCAGAAGGAAACCACGATACGCATCGACACGGCGCGCCTGGATCAGGTGCTCAATCTGTCGGGCGAGATCGGCCTGACCAAGAACCGCATCGCCAACCTGAAAACCCAGATATTGCACGGCCGCACCGACCAGGAGACGCTCAAGGCCCTGGACATCGCGGTCAGCCAGCTCGATCTGCTGGTTTCCGATCTGCAGAACGCGGTCATGAAGACGCGCATGCAGCCGATCGGGCGGCTGTTCCAGAAGTATCCGCGCCTGGCGCGCGACCTCGCGCGCCAGCTCGGCAAGGACGTGGAACTGGTACTGTCGGGCGAGGAAACCGAGCTCGACAAGACCATGATCGAGGATCTCAACGATCCGCTGGTGCATCTGGTGCGCAACGCGGTCGATCACGGCGTCGAGACGCCGGAGGAACGCATGGCGGCGAACAAGTCGCCCAAGGCCATCGTCACGCTGTCGGCCAGCCAGGTGGGTGATCACATCTACATCGAGATCTCCGACGACGGCAAGGGCATGCGCCCGGACGTGATCCGGCGCAAGGCGGTGGAGAAGGGCGTGATCGACGCGGAAACCGCCAACAGTCTGGATGACCGTCAAAGCCTGCATCTGGTGTTCCTGCCGGGCTTCTCCACCAAGGATGAGATCTCGAACGTGTCCGGGCGTGGGGTTGGCATGGATGTGGTCAAGACCAACATCGGCCGCCTCAACGGCAAGATCGATGTCGTCTCGGTGCCGGGGCAGGGGTCCACGTTCACCATTTCGCTGCCGCTGACGCTGGCCATCCTGCCGGTGCTGGTGGTGCGCCTGAACAACCAGTCGTTCGCCGTGCCGCTGTCCATGGTGCGCGAGATCATTCCCATCAAGCAGGGCGAACTGCAACAGGTGTCGGGACGCGCCACCATGGTGGTGCGCGAGGAAGTGTTGCCGGTGCGCAGCCTGGCCCGCCTGATCGGTTGGGAGGCGCGTCAGGCGCCGGCGTTCGGCGTGCTGATGCATGCCGCCGAGTCAACCTTCATCATGGCGGTGGACGGCTTCGTCGGGCGCGACGACGTGGTCATCAAGCCGCTGTCCGACATCAAGCCCAAGGGCATCGCCGGCGCCACCCTGTCCGGTGACGGCTCGATCGTGCTGGTGTTGGACATGGAGGAGTTGTTGGGCGACGTCGGTGTCGATACGCCGTCCAGTCTGTTTGCTCGTGCGTAAAGCCGGGCGCGGCCTGCCGGGCTGGGCGACGCGCCGCGGCCTCCCCTGAATCGACCATCTCGCCTCAGCCACCGCTCATGAGTCAAGACGCTTTCATCGCCCGTCAACCCATCGTCGACGGCCAGCATCGCCTCTACGCCTACGAACTGCTGTTTCGTGACACCGCCGACAGCCGCACCGCGGTCATCGAGGATGACGTCGCCGCCGGCCTGCAGGTGATCGCCAACACGCTGATGAACATGGGCGCGGAGTGGTTGCTCAAGGGCAAGCTGGCGTTCGTCAACATGGCGGCCGACCTGTTGCAGTCGGACCTGTCGACCCTGTTGCCACCCGAGTATGTGGTCATCGAGTTGTTGGAGACCGTGCACGCGACGGCCGACGTCCTCGAACGCGTCGACGCGTTACGGGCCGAGGGCTACCGCTTCGCGTTGGACGACTTCCAGGATACGCCCGACGCGCAGACGCTGCTGCCGCATGCCAGCTATGTCAAGGTCGATGTGCTCGCGTACACACCGACCGAACTGGCCGGACTGGTCGCGCGGTTGCGCCGGCATCCGGTGAAGCTGGTGGCCGAAAAAGTGGAGACACTCGATCAGTTCAAGCGCTGCCAGGCGCTCGGCTTCGATTTTTTCCAGGGCTACTACTTTGCGCATCCCGAGCATCTGGTCGCACGGGTCATCAATCCCAACCACGCCACCGTGATCATGTTGCTGGACAAGGTGCGACAAGGGGTCGATGTGCGGGAACTGGAGCCGCTGTTCAAGAAGGATGTCGCGCTCACGTTCAAGCTGCTGCGTTACATCAACTCGGCCGGCTTCGGCTTGTCCTGCGAAGTCCAGTCCATTCGCCATGCGGTCACGATACTCGGCATGCAGCCGCTGTACCGCTGGCTGACGCTGCTGCTGGCCACCGCCGGTGCGTCGCCGTCCTCGCCGACGTTGGCACGCACGGCCATCACGCGCGGGCGTCTGTGCGAATTGCTGGCCAAGAACGCGTTGCCGCGTGCCGATCAGGACAATCTGTTCATCGTCGGCGTGTTTTCCCTGCTGCCGGCTTTTCTGGAAATGCCGATGGATCAGGTGCTGGAGCGCATCGTCATCGCCGACAAGATCGCCGACGCGCTGCTCGATCGTTCCGGTCTGTACGGGCCGTTCCTCGCCCTGGCCGAAGCGGTGGAGGAGGGCGATGAACGGCGTCTGGAAGCCCTGACCGAATCACTCATGCTGTTGCCGCGCCAAGTCAGCGAGGCGCACCTGCAAGCGTTGGCCTGGGTGGAACAGCTCGACCTGGACAGCTAGGCGGGTTTACAGCATGTCCGGCATCATCGCCGCACGCAGGATGGTTTGCGGTTTGCTGCCGCGCACCCGGTTGCTCAGCCACAGCACGCCGCCTTTCTTGATGCTGAGTTCGCGCGCCTCGCCGTACAAGAGCAGGCTGACCGCCTCGCCCAAAGTCGGCTGATGCCCCACCACCAGCGCGCTCTCGCCGGCATCCGGCCAGCCCGCCGCGCTCAGCACGTGGACGCCGTCTGCGCCCGGCGCGATCTCGTCGACGATGCGATAGTCCAAGCCCAGTGCATCCGCCGTCTGGCGCGCGCGCCGCGCCGGACTGACCAGCACACGCACATTGTCGGGCAGGCGCGCGCGCAGCCAGGCCGCCATGTCGGTGGCCTGGCGGTGACCCTTGGCGGTCAGCGCGCGATCCAGATCGGGCTCGCCATCCTGGGCGTCGGCGTGGCGCCACAGTATCAAATCCATGTTGTGTCCTCCGCAAAGACGCGGCATTGTGTGACCGCATCATGACGTTGCCGTTACAGGCGCCGGCGGTCTCGCCGGGCGTTCAGATCGGCAGGAAGATGAATGTGGCGGCGTTCTGCAGGATGCGGTTGATCGAACGGTTGCTCTTGTCCTCCATGATCAGGGCGAGCACATCCTGCTGCGCGATCAATTTGCCGAATTCCCGCTCGAAGCTGAGGTTCTGCACCTCGCCGTCCATGCTGTTGCTGATGAGCACGCGCGCGCCGTTCGGCTGACGCGCATTCGACAGCTTCCACACCGCCACCTCGATGTTGCGCGCGCTGTTGTAAAGCTTTTGCGGGGACAGTTCGTCCAGGAGATAGAACGCGGTCTTGTCCTCATAGGCGGCCATCAACATGATGGTCAGTGCACTCATGAAGGCATGCACGCGGTCGCCGCTGTAACCTTCGAGAAACGCCAGACGGAACTGCGCCTCCCAATCGAGCTGCCGCAGCGGCGCATCCGCCCACCGGTCGAGTTGCGAGAAGATGCGGTCGGTCGCAGTCTCGGCCGAGTCGAGGCCGACCTTGCGGAACTCCTGCGGGTTGCGGCGATAGAGCTTCAGCGTCAGGGTCTTCAGGCTCTTCAGCACCTCCTGCTGATGCATCTCGATGACCATGTCCACGTCGCTCTTGGCCAGGTTGGCGGCCTTGAACGGGCGGGCGCTGCTGGTGCCGTCCTTGCGCTGTATGCCTTGACCAGCGCAGCCGGTGAGCAGGGACAGGATCAGAATCGGCAACAGGGGGCTTTTGCACATGGCATCACCGCTAAACCTCGACGGCATCCGATTCTAGCGCCGATGCCGCCTGGTCGTCGGCCCGGCGGCGTCGTGGGCGGTTAAGTGGACGTCTTGCTCCCAAAAAAAATTTATTCGGAAAAAATAAGTCTGATTAGAGAGGGGTGGGTGCGGGTGCTATTCTCGCCGCCCACTTGCTCCATCAGTTTTTTCGAATCCCCTGAACCTGCAGTGGTTGTCCGGGTTCTCAGTCAACTTGTCCAAGGAGTCCGCATGTCCCGTCTCGTGAAACCCCACGGTGGTGGCGAACTGAAGCCCCTGCTGCTCGAAGGCGCGGCGCGCGATGCCGAGCTGGCCCGCGCGCAAAGCCTGCCCAAGATCAAGATGAGCTCGCGCGAGACCGGCGATCTGATCATGATGGGCATTGGCGGCTTCACCCCGCTGGAAGGCTTCATGACCCATGCCGACTGGGCCGGCGTGTGCGACGGCTACAAGATGGCCAACGGCACCTTCTGGCCGATTCCGGTGACGCTGTCCACCGACGCCAAGACCGCGGAAACCCTGAGCCTGGGTCAGGACGTCGCGCTGGTCGGCGCGGACGGCGACGAGATCATGGGCACCATGCGCGTGACCGAGATCTACGGCATCGACAAGGGCCACGAGTGCATGATGGTTTACAAGACCACCGACATCGCCCACCCCGGCGTGAAGATGGTCATGGACCAGGGGCCGATCAACCTGGCCGGTCCGGTCAAGGTGTTGTCCACCGGCGGCTTCAAGGAAAAGTATGGCGACCAGTTCATGACGCCGGCCGAGACGCGCGCGCTGTTCGAGAAGATGGGCTGGGCCAAGGTGGCCGCGTTCCAGACGCGCAACCCCATGCACCGCTCGCACGAGTATCTGGCCAAGATCGCCATCGAGACCTGCGACGGCGTGCTGATCCATTCCCTGCTGGGTGCGCTGAAACCCGGTGACATTCCGGCCGAGGTGCGCAGCGAGGCGATCAGCACGCTGATCGACAACTATTTCGTCAAGAACACCGTGGTGCAGGCCGGCTATCCGCTCGACATGCGCTACGCCGGCCCGCGCGAGGCGCTGCTGCATGCGTTGTTCCGCCAGAACTATGGTTGCTCGCATCTGATCGTCGGTCGCGATCACGCCGGTGTCGGCGATTACTATGGTCCGTTCGACGCGCAGCATATCTTCGACGAGATTCCCGCCGGTGCGCTGGAAACGCTGCCGCTGAAGATCGACTGGACCTTCTGGTGCAACAAGTGCGGTGGCATGGCCTCCATGCGCACCTGCCCGCACAGTGCCGAAGACCGCGTGCTGCTGTCCGGCACCAAGGTGCGCAAGATGCTGTCCGAAGGCCAGGATCTGCCGGAAACCTTCAGCCGTCCGGAAGTCGCTGCGGTGCTGAAGAAGTACTACCAAGGCCTGTCGGCCGAAGAGAACGTCAAGGTCGAGCTCAAGGGGCATTCGGCCGCCTGACCGCAGCGCGTGGCCGGTGGCAGGCGAAACCGCGGCATGACAGTCCCGGCCGCCGGCCCTGAAGCCCGCTCGATGGAATTTGGTACCCCGCGCCCGCCGGAAGCGGATTCGCGATACGCCCCCCGGCCAAGGTGGGGCGCGGGTCGACTGAATGGGCCGCGTGGATGACCGCGCGGATTGTTAGCTAACAAGGAGTGAATGAATGCCTACCTTCGTCCGTACCGACAAGTGCGACGGCTGCAAGGGTCAAGACAAGACCGCCTGCATGTACATCTGCCCGCATGACCTGATGAAGCTCGACCGCGATGGCTCGGAAACCGGCCACGCCATGAAGTCCTACAACCAGGAACCCGAGCAGTGCTGGGAATGCTATTCCTGCGTCAAGATCTGCCCGCAGCAGGCCATCGAAGCCCGCCACTATGCCGACGTCGTGCCGCTGGGTGGTTCCGTGCAGCCGCTGCGTGGTTCCGACTCCATCATGTGGACCATCAAGTTCCGCAACGGCACGCTGAAGCGCTTCAAGTTCCCGATCCGCACCACCCCGGAAGGCTCGATCGATCCGTACGGCGGCAAACCCATGCCCAAGCTGGCCGACATCGACGCGGTCGGCTCCTTCACGCGCGACACCACGGGTGGCTACCGCGCCGGCAACCCCGCCGAACTGATCCGCAAGTAATCGCAAAGAGGTAACGAAATGGCTGAATTTGGAAATCCGGACATCATCCAGGAAGAACTCGACATTCTGCTGATCGGCGGTGGCATGGCCTGCTGCGGCGCCGCCTATGAAGTCATGCGCTGGGCCGAAGCCGCCAAGGCCGAAGCCGGCGTCGATCTGAAGATCAAGCTGGTCGACAAGGCCGCCATGGACCGTTCCGGCGCCGTGGCCCAGGGCCTGTCCGCCATCAACACCTACATCGGCGACGACAAGGACCCGGCCGACTACGCCCGTATGGTGTCCAACGACCTGATGGGCATCACCCGCGACGACCTGGCCTACGACGTCGGCCGCAACGTCGACGATTCCGTGCACCTGTTCGAAGAGTGGGGTCTGCCCATTTGGAAAACCGACGCCAACGGCGAACGTCACGACGGTGCCGCCGCCATCGGCGAAGGTCTGCCCGCCCTGAAGGACGGCGGCAAGCCGGTGCGCTCCGGCAAGTGGCAGATCATGATCAACGGCGAATCCTACAAGTGGATCGTCGCCGAGGCCGCCAAGAAGGCCCTGGGCATGGACCGCATCGAAGAGCGCATCTTCATCGTCAAGCTGGTGAACGACAAGAACGACAAGAACCGCATCGCCGGTGCTGTCGGCTTCTCCACCCGTAACCACACGCTGCACGTCTACAAGGCCAAGGCCATCCTGCTGGCTGCCGGCGGCTGCGTGAACATCTTCCGTCCGCGTTCCGTCGGCGAGGGCACCGGCCGCGCCTGGTACCCGGTGTGGAACGCCGGTTCCACCTACGCCATGGCCGCCGAAGCCGGCGCCGAGCTGACCATGATGGAAAACCGCTTCGTGCCCTGCCGCTTCAAGGACGGCTACGGCCCGGTCGGCGCCTGGTTCCTGCTGTTCAAGGCCAAGGCCACCAACGCCTATGGCGAGGACTACCTGGCCAAGAACAAGGCCATGCTCGACCAGTACCCCCCGTACGGCCAGGCCGCCGTGCCCGCCTCCTGCCTGCGTAACCACGTCATGCTGAAGGAAATGAAGGAGGGTCGCGGCCCGATCTGGATGGATACCGTGACTGCTCTGGGCAAGCTGCGCGAGACCCTGTCGCCGCGCGAAGTGAAGCACCTGGAAGCGGAAGCCTGGGAAGACTTCCTGGACATGTGCGTCGGCCAGTGCGGCATCTGGGTGGGTGAGAACATCGAGCCGGAGAAGAAGAACTCCGAACTGATGCCGACCGAGCCCTACCTGCTGGGTTCCCACTCCGGCTGCTGCGGCATCTGGGTGTCCGGCCCGACCGACGTCGGCGCCCCCACTGCGGACGATCCGGAGCTGCCCGGCGTGCCCGAGCATCTGCCGCGTGGCTGGAGCTGGGGCTATCGTGGCATGACCACCGTCAAGGGCCTGTTCACCGCCGGTGACGGCGTCGGCGCATCCGGCCACAAGTTCTCCTCCGGTTCCCACACCGAAGGCCGTCTGGCCGCCAAGGCCATGGTCAAGTACTGCCTGGACAACAAGGATCTGAAGGTCGAGCTCGACACCTCCGTGGAAGAGCTGGTCGAGGAGATCTACCGTCCGGTGCGTACCTACCTGGAGTTCAAGGACTACACCACGGCCATCGACGTCAACCCCAACTACATCACGCCCAAGATGTTGCAGTTCCGTCTGCAGAAGATCATGGACGAGTATGTCGCCGGCGTGGCCACCTACTACAACACCAACGACAAGATGCTGGAAGTGGCCGAGCAGAAGCTGGAGATGCTCAAGGAAGACGCGATGAAGATGCGTGCCAAGGACCTGCACGAACTGCTGCGCGCTTGGGAGAACTACCACCGCATCCTGACCGCGGAAGCCCACATGAAGCACATCCAGTTCCGTGAAGAGTCGCGTTATCCGGGCTTCTACTACCGGACCGACAAGAACTTCATCGACGAAGAGAACTGGAAAGTGTTCGGCAACTCGATCTACGACAAGACCACCAAGAAGTGGACCAACTTCAAGCGTCGTCACGTCGATCTGGTCGACAAGTCCAAGCTGTTCAAGCCTGCCGCCCACTAAGCATCCGCAGGCACACCAACCGGGCGCTCACGAGGCGCCCGGTTTTTTTCTTCAGGCAGCAGAAGTCAGGAATCGGGAATCGTGTTGAACCTCCCCCGGTTTTTGACCTCTGATTCCTGTTTCCCGACCTCCGACCCCTGACGCCATGGACGACAGCCAGTTCAAGAATCTCGCCGAGCAAGCCCCTTTCGAGCTCTCCCCGGTCATGCCCACGCTGCTGCCAGGTGACAAAGTCATCCAGTTCCGCTGCCACAAGGACGTCGGATGTTGGAACGCCTGCTGCTCCAACATCGACATCACCCTGACCCCCTACGACATCCTGCGGCTGAAGAACCATCTGCAACTGTCGTCCGGCGAGTTCCTGCAGCAGTACACGGTACCGTACGAGATGGACCAGGACGGCACGCCGGGGGTCAAGTTGCGGCCGGTCGAGGGCGGCACCGCCTGCCGCTTCATGCGGCCGGAAGGCTGTGCGGTCTACGAGAACCGTCCCACGGCCTGCCGTTACTACCCCGTGGCCCTGTTGTCGATGCGCAACCAGGACGAGTACACCGACCGCACGTCCTATGCTCTGGTGCAGGAACCCCACTGTCTGGGTCACAAGGAGCCCCGCTCGCTGACCATCGACGCCTACCGCGAGGAACAGGGCGTCGATGTCTACGACGACAAGGGACGCGGCTGGCGTCAACTGGTGCTGAAGAAGAAGTCCGCCGGTCCGGCCATCGGCAAGCCGCCGGCCGTCTCCAACCAGTTGTTCTTCATGGTCAGTTACGACATCGACCGGTTCCGCGCCTTCGTCTCCAGCGAATCGTTCAACCGCACCTATGACGTGCCGCTGGAGGTGATGGCCACGCTGCTGGCGGACGACGAGGCGCTGATGGGATTCGGCTACAACTTCCTCAAGCACGCGTTGTTCGGCGAGCGTTTCCTGCAGGAACGCGAAGGCGCCTATGACGAGCGCATGGCGCGTCTGAAGGCCAAGGCGGAGAAACTGCGTGAGGAGTTCCTGAGCAACCGCGAGCGGCTGGAAGACGAGAAATACAGCGACGAGCCGCGCGCCGGCGATTGCGGCTGCGGCGACAAACAGGGCTGACTCAGGTCATGGGCGGGGCCGCGGCGATGCTGGTGCTGTTCACCGATTACGGCTGGCAGGACCCTTACGTGGGGCAGGTCAAGGGGGTGCTGGCGCGCGAGGCGCCCGGTGTGCCCATCATCGATCTGTTGCATGCCGCGCCCGATTTCAACGCCCACGCCGGCGCGCAGTTGCTGGACGCGCTGAGCCTGTCGTTCGCGCCGGGTACCGTATTCTTCTGCGTGGTCGATCCCGGCGTCGGCGGCCCGCGCGAAGCCTGTGTGGTGCAGGCCGACGGGCGCTGGTTCGTCGGTCCCGACAACGGTCTGCTGTCCATCGCCGCCGCACGTGCCGAACAGGCCCAAGTGTGGCGCATCGACTGGACGCCGGAGTCGTTGTCCGACACCTTTCACGGCCGCGATCTGTTCGCGCCCATTGCCGCCGCCATCGCCGCCGGGCGCTTCCCCGCCGATCGCCTGACCGCGCGGGACCGGCTCAACATCCGATTCGATGCCGGCGACCTGGCGCGCATCATCTACATCGACCACTACGGCAACGCTTGGACCGGCATACGCGGAGGCCTGGCCGATCCGAGTGTGACCGTGCAGGTCAAAGGGCACAGTCTGACGTGGCGCCGGGTGTTCGGCGATGCGCGCAAGGGCGAGCCCTTCTGGTACGTCAACAGCGCCGGTCTGATCGAGATCGCTGCCAACCGTGCGCACGCGGCTTCGGCGCTCGGCTTGGCGGTGGGTGACATCGTGCAGTTGTCGATGCCGCCCGTGTCCGCGGCGCACTGATTGCGCCGGCGCCAATGGCGCGCACTCACTTCTCGCTGCGGCGTCTGCGCGGCTGGTAGTGCGCCACGTCGCGCATGATGCGCGAGTAGGGAAAGGCGTCGACCGTGCCATAGACCTGTAGCGCACGCTCCACCAGCCTGCCGATATCCGGCAGACGGTCGTCGTCCTCGTCGAGCGCGCCACGCAGCCCCAACATGCCGCCACACTGCGCGCGGATCTCCTTGCCGAACGGCCACGGTTGGTCCGCGCCGATGTGCAACGCGAAGCGCGCGTTGACGTGCAGGGCGTGGTGCAGCGCGCGGCAGTCGGCGTTGGCGCCGGCTTCGGTGCAACTGATCGCTTCCCGTTCCGCCAGCAGCAGCCTGCGCGCCCGATGACATTCGGCGCAACGGGACAACAAGGCGCGCTCGAACGGACAGGGCAGCGCGATCGCGCTGTCGCGTGCGGCCTTGTAGGCTTCCTCGTTGTAACCGGACATGGCCCGCCGGCGTGACCCGCGTCAGTAGTCGTCGCCGGCCAGCGACGGATCCAGTTCACGCGGTTGCGACAGAATGTCTTCGGCGGCCAATTCGTTGTCGGCGAAGATCATCTTGATCGTCGTGCCGGCAGTGGCATCGAGTTGCTTGCGCAGCTCGTTGGCGATCGCCTTGGCGGCCTTGAAGCTGTCGGCCACATCCTGTTTGCTGAGAATGTTCATCGGGCCGATCTTGTAAATGAAGTAAGGCATGCGGATTCCCGGTAAATAGCCGAGTAGAATTGTCGGCTATTGGCGTTGCATTCGCAACGGGGTGTCGGCCTGCTGGCGGGCAGTCCTTGTCCGGGCTAAAATTTCCGCCCTTTTTTGCTCCACTCACCCTGATCGGCGCAACAACGATGGAAGATCGACAAAGCCGCCTGGCCGGCACGCTCTACAGCCCGGATTTCGAACAGGATAGTTGCGGTTTCGGCCTCATCGCGCAACTGGATGACCAGGCCACGCACAAGCTGGTGACCACCGCCATCGCCTCGCTGGCCTGCATGACCCATCGCGGCGCGGTGGCGGCGGACGGCAAATCCGGCGACGGTTGCGGCCTGTTGTTCAAGAAGCCGGACGCCTTCCTGCGCGCCGTGGCGGCGGAAAACGGCTATGCGCTCGCTGCGCGCTACGCCGCCGGTCTGGTGTTCCTCAACCAGGATCCGGAGCGCGCCGCGCGGGCACGGGAGCGGCTGATCACCGAGCTGCGTGCGCAGGGGCTGACGCCGTTGGGCTTCCGCACCGTGCCGACCGACCCGTCCGCGCTGGGCGAATACGCGCTCAAAAGCCTGCCGGTGATCGAGCAGTTGTTCGTCAACTGTCCGGACACGGTCGATGCCGAGATCTTCGAACGCAGGCTGTACATTGCCCGGCGTCGTGCCGAAAAGGCGCTCGCCGGTGACGATCCCACCTTTTACATGCCGACCCTGTCCGGACGCGTGATCGCCTACAAGGGCCTGGTGATGCCGGAATACCTGCCGGTGTTCTACCCCGACCTCAGCGACGAGCGCTTCGCCTCGGCGCTGGCGGTGTTTCACCAGCGCTTCTCCACCAACACCTGGCCGGAATGGCGCCTGGCGCAGCCGTTCCGCTATCTCGCCCACAACGGCGAGATCAATACGGTGCAGGGCAACCGCAACTGGAGCCGTGCGCGCGAGCGCAAGTTCGAGTCGGCGATGATCCCCGACATGGAAGACGTGCGGCCGATGGTCGGCTTCAACGGTTCCGATTCGATGAGCTTCGACAACATGCTGGAAGGTCTGCTCATGGGCGGCGCCGGCCTGTTCCGTTCGTTGCGCATGATGGTGCCGCCGGCCTGGCAGAACGTCACCAACATGGACCCTGACCTGCGCGCGTTCTACGAGTACAACTCCATGCACATGGAGCCATGGGACGGCCCCGCCGGCATCGTCATGACTGACGGACGCTACGGCGTCTGTCTGCTCGACCGCAACGGTCTGCGGCCGGCACGCTACGTGGTGACCCGCGACCGCTATGTCACCATCGCATCGGAAGTCGGCGTGTGGGACTACGGCGGAGCGGAGAACATCGTCGCCAAGGGCCGCGTGCGCCCCGGCCAGATGGTCGCCGCCGATCTGGAGACCGGCACCTTCCTGTTGCCGGAGGACATCGATGCGCAACTGAAGGGCCGCCACCCCTATCGCGAATGGCTAAAGGCGGCGGGCCGCCGTATCGAGTTCGGGCCGGAACAGGATGCCGCCTACCCCGCGCTGGATGCCGCCAGCCTCGCCACCCATCAGAAGCTGTTCAACGTCAGCTTCGAGGAGCTCGACCAGGTCATCCGCGTGCTCGCCGAGGACGGCCAGGAGGCGGTCGGTTCGATGGGCGACGACACGCCGATGGCGGTGCTATCGCGACAGGTGCGTTCGCCGTTCGATTACCTGCGTCAGCAGTTCGCGCAGGTCACCAACCCGCCGATCGATCCGATCCGCGAGGCCATCGTGATGTCCCTGCACACGGTGTTCGGACGCGAGCGCAACCTGTTCGAGGAAACGCCGGAACATGCGCATCGCATCGAGCTGAACTCGCCGGTGCTGTCGCGCGACGCCTTCCAGGCGGTGACCACCAGCACCGACCCGGCCTACGACCCCATCACCCTGGATCTCAACTACGACCCGGCGCAGGTCGACCTGCGCGCCGCGCTCGACCGGCTCGCCGCGGACGCGGTGGCGGCGGTGCGCGCCGGCAAGGTGGTGGTGGTCTTGAGCGACCGCGCCATCGACGCCGCGAAGCTGCCCATCCCGGCGCTGTTCGCCACCGGTGCCGTGCACCACGCGCTGATCGATGCCGGCCTGCGCTGCGACGCCAACCTGATCGTCAAGACCGGCGCCGCGCGCGACCCGCACCAGATCGCCGCGTTGATCGGCTATGGCGCCACCGCCGTGTACCCCTATCTCGCCTACCAGAGCATCCTGGAAATGGTGCGTTCGGGCGAAGTCAGGCTGCCGGCCACCAAGGCGCTGGCCAACTACCGCAAGGGCATCGACAAGGGTCTGCTCAAGGTGATGTCGAAGATGGGTATCTCCGCCATCGCCAGCTATCGCGGCGCGCAGTTGTTCGAGGTGGTGGGCATGCACGAGGAGGTGGTGGAACGATGCCTGAAGGGCAGCGTGTCGCGCGTCTCCGGCGCCAATTTCGCCGACTTCGAGGCCGACCAGAAGCGTCTGGCGCGCGCGGCCTTCAATCCGTTGCGCGCGATCCCCGCCGGCGGTCTGCTCAAGTTCATGCATGGCGAGGAATTCCACGCATACAACCCGGACGTGGTGCAGGAATTGCAGGCGGCGGTGCAGAGCGGTTCCTACGACGCCTACAAGAAATATGCCGCCACCGTGAACAACCGGCCGGTGGCGATGTTTCGCGACCTGATGCGGCCGAAGTTCGGCGAGCCCATCCCGCTCGACGAGGTCGAGCCGGTGGAATCCATCCTCAAACGTTTCGATTCCGCCGGCATGTCCTTGGGCGCCCTGTCGCCGGAAGCGCACGAGGCGCTGGCCGAGGGCATGAACCGCATCGGCGGCCGTTCCAACTCCGGCGAGGGCGGCGAGGATCCGGCGCGCTACGGCACGCTGAAGATGTCCAAGATCAAGCAGGTGGCCTCCGGCCGCTTCGGCGTGACGCCGCACTACCTGGTCAACGCCGAGGTGTTGCAGATCAAGATCGCGCAGGGCGCCAAGCCCGGCGAGGGCGGCCAGTTGCCGGGCGGCAAGGTGTCCGAACTGATCGCCCGCCTGCGTTGCACCAAGCCGGGCATCTCGCTGATCTCGCCGCCGCCGCACCATGACATCTACTCCATCGAGGATCTGGCGCAACTGATCTTCGACCTGAAACAGGTCAACCCCAAGGCGCTGGTCTCGGTCAAGCTGGTCGCCGAACCGGGTGTGGGCACCATCGCCGCCGGTGTGGCCAAAGCCTATGCCGACCTCATCACCATCTCTGGCTACGACGGTGGCACCGGTGCCAGTCCGCTGACCAGCGTCAAATACGCCGGCACGCCGTGGGAACTGGGGCTGACCGAGGCGCAGCAGGTATTGCGTGCCAACGGCCTGCGCGGCCGCGTGCGCGTGCAGACCGACGGCGGTCTGAAGACCGGGCTGGACGTGGTCAAGGCGGCCCTGCTCGGCGCCGAGTCGTTCGGCTTCGGCACCGCGCCGATGATCGCGTTGGGCTGCAAATACCTGCGCATCTGCCACCTGAACAACTGCGCCACCGGCGTGGCCACGCAGGACGCCCGCCTGCGCAAGCAGTTCTTCATCGGCCTGCCGGACATGGTGGTGAACTTCTTCACCTTCGTCGCCATGGAAACGCGCGAATGGATGGCGAAACTGGGCGTGCGCCGGTTCGAGGAGCTGATCGGCCGCGCCGACCTGCTGGAGTTGCTGCCGGGCGAGACCGAGCGGCAGGGACGCCTGAAGCTGGATGCGCTGCTGAGCCAGGGCGCCATCGACCCGGCCGAACCGCGTTACTGCGTGGAGGCTTCCAACCCCTCGTTCGACAAGGGAGAACTGGCCGAAAGAATGGTCGCCGATGCCATCGACGGCATCCGCGCCCGGCGCCCGCAACGGCTGGAATACCGCGTGCGCAATGTCAACCGCTCGATCGGCGCGCGCCTGTCCGGCGAGATCGCCCTGGCGCACGGCGCCGACGGACTGCCGGACGACTGTCTGCACATCCGGCTCACCGGTTCCGCCGGGCAGAGCTTCGGCGTGTGGAACCACAAGGGCCTCACGCTGGAACTGGAAGGCGACGCCAACGACTACGTCGGCAAGGGCATGGCCGGCGGCCGTCTGATCGTCTATCCGCCCAGGAGCTCGGCGTTCGAATCGCACCGCGCCAGCATCGTCGGCAACACCTGCCTGTACGGCGCCACCGGCGGCGAACTGTATGCCGCCGGCATCGCCGGCGAGCGCTTCGGCGTGCGCAACTCCGGCGCGGTGGCGGTGGTGGAAGGCGTGGGCGAGCATGGCTGCGAATACATGACGGGCGGTTGCATCGTCGTGCTGGGTGACACCGGCCTCAATTTCGGTGCCGGTATGACCGGCGGTTTCGCGCTGGTTTACGACGAATGCGGCCAGTTCGCCGAGCGCTACAACAACGAGCTGGTGGACATCAACCGCATCAACGACGAGAAGACCGGCGAGCATCGCGCCTATCTGCGCGAGCGGCTCGAACGGCATCTGCACTACACCGGCAGCGCGCGCGCCCGGGCCCTGCTGGACGGCTTCGACCAGGCGGTGAACCGTTTCTGGTTGGTGAAACCCAAGGCGCTGACGCTCGACAGTCTTCTGAAGGACTAACGCCATGTCCGACTTGTTTCAGTTTCTCAACATCCCCCGCCGCGACGGTGCCAAGACCGCGGCGGAAGTGCGCAAGATGCAGTTCCGCGAGATCTACGCGCCGATGGACGCCGATCACGCGCGCGAGCAGTCCGGCCGCTGCCTGGCCTGCGGCAACCCCTACTGCGAGTGGAAGTGCCCGGTGCACAACTACATCCCCAACTGGCTCAAGCTGGTCGAGGAAGGGCGCCTGTTCGAGGCCGCCGAACTTTCACATCAGACCAACTCGCTGCCCGAGGTATGCGGCCGTGTCTGTCCGCAAGACCGTCTGTGCGAGGGCGCCTGTACGCTGAACCAGGTCAACGCCGGCGCGGTGACCATCGGTCAGGTCGAGAAATACATCAGTGACACCGCCTTTGATCAGGGCTGGCGCCCGGACATGAGCAAGGTGGTGGCCACCGGCCGCAAGGTGGCGGTGATCGGCGCCGGCCCTGCCGGCCTCGGCTGTGCCGACGTGCTGGCGCGCAACGGTGTGAAGGCGGTGGTGTTCGATCGCTATCCCGAGATCGGCGGGCTGCTCACCTTCGGCATTCCCGAGTTCAAGATGGAAAAGCGCGTCATGGCCCGCCGGCGCGAGATTTTCGCGGGCATGGGCATCGAATTCCGCCTCAACACCGAAGTGGGCAAAGACGTGGCGATGGCCGACCTGCTCGCCGAATACGACGCGGTGTTCATGGGCATGGGCACCTACACTTACATGCGCGCCGACATACCCGGCGAGGAACTGTCCGGCGTGATGCCGGCGCTGCCATTCCTGATCTCCAACATCAATCACTGCCTTGGCCTGCCCCAGGACGCGTTCATCGACATGAAGGGCCTGCGCGTGGTGGTACTGGGCGGCGGCGATACCGCCATGGACTGCAACCGTACCGCCATCCGCCAGGGCGCGGCCAGCGTCACCTGCGCCTATCGGCGCGACGAAGCGAACATGCCCGGCTCCAAGCGCGAGGTGGCCAACGCCAAGGAAGAGGGCGTGCACTTCCTGTGGAACCGCCAGCCGGTGGAGATCGTCGGCGACGGCCGCGTCGAGGGCATCCGGCTGGTCACCACCACGCTGGGCGAACCCGATGCACGCGGCCGGCGCACGCCGGTGGTGGTCGAAGGTTCGGAGGAAATCGTGCCGTGCGACCGCGTGCTGGTGGCCTTCGGTTTCCGCCCCAACCCGCAACCGTGGTTCGCCGAATTCGGCATTGCCACCGATGCGGGCGGGCGGGTCATCGCGCGCGGCCAGCGCCACGCCTTCCAGACCGCCAATCCCAAGATCTTCGCCGGCGGCGACATGGTGCGCGGTTCCGACCTGGTGGTCACCGCCGTCTACGAAGGTCGGCAGGCCGCCCAGGGCATCCTCGAGTATCTCGGCATCTGGTGAGTCCGGGGCGGCGGGCCGACCGCTCAGGCCGGCCGCAACGCCGCCAGCAGCGCCAGCAAGGCGGTGGCCAGCGCGCCCAGCGCCAGCCAGCGCGTCTGCCGCAGTGTGCGTTGCATCTGCGCGTATTCCTGTTCCCGCTGCGCCGCCAGCCGCTCGTGGCGCACCAGCAGCTCGCGTGATTCGTTGAGACTGCGTTCCAGCGCATTGCCGCCCTGTTCCACGGCTTTCAGCGTGTTCTCCAGTTGCTGCGCCAGCAGCCGGATGGAGCCGGCATTGGCGGTCACGGCCTGCTGCAATTCGGCGATCTGCTGACTGATCAGGTCGTTGGTGCGCGCTTGATCCTTGCGTGCGGTAAAGGCGGGAATGGCGCTGCCGACGACGCTGGCGACGTAGGGCAGGGCAGCTTTCAGGGCGGGGATCCAAAGGGGCATGGCATTCACTCGCGATGAGGATGGTCGGGTGGCACGGGCTGGCCGCTGGTAACGATGCCACAAGCCCGGCGCCACGTCTGCCCAAGGCTCATCCGGTGAGACCCTGGAGCGCTATCCTGGCCGGCATCGTCGTCATCGGGGTGCCGCCATGAGCCTGACCTTGTACCTGTTGATCTACGCCGGAATCGCCTTGTCCTTGGGCTGGCTGCGCCGGCGGCAGGGGACGCCCGCGCTCGACGCCTGGCTGGTCGGCCTGCTGTGGCCGCTGGAACTGGCGCGCGCGTGGCTGGAACTGCTGGGGCGTTGGATCGCGCGGGGTTACGCGCAATGATCATCCGCCCTCGGGAGCGCGATTCCGGCCTGAAACAACTGCTTGCAATTTGGCAACAGGGCGGAAATCGCGCGCTCACGCCGCCGCCGCACACTGGCTTCACCGCCGTGCAATCGGTGCCGGCGGGCAACCTCAAGGAGAAAGATCATGACATCCCGTTCCCCTCTGAAGACGTTCACCATCGCTACGCTGACGACGTTGCTGTTCGCCGCGGCCGGCCCCGGCCATGCCAACCCCGTCGAGGATACCGCCGCCGGACTGCCGCAGATGTCGGCAAAGCCGGGCGACGCCAGGGCCTGCGCACGCGCGCGTATGCCGGCTCCGCGCGCAACGGCGCCGGCGGCACCCGACGATGCCGCGCTGGTGGCTGAGACCATGGCGCGTTTCGCCGCCATCGAACAGGCCCAGCGCGAAGGCCGTATCACCGCTTATGAAGCCGGCCGGCTGATGCGCTGGCAATGGGACATCGCGCGTTTCCGCCAGGGCTTCCGTGACGGCGCTCAGGTGGCGCCGCAGACACCGGCCCCGGTGAGCACCGAGGGCGAAGCCTGCCTCGACCCGCTCAAGGAACTGGCCGGCGCGCTGGCGCCCCTCGGTGGCCTCGCAGTCAACGGCATGCAGGCGGGCATGCGCAATGCCGCCGGCGTGATGCGCGCGTTGACGCGTGAAGTCGGCAAACTGCTGGCGGAAGAGGAGGTGCGAGCGCACGGCATGGCGTTGTAAGCAGCCCCGACCCGGCGGGCGCCACGGTCACAGCGTGGCGGCCTGCCGGTCGGCGTGATAGCTGGAGCGCACCAGCGGGCCGCTGGCGACGTGGCGAAAGCCGAGTGCCCGGGCGATGCCCGCCAGCCGCTCGAACCCTTCGGGCGGTACGAAGCGTGCCACCGGCAGGTGATGGGGGCCGGGTTGCAGGTACTGACCCAGCGTGAGCAGGTCGACCTGATGCCGGCGTAGATCGTGCATCACCGCCACCACTTCATCGTCGTGTTCGCCCAGGCCCAGCATGAGCCCGGATTTGGTGTGCACGCCGGGGTGCGCGCGCTTGAACTCATCCAGCAATGTCAACGAGTGCGCGTAATCGGCGCCGGGGCGGCAGGCCCTGTACAGGCGCGGCACGGTTTCCAGATTGTGGTTCATCACATCCGGCGGCGCCCCGGCCAGGGCCACGAGCGCGCGCTCGAGCCGGCCGCGGAAGTCCGGCGTGAGGATTTCGACGCGTATGCCGGGGGCGGCGGCGCGCACCAACTTGACGCAGGCGGCGAAATGCGCCGCGCCGCCGTCGGCCAGATCGTCGCGGTCGACGCTGGTGATCACCACATGGCGCAGCTTCATCGCCGCCACCGTGTCAGCCAGCCGTGCCGGTTCGTCCGCGTCGGGCGGCAAAGGCCGTCCATGGCCGACGTCGCAGAACGGGCAGCGCCGGGTGCACAGGTCACCCAGGATCATGAACGTGGCGGTGCCTTGGCGGAAGCACTCGCCCAGGTTGGGGCAGGCCGCCTCCTCGCACACGGTATGCAGCCCCGCCGCGCGCAGCGTGGCCTTCAACTGGGCCACCTGTGTCCCGGTCGGCGCCGGTGCCTTGATCCAGGCCGGCAGACGCGTGCGTGGTCGCGGGATGATCTTGACGGGGATGCGCGCGGTTTTCGCGGCGCCCTTGTGCAGCAGGGGGTCGGCCATGGTGGTGCGCATTCTAACCATGACCCGGCGCTGCGGTGGCACGTGCGGGCGCCGACGCAGGCACGGTTTCACGTTACCATCGCGCGCATGACTGGCATCGATCAGGCCGAATCCTTGCTGCGCGCCCAAGGCGGGCGCGTCACGCCCGCGCGCCGGCGCGTACTCGCCGCGCTCTTGCAGGCCCCGCGAGCGCTCACCCATCACGAACTGGAACGTTCCCTGGCCGAGCAGGAGGCGCTGGACCGCGTCACCCTGTATCGCGTGCTCGAATGGCTGGTGCGCCAGGGTCTGGCGCACAAGATCGCCGGCGAGGATCGCATCTGGCGGTTCAATGCCGTGGCCACGTCGGCTCACCGGCACGCCCATTTCCACTGTCTGCGCTGTCACCGCGTGTTCTGCCTGGAAACCCTGCCGACGCCGGCCGAATTGCATCTGCCCGAGGGGTTCAGCGTTGAAGGCGTGGAGCTGACGGTCGAAGGGCGTTGCCCGCACTGCGCGTGAGCGAAGCGGATATCCTGCCGGTCACGCTGCTCACCGGCTTCCTCGGCAGCGGCAAGACCACGCTGCTCAACCAACTGCTGCGTCAGTTGCCGTTGACTGCCGTGGTCATGAACGAATTCGGCGAGGTGGGTTTGGATCACCGTCTGCTCGAACAGACGCGTGGTCCGCTGGCCCTGTTGTCCGGCGGCTGCGTGTGTTGCCAGGTGCAGGGTGCGCTGGCGCCGACGCTGAAGAACCTGTATCTGGGGCGCAGCGACGGCACGCTGCCGTGCTATGAGCGCGTGATCATCGAAACCACCGGCATCGCCGATCCCGCTCCCATCCTCGCCACGTTGCTCCAGGACCGTTGGATTGCCGCGCGTCATCGTTTGGATGGCGTGATCACCACGGTCGATGTGGTGTTCGGGCAGGATCAGCTCGATCATCACTACGAGGCCGTGCGCCAGGTCGCGGTGGCCGACCGCCTGCTGCTGACCAAGACCGATCTGACCGATGCCGCGACGCTGGCCCGACTGGAGGCGCGTCTGGCCGCACTCAACCCGGCGGCCGCGCGCGAGCGCGTCACGCGCGGCGTGATCGACGCCGCGCGCATCACCGGTCTGGGTTTGTGCGGCACCGGCGACGGGCAGCCGGAGGTCGCGCGCTGGCTGGCGTACCCCCGTTATCGCCCGGTGGCGCGCGCAGGGTTGCCGGGCGGACTGGCGCGCCCGGTTGGACTGAGCAGTCACGACGACCGTATCCGTGCTTTCAGTCTGAGTTTCGATACGCCGCTCGACTGGCTGGGCGTATCCACGGCGCTCGACATCCTACGCACCACCTTGCCGACGCATTTGCTGCGCATGAAGGCGATGGTTGACCTGCATGGCCAGGCCGGTCCGACCGTGTTGCACGCCGTGCGTCACCTGTTCTATCCGCCCGTGCACCTGGCGTCGTGGCCGGACGACGATCGGCGCAGCCGTTTCGTGTTCATCACCGCGGACGTGGAGCCCGAGTTCGTCGCTCGTCTGCTGGAGGATTTTGCGCGCGCGGCGACGGGCTGAAGCGCCCTGGGGCGACCCTACATGCAACAATGTTGCATGTAGGACTGGGGAGCGCCTAGAATCCGCGCTCCGCCAACGCCCACCGCGCCATGACCCTGATGCACATCCTGCTCGCCACCTTTGCCGGTGGCGTGCTGTCGGTATTGCTGGCGGCGACGTTGGCGTTGACCTGGCTGCCGCGCTTCGCCGACCGCATGGTGGCGTTCGCGGTCGGTGTATTGCTGGCGTTCGCCTTCACCGGACTGCTGCCGGAAGCGACCCATCTCGGACTGGAAGCCGAGCAGGTCGGTCAGCTCGTGCTGGTCGGCATCGTCGTGTTCTTCCTGTTGGAGAAAGCGGCCTTGTGGCGCCATGATCACGCGCATGGGCATGCCCATGCCGCGCCCGCGCCGCAGGTACCGATGATCGTGCTGGGCGACGGCCTGCACAATTTCGTCGATGGCGTACTGATCGCCGCTGCCTTCATGGTCGATGTGCGCTTGGGCTGGGTCACCACGCTGGCCGTGTTGGCGCACGAACTGCCTCAGGAAATCGGCGACTTCATGGTGCTGCTGGCCGCCGGGCTGTCCAGGGGCCGCGCGTTGGCACTCAATGCCCTATCCGGCGCGGCGATGTTGCTGGGCGGCGTGCTCGGCTACCTGGCGCTGGATGGCGTGCAGGCGGCGATCCCGTATGTCATCGTCATCGCCGCCGCCAGCTTTATCTACATCGCCATCGCCGATCTGGTGCCGGAACTGCACCGCCGCCGCCGCCTCGCTGACGGCGTCGCGCAACTCGCCCTGCTGCTGGCCGGCGTCGCCGTGGTGTATTGGATCAATCGGCTTTTGCCACATGCGCACTGAAGGGGGACATCCATGGACTTTCCGCAACGGGGCGATCTCGCGGCAATTGAGGAAGGTCGCCAACTACAGGCTCATTTCGACGCTCAGGGTCTGATCCCCTGCATCACCCAGGACGACCAGAGCGGGGACGTGCTGATGCTGGGCTGGATGAACCGTGACGCGCTGCGCCTGACCATCGAAACGGGTATGGCACACTACTGGTCGCGCGCTCGCCAACGGCTATGGCGCAAGGGCGAACGATCCGGTCAGGCCCAGCGCGTGCGGCACATTCTGATCGATGACGATCAGGATTGCCTGTTGCTCAAGGTCGACCTGATCGGCGGCGCCTCCTGCCATGTCGGCTATCGCTCCTGCTTTTTCCGCGAATTGAACATTCACGCGGGCAAGACCGATTTCAGCCTGACCTTTCTCGAAACCCGCAAGGTTTACGATCCGGTCGCGGCTTATGGAGACGGCCAGCATGACTGATGCGCACATTCCCGCGACGGTGCTGACCGGCTTTCTGGGCGCCGGCCATGGCGCCGCTGGTGCAAAAGCATGGCGCCGACCTGCTGCGCTACAAGGGCACCCTGCGTCTGTCGGGAAACCGCGACAAAGTGGCCTTTCAAGGCGTGCACATGATCATGGGCGGTGACCATGACCGTCCCCGGCACGACGGCGAGGTGTGCGAAAGGGTGCTGGTATTCATGGGTCGCGATCTGCCGGAACACGAGTTCCGCGCAGCTTGGGCGGCCTGCACGCGGAACCTTGCCGCGTCGACGGCAGGTGCGACATGAATGCGCGCGTCGATCCTGGCATTGCGCATGGCGCGACATCAGACACACCGCGCGTGATGCTGGCGCTGGACGCGGTGTGGGAATGACCCCTTGACCCAAGCCCGTCAGGAGCCCGATAGGCCGCAAACCGCTTCCCGGTCCGATATGCGCCTCCCTGTCACCGTGCTGTCCGGCTTCCTCGGCGCCGGCAAGACCACGCTGCTCAACCACATCCTGCACAACCGCGAAGGGCGCAGGGTGGCGGTCATCGTCAACGACATGAGCGAGATCAACGTCGATGCGGCGCTGGTGCGCGAGGGGGGCGCCGCGTTGTCGCGCACCGAGGAAAAGCTGGTGGAAATGAGCAACGGCTGCATCTGCTGCACCTTGCGCGAGGATCTGCTGCGGGAAGTGAGCCGGCTGGCGCGCGAGGGCCGTTTCGATTATCTGGTGATCGAATCGACCGGCATCTCCGAACCGCTGCCGGTGGCGGAAACCTTCACCTTCGCCGACGAAACGGGCGCTTCGCTGGCGGATGTCGCCCGCCTGGACACGATGGTGACGGTGGTGGACGCGCGCAACTTCCTTGACGACTACGCCAGCGACGACCGGATCGCCGCGCGCGGCCAAGCGCTGGGCGAGGAGGATGGCCGCACGGTCGCGACGCTGCTGGTGGACCAGATCGAGTTTTGCGACGTTTTGGTCGTCAACAAGGCCGACCTGGTCAGCGCGGCGGAACTGGCGCGTCTGCTGTCACTGCTACATACGCTCAATCCGCGCGCCAAACTGGAAATCGCGCGTCACGGTCGGGTCGACCTCGCGGCCGTGCTCGACACCGGCCTGTTCGATTTCGAACAGGCGGCGCAGGCGCCGGGCTGGCTCAAGGAAATGCGCGGCGAACATGTGCCGGAGACGGTGGAGTATGGCATCGCCAGCTTCGTCTATCGGGCGCGCCGCCCGTTTCATCCGCGCCGCTTCTGGGACTGGATCCATACCGAATGGCCCGGTGTGATCCGCGCCAAGGGCTGGTTCTGGCTGGCAAGCCGGCCGCGCATCGCCGGCGTCTGGTCGCTGGCCGGTTCCAGCCGCGAGTACGGTCCGGCCGGCTACTGGCCGGATGCGGGTGATGAGCGAGGCGGCATGCGGAGCGCGGGCTACCAGGAGATCGTGTTGATCGGCATCGACATGGATCAGGCGGCGTTGACCGCCTGCTTCGACATCTGCCTGCTGAGCGACGCCGAGATGGCGTCGGGCGAGGCGGCGTGGCTCGGGCTCGATGATCCCTTTCCCGACTGGCGCACCGAAGCGGCAGCCTGAGCGCGCGATGAAATTTCGCAGACCGGCCGGTGCGTGGTCTCGCGCAACGACGCTGCCTCCGCGTTCGACGGGCGGACATTCGACCGGCGGGAGGCGCGCATGAAACGGCAGTTCACATCGTCCTCCCCGCTGTCGTGCCTCGCCGCCATGCGCGTGCACGCGGCCAACGACCTGCTACCCGGGGGCCACCGTGCAAGCGCGGACGCCAACGGCCAGGCGGTGGAGCAAAATCGCACGCAACCCGTCTTGCCGTGTATCATGCGCAACTGTGTTGCACTCAGACGCGATCCACCCGTACTGATGCATCACCTGGTCTGCCGGCCCGACCACCGTCCTGACCACCGTCACGCCCAAGGAGCAAGCCATGTACCGTTCCGCCTCGTCGCCATTCAGGCTATTCCTGCTGGTCCTCGGTCTCGTCGCCACGCCCGCGCTCGCGCACAAGAGCCATGTGCACGGCGTCGGCAAGCTGGAGGTGGTGGTCGATGGCGAGCACCTGCGCCTGCGCCTGGAGTCGCCGCTGGACAACCTGCTGGGCTTCGAGCGCGCGCCGCGCGATGACAAGGAACGCGCGGCGGTGCGCGACATGGCGGCCAAGCTGCGTCAGGGTGATCGTCTGTTCGTGCCGACCGCCGCGGCGCGCTGCCGGCTGGCCGAGGTGGCCATCGAGTCGCCGGTGCTGGATCCGGTGTTGCTGAGCGACGTGGGTGGCACGGCCCGGCCGGCGCCGCGTGGCGCGCCGCAGCAAGGTGACGACGGTCATGCCGATCTGGTCGCGCAGTACCGCTTCGTCTGCGACCGGCCGGCCGCGCTGACCGGTATGGAAGTGCGCCTGGCCGACACGTTCAAGGGTTTGCGCCGCATCGATGCGCAGGTGGCGGCGCCGGGCCGGCAGAGCGCGGCGCGCCTGACCACGCGTGCGCGCGCACTGAGCTGGTGAGCCGGGCCGCAGGTGACGCCGCGACCATGGCCGGACCGGTCATCGCGCTGCGCGACCTGGTGTTCCGTTGGCCAGGGCAGACCGGGCCCTGCTTGGACATTGCCGCGTTGCGCGTCGAGGCCGGCGAGCAGGTGTTCGTGCACGGCCCCAGTGGCAGCGGCAAGAGCACGCTGCTCAACCTGCTGGCCGGGGTGCTGGTGCCCGATGGCGGCGAACTGCGCGCGCTGGATGTGGATCTGCCGCGACTGTCCGCCGCCGCGCGCGACCGCTTCCGCGTCGATCACGTCGGCCTGATCTTCCAGCAGTTCAACCTGATTCCGTATCTGTCCGTGCTCGACAACGTATTGCTGCCGTGCCGCTTCTCGCCGCGCCGAAGGCAGCGCGCCAGCGCGGACGGCGGGGACGCGCGCGCCGCCGCGGCGGCCCTGCTGACCCATCTGGATCTGGCCGAGAGCCTGTGGCAGCGTCCGGCCACCGCGTTGTCGGTCGGCCAGCAGCAACGCGTCGCCGCCGCGCGCGCGCTGATCGGCCGGCCGGAGATCGTCATCGCCGACGAGCCGACCTCGGCGCTGGATGCGGCGCGTCAAGCCGCCTTTCTCGACCTGTTGCGGCGCGAATGCGCGGCGGCCGACGCGGCGCTGCTGTTCGTCAGCCACGACCAGCGCCTGGCCGGCGTCTTTCCGCGCCAACTGGCGATGGGCGAAATCAACCGCGCGACCGGGGCGGCGTCATGAGTCATCTGCTGCCGCTGGCGCTGCGCAGCGCCTGGAACCGGCGTCACACCTTGGGCCTGACCCTGCTCGCCATCGTGTTGGCGGTGACGCTGTTGCTGGGCATCGAGCGCGTGCGTCAGGACGCGCGCGCCGGTTTTGCGCATTCCGTGTCCGGCACCGACCTGGTGGTGGGCGCGCGCGCCAGCCCGATCCAGCTCATTCTCTACGCGGTGTTCCGCATCGGCGAGACCACGCACGACATGAGCTGGGAGGCGGCGCGCATGCTGGCCGAACGCCCCGAAGTGGCGTGGACCATTCCCCTGGCGCTGGGCGACTCGCATCTGGGCTACCCGGTGGTCGGCACCAGCGCCGACTATTTCGTCCATTTCCGCCATGGCGACCGCCAGCCGCTGCGCTTCGCCGGGGGCCGGCCGTTCGAAGCGCTGTTCGAGGCCGTGCTGGGCGCCGAGGTGGCGCAGCGCCTGGGCTATCGCCTGGGCGATCGCATCACGCTGACCCATGGCGGCGGCGGTTTCACCGGCGCGGAACACGACGACAAGCCGTTCACCGTGGTGGGCGTCCTGGCGCGCACCGGCACGCCGGTGGACCGCAGCGTGCACATCAGTCTGCAGGCGATGGAGGCGATCCATCTCGACTGGCAGGGCGGCGCGCCCATACCCGGGTTCTCCATACCGGCCGAATTGGTCGGCAAGTTCGACCTGACGCCCAAGTCGGTCACCGCCGTGCTGGTCGGTCTGCACGACCGCGCCGCGGTGTTCGCGCTGCAACGCGAGTTGGACGGCTACCGCGCCGAGCCGCTGATGGCGGTACTACCCGGTGTGGCGCTGAGCCAGTTGTGGGATCTGCTGGCGGTGGCGGAACGCGCGCTGCTGGCCATGTCCACGCTGGTGGTGGCGGTCGGTCTGGCCGGCATGGTGGCGGTGGTGCTGGCCGGGCTGGGCGAACGCCGGCGCGAGTTGGCCATCCTGCGCTCGGTCGGTGCGCGCCCGCGCGACCTGTTCGCGTTGCTGGCGCTGGAAGGCTTCGCCGTGACGCTGCTGGGCGCGCTGCTGGGTCTGCTGCTGGTCACCGTGCTGGCTGCGGGCCTGGGGCCGTGGTTGCAGGCCAGTTACGGCATCGCCCCCAGTCATGCCTGGCCAACGGCGCAGGAATGGCAGTGGCTGGGTTGGGTGCTGGCGGTCGGCACGCTGGCCAGCCTGCTGCCTGGTTATCGCGCCTATCGGCTGTCGCTGGCCGACGGCCTGACGCCGAGGATATGACCGGCACCGCGCGCCGGCTGCTGCCACGTCTGTGGCTGGTACTGTGCCTGCTCTGGGCGCAGCACGCCGCGCTGGCGCATGCGCTGGAACATTGGCTGGACGATCACGACCAGCACGAGCCGGGCGTGACCTGCGAGCTGTGCGTCGGGCACGCGCCGCTGGCCGCCGGTCTGCCGACGTCGGCGAAGGTTCTGCCGTCCGTCAACGATCGGGTTTCCGTCTTGCCGTACGGGGCCGCGCCGGCCGACGCCGACCCCCGGCGGCCCGCCTATTTCAGCCGCGCGCCACCGCCCGCCACGCGCTGACCGCCGCGCCCGGCGCGGCCCCGTCCCCCACCTTATCCCGCCCGGCGCGGCCCATGCCGCAGGGCGCCACATGGTCCGATGAATCGGAAGGAAAACGCATGTTTACCCGTAAGCTACTCACCACGGCCGTGACCCTTGCCTGGGCGTCCGGCGCCGCCGCCCAGGCCGTCGACAACCGCGAACTGGAGCGGCTGCGCGCCGAGTTCCAGCAACAGATGCAACAGATGCAGCGTGCCTACGAGGCGCGCCTGAACGAACTGGAAGGCCGGCTGCGCGCGGCCGAGGGCCGCGCACCCGTGGCGTCGGCCGCGCCCGAGGGCGTAGGTGTGCATGCGCAGGACCGTCTGGGCGAAGTCAGCTCCGGCAGCGCCTTCAACCCGCGCATCTCGGTCATCCTGGACGGCGTCTGGTACGCTGACAACAAGCGCGGCAAGGGCGCGGAGATCTACGAGCACATCGACGGCATCACCCATGCCCACGGCGACCACGACCACACCGCCTTGGAGCGCGGTTTCAACCTGCGCGAGACCGAGATCGCGTTCTCGGCGACGGTGAGTCCGTACTTCGACGCCAATCTGTACCTGGCGGTGGACTCCGGCGGTGGCGTCGAGGTCGAGGAAGCCTATTTCGACACGCGCGCCTTGCCCGGCGGTTTGAAGCTGCGTGGCGGCCGTTTCCTGTCCGGCATCGGCTACCTGAACAGCCAGCACCCGCATACTTGGGATTTCGTCGACCAGAACCTGCCGTATCGGACGCTGCTGGGCGAGCACGGACTGCGCGACACCGGCCTGCAACTGACCTGGACGCCGCGCACCGGCAGCCTGTACAGCCTGGTCGGTGCGGAACTGCTGCAGGGCCGCGACCACCATTTCGTCAGCGGCGCTCAGGCGCTGCCGGATGACGTGATCGGCATCGGCCATGGCGGCATGGGAGCGGAGAAGGCCGGACCGCGCCTGCTCACCACCTTTGTCAAGCTGGCGCCGGATCTGGGCGACAGCCATGCGGTGCAGTTGGGAGTCTCCTACGCCAAGGGCCGGCAGTTGCAGGAAGTGCACGACCATCGCGCACAGAACCCTTTGGCCTCGGTGCACGGCCTGCAGGGCGATGGCTGGCTGTGGGGCGGCGACCTGGTGTACAAGTTCGACGCGCCCGGCGCGTATGGTCAGGGCGACGTCACACTGGCGGCCGAGTATCTGCGCCAACGCAAGGATCTGACCGTGGCCTATCACCAGACCAATGCCGGCGCGATCGGCGCGCCGCGCAAGTTCACCCAGGATGGCGCCTACCTGCAGGCGGTGTACGGCTTCGCGCCGCATTGGCAGATCGGCGCGCGCTACGACATCACCGGCATGACCAACAAGGTGGATCGCGGCACCAACGTGCGCGAGTGGGAGACCTCCGACCGCTGGACCGTGGCGCTGACCCGCCATCTCACCGAGTTCTCCAGACTGCGGCTGCAAGCCTCGCGCGCCAAACTGTGGGAGGACGGCGAGAAACAGGGGGTCAACCAGATCTTCCTGCAGTATCAGCACAGCCTGGGCAGCCACGGCGCGCACAAGTTCTGAGGACACGGACATGCGCCGATTCTGCATATTGCTGTGCTGCTTGCTGTTGCCACTGACGGCGCGGGCGCACCTCGAGGTCGCGGCCACCACCGCCAGCATGGGCATGCTGGCGCGCGTGGTCGGCGGCGATGCGGTGCGGGTGACCGTGCTGGCGCCACCGGACCGCGACCCGCATGCCCTGCAGGCACGCCCGTCCATGCTGCGTGCGCTGCGCGACGCCGAACTGGTGGTGGCGGTGGGCGCCGAGCTGGAGGTGGGCTGGTTGCCGGCGGCCATCGCCGGCGCCGCCAATCCCCGCATCCTGCCCGGCCGTCCCGGCTATTTCGAGGCGGCGGCGCAGGTGCCGCTGCTCGACGCCGGCCAGCCCGCCGACCGCGCCCGGGGCGACGTGCATCCCATGGGCAACCCGCATGTCAATCTCGATCCGGCGCGCATGGCGGCCATCGCCCAGGCGCTCGCCGAGCGCCTGGCGCGGCTGCGGCCGGGCGAGGCGGCCGCGTTTCGCGCCAACGCGGCGGCGTTCGGCCGCGCCGTCGAGGCGCGCCTGCCCGGCTGGCGGGCGCGCCTCGCCGGCGCGCCGGGCGCGGTGCTGTACCACCGCGACGGCGACTATCTGCTCGCGCGCTTGGGCGTGCCGGTGTTGGGCTATCTGGAACCGGTGCCCGGCGTGCCACCCGGTGCCGGTCACCTGGAACGCCTGGTCGGCGAACTGCGCGGTCGGCGCGGCGTGGTGCTGCGCCAGGCCTATCAACCGGCGCAGTCCGCCGACCGGTTGGCCGCACTGCTCGGTTGGAGCAGTCACGTGGTGCCGATGGAACCGTCCTCGGACGCGCGCGCGGAGGACTATTTCCGCGTGATCGACGCCTGGGTGACGGCGCTGACCTCACCGTCGGCATGACGTGCGATGCGAGCCGGCATGGCGGCGGCGCTCTCCTGCTGTGCCTGGATGAACTGGTGGCCGGCTACGACCGGCCGCTGTCGCCGCCGTGCAGCCTGGAACTGGCGCGCGGCGAGATCGTCGGCCTGCACGGCCCCAACGGTGCCGGCAAGTCCACTTTGCTGGCGGCGATCCTCGGCAGCGCGCGTCGCCATGCCGGCGCGCTGTGGCTGGCCGCCGGGTTGCGCCTGCGTCATCTGGCGCAGAATCCGCAGCGTCCGCAAGCACCGGTATCCGGTCGCGAGCTGCTGGCCTGGCTCGATGCGCGGGCGCTGACGCCGCCGCCGCGCCTGGCGGCCTGCCTTGGCCGCCGCATCGATCGGCTCAGCGGCGGCGAATACCAGTTGCTGTGTCTGTGGATCTGCATCGCCGGCGATGCCGACCTGGTGCTGCTGGACGAGCCGACCAACCACCTCGATCAGACGCATGTCGATGTCGCCGTGGAGGAGATCACCACCGCGCGGGAACGCCGCGGCGTGTTGATCGTCAGCCACGACCGTGTTTTCCTGCGGCGACTGGATGCGCGGGTGGTGGAGATGGTGCCCCGGTGAAGGCCGGCCGATGCCCGACCACCTGTTCCTGATCCCCTTCCTCGCCGGTTTGCCGCTGGCCGTGTTGCTGCCGCTGCTCGGCAACCTGCTGCGCCTGCGCGACGAGTGGCTGGCGGCGCTGGGCCTGGCTCATCTCGCCGGCGCGGCGGGGCTCGCCGGTCTGTCCCTGCACCTGCCGGCGGTGCTGGGCGCGCCGCTCGGCGCCGTGCTGGCGGCCACCATCAAGTTCCTCAGCGGCGCGCGCGGCAACAGCGCCTTCGCCTGGATGATCCTGGCCGGCTGGGCGGCGACGTTGCTGCTCGCCGCCAACAGCGGCCTGGGCGAGGCGCTGGCGCACGCCGTGGTGGAAGGTCAGTTGTATTTCGCCAGCGCACGCGAGTTGGGCATCGCGCTGGCGGTGTGCGTCTGCGGTCTGCTGCTGGTGCCCCGGCTGACGCCGCGTCTGGTGCGCGCGCGCCTGTTTCCGCTGTACGAGCGCGCCAACCGTCTGCCCGCCTGGCGCTGGCATCTGGGCTTCGATCTGCTGGCGGCGCTGGCCATCGCCGTGGCCACCGCCACGCTCGGCCTGATGGCCGCGTTCGCGCTGGTGTTCCTGCCGTCCTGGATCGCCTTCCGCCGGGCGCCGGACTGGCGGCGCGCGGCGTGGCTCGCCGCCGGCATCGGCCTCGCCGCCTATGGTTTGGCGTTTGCCATCGCGTTGCGGTTGGATCAGCCGTTCGCGCCGGTGCTGGTCGCGCTGCTGGTGGTGCTCGCCGCGCTGCCCCGGGTCCGGCACGGTGAACGATTCGAGCCTGGAAATCGCGGATAATGCGCAACCGACGCCGCCGTTTCCGGTCATAACCGGGCCACGCCCCACGCTCACGATCGTCCACCATGCCCAATCGATCCCTGCCCCTGTTGCTGATCGCGCTGTTGTCCGCCACCCCGGTTGTCGCCAGCAAGACCGATTACCAGGTCGGTGACCGCCTGCCGCAGGCGGCGACCAAGGCGGCACCCGCCCGCAGCGGCGTGCGCACCCTCACTTGGGACGATCTGCTGCCGCCGGACTGGGATCCGTCCGCGGCTTTCAAGGGGCTGGATCTGGCCAGCCTGGACGATGCCGATCCGCGTGCCATGGCGGCGCTGGATGCGATGCGCAAGGCCTGGGATGCCGCGCCGGTGAATCGTGCGCTGGACGGCCAGCGCGTGCGCATCCCCGGATTCGTCGTGTCGCTCGACGGCGGCCCCGGCGAGCTGCGTGAATTCCTGCTGGTGCCTTATTTCGGCGCCTGCATCCACGTACCGCCGCCGCCGGCCAACCAGATCATCCACGTCATGCCCAACCAGCCGGTGAAGAACGTGCGTACCATGGAGGCGGTATGGGTCAGCGGCACGCTGGGCATCGGCCGCTCCGACACGCCCATGGGCAAGTCCGGTTATCGCCTGCAAGCCACCGAGGTGACGCCCTACAAGGCGCCGCGCTGACGCCGGCCGCCGCCGCCCTGATACACGGTCAGGCGCTGCGCAGCCGAGCCAGCCGGGTCAGCCAGATGGCCAACAGCGGTAGCGTGAGGCCCAGCAGTGTCACGGTCACCAGCAGGTGGCCCAGTTCCGAGTAATCCGCCGCCACTTGGACGGCGCCCGTCGCGGCATCGCGCACCTCGCGGCTCACCGTGTAGATCTGGTTCAGGTACTTGGTGCCCAGTTGCGCCGCCGATAGCGCCAGATTGGTGAACGAGGCCATCACCGCGAAGAAGGTCGCCTTCAGGTGGGCGGGCGCGGAATTGGCGATCCACGCCAGCATCGGCACCATGGCGATCTGCCCGAGCGGCGACTCCAGCGCGGTGTCGATGATGGCGATGAAACGCGCGTCCACTACGCCGCCGGTGCGCGCGGCGGTCCATTCGTGCAGGCCGTGGTACATGCCGATGATGGGCAGCGACAGCAGCGTGCTGGCGATGGTGAGAAACACCACGATGTAGGCGATGGAGCGCTCCGCCATGAAGCGGCGGAACAGGAACAGGCCGACCAGCGTCAGGCTGCTGGCGATCAGCGACAGCGTGGCGAGAAAGGCCTGATCGAAGCCCAGTTCGTCGATCATCCACCAGGTCGAGCCGGCACCGGGTCCGGGCATGGCGCGGTAGACGAAGATGATGATGGCGGTGCCGAGCAGCGTGCGCCGCGCCTCCGGCGACAACTCGCGCAGCAGCCTGGACATCATGAAGGCGATCACCGCGAACGAGCCGATGAAGATGATCTCCTGCCCCCAGCGCAGGTCGGACAGGCCCACGCCGATGGTGACCGCGACGAACAATGCGCTGCCGCCCAGGATCCACCAGTTGGGCGCGGTCCTGGTCTCCGGCTCGTGCAGCATGCGCGCGATGCTAGCGGCGTCGTGACCGGCGGCGCGCAGCCGGCGCGCGGCACGGCGCTTGAGCTGGCCGGCGAGCAGCACGCCCAGCACCGACAGCGCCGGGATGACCAGCGCGTACTGATAGACGCGCGCGTAGATGTCCGCCTTGGCCTCCTGGGACAGCGCCTCGACGCCCTGGAACAGCACGACGTTGACCACCGCCACCAGCACGCTGCCGCCGATGATGGCGACGCGGCCCAGGGTCTGCACCGTGGTGTGCATCAGCCGGATGGTTTCCGCCGCCAGCGGTTGGCCCCGTTCGTCGACGCGCGGCACCGCCTCGACGGTCATCGCGTCCGCCACCGCGTCCTGCATCACGTAGCCGACCGGTGACAGCAGCACGGACAGCACGAACCAGGCTTCGATCGGCATCACCGCGCGCATGGCGTCCGGCTGCGCGATCAGGCCGACCATGATCAGTAGGCTGGCGGCGATCAGCCCGGCGCCCAGATAGACCAGTCCGGCCTTGTGCTTCCACATCAGGTCGACCAGGTGGCCGATGGGCATCTTCAGCGCCCACGGGATGCCCGCCCAGAAACCCAGCGCGGCCAGGAAGGCGGCCGACAGACCCAGGTATTCCTTGACGAAGAAGGTACCGACGATGCCGGTGAGCCCCGACACCCCCGCCGCGCAGTACACCATCAGCGGCGGCAGGTAGGAAAGCCGCAGCTCGCGGCCGAGTTCCAGGATGTTGCGGTCGAACCAGCGGAACAGGGCGGTGGACATGGCGGCGGGATACGGGGAGACGGTTACCTGAGTCGGCGCTGAGGCCGTTCCGGTTCCCGTTGCCCTTGCTGCCGTATCCTGCCCGTCCGCTCAGTGCGCCTGCACGCCCGGCCCGAAGAAGCGGTAGCCGGTGCGCAACTGCCGGCTCAACGCAAAGCGCTTGCGCTCCGCTTCGCTGGTGAAGCTGCCGGCGATGGTGCCGTAGGCCCGGTCGGCCCAGGCGCCATCCAGCAACAGATCGGCCACGCCCTCGGCCCAGCGCAGCTTGTCGTTGGCGCTGGCGAGGCGGGCACCACACCGGTCCATCAGCGGTGCGATCTCCGACGGCGGCAGTTCGTAAGCCTTCAGACGGGTGGCGAGCTGCACGCACTGGTCGCCGTTGGTGCAGGCTTCGACGGCCTTGGCGAACAGCGCATCGGCCTGCGCGCCGTCGCCGATGTCGCGATACAGCTTGGCGATGTGCGCCAGCGCATAGTGATCCTTGGCACGCGCGGCGGCGTCGGCCAGCAGCTTCGCGGCCAGCGCGGCGTCGCCCAGCGCGGTCTGCACCGTCTCCGCCATCTTGGTGTAGTCATACGGGCTGTCGCCCAGCGCGCGGCCCTCGATGTAGGCGCGCGCACGCGCGCGGCCGTAGTCGGCGTCCCGCAGTTCCGTGGCGCAAGTCATGACGATCTCGCGGAACCAGACGAAGTCGTTGGCGTTGGCCACGCTCTCGTCGAGCAGCTTGGAGAGCCAGGCCTTGTCGCCCAGACGGTCGACGCCCAGGATCAGGGACTTGAAGCGGGCGAAGTGGAACGCGCCTTCCTCGCGCATCTGCGCCTCGGCTTTGCCCAGCACCTTGGCGGCGTAGGCGGCGTCGTCCAGCTCCGCCATGATGCGGTCGGCCAGCGCGATCAACTGCTTGATGGTGGTGCACTTGGCTTCTTCGTTCTGCAGCGTCACATACTGGGCCTGGTTGGCCTCGCGCTTGGCCAGCTTGCCGGCGACGCGCTCGATGCGCGCGGCGTCATCGGCGGCATGCTTGTTTACCGCTTCCACTACCTTGCGCATCTCGTCCAGGTTGGCCACCGACTCTTCGGCTTTGGTCAGCATGTCGGCCACACCCTGGGCATCGCCGATACCGGCATAGGCGTCGGCCAACTGGATCAGTTCGCCGCTGGCCGTGGCGATGGCGCCGGCCTTGGCCAGCACGGCCTTGGTGAACTCGGCGTTGCCGGCGGCGGCGGCCAGCACCTGCATCAACGCGGTGAAATCCTTGGCCGATTCCAGTGCCTTGTCGTACAACGCGGCGGCGGCGGCGGGGTCGATCTCGGCCATGGCACCGGACAGCGCGATCAGATCGGCCGGGCTGCCATACTTGGCCGCGCCCTCGTTGATCACCTCGACGGCCTTGGCAGTGTCGCCCCCCTTGGCGATGGTCCGGGCCAGACGCGCGAAATCGGCGGCGCGGCCGGCCTTGGTCTTGATCTTGTCGATCACCTGGCCGAACAGCGCGGCGTCGTTCAGTTCGGCCACGACGTTGGCCAGACCGTACAGTTCCTCGGTGGCCGATACTTCCTTCAGCGCGCCGGCCAGCGCCTTGGCGGCCGCGGCGGCATCGGCCAGCGCCAGCCACTGGCCCATGCCCACGGATACCTTCTCGCCGCCGTCCATGGCGAAATCGGCGCCCTGACCCAGCATCTCCTTGGCCTTGGCTTCGTCGCCCAGCGCCTTGTAGCCGATCGCCAGCGTGACGAAATCCTTGGTGAACATGGCATCGCCCGCCACCTTGTCCAGCGCCTTGCGCGCGTCGGCGGCGCCGGTGAAGGCGGCGCTGGTCAGGATATCCTTGGCGTAGGCCATGTCGGTCGGATCGTCGAAGCACTCGCGCGCGAGGGCGAACAGGGTATCGGCGCTGGTGGCGGCGGCGACTTTGGGTTCGAGCGTGGAACGGTTGGCCATCGGGTTCTCCGGCAATGAGGGAAATCAGAAACTTGCGAACTTTACAGGGGCGGCGCGCGGCGTGGGCTAGGGTTTTTTTATTGGCGGATAAGGGATTTTTTCGCGGTCGCCGGGGACCATCCGCGCGCGCTGGCGTTACAACACATACCGTGCCAGATCCTCGCTCGCCGCCAGATCCTTCAGCCGCGCATCGACATAGGCGGCATCGACGCGCAACGTCTCGCCGGCGCGTTGGTCGGCGTCGAACGACAGCTCGTCGAGCAGCCGCTCCATCACCGTGTACAGCCGGCGCGCACCGATGTTCTCGGTGCGCTCGTTGACCTGCCAGGCGATCTCGGCGAGTCGGCGAATGGCTTCGTCGGCGAATTCCAGGTTCACGCCTTCGGTCTCCATCAGCGCCTGGTACTGGCGGGTCAGGCAGGCGTCGGTGCTGGTCAGGATGCGTTGGAAGTCGTCGACGTCCAGGCTGGACAGCTCGACGCGGATGGGGAAGCGGCCCTGCAGTTCCGGGATCAGGTCGGACGGCTTGGCCAGATGGAACGCGCCGCTGGCGATGAACAGGATGTGATCCGTGCGGATCATGCCGTACTTGGTCGATACCGTGGCACCCTCGACCAGCGGCAGCAGGTCGCGTTGCACGCCCTGACGCGACACGTCCGGACCGTGCCCCTCGCGGCTGGCGATCTTGTCGATCTCGTCGAGGAACACGATGCCGTTGGCCTCGACGTTGCGCAGCGCCGACAGCTTGACCTCCTCCTCGTTGATCAGCTTGCCCGCCTCCTCGTCGGCGAGCAGGCGCATCGCCTCGGCGATCTTCAGCTTGCGCGGCTTGCCGCGCCGCTGGCCCAGATTCTGGAAGATGCCCTGCAACTGCGTGGTCAATTCCTCCATGCCCGGCGGCGCGAAGATCTCCATGGCCGCGGCCGGTGCCGCCACTTCGATCTCGATCTCCTTGTCGTCGAGCCGACCCTCGCGCAGCATCTTGCGGAACTTCTGCCGGGTGGCTGATTCCTCGCGCGTGGCGCCGCTCTCCCAGGCATCGCGCGCGCCGGGCAGCAGGGCGTCGAGGACGCGTTCCTCGGCGGCTTCCTCGGCGCGTACGCGCACGCGCCGGGTGGCGTCCTCGCGCGCCTGCTTGACCGCGATCTCGGCCAGGTCGCGGATGATGCTCTCGACATCCTTGCCGACGTAGCCCACCTCGGTGAACTTGGTCGCCTCCACCTTGATGAACGGCGCCTGCGACAGGCGCGCCAGCCGGCGCGCGATCTCGGTCTTGCCGACGCCGGTGGGGCCGATCAGCAGGATGTTCTTGGGCGTGATCTCGTGGCGCAGGCTCTCGGCCACGCGCATGCGCCGCCAACGGTTGCGCAGCGCGATGGCGCAGGCGCGCTTGGCGGCGTGCTGGCCGACGATGTGTTTGTCCAGCTCGTGGACGATTTCCTGGGGCGTCATCTGTGTCATGACACGTAAAGCTTTCACCAAGTGGCTACCGAGTGGTCGAAGTCTATCATTGGCCTCGTCCCCACCGAGCCGTCGCGCGCGATGGCCGGGGCCTATAGTGATAATTCCATTCGCGTTCGAGGAGACCGCCATGCCGCGCCGATACCTGCTGCTGCTCGCCTTGCTGTTTGCCCTGCCGGCGCAGGCCGATGCCACCGTCAGCGCCGGCAATCTGGAGATGCACTGCATCGCGCTGCCCTCGACCGAACTGACCGAGGATGCCGTACGCCGTTACAACGTCGCGGTGGCGCCGGATCGTGCGGTGATCAAGGTGACGCTGCTGCGCAAGGGGCGCAACGGCCAGATGGAAGCGGTGCCGGGGCAGGTGTACGTCGGTGCGATCGATCAGCGCAACCAGTTGTCCAGCATCCCGATGCGCGAACGGAAGGATGCCGACAGCGTGCGTTATGTGGGTGAGTTCCGCATCGATGCGCCCAACACGTTGCGCTTTCTGGTCAGCGCCAACGTGCTGGGCAAGCCGTTGAAGCTGGAGTTCAGCCGCAGCTTTCCGGCGCCCTGAATGACCACGGGCGGCCGCTCAGAGCAGCATCCGCGCCAAGCCCCAGACTCCCATCGCCGCCACCAGCAGACCGGCGCCGCGGCGTACCCAGACGCGCCGCGTCAGCCGTTGCAGACGTTCCGCCGCCCAGCCCATCAGCAGCAGGTTGGGCAGGGTGCCCGCGCCGAAGGCCAGCAGCAGCAGGGCACCGGAGGCGGCGGCGCCGGATGCCAGCGCCATCACCAGCACGCTGTACACCAGTCCGCATGGCAGCCAGCCCCACAGCACGCCGGCGGCCAGCGCGTGGCGCGCGTCGCGTACCGGCAGCAGACGGCCGAACAGCGGCTGCATGCGCCGCCACAGCGCGCCGCCGGCGCGTTCCAGCACCAGCACGGTGCGGTCGAGGCCGGCCAGATAGAGTCCGAGCAGGATCAGCACCCCCTGTGCCAGCACGTACAGGCCCTGCTGCAACGGCCACAGATGCTGCGACAGGAAGGCGGCCGAACCGACCAGGCCGGCGAGCGCGCCGGCCACCGTATAGCTGAGCACCCGCCCGGCGCTGTAGCCGATGTGGAATGCAAACGGCTGGCGGCCGCCCCGCTGGAACGACATGGCGGTGACGATGCCGCCGCACATGCCGACGCAGTGCGCGCCGCCGAGCAGGCCGGTGAGGAACGCGGCGAGCAGGGAGATTTCGGGCATGGCGGCAGCGCGGGGCGAAGACCCGCGTCAATCGCAGATCATGCCGCCGTCGATCCAGGCCTTGACGTCGCGCGCCCAGGCCTCGTAGCCACCCGGTACGGTGGGAAAACGGCCGGCGGGTGTCATGCCGCTCTCCAGCGACCAGCGGATGCGCGCATCGTCGAGCAGGTGCTCGCGCATCAGCCGGCGGGTGTCACCGCTGCCCAGGTTGCGCTTGATCAGGTGACAGGTGGTGCGCGCGTCCAGACCGGTGTAGTCGAACTTGTCGGCCGGCGCCATCCACTCGCCGCGCGCCAGGCCGGTGAGGCGCGGGGCGTGGCAGTTGTCGCACAGGTAGCGCGCGCGATGCGAGTGAAACGCGCGGCCCTGATGCGCGCGGCTGTTGAACTGGTGGCATTGCAGGCAGCGATCGTGGTGGAACTTGGCGTGCAGCGCGTCACCGAAGCGTACCGGTGGCGTGGCCTGCGCCGGCAGCGCCAGAGTCAGTGCGGCGCACAACAGTGGCCATTTCATGGGGTGGCCTCCTCGATCCGCGCCGGCAGCGGATCGGCCACCACCGGCTGAAAGATGTCGCGATAGGCGGCATAGGTCGCGGTCAAGGTCAGCGGCAGGAACACCAGCAGACCCAGGCCGAACGGAATCAGCACCGCGCCCAGGCCGATCACGCCCAGCAGCAGGCTGTAGGTCAGCACCGGCCGCCAGTTCACCAGGCAGGCCCACAGGCTCCACCACATCGCGCGTGCCGGCGGGAAGCGCTCGAACATCGCCAGGCCGGGCGAGAACCAGGTGGCCATCAGCAACGGCGCGAACAGCAATGTGCCGAGTGCCAGCGTCGGCAGCGCGCCGGCCATGAGCCGTTCCGCCTGTTCCGGCGTCAACGCGCCGGGGTTCTGCGATTCGCGCAGCAGCGTGGCGAGATCGCCGCCGGTGAGGAAGCCGACCAGCGTGAAGGTCAGCACCGTGCCGAGCATGTAGACGATGCCGATCACCAGCATGGACTCGCGCCCTTCGCGCCAGCCGGCGGCGAGGAACAGGAAGTTGATCGTTTGACCCGCGCTGCCGGCGCGGCTGGCGGCCAGGTAACCGGCGACGATGAACGGTGAGAGCACCTGCACGAAGGTAGCGCCGATCAGCGGAATCAGGCTCAACGCCATCAGCGTCAGAAACACCAGTGCGGTCATGCCGGTCCACTGGATCGGCGCCTGCACGAACAGGCTCCAACCGGCACGGATCCAGGCCACGCCGGCCGCGGCGGGCATGCGGGTAACGGTCAATTCGGACATGAAACGGGATCTGCCGCGCACGCGGCCTGCGGGTGAGGAACGGGGGTTAGCCTAACAGCGGGCGACTCAAAACGGGTGGATGACCCACAACGGCACCTGGAAGTTCGGCGACAGGTCGTCGTAGCGCCGCATCTGGCCATCGCCGCGATGATCGACCAGGTAGTACGGCCGGCCGTGCGGCGGCGTCACCTTGATCATGTACAGATGCCCGCGGATGCGGTATTCCTCGACGTGATCCTCGCCGCGCTGGACGATGGTGATCTGCGGCTCCAAGTCGGCATCCACCATGCCCGGCGGCGGCGGGATGTAGGGCAGCGGTTGCAGGTCGGTTTGCGCGTGGCCGGCCGGCGGCCAAGCCAGCCATGCGACCAGCGCCAGGGTGTAGCGGGACATGGCGATCCTTCCCATCGATGGTTTCATCATAGCAGTCCGATCCCCGTTCACAGGTTGAGCAGTATCTCCCGCTCGGCTGCCGACGGCTCGAAACCGCGCGTCTCGTAGTGGCGGAAGATGGCCTCGACCACGGCGTCGGGGTCGTCGATGACCTGGATCAGTTCCATGTCCTCGGCGTTGATCATGCCCTCCGCCACCAGCCGCGCGCGGAACCAGTCGATCAGGCCGCCCCAGAAGGACGTCTGCACCAGGATGATGGGGATGCGCCGGGTCTTGCCGGTCTGGATCAGCGTCAACGCTTCCATCAGCTCGTCCAGCGTGCCGAAGCCGCCCGGCATGACCACGTAGGCGCTGGCGAACTTGACGAACATCACCTTGCGCGCGAAGAAGTGGCGGAAGGTCTGGCTGATGTCCTGGAACGGATTGGCGTGCTGCTCGTGCGGCAACTGGATGTTGAGGCCGACGCTGGGCGACTTGCCGAAGAACGCGCCCTTGTTGGCGGCCTCCATGACGCCCGGCCCGCCACCCGAGATCACCGCGAAGCCGGCATCCGACAGTTTGCGCGCGATGCGCTCGGTGAGCATGTAGCAGACCGAATCCGGGGTCACGCGCGCGCTGCCGAAGATGCTCACCGCCGGGCGGATCGGCGCCAGCCGCTCGGTGGCTTCGACGAATTCCGCCATGATCGCGAACATGCGCCAGGACTCGCGCGCGGACAGACGCGCCTCGGCATTGCCGCCGGGATCGATCAGGGAAGGAAGCTTGGGTTTGCTCATGTCGCGGTGGCCAGACAGGGGATGGGCGATTGTATGCGCCCCGCCGATACAATGCGCCATCGCCCCGGAGGCCCCATGTCCCACACCCTGCTGCTGGTGGACGGCTCGTCCTACCTGTACCGCGCGTTCCACGCGCTGCCCGATCTGCGCTCGCCCGCCGGCGAACCCACCGGCGCGCTGTACGGCGTCATCAGCATGCTCAAGCGGCTGCGCAAGGACTACCCGACCGCCCATGCCGCCTGCGTGTTCGATGCCAAGGGCCGCACCTTCCGCGACGACTGGTATGCCGACTACAAGGCCACGCGCCCGCCCATGCCGGACGACCTGGCGCGGCAGATCGCGCCGCTGCACGAGGCGGTACGTGCGCTGGGCTGGCCGCTGCTGATGGTGGAGGGGGTGGAGGCCGACGATGTCATCGGCACGTTGACACGTCAGGCCGAAGCCGCCGGCATGCGCGCGGTGGTGTCCACCGGCGACAAGGATCTGGCGCAACTGGTCACGCCGCACGTCCACCTGGTCAACACCATGACCAACGAGGTGCTGGACGAAGCGGCAGTGAAGGAAAAGTTCGGCGTGCCGCCGGCGCGCATCGTCGATTACCTGACCCTGGTCGGCGATGCGGTGGACAACGTGCCGGGAGTGGACAAGGTCGGCCCCAAGACGGCGGTGAAATGGCTCACGCAGTACGGCGACCTCGACACGCTGCTGGCGCATGCCGGCGAGATCAAGGGCGTGGCCGGCGACAACCTGCGCCGCGCGCTCGACTGGCTGCCGCAGGCGCGGCGGCTGGTGACGGTGAAGACCGACGTCGAGCTGCCGCTCGCACCGGAACAACTGACCTGGCGTGACGAGGACACGGCGAAGCTGCGGGCGTTGTTCGCGACTTACGGCTTTCGTACCTGGCTGCGCGAACTGTCTGCCGTCGCCCCGGCAAGCGGGAACGAGGCAGCGGCAGGCGGCGATCCGGTTCCGACGCCCGCGCCCGACGCAACGCCGCCCTTGCCCCAGACCCCCGCCGCGTCGGCAGGCGAGGGGAAGGTGACGCGTCGCTACCAGACCGTCCTCGACGAGGCGACCTTGGCGCTGTGGCTGGACAAGCTGCGCGCCGCCGAGCTGGTCTGCCTCGATACCGAAACCACCAGCCTGGACCCCATGCGGGCACGCCTGGTGGGCCTGTCGTTCAGCGTCGAATCCGGCGAGGCCGCCTATCTGCCGCTGGCGCACCGCTATGCCGGCGCGCCGGCGCAACTGCCGACCGGGCCGACGCTGGCCCGGCTCAAGCCGCTGCTGGAGGATGCCGCGCTGGCCAAGGTGGGCCAGAACCTGAAGTACGACTGGCACGTGCTGATGAACCACGGCATTCATCTGGCCGGCATCGCCCATGACACGCTGCTGCAGAGCTATGTGTTGGAAGCACACGAGCGCCACGACATGGACACGCTGGCGGCGCGGCACCTGGGCGAAAACACCATCAAGTACGAGGACGTCTGTGGCAAAGGCGCGGGCCAGATCGGTTTCGACCAGGTGGAGATCGCACGCGCCAGCGAATACGCCGCCGAGGATGCCGACATCACGCTGCGTCTGCACCGCGCCATGTACCCGCGGCTGGTTGCCGAGGCGCGCCTGCACGCCGTCTACCGCGACATCGAGATGCCGCTGCTGCCCATCCTGGCGCGCATGGAGCGCACCGGCGTGCGGCTGGACGCCGAACTGCTGCGCACCCACTCCGACACGCTGGCGCGCGAGATGCTGACACTGGAGGAAAAGGCGCATGCCGCCGCCGGCCAGCCGTTCAACCTCAACTCGACCAAGCAGTTGGGCGAGATCCTGTACGGCCGGCTGGGACTGAAACCGAAGAAGAAGACCCCGGGCGGCGCGCCTTCGACCAACGAGGACGCGTTGCACGAGCTGGCGCTGGACCACCCGTTGCCACGCCTGATCCTCGACTATCGCGCGCTGGCCAAGCTGAAATCGACCTATACCGACAAACTGCCGGGCATGATCAACCCGGACACCGGCCGCGTGCACACCACCTATTCCCAGGCCGTGGCGGTGACGGGCCGGCTGGCCTCCAACGACCCCAACCTGCAGAACATCCCGGTACGCACCCCGGAGGGCCGCAAGATCCGCGAGGCGTTCATCGCCGAACCCGGCCAGGTCATCGTCTCCGCCGACTATTCGCAGATCGAGCTGCGCATCATGGCGCACCTGTCCAACGATGCCGGCCTGCTCCAGGCCTTTGCCGAGGACGCCGACATCCACCGCGCCACCGCCGCCGAGGTGCAGGGCGTGGCGCCGGAGGCGGTGACGCCGGACATGCGGCGCATGGCCAAGGCGGTCAATTTCGGCCTGATCTACGGCATGTCGGCATTCGGCCTGGCCCAGCAGTTGAATGTCGAACGCAACGTCGCCCAGCAGTACATCGACCGCTATTTCGCGCGCTATCCGGGTGTGGCCGAATACATGGCACGCACGCGTGAACAGGCACGCACGCGCGGCTATGTGGAAACCCTGTTCGGTCGCCGCCTATACCTGCCGGAGCTGGCCGGCGGTGCGCCGGCGCGCCGAGCCGGCGCCGAGCGCGCGGCGATCAACGCGCCCATGCAGGGCACCGCCGCCGACCTGATCAAGCTGGCGATGATCGCCGTGCAGACCTGGCTCGACGACGCCGGCCTGCGCGCCCGCCTGATCATGCAGGTGCATGACGAACTGGTGCTGGAGGTGCCGCAAGCGGAGCTGGCCGAGGTGCGTGCCGGCCTGCCGGAAAAGATGTGCGGCGTGGCCCGGCTGGCCGTGCCGCTGAAGGCGGAGGTGGGCGCGGGGCCCAACTGGGAAGCGGCGCACTGAGCGGCTGCCGGGGGGCGTCGGACATCAAGAACCGGCCGATTCCGCCGATAACACCCGGGGTAATCGAGCCGATCGAAGTGACGCACCGTTGATGTCCGCTTTCAGGGCAACCTTCCAAGGCATGGTCGGCCGCATGCGGCTTTGGCAGCTCACGCTGTCGGCCACTCTGCTGAGCACCGCCCTCGTCGCCGGCATGAGTCTGGCGATCCAGGGCCGGGTGACCTGGGACACCGTGCTGACCGCTGCCGTCGCGGCACTGGTGGCGGCCTGGCTCATCCGTCATCTGCCCGACGTCGATGCCCGCCGGCGTGCGCAGGCCCGCCTGGAACGCTACGAATTCATGGTCAATGCGGTCGGCGACATGATGAGCGTGATCAATCGCGAGCATCGCTACGAGGCGGTGAACGATCGCTGGTGCGTGGCCATGGCCCGGCGGTGCGATGCGGTGCTCGGCGTGCATCTTGCCGAGGTCTGGGGTGAAGCGGACTACCGCGACCACATCGTGCCCCGTCTGCGGCAGTGTTTCGACCAGGGCCAAACGGTTGCGCTGCAGACCACGCTGGATCTGCCTGGTCAGGGAAGCAGCGAATGCGCCATCACCTACTATCCTTACCGCGCCGCCGCCGCCGGCGGCGAAGTCTCGCACGTGGTGGTGGTGACCCGCGACGTGAGCGGGGAGGTGCGCGCCGCACGCGCCCTGCAGGCCAGCGAAGCGCGCCTGCGCGCGTTGCTGGACAGCATGGTGGACGGTGTCATCGTGATCGACCAACTGGGCACCGTCACGGCCTTCAATCCGGCTGCCCAACGCATGTTCGGCTATACCCCCGACGAGGTGCTCGGCCGCAACGTCAGCCTGCTGATGCCGGAACCGGATCACAGTGCCCACGACGGCTACCTGCAGCGTCACCTCGACACGGGTGTCGCCCATATCACCGGCGCCGGCCGGGAAGTCACCGGGCGGCGCAAGGATGGCAGCACGTTTCCGCTGGAACTGGCGGTCAGCGCGATGACCGGGGAGGGTGGCCGCAGTTTCGTCGGCGTGGTGCGCGACATCGGCGCACGCAAGGCGGCGGAGAGGCGGCTGGCCGATGCACTGGAGGCCGCGCGCAAGGCCAGTCGCGCCAAAAGCGAATTCCTGTCCAGCATGAGCCATGAACTGCGCACGCCGATGAATGCCATCCTGGGTTTTGCCCAACTGTTGGAGATGGATGCGCGGCTCGGCGACGAACAACGCGACAATGTGGTCGAAATCCTCAAGGCGGGCCGTCACCTGCTGGCGTTGATCAACGAGGTGCTGGATCTGTCGCGCATCGAATCGGGGCGGGTGGCCCTGCGCATCGAGCCGGTGCCGCTCGCCGATCTGATCGGCGAGTGCGCCGCGCTGGTGGGGCCCGGCGCCATCCGTCAGGGCCTGACGTTCCGCCGTGATCTGGCGGGCTGCGCCGGCCGCCGGGTGCGTGCGGACCGGCTGCGCATCAAGCAGGTGTTGTTGAACCTGTTGTCCAATGCGGTCAAGTACAACCGCCGCGGCGGCGAGGTGCGCATCACCTGCGGCCTCGTCGCCCCCGGCCGGGTGCGGCTTACGGTCAGCGACACCGGCCTGGGCATCCCCGAGGACCAACAGGCCGGGCTGTTCACCGCCTTTCACCGCCTCGGCCGAGAAGACAGCGACATCGAGGGTACCGGCATCGGGCTGGCCATCAGCAAGAAGCTGGTGGAACGGATGGACGGCGACATCGGCGTGGAGAGCCGGGTCGGGCAGGGCAGCACGTTCTGGGTGGATTTGCCCGACGCGGACGGCGGGGCGGAGCCTGCATGCGCGCCGGCCGAAGTCATGCAGGAGGCGCCGTGCGCCACCCCCGCAGCCCCTGACTGCACCCCCGCCGATCCATCGGTTCGCCGGTGAGGCGGTGATACTTGACGAATGCGCGTTACGCCGGCAAGGTTCCGCCGCTGTCGGCCGGAGGCGAAGCGAGGCTGACGCCTTGACGGGGCATGGCATGATCGACGATGAGCAGCAGTACGTGGTGACGACGCCGGCATGGCAGGCCGACACGCTGGGCGCACACATTCTGGTGGTGGATGACGAGCCGGCCAACGTCAAATTGCTGGAGCGGGCGCTTGGCGCGTTGGGTTACCGGAACCTGTTGTCCACCACCGACCCGCGCACGGTGGTCGATACGTTCGAGCGGCACGGCATCGACCTGGTCATCCTGGACCTCAACATGCCTTACCTGGATGGCTTTCAGGTCATGGGTCAGTTGCGCGGGCTGGGGCGCGAGGACTTGCCGCCCATCCTGATCCTCACCGCGCAGCACGAACACGAGCATTGCGTGCGCGCCTTGCGCGAGGGTGCCCACGACTACGTGACCAAGCCCTTCTCCGTGGACGAACTGCTGGCGCGGGTGCGCAACCTGTTGCAGATCCAGCTCTATCAGAAGTTTATGCGTGGCCGCAATCAGTGGCTGGAAGAGCGGGTACGCGAGCGCACGCGGGCGCTGTACGACACCCGCTTGCAGATCGTGCGCCGCCTGGGGCGTGCAGCGGAGTTCCGCGACAACGAGACCGGCCTGCACATCCTGCGTATGAGCAAGGTCTCGGCTTTGCTCGGCGAGGCCGCGGGCCTGGATGCCGACCATTGCGAGCTGCTGCTCAACGCCAGCCCCATGCACGACATCGGCAAGATCGGCATCCCCGACCACATCCTGTTGAAGCCGGGCAAGTTCGAGCCGCACGAGTGGGAGATCATGAAGACCCACGCCTCCATCGGCGCCGAGATCCTGTCCGGCGACGACTCCGAACTGCTGGTGATGGCGCGCGACATCGCCCTGTCGCACCACGAGAAATGGGACGGCAGCGGCTATCCGCGCGGCCTGGCGGGCGAGGACATCCCGCTGGTCGGGCGCATCGTCGCGCTGGCCGACGTGTTCGATGCGCTGACTTCGGAACGGCCCTACAAGAAAGCCTGGAGTACGGAGGCCGCGCTCGACTATCTCGATGCGCAGCGGGAGAAACATTTCGATTCCCGTCTGGTCGACCTGTTCATGGATCGGCTGACCGACATCCTGGCCATCACCCGGCGCTACGCCGAACCCGGCACCGTCCCGGCCTGAATCCGGGCGCGGCGCTCAGCGCCAGCGCGCTGCCGCTGCCTCGTCCGACTCGCGCGCGTCCACCCAGTGTTCGCCCTGCGGTGTGCGCTCCTTCTTCCAGAACGGCGCGCGCGTCTTCAGGAAATCCATGATGAACTCGCATGCCGCGAAGGCATCGCCGCGATGCGCGGACGCGACGGCGACCAGCACGATGGGATCGGTGGGACTGAGCGGACCGACGCGGTGGATCACGCAGACATCGATGACGTCCCAGCGGCCACGCGCCTGCTCGACGATGTCGGCGAGGGCTCTTTCGGTCATGCCCGGGTAGTGTTCCAGGGTCATCGCGCTCACGCCCTGGCCGTCGTTGATGTCGCGCACCAGGCCGAGAAAGCTGGCGACGGCGCCGACCCGGGGGTTGGCACGATACAGTGCCGCGACCTCGGCGGCCAGATCGAATTCGGCTTGCTGCACGGCGATCTTCATGGTCCGGCTCCGTTCACATCCTGTCCATCAGATACCCCAGCCCGCGCAGTGTGCGGATGCCCACGCCGGCCGGCTCCAGCTTGCGGCGCAGGCGATGCACGTACACCTCGATGGCATTGGCGCTGACCTCCTCGCCGTAGCCGCACAGGCTCTCGATCAACTGTTCCTTGCTCACCACCTTGCCCTGGCGGAACAGCAGCGCCTCCAGCACCGACAGCTCGCGCTGGGACAGCTCCAACATGTCCGCGCCGACGCTGGCGCGGCGGCCGACGGTATCGTAGCTCAGCGTACCGCAGGTCAGGACGGGCGCGCCGCCCTGGCCGCGGCGCAGCAGCGCGCGCACGCGCGCTTCCAGCTCGGACAGCGAGAACGGCTTGGCCAGATAGTCGTCGGCGCCCAGATCCAGGCCGCGCACGCGGTCGTCGATGCCGTCGCGCGCGGTCAGGATGATCACCGGCGCACGACAGCCGGCGGCGCGCGCCCGACTCAACACCTGCAAGCCATCCACCCGGGGCAGGCCGAGATCGAGGATCGCCAGATCGAAGCCGCCGCCGCGCAGCAGGCCGAGCGCCAGCTCGCCATCACCGGCCTGGTCGGTGGCGTAGCCGGCGGCGCGCATGGCGCGCGTCAGGCTGTCCAGCAGGATGGGATCGTCCTCGACGATGAGCACGCGCATGGCGGCGGAGCGGCGGCGAAGTGGAGCGCCCTAGCATACCGCAATGTGCGTGCCGGCGACGCGTGTCGCCACGCATGCGCGGACTGCGCGCCCCGGCCGTGCGGCCGTTGCGCGCACGGATCGTCATTGGCGCGTGATGCGCCCGTCCAGCTCGGCGGCCAGCGGCGTGCCGCTGCGCAGCGAGTCGACCAGCAGGTCGAGCAGGACGATGCCGGTGTCGCGGCAGTAATTGCCCGGACGCTGGCAGGCGTCTTTCAGCAAGGCGTAGCCGTCGCCGCCGCCAGCGGTGAAGTTGTTGGTCGCCAGGCGATACGTGTCGCCCGGCACCACGTTCTGGCCGGCGATCTGTACGGATGTGACCCGGCCGCCGGGCTTCAGCGGGTTGGCGCAGTTGCCGGCGTCCGCGCAATAGGTCATGCGTAGGCCCCGCGAGTGTTGCAGGAAGCCGCCGCCGCCGACCTTGCCTGCGCTGGTTTCCATCAGGTCGATGATGTCGGCGCCGGTGAGATCCATGACGAACAGCGTGTTGCCGAACGGCAGCACCGCCAGCGCCTGCCCGAACGTGACATTGCCCGGCTGGATGTCGGCGCGCAGGCCGCCCCCGTTGGTGAATGCCGCGACCGCGCCATCGCTGGCGGCGGCGGCGGTCTGCATCAGATCGCTGACCAGGTTGCCGAGCACGGTTTCGGCCGTGCGCACGCCGGCGACGAAATTCGGCGACACCGCCCCGCGGCTCGACGAGAACAGCATCGAACTGGTACCGACGAGCACGTTGGCGAACGCATCGACCGGCACCTTGTAGGCGGCGACCTTGGCGGCCAGGGTGGCATCCTCGGCCACGGTGCGGCCATCGACGAACATGGACCTGTTGGTGCCGGCGATGACGCGGCCCCGGGCGTCGAACGACACTTCCAGACGGCCCAGCCAACGCCCCCATTCGTATGCCGAGACCACCAGCACCTTGTTGCCGTCGCGGTCGGTGAGTTCGGTCGGATAGGCGCCGGCGGACAGGGCACCCTGGCCGGCGTAGCCGGGGGCGGAGGTCTGCGCGTTGATGTAGTCGGCATCGCCCAGCAGCCGATGGTCGTGCGCGCTGACGATGATGTCCACGCCGGACAGTTCCGGCGCCTTGGCGATGTCGACGCCGTAGCCGTAGTGCGACAGCAGGATGATCTTGTCGATGCCCAGCGCCTTGAGCAGCGCGCTGGCGGCATTCACGCTGCTGACGTAGTCCAGCATGCGGACGTTCGGACCGGGACTGGCAATCTGCGGCAGCGTCTCGGTGACGATGCCCAGCACCCCGTACTTCTGGCCGCAGCGTTCGATGACGGCGTACTTGCTCACCCGATTCTTCAGGTGCGCTTCGCCCGATACGTCGATGTTGGTGGCGACGATGCGGAAGTTCGGTGCCTCGGTCTGGTGCGTCGTGCCGGCGATCACGATGGGTTCGCCCTTCAGCGCGCGTGCCAGCTTGGCCGGGCCCAGATCGAATTCGTGGTTGCCCAGCGTGGCGACGTCGTAGCCCATGTCGTTCATGGCCATGATCGATTCGCTGCCCTCCCAGGCGTTGTAGAACACCGTGCCCTGCGCGAAGTCGCCGGCGTCCACCAGCAGATGGTTCTTGCACGTCTGCCCCGGGTCGATCGCGGCGCGAACCTGCTCGATCAGCGTCTTGCGTCGCGCCACGCCGCCCTGCAGCACGTCGTTCTCTTTGAAGCTCTCCAGGCGGGAATGGGTGTCGTTGGTATGCAGCAGCGTCAGCGTCACCGGTGTGCCGCCGGCGGGGGCGGGCGGCTGCAGCGCGATGCCGCGGTCCACCAGGGTGTTGGCGAAATGCGCCAGGGCCGTATCGCGCTCCACCAGATTCACGCCGGGCTTGGCCTGGCGCACCGCGTTCAGCACGGCCGCCTCCTGCCCGGCCACGACGTCCACCGCCTGGGTGATCGCGGCGCGCGTGGCTGCGGTGATGGTGATGCCGTTGGCGGGGTCGCCGTCCTGGTCCAGCGTTTGCAGGACCCGCAGCACACGAGTGGCGCCCTCGCCCAGGGCGCCGCTGCCGCCGGCGAGGTCGACCGGCGTCAGGACCGGCGCACCGGCGGCGCGCCCCAGTGTGAGCGCACCCACCTGGAAGGTGATCAGCTCGCCGTCGTAATAATCGAACCGGCCGCCGTTGGCGGTGACGCCGCTGTTGCCCATGTTGCCGGAGTAGGCCACCCCGTCGACCGGTGCATCGAGCAGCACCCCGGAGCGGCGCGGTGCGTTGTCGTCGTTGCAGCCGGCCAACGCTGCCACCAGCGTCAGCGTTGCGGCAAGCGCCCATGTTCTCTGTGTCCGATGCATGGCCTGACTCCCGGAAAGTTGGATGAACCGATGACGATAGACGGTCCGTGTAACGGTGGTGTGACCCCAACGTGTCATCTGCATGACTTCGTTCGTCGTTGCCGCCTTGCGGCTGTAAGGCAGGCGTAAGTCGTCACGGTTAGCATGCAAGACATTCTCCGGAGTGTTGCCTGATGGCTCATCCGGTGACCCGTCCTCCCCCCGCCCGTTGCCTCGGTGACGGGCAACCGCCCCCCGGCCTGGCCGGGGGGCGTCCCCATTCCGTATGCGTGTCGTGAGCGTGGCCGGCTACGATGGGCCGACATTGCGAGGCGGTGCAGCCGACGCGGCGATCACGCCACGCAGCTCAGGCATCGTTCCACCGTGGCACGATGCAGGGCGCGGCTGCGGCCCGACCCGGCGCGGTGCGATAATCCCGTCGCCATCACTTCGTCACCGCCGCCATGACCGCGCCCAACTCGCTGATCCAGGCCACCGTCGATCACCTGCGTCGCTTCGTGCCGTTCGATGCCATGGCGGGCGAGCATCTGATCTGGCTGGCGGAGCGACTGCGCCTCGGTTACTACGCCAAGGGCGAGGTCATGCTGGCGCCCGAGCAGGGCCTGGTGCGCAGGCTGTTCATCATCAAGCAGGGCGTGGTCCAGGGTGACCAGAGCGAGGCCGCGGCCTGGCTGGAACTGGGCGAGGGCGAGTGCTTCCCGCTCGGCGCACTGCTCAGCAAGCGCGCCGCCATCTCCCGTTTTCGCGCGCATACCGACGTGTTCACCTATGAGTTGGACGCGGATCATTTCCATGAACTGCGCAGCCTGTCGGCGCCGTTCCAGGACTTCTGCACCCGGCGCATCGCCAGTCTGCTGGAGAAGTCGCAGCGCAGCATCCAGGCCAGCTATGCCACCGCCACGTCGGAGCAGCAATCGCTGGAAAGCCCGCTGTCCGAGATTGCGCGCGCCCGGCCGGTGACCTGCGCGCCCGACACCCCGTTGCGTGCGGCGCTGGAAACCATCCAGGCCAGCGGCGTGGGCTCCATCGTCGTGGTCGATGGCGCGGATCAGCCGCTCGGCATCTTCACCGTGCGTGACCTGATCGGGCGGGTGATCCTGCCGGGCGTCGATCTGGCCACACCGATGCGCGAGCTGATGACCCCGGATCCGGTCACGCTGTCGCCGAGTGCACACGCCTTCGAGGCGGCGCTGCTGATGGCGCGGCGCGGCTTTCGCCACGTGCTGGTGGCGGAGCACGGCCGGTTGGTCGGTGTGGTATCCGAGAAGGACCTGTTTTCCCTGCAGCGTGTCGGCGTGACCCGTATCTCCGCCGCCATCCGGCGGGCGGAAACCATCGCCGAGTTGCCGCCGGTGGCCGAGGACATCCGCCAGCTCGGTCACAACATGATGGCGCAGGGCGTGGCTGCCGAGCAGCTCACGCAGATCCTGTCCACGCTCAACGATCTGATCACACAACGGGTGATCGAACTGGAGTGCGCCGCCGCCGGCTCGCCCCGGCACAGTTTCTGCTGGCTGGCGTTCGGTTCCGAGGGGCGTTATGAACAGACCCTGGCCACCGACCAGGACAACGGCATCCTATTCGTCCCGCCCGCGGGCAAGAGCGCGGACGAACTGCGGGCCATGCTGTTGCCGCTGGCCGAGCGCATCAACCGCGCGCTCGACGCCTGCGGCTTCCCGTTGTGCAAAGGCGAGATCATGGCCATGAACCCCAGGTGGTGCCTGTCACTGGACGAGTGGCGCGCACAGTTCTCGCGCTGGATCGATGCGGGCGATCCGGAATCGCTGCTCAATGCCAGCATCTTCTTCGATTTTCGCGCGTTGCATGGCGAGACCAACCTGGCCGAGCAATTGCGCGCCTGGCTGATGCAGCGCGCGCAGGCGACCCCGCGCTTCCTGCACCAGATGGCCGCCAACGCCTTGCGCAATAGACCGCCCCTGGGCTTGGTGCGCGATTTCGTCGTGGCGTCCGAGGGCGAACACGCCAACACGCTCGACCTCAAGCTGAACGGCACCACGCCGTTCGTCGATGCGGCGCGCGTGTTCTCGCTCGCCACCGGCGCGCATGCCACCAATACCGCCGCTCGTCTGCGCCTGGCCGCGCCGAAACTGCACATCCCGCAGGCCGAGGTGGAGGCGTGGATATCTGCCTTCTATTTCATCCAGATGCTGCGCCTGCGCGGCCAGCACGAGGAGAATCAGGCCGGGCGGGAGATGGACAACCGCATCGATCCGGACCAGCTCAACGATCTGGACCGGCGCATCCTGAAGGAGTCGTTCCGCCAGGCGCGCAAGGTGCAAAGCCGGCTGGCCATGGACTACAAGGTGTGAGCACGGCGTCAGGCCGTGCGCATGGCCGGTGATGAACCTGCTCGCCCGACTGTTCCGCCCGGCGTCGTGTCTGGACGCGGAGGCCGAGCGCCGGCTGAAGGCTTGGCGCGCGCAGCCGGCGCCCGACCTGACCGAACCGCTGCAACATACGCGCTGCGTGGTGGTGGATGTCGAGAGCACCGGGCTGGACCTGAAGCGCGACCGGCTCATCGCCATCGGTGCCTGCGCGGTGCGCGACGGCAAGGTGGATCTGGGCGACAGCTTCGAAGTGGTGCTGCGTCAGGAACGCGTCAGCGGCAAGGACAACATCTTGATCCACGGCATCGGCGGCCAGGCGCAGCGCGAGGGGCTCGATCCGGTCGATGCGCTGCTGCGTTTTCTCGCGTACCTCGGCAAGTCGCCGCTGGTCGCCTACCACGTGGCCTTCGACCAGAGCATGATCAACCGGGCGATGCGCCGTCATCTCGGTTTCACCTTCAAGCACGACTGGCTGGATCTGGCCTATGTGCTGCCCGAACTGCTACCGCGCTATGCGCGCACGCACCGCGCGCTGGATCACTGGACCGAACTGTTCGACATCGGCAACTTCGCGCGCCACAGCGCGCTGGCCGATGCGCTCGCCACCGCGCAACTGATGCAGTGCGCGCTGCCGCTCGCCCGCGCGCGCACGGCGCTGAGCTACGACGACTGGAAGCAACTGGAAAAGGCGCAACGCTGGCTTGCCGGAGCAGCGTGACAGGGGTGCGGGGATGTCGTCGCGAGCGGCGTACCCGCGCCATCCCCTGGATTGCGGCGCAGCATTCGCAATGACGACGTTCCACGCCGCCCGCGCCATCCCGCTCACCGGCCTCGCACTTCCACCCAGCGTTCCGCCGCCGGCCAGACGCCGCGCTCCAGCGCGCGGCCGCGTTCGAACACCACGTAGCTCTGCCGGCCGTAGTGTGGCAGCGCGCGCGTCAGGTCGGCCAGCGCTTGGGCGTCGCGCGCACTGATCACCACCACCGGTGGCGCGTCGCCGCGTGCCGCGGCCCAGGCGCGGGCGTCGCCGCGACCGAGCACCTGCGGTGGCGGCGGGGGCAGGCCGCGCCGTGCCAGTTCGACCTCGGCCCGGTCGTCGCGCAGGAACAACACGCCGGCCCTGTCCGCCGTCAGCCCGCCGTCCACCGGCGCGTTCTCCAAAAGGCGCGCGGTCAGTGTCCGCGCGGCCTCTCGGAAGGCGGCCTCCGAGTCTGCAATTTGCACCCGCGGGTCTTGCGCCAGCATGATCTGGCGCAGAGTCGCCGGGATTTCGTCGGCGGCCAGATGGCGCCAGACATCGAAGCCGGGATCGATGCGCACGGCGCGGGGCGGTGACGAGGTCGCCAAGTCGATGTCCGTCAGCGCCGCGTGTAGCGCGACGACGTGCCGTTCCTCGCCCGCGTCGGTGCGTACCCACAGGGGCAGATCGAGCCGATAGGGCGGCTCGCTCTGGGCGAGGCGCAGGCGCAGACGGCCGGCCTGGACCTCGGCCTCGACGATGCGCAGGTCGGCTGCGCCGGTGCGTGTCAGCCACTGGCGGAAAAAATCGTGCAGATCCTGGCCGGAAGCCTGCTCGAACGCGGCCTGCAGTTCGCGCCAGCCGGCCACGCGGAACCGTTGTTCTTGCCAGAAGCGACGCACGCCGGCATCGAACGCCTCGGCGCCGATGTGCTCCCGCAGCATGTGGAACAGCATGGCCGCCTTGCCGTAGCCGACGATGCCGGCGGCGGCGTGCGTGCGCGAGGTGAAGGCCGTCAGCGGCCGGTCCTCGCCCGCCGGCACGGCGGCGAAATCACGCAGCCACTGGCGGCGCGCCTCGCGCGCGGCCTCGGCCGACTGGCGCGCCTGGTAGTGATAGTCGGCCATGTAGGTGGTGAGTCCTTCGGACCAGTTGCCGCTGGCCCAGTCCGGATAGACCCCGTTGCCCCACCAGTTGTGCAGGATCTCGTGCCCCAGGGAGGTGGCACGAATGAACGGCAGGCGGATCACGTCGCGGCCCAGATAGGTCAGCCCCGGCATGCCGAAGCCGGTGGGCAGCGGGCTGGCCACCACGCTGAAGCCGGCGAACGGGTAGGGACCGATCCAATCGTCGTACAGGCGCAGATAGGCTTCGCTGTCGCGCAGATAATCCTGCGCCAGATCGGCGAGATCGGCGTGGAAGTAGGTGCGCAGGCGCACTTCGCGCTCGCCCAGCGGGGCCATGCATTCCGCCACGACATAGGGCCCGACCATCAGATCGATGCCATCCGCCGGCTGGGGAAAATCGAATACCGCGCGGTAGGGTGCGTCGCCGCCAGCGGCGGTGGCGGGCGGCGATTCCTCGATCAGGCGGCCCGGCGCGATGCCGATCTGGCCGGGCGGCAGCGTGACGGTCAGGCGGTAGCTGAACAGCCCGTCGACCAGCGGATACCAGGCCGCGCCGGCCGGCAGGTAGGCGCCCTCGGCGCCGGCCTGCGCCGGCAGGCCGCGCAGCACGCCGCGATGGTCGAGGTCGGTGTCGAGCGGCGCCAGCAGGCCGTGATAACGCAGGCGCAGTTCGCGATCGCGCGCACTCGTGCCGACGCGCCAGATGGCGAGATGCGGCTGCCGTGCATCGGCCTTCGTCGCGCGCGCGACACCATCGAAGCTGAACGCATCGACCTCGAAGCCGTGTGCCAGCGCGAAATCGCCGGACAGGCCAGCGGGGATGTGCAGGCGTGCATCGGCGCGCAGCGTGCGCGCCGCCGGGTCCAGTTCGATGTCCAGCTCCACATGGATGCGTGCCGGCGCCGCCGCGCCCGCTGGCGTGCCGCCGCCGAACGCGCCGGCGAGCATGGCGAGACCGGCGGCCAGCGCCAACACGCCGGCCATCCAGGCCCATGAGCCGCGCGCCGGCATCACGGCGTCGGGCGCGCCCGGGTGGGAAACTTGGCGACGATCTCGACTTCCGCGCCGTCGCGCCGGGCGCGCAACGGCAGCCAGGTACCGGGCGCCTGGCGCTGTACCGCGGCGACCACGTCGCGCGATGCGCTGACCGACTCGCCGGCGATCTGCGCGATCACGTCGCCGGCGCGCAGGCCCGCGGCCTCCGCCGGGCTGTCCTTGACCACGCTCTCGACGCGCACGCCATCACGGGCATCGCTCAGGCGCACGCCCAGCAACGGGCGCCAGCTCGCGCTGGCGGGCGGCGCGCGCACGCCAAATACCGCGTCGGCGTAGCCCTTGGCCAACGCGCGGCAGTCGCCGCCGGCCTCATGCGGCAGATAGACCACGACGCGATCGATGCCCAAGGCCGCCAGTTGCTGCGGCACGCCATGACCATGGCGCATGTGTCCGGCACCGATGATGCCCACCACCAGCGGCGCATCGCTGCGTGCGGCGACCTCGGCGATGCCTTCGGCGAACGCGCGGTCGCGCAGCAGTTGCGCGTCGGTGAAATGGCGGAAGGCCGGGCTGTCGCCGGCATCCTCGCCGCCATGCGGGCTGGCGCGCATGTGCATGCGGAACGCCTCCAGCAAAGCCTCCCGGTAGTCGGGGTGCAACGGCGCCGGCCGGCCGACGCCTTCCCGCCGTTCCGGCGGCACGGCGTCCAGGCCGGCGCGGCCGACCTCGCGCACCAGCGGGTTGTCGACGTTGAGCGCCAGCATGGGAATGCGGTTCATACGCGCGAAATGGAACAGCGGCAGATACAGGCGCGCGTCGAAGCCCCAGACCTCGTCCCAATCCGCCTCGCGCAGGAAATCGGCCTCGCTCAGTTCGCCCGCCACCCAGCGGTCCAGCACCGGTTGCACCCGGCGCGGGAACATTTCGAAGCCGAGCGCCATGTCCGGCCGACGCGCGTGCAGCGCGCCCAGCACCTGCAACTGCCAGCGATGGTGTTCCGCGTCGTCATGCTGTTCGCCGAGCAGCACCACGCGTTGGCGCGCCGCTTCGTCGTACAGCGCCGGCGCCGTCAGTCGGCGCACGCCGCCGTCGCCGGGCCGGGCCCATTCGCCGACGTTCAGACATTGCGCCGCGCCGCCGGCCTGATCGAACGCGGGCGGCGCATGCAGCGCCAGCACGGCGCTGGCGGCGAGGGTGATCAGCAGCAATCCGATCGGTTTGGCCATCGGCGGCTCCGTTGCGAGAGTGACGTGGGCGTAGAGATTACCCGCAACGGGCAAGGTTCCGGTGTCAGTGCGCTGCCCGTCGCTGCGGCCACAGCGACGCGGCGAGCAGCAGACCGGCCAGCACCAGGGCCGGGCCGTCGCCGAAGCGCAGATACGGCGTCAACCCGGTCATGCCCTGCGCGGTGGCGTGCAGCGTGCCGGTGGTGAATGGCGCCAGTTCCGCCTGGACGTGGCCCCACTGGTCGAGCACCGCGGTGATGCCGGTGTTGTTGGCGCGCAGTTGCCAGCGTCCCGCCTCCAGCGAGCGCATGGCGCCGATCTGCAGATGCTGGCGCGGCGCCAGGCTGGCGCCGAACCAGGCATCGTTGCTGACATTGACCAGCAGCGTGCTGTCGCGCGCGGCGGCGATGCGCTCGGCGCCGAACGCATCCTCGTAACACACGTTCACCGCCAGCATCTGTCCGGCGGCGGCGATCGGCGGCTGGTCACGCGCGCCGGTGGCGAAGTCGCCCAGCGGAATGGCCATCATGTCCACCAGCCAGCGGAAGCCCCAGGGCACGAACTCGCCGAACGGAACCAGATGATGCTTGCGGTAATTGCCCTCGGGCGAGGTGCCCAGGCTCACCACGCTGTTGTAGTAGTCCTCGTCGACGTCCTCCGGCAAACCCAGCAGCAGGTCGCCGCCGCGCGCACGCTGATGCTCGGCGAGCAGTTCGAGATAGTCGCGCGGCACGGCGGAGCGGAACAGCGGCAGCGCGGTCTCGGGTAGCACCACCAGATCCGCGTCGCTGGCCAGCACCTGCAGGGCATACAGGCGCAGCGTGCCGTCCAGCTTGTCCGGGCGGAACTTCATGTCCTGCGCGACGTTGCCCTGCACCAGGGCCACGCGGATGCGTTCACCGACCGGCGTGGTCCAGGCGATCTGACGCCCCGCCCAGCCGCCGACGAACAGCGCCGTCACCAGCAGCAGCGCCGGCCACTGGCCGCGCGCGCGGGCGGCGAAACCGGCGAGCAGGCCGGCGATCAGGGCCGTGACCAGGCTGACGCCGTAAAGCCCCAGCACTGGTGCATAGCCGGCCAGCGGTCCATGCGGTGCCTGGGCGTAACCCAGCGCCAACCAGGGGAAACCGGTGAGCAGCCAGCCGCGCAGCCATTCCAGCAGCACCCAGCACGCCGGCAGCGTCAGGGCCAGACGGCGCCAGCCGGGCGGCGCCAGACGCGCGCCCAGCGCCAGCGCCAGCGCGGGATAAAGGGCGATGAAAGCGCAGAACAGCAGGGTGGCCAGCAAGGCCACCGGCGCGGGCATGCCGCCGTACAGCGACAGGCTGACGAAGACCCACGATACGCCGGTGAGAAACAGGCCCAGACCCCAGGCCCAGCCCAGCGCCGCTGCACGCATGGGCATGACGTCCCGCACCAGCCAGAACAGCGCCGCCAGGCTCAGGATGACCAGCGGATGGGCCGGCAGCGGCGCGAAACCGGCGACCGCCAGCGCGCCCAGCCCCGCAGCCAACAACAGCGCGCGCATACGGCGGCAGCCGATCAGACGGCCATCAGGCCCGCGGGCGCTCGGGCAGCGTGACGTTCAGCTCCAGCACCTCGTAATCGCCGTGCTTCTCCAGTTGCACCTTGATCATGTCGCGGTCGATGTGGATGTACTTGGCGATCACCTGCAACAGCTCTTCCTGCAGGGCCGGCAGATAGTCGGGAGCATCGGCGCCGCGGCCGGCGCGTTCGTGCGCCAGGATGATCTGCAGGCGTTCCTTGGCGACTGCGGCGGTCTTCTTCTCGTCACCGCGCAGGTAGGCGAGCAGGCTGTCGATCAGGGACATGTCAGCGGCCTCCGAACAGTCGTTTGAACAGCCCCACTTTCTCCGCGGTGACGAAGCGCATGGGTACGTCCTCGCCCATGAAGCGCGCCACCACGTCCTTGTAGGCTTCGGCGACGTCGCTCTTCTCCAGGTGGATGGCGGGTGTGCCCGCGTTGGAGGCCTGTAGCACCGCTTCGGATTCCGGAATCACGCCCAGCAGCGGGATGCGCAGGATTTCCTGGATGTCGTCCACCGACAGCATCTCGCCTGCGGCGACGCGTGTCGGGTTGTAACGGGTCACCAGCAGGTGCTCCTTGACCGGCTCCCGGCCCTCCACGGCGCGCCGCGACTTGGCGGCGAGGATGCCCAGGATGCGGTCGGAATCGCGCACCGAGGACACTTCCGGATTGGTCACCACCAGCGCTTCGTCGGCGAAGTACATCGCCGAATAGGCGCCGTGCTCGATGCCCGCCGGAGAATCGCAGACGATGTAATCGAAGCTTTCCTTCAGCTCGTCGATAATGCGCTGCACGCCGTCGAGGGTCAGCGCCTCCTTGTCGCGGGTCTGCGAGGCCGGCAGCACGAACAGGTTGTCGCAGTGCTTGTCCTTGATCAGTGCCCGCGACAGCGCCGCCTCGCCATGGATCACGTTGACGATGTCGAACACCACGCGGCGCTCGCAGCCCATGATCAGGTCCAGGTTGCGTAGGCCGACGTCGAAATCGATGACCACCGTCCTGTTGCCGCGCAGCGCGAGGCCGCTGGAGAAGCTGGCGCTGGTGGTGGTCTTGCCGACGCCGCCCTTGCCCGAGGTGACTACGATGACTTTTGCCACGTTGATTCCGTTCCGGCCTTGAGAAGAGGGAAGTGCGCGCGAGTGTAGCGCATGGTTTTTTAGCGCAGGGGCCGCAACGGGCTCAGGCTGACCCGCTCGCCATCCAGATAGACCTGCGCCGGCTTGCCGCGCGCCTCTTGCGGCACGCCCTGCTCGAACACCAGGTAGTAGCCGGCGATGGCCACCAGTTCGGCCTCCATCGCCTGCGCATAGATGCGCGCCGCCGTGTTGCCGCGCGCGCCTGCCAGGGCGCGGCCGCGCAGCGGCGCATAGACATGGATGTCGCCGTCGGCGATCAGCTCGGCGCCGGCGTTGACGATGGCCAGCACCACCAGATCGCAGCCTTCGGCATGGATGCGCTGGCCGGCGCGCACCGGCTTGTCGATCACCAGCGCGCCGCGCGGCCCGAGCCCGACGGCCGCCGGCGTCTCGCCGACTTCGGCCACCGGCTGCGCCGCAGGTGTTCGAGCGTCGTCTCCGATGGCCGCCTCAGCCTGGTCCGGGGACGCGGCCGGTTCGACTGCCGGTGTGGTCTGCTCGCCGTCGGCCGGCTGCGCGCGCGCGGCCCTGGCACGGGCCGGTTTTTCCGGCAACAGGCCAAGGCCGGCCGCGCGCGCCGCATCGCGCTGCGCGGGCGAACCGCCGACCAGACCCACCAGCGGCAGGCCGATCTCGCGCATGAATGCGGCCAGATCGGCGAAATCCGGCAACGCGTCGCCATCCAACGCCAGCGCCACCGGTGCGCCGGCGAAGAACTCCGGTGCCTGCGCCACATGGGCGCGCATCTGCTGCGTGAACGTTTCCATCTGCGCCGTCTGCACGTGCAGCACGAACAACGGAAAGCTCGCGTTCCTGATCTTGAAAGCTGGGGATTCCGTGGGCATCGGGTGGTTGACCAGGGTGCGTCGGGCACCCGTTGGGAATCATCGGTCGAGCGGCTGTGGCACCGGATTATAACCACGCTCACCTGCCTCACGCGGCCCGGCCCCGTTTGGCCTTCGCCTTTGCCGGGATAGGCCCGACTTGATTAACATCGTGTCAACGCAGCCACCGGTGCCCGCCGTGCACGCGCAACACATTCCCCTGGATGCCATCACCCGCGCCGCCGATGTGCGCGGCGACCGCTTGCCGGTCATCGAGGTGCTGGCCGAGATCGCCAGCAGCATGAACTCCGAAGCCAACACGGAGCAGATGCTGATGCGCTTCCTCGAGATCATGGTGCGCATCTCGCGCGCCAAGGCCGGTGCGGTGCGCGTGCTCACCGCCGATGGCGCGCATCTGCGCATGATCGGCTCCATCGGCCTGTCGGCGGCGCTGGTGGAGAAGGAGCGCTACGTGCCGCTGGAATGTGGCATCTGCGGCAAGGCCACGCTGACCCACGCCGCGCACAGCGACAGCGTCATGGAGGTGTGCCAGAAGCAGGTGCGCCACATCTACTTCGCCCAGCAATGCCGCACCGTCTACGCCGTGCCGCTGCGCCACAAGGGCAAGGTGCTGGGCGTGTACAACATGTTCATGGACAACCCGGAACCGTTGCCCGAGGACATCCGCTACCTGTTCAACTCGATCAGCGAACATCTGGGCATGGCGCTGGAGAACGCGCGCCTGACGCGCGAGAACATGCGCATTTCGCTGATGAACGAGCGCACCATGCTGGCCAACCAGATTCATGATTCGCTGGCGCAGACCCTGGCCTACGCCAAGATGCGGCTGACCGTGTTGAACGAATCGCTGGCCTTGGGCGATCAGGAACGCGCCAACCGCTACCTGGGCGAGGTGGAGGAGGCGGTGGACATGGCCTATTCCGAACTGCGCAACCTGATCACGCAGTTTCGCGACCGCATCGATCCGCGGGGGCTGGTGCCAGCCTTGCAGGAAATGGCCGAGAGCTTCACCAAGAAGGCCAATGCCGACGTCGATTTCCTCAACGTGGCGCAGGATGTGGTGCTCACGCCGGAAGAGGAGATTCAGGTGTTCCACATCATCCAGGAGTCGCTGTACAACATCTGTAAGCATGCGCGCGCGCGCCACGTGGTGGTGACCCTGGATCTGCACGACAACCAGTACGTGGTCAACGTCGCCGACGACGGCGTCGGCCTGCCGGGCGGCGCCATGAGCAACGTCGGCAAGAGCTTTGGCCTGACCATCATGCGCGAGCGTGCCGCCAAGCTGGGCGGCACGTTGACCATCGAGAGCCGGCCGGCCGGCGGCACCATCGTGCGCCTGAGCTTCCCCGCCCGCCAAGGTGTGGAGGACACGCGATGAGCGCGCTGCATGTGGTTCTGGTGGACGACCACACCCTGTTCCGCAAGGGCCTGGCGGAACTGCTGGAGCGTGAGGATCTGGTGCATGTCGACGCCATCACCGGCGATCCAGGCGAGGTGGCCGCGCTGTTGCGCCGGCACGCGCCCGATGTGCTGCTGCTGGATCTGAACATCGCCGGTACCGACGGCATCCTGGTGATGCAGGATCTGCGTCGTGACGGCTTCACGCTGCCGGTGTTGCTGCTGACCGTCAGCGAGGCGGAGGAGGACATGGCGCGCGCGCTGCGCTCCGGCGCCAACGGCTATCTGCTGAAAAGCATGGAGCCGGACGAACTGGTCGACGCCATCCAGCGCGCGGCACGCGGCGAGTCGGTGGTGGCGCCGGCCATGACCGCCAAGCTGGTGCGCCTGCTCGACAGCAAGAACACCAGCAGCACCTCACTGCTGGAGTCGCTGACCCAGCGTGAGCGGGAGATCCTCAGCCACCTGGCCAGGGGCGAGAGCAACAAGGCCATCGCGCGCGCCCTCGACATCAGCTACGACACGGTCAAACTGCATGTGCGTCACATCCTGGCCAAGCTGAACCTGTCATCGCGCGTGGAGGCCGCCGTGTTCGCGGTCGAGAACCGGCTGACGCCGGGTATCGACGTCGGGCGCAAGGGCTGAGCACCCGTCCACGCGCGGGTCCGTAGTCCGCGTGGGCGCCGTTGACGAGAGCCATTCAGGCCGCGCGCAGATCGCGCAGCGCGTCGTAATAGCGGGCGCGGTACAGCAGGCGCCGATGCTCGGGGCGGTCCTGAAAACCGGCGCGCGTGTGCAATACGTTGTTGCAGATCAGACCCATGCCGGGCTCCAGACGCAGCGTGAATACGCCCGGTGTCGGACCGGTCAGCACGGCCTCGAGGGCGGTTAGCGCGGCCTGCGTGGCGGCATCCTGTTTCCAGGCAATGCTCCTGGTGCGCGCGGTGTAGCGCAGGTGCAGGCGGTCCTGCGCCACCAGCAGCGCCGGGCCGGTTTCGTCGTCGCGCGCGGTGCCCTGTTCGTCCACGCGTGCGGGGATGGTCAAGGCGTCCGCGGCCATCAGCGCGCGGATGTGTTGCGGATCGGCATCGCGCAGCGCGATGTAGGCCAGCTCGTGGTCCAGCAGATCGTTCTCGCCACCGGTGTCGGCCTGGCGCACGCAATGCAGCGTCATCGCCAGGATGCGGCGTTCGGGCGGGTTGTAGTAGCCATCGGTGTGCCAGCGGATGCGGTGGTGGGTGTAGGGGATGTAGTCACCGCGCTTGCCCGGATCCTGCCCGACGGGGCGGCTGCCCGGCTCACTGACGTCGTCGTCGCGCGGCGTCAGGCTGGAAATGCCGTCCTCGTCGGCCAGCCAGTTGGCATCCAGCCGTTTCAGGTCGAATTGGCGCGCCAGCGCGCTCACGGCCCGTTTGTCCTCGCGCTCGCCCAGACGCGTGGCGTAGATCGCCATGTTGGTCTTGGCGATGCGCCGCCACAGCGCGTCATACTCGCCGGCCGTCAACTGGTGCGGATTGGCGACCTCGACGATCAGGTCTTCGCCGCGTTGCGGATAACCCTCCAGCTTGGCCGCGCGCCATGCCTGATAGCCCGCATCGTTGTCGGGGTGGAAGGGGGAGTGGCGCGGAATCATGGCGGGCAACGGCGAACGGGTAGAGCCTGATCGTTCAGGCGTCGTAGCCCTTGACCGGGTAGAAACCATCCATGTTCTTCCTGACCATGCCCATCATTTCCGGCAGTTCGATGTCCATCAGTTGATCCTGGATCCAGCTCTGGTCGGATTCCAGCATGTCCTCGCGGATCATCAGACTGAGGAAGCGCAATGCCTGGAAGCTGGCCTTGTCTTGCGGAAACTCGAACTCGGCGTAGTCGGTCATGCGCTGGTTGAGCCGGTCGATGTAGCCCTGGCGGTAGTCGTAATCCGGATCGCGCCGGCCGCCGGTGAAGTCGAGCACGTTCTGTTCCATGATCTCGGCCAGCCGCAGGCCGACTGCGCTGACCAGCGCGTAGCGTTTGTCCTCCGCCAGACGGCCGTAGGCCAGGCGGTCGACGTAGTGCACCAGGAAGGCGGTCAACTCGGCGATGATGCGGAAGCCGCGCTGCGGCGTGACGATGTCGAAGTTGGCCTTGGACAGGTTGTCCACCGCCTTGTCGGCCAGACGCCAGATGGTGGAGGCCAATACGGTGGCGATTTCGTCGGCAGGACGTTCACCTTCTTTCTTGAACCAGACGGTCTTGACGCGCAGCGCCATGCTCGTACTCCTCGATCATTCGCCCGTGGCCACGGGTCGCGCCGGGTCGCGGATCCACTCGCTCCAGGAACCGGGGTACAGGCGCGAGCCGGGCAGGCCGGCGATTTCCATGGCCAGCAGGTTATGGCAGGCGGTCACGCCCGAGCCGCAGGTATGGATGACCCGCCAGGGCGGCCGGCCCTTGAGCAGCGCCTGGAAGTTCTCGCGCAGCGCCTCCGGCGGCAAGAAGGTGCCGTCGATGTCCAGATTCTCCTCGAACGACCAGTTGATGGAGCCGGGAATATGGCCGGCCACTGGGTCGAGCGGCTCGTACTCGCCGGTGAAACGCCGTTCCGGACGCGCGTCGATGATCAGGAAATCGGTATTGGTGCTGGCGCGCAGCACGTCGTCGGCGTCGACGATCTGACTGGGCTCGGGCAGGCAGGCGCAGTTGCCCTTGCGCGTCTGCGGCAGGTCGGCGGTGACGGGACGCATCTCGCGCATCCATTTGGGGTAACCGCCGTCGAGCAGCGCCACACCGGGGTGCCCAAGCCAGCGCAGCATCCACCACATGCGCACAGCCATGGCGCCGTAGCTGTCGTCGTACACCACCACCTGCTTGTTGACGCCGACGCCCCAGCGGCACAGCTTTTCGCCGAAGGTCTGCGCGTCGGGCAGCGGATGACGCCCGCTGGATGCGCTGACCGGCGCCGCGAGATCCTCGTCCAGGTGGACGTAATGGGCGCCGGGAACATGATGTTTCAGATAAGCCTGCCGTCCGCCCTCGGGATCGGTCAGGGTGAAACGGCAGTCGAACACGACCCAGTTGGGGTCGTCCAGATGACGTGCCAGATCTTCGGTGGTGACGAGGGTGTTGGTGAACATGGTCGTAGCGGGCAACGCGTAGCGGGTGGCTCCTGCCTTGGCGCGCGCGATGCGCGCCCCAAGTGGTTACCGGCTACCAGCCCGCCTCAATACCCACCCTTGCCGAACGGCTTGGTCAGGCCGGCCACCTTGGCGGACTGGCGGTTGGGTTGCTTGGGGAACAGTTCGTACAGCTTCTTCTTCCAGTCGACGCCCGGGTGCAGTTCATCCATCTCCGCCACCATGTTGCGGAAATTGGGGGTGTGGCCGTCCTCGCGGTACTTGTCGCGCATGTAGTTGATGACCTGCCAGTGTTCGTCGGTCAGCGTGATGCCCTCGGCTTCGGCGATGACCGGCACGATCTCGTCACTGAAGTTGGCCTCGGTCAGAAAGCCCTCGTCATCCACTTCGAGTTCTTCGCCGTTCAAAACGTATCCCACGGTTTTCTCCTGTTTCACGTGTTGTCAACCCGCCCGCCGGGGGTTAGCCGATGGGCACTTCCTTGATCGATTTGTGCGGAATCAAGATGCCGCACCCGTAACCGCGATGCAGACCGATACCGTTCTCCTGCAGGCTCAGGGACTGCATCAGGCCGACATCGTGCAGCATCAGGCTGTATCCGCCAATAACCCCGTTGGGGGTATGCATTTGCCGCCGCTTGCCGGGAATCAAGCCGGCCGCCACACCCATGCGCTCCAGTTCGGCATGGGCGCGGTCGAGGAATTCCGCCTCGTCCTCGGTGCCGTAGACGACGAAGTGCGAATACAGCGTGCCATATGGCGTCAGCGCTTTCTCTTTCAAGGCGCCGATGGTGATGGGTCCGGCACCCGGATCGATCGCCTGGCCGACCAGTTCGCCGGCCGCATCCACGCGCGCCACCGGCAGGCGCAGCACCAGCCGGACGCGACGATTGATGACCAGGTTGGCATTGCGTCCGCTGGGCGCCCCGTGCACCGGATGGATGCCCGCCTCCGGCGTGTCGCGCAGCCACGGCAGCAGCCGGGCGATCTCCTCATACAGTGCGGCGCCGTGGTCGGCGGGGATCTCCAGGCCGGCGAGCTCGAACTGCACGTCCTTGAAACGCGGCGTGTATTCGAAACGCTTGATCGCTTCCCACTCGGGGTTGTACATGCGCATGGCTCACTCCCCGTCGGGCGCCGATTCCGGCTTTTCGGCGGCGTCGGCCAGCGGCGCGGCCCAGTGCAGCATCTGCTCGGCCCAGTAACGCGCGGTCACCGGATCGACATCGAAGATGGTGAAACGCGCGCCGCGTTCACGGATGCGCAGCCGCAGCATGGGCGTACCCCCGGCCGCATAGCGTACGTCCTGCAGTTCGATCTCCTGGTTGCCGTAGGGGTTGCGAAACTTCGCAAGCGAGGTGATCTGGTCCATAATGATTCAGTTATGTATTGATGTGCTGATTATCTGACATTTCCACTCAGGTATAGGCACGCCCTTCGGGATTAAAGCGCGCCTACCCGATCGGGTAGGTTGGGGGCTACCCGAGCGAATGATGCGTTTACCCCATCGGAATGATGGATGGCGGGATTAGCACTCCCTAATATGTACGGACTCATACCGTGCGGGCGCATCCCCGGCGGGAAGGTGCTGTGTGATCGATGGCGACACCCTGTGGTTCAGACTTCAAGGAGAAAGACAGATGGCTAAACAAATGATCGACACCCCCAATTTGGATGAGCTGGAGAAGGGCCCCTGGCCGTCGTTCGTCACCGGACTGAAGCGCCTGGCCAACGACAACGACATGATGGTCGACCTGATGGGGCAGTTGGAAACCTCCTACCGGACCAAGTTCGGTTACTGGAAGGGTGGTACCGTCGGTGTCGTCGGCTACGGTGGTGGCGTCATTCCGCGCTTCACCGAGCTGAAGGATGCCAATGGCAAGCCGATGTTCCCCGAGGCTGCCGAATTCCACACCCTGCGTATCCAGCCGCCGGCCGGCATGCACTACACCTCCGACCTGCTGCGCCAGATGTGCGATGCCTGGCTGGAGACCGGCGGTTCCGGACTGATTGCGTTCCACGGCCAGTCCGGCGACATCATGTTCCAGGGCATCAAGACCGAGGACGTGCAGCGTTCGTTCGACAAGCTGAACGAAATGGGCTTCGACCTTGGCGGCGCCGGTCCCGCCCTGCGCACCTCCATGTCCTGCGTCGGCGCCGCGCGCTGCGAGATGTCCTGCTTCGACGAGGCGCGCGCGTTGCGTACCGTGATCAACAACAATCTGGACGACATGCACCGTCCGTCGTTGCCGTACAAGTTCAAGTTCAAGTTCTCCGGCTGCCCGAACGACTGCGTCAACGCCATCCAGCGTTCCGACATGGCCACCATCGGCACCTGGCGTGACAGCATCCGTGCCGACGAGAAGCTGGCGCGCGAGTGGTACGCCGCCCACGGCATCGAAGACACCATCAACATGGTCGTCAATCACTGCCCGACCAAGGCCATCCAACTGAAGAAGAACGATGGCGCACCGGCCGGCGAAGGCATCACCAAGGTCGCGCTGTCCGACGAGCACTGCCTGGAGATCGACAACCACAACTGCGTACGCTGCATGCACTGCCTGAACGTGATGCCCGGCGCGCTGCTGCCCGGCAAAGACAAGGGCGTCACCATTCTGGTCGGCGGCAAGGGCGTGTTGAAGATCGGTGCCACCATGGGTACCGTGATCATTCCGTTCATGAAGCTGGAATCCGACGAGGACTTCGAGAAACTCAACGATCTGGCGCGCAACATCCTCGACTTCTTCGCCGAGAATGCGCTGGAGCATGAGCGCACCGGCGAAATGATCGAGCGCATCGGTCTGGTCAACTTCCTCGAAGGTCTGGACATCGACGTCGATCCCAACATGATCGTGCACCCCCGCACCAACCCGTACGTGCGTACCGACGGCTGGGACGAGGAAGCCGAGAAGTGGTTCGAGCGCAAGCAGGCCGCCGCCTGAGCCTGCCCGGGACCGCCGTGCCGCCCGCCGGGCGGTGGCGGCGGCGAACGACAATTTCGATTCATTAGTTGGAGAGAAGTATGGCTGAAAGGACTCACGAAACCATCGAATCCGGCGCGCCCGATCCGATGCCCTACATGCACCCGGTCATGAAGAACAATTACGGCAAGTGGGTGTTCCATTCCCATCCGAAGCCGGGCGTGCTGTACCACCGCGCCGAGAGCGGCGACGAGATCTGGACCGTCAAGGCCGGTACCCAGCGCCAGATGGACCATTACACCATCCGCAAGCTGGCCGACATCGCCGATCAGTACGCCGATGGTTACGTCCGTTTCACCGCGCGTTCCAACATCGAGTACATGGTCACCGATCAGGCCAAAGTCGAGCCGCTGATCAAGGCGCTCACCGACAACGGTTTCCCGGTCGGCGGCACCGCCAACTCCGTTTCCATGGTCGCCCATACGCAGGGTTGGCTGCACTGCGACATCCCGGGCACCGACGCCTCCGGTGTGGTCAAGGCGCTGATGGACGAGCTCTATGACGAGTTCGTCAAGTGCGAGATGCCCAACCGCGTCAAGCTGTCCACCTCCTGCTGCGAGATCAACTGCGGCGGTCAGGCCGACATCGCCATCATCGTGCAGCACACCAAGCCGCCCAAGATCAATCATGACCTGGTTGCCAACGTCTGTGAACGCCCGTCCGTCGTGGCTCGCTGCCCGGTGGCTGCCATCCGCCCGGCGCTGGTGAACGGCAAGCCGTCGCTGGAAGTGGACGAGAAGAAGTGCATCTGCTGCGGTGCCTGCTTCCCGCCGTGCCCGCCCATGCAGATCAACGATCCGGAGCACTCCAAGATCGCGATCTGGGTCGGTGGCAAGAACTCCAACGCGCGTTCGCGCCCGACCTTCCACAAGCTGGTGGCCGCCGGCCTGCCCAACAACGCCCCCCGTTGGCCCGAAGTCAGCGCCGTGGTCAAGAAGATCCTGGATACCTACAAGGCCGATGGTCGTCCGTGGGAGCGCATGAACGACTGGATCGACCGCATCGGCTGGCCGGCGTTCTTCGAGAAGACCGGTCTGCCGTTCACCAAGTATCACATCGATAACTGGCGCGGCGGCCGCAACAGCCTGAACGCTTCGGCGCACATCCGCTTCTGAATGCCCGCCCGGGGAAATCCCCGGGTCATGGGTGATTTGGATAATCGGAGATAGGGATATTTAAATGAAGATCGGTATATTGGTGAACGAAGGCCCGTATAACCACCAGGCCAGCGATAGCGCCTACCTGTTCGCGCGCACGGCCATCGAGAAGGGTCACAAGGTGCCGCGCGTGTTCTTTTATCACGACGGCGTGCACAACGCGAACAAGCTGACCGAGCCGCCGCAGGACGACCGCAACGTGGTCAACCGCTGGTCCAGGCTGGCGGAAGAGCATGGTGTCGATCTCGTGGTGTGCGTCGCCGCCGGCTTGCGCCGCGGCATCAAGGACGAGATCCTGGCGCCGGGTTTCCGTATCTCCGGTCTCGGCCAGTTGGTGGAGGCCGGCATCCAGTGCGATCGCCTGGTCACCTTCGGTGATTGAGGAAAACAAGATGAGCGACATGATGGATGACATGGAAGGCGGCGAGGGCGTCGTCAAGAAGTTCATGTTCGTCAACCGCAAGGCGCCGCACGGCACCATCTACGCGCTGGAGGCGCTGGAAGTGGTGTTGATCTCGGCCGCTTTCGATCAGGACGTGAGCCTGGTGTTTGCCGACGACGGCGTCTACCAGTTGATCAAGGGCGTCAACACCAAGGGTATCGAGGTCAAGGATTTCTCCAAGACCTACCGCGCCCTGGAAGGCTACGACATCGAGAAGCTGTACGTGGACAAGGATTCCATGGAAGCGCGCGGCCTGACCGAGGACGACCTGATCGTCGACGTGACGGTACTCGATAGTGCCGCCATGGCGGCCCTGATGGCCGACCAGGACGTGGTCATCAGCTGCTGACGGAGATAACGACATGCTGCACATCGTGAACAAGTCGGCCACCGAACGTACCGCGCTCGACAGCGCGTTGCGCCTGGCCACGAAGGGTTCCGCCGTTCTGCTGATCGAGGACGCCGTCTACGCGGCGACCAAGGGTAGTACGGCGGCGGCGAAAATCCAGTCGGCCATGGCCGACCTGCAGATTTATGCCCTGGGTCCCGACCTCGAGGCGCGCGGCGTCGCCGGGCGCGTTCTGGACGGAGTGAAGATCGTGGATTACGGTGGATTCGTTGATCTCGTCACCGAGCACAACGCCTGCCAGTCCTGGTTGTAATTTTTTGCTGAAGGAGTTCGCTATGCCTATGGTTGAAGTTGCCGGCAAGTCCATCGAAGTCGACGAAGAGGGTTATCTGACCAATCTGGCCGACTGGAACCAGGAAGTCGCCGACTACCTGGCCAAGGAAGAAAAGGTCGACATGACCGACGCGCATTGGGAAGTGGTCAACTTCCTGCGCGAATACTACGACGAGTACCAGATCGCCCCAGCCGTTCGCGTGCTGACCAAGGCCATCGCCAAGAAGCTCGGCGCCGACAAGGGCAACAACAAGTACCTGTACGAGTTGTTCCCCTACGGCCCCGCCAAGCAGGCGTGCAAGATCGCCGGCCTGCCCAAGCCGACCGGCTGCATCTGATCTTGGTCTCGGCGGTCCGGCGCGCCGGACCTGCTCCCGGCTGATGCAACGTAGCCGGGAGTCGAAAGTGGAGCGTAAGGCGCGGTGACACCGCGAACGGCCGGCTTTGCGCCCAACGTTCCATTCCCGACTCTCGACTGGCTGTCCCAAGAGGAACGGATGACTGCTCTGACCCTTGTTTACACGGGCCTGTTTTATCTGGCCGCGATCATCCTGATCGGTGGTATTGCGTACCGCATCTATGAATATGCCCGCACCCCGGCGCCGTTGGTGATCCCGACGACGCCGGCGCCGACGACGACCTCCGGTGTCGCGTTGCGCATGACACGGGAGGTGGTGCTGTTCGAGTCGCTGTTCAAGTCCAACAAGTGGATCTGGCTGTTCGGCTGGTTGTTTCACGTCAGTCTGGCGCTGGTGATCTTGCGGCATTTCCGTTACTTCCAGGAGCCGGTGTGGTTCTGGGTCGAGTTCGTGCAACCGTTCGGCAAGTACGCGAGCTTCGGCATGGTCGTCGGCCTCGCCGGATTGTGGGCGAGGCGTTTCCTGGTCGATCGGGTGCGCTACATCTCCACGCCGTCCGATCACCTGATGCTGGCGCTACTGCTCGCGATTGGCGCATCCGGCATGATGATCACCTTCGTCGCCCACACCGACATCGTCGCACTGAAGGCGTTCACCCTGGGTTTGATGACTTTCGATTGGCATCCCGTACCCGCCGACCCCATCCTGCTGATTCACCTGGCGCTGGTGGCACTGCTGATGATCATCTTTCCCGTGAGCAAGCTGCTGCACGCGCCGGGTGTGTTCTTCAGCCCGACCCGTAACCAGAAGGACAACCCGCGGGAGACGCGGCACATCGCGCCCTGGGCGGCGGCGATGGAACGCGACCGGGCGTGACAGCGCCGCGCGGGCACAACGTAGTCAACGCTTGATCCAGCCGAGGAGCCGAAGTGGCAGCCGCCGAGTTTGACATTCCCACACTGACGGACAAAACCGACATCCCCAAGGTCCGGGAAGGCGCGATGGCGCACGCGAAATCATTCATCGCGCCGCAGGGGCCACAGGAATACCTGGGCTATCCCTGGGAACTCGGGGAGGACTGGAAACAGCGCGCCATCGACAAGATGGGCGATCTGCTGGGCAAATATCGCTCCCTGCGCGTGTTCTTGGATGCCTGCGTGCACTGCGGCGCCTGCACCGACAAGTGTCATTATTTCCTTGGCACCGCCGATCCCAACAACATGCCGGTCGCACGCCAGGATCTGATGCGCAAGGTCTACCGCCGCTACTTCACGCTGCCGGGCAAGATCGCGCCCTGGCTGGTGGGTGCCGAAGATCTGACCGAGGACGTGCTCAACCAGTGGTACAGCTACTACCACCAGTGTTCGGAATGCCGCCGCTGTTCGGTGTTCTGTCCCTATGGCATCGATACGGCCGAAATCACCATGGCCGGCCGCGAGATCCTGAACCACGTCGGCATGGGGCAGAAGTACTCCAACGAGATTCTCGTCAAGGTACAGAAGATCGGTAACAACCTCGGCCTGCCAGGCCCGGCGTTGGAAGACACGCTGCTCGGTCTGGAGGAGGACATCGAAGCCGATACCGGCGTGCCCGTGAAGTTGCCGCTCGACGTCGAGGGTGCCGAGATCCTGCTGGTCACGCCCTCCGCCGATTTCTTCTCCGAGCCGCATGTCGAGTCGTTGATCGGCTACGCCAAGGTGTTCCATGCCGCCGGCGTGTCCTGGACCTTGTCCAGCAAGGCGTCGGAGGCCGGCAACTTCGGGCTGTTCAACGGCAACTACGAAACCATGCGCAATGTCGCCATGCGCATCCGTGATGCTGCGCTGGAATTGGGCGTCAAGCGCATCATCGTCGGCGAATGCGGTCATGCCTGGCGCGTCGCCTACAGCTTCTGGAATACCCTGACCGGCATCGGTTACGGTGGCGACGACCCGTTCTCCAAGCAGTTGCAACAGCAACTGGACGCGCGGTATCCGCAGCCCATGCACATTTGTGAATACACCTGGGACCTGATCGAGAAAGGGGCGCTGAAGTTCGACAAATCGCGCAACGACGACCGCGTCATCACCTTTCATGACTCCTGCAACGTCGCGCGCGGCTCGCGCATGGGCAACGAGCCCGGGGGCCAGTTCACGATACCGCGCAACATCATCAAGGCGGTGGCGAACCACTTCCATGACATGGACGCGGACACCATCGGCGAGGCGACCTTCTGTTGCGGCGGCGGCGGTGGCCTGCTGACCGACGACCTGATCGAAGTGCGCGTCAAAGGCGCGCTGCCGCGCATGAATGCCTACCACGCCGTGGCGCAGGCCAAGGGCGTCAATTTCCTGGCGTTGATCTGTGCCATCTGCAAGGCCCAGTTCACCAAGGTATTGCCGTATTACGGTTTCGATCGTGGCCAGGTTGGCGGTGTGCACCAATTGGTCAGCACGGCGATCGTTCTGGATTGAAACGAAACATCAAGGGGCACGGTGCGCCGTGCCAACGAGCGTAGAGGCGCGGCATCGCGTGAGCGCCGCAAGTATTTGACGATAGGAGAGCGAAGATGGCTGTCACTTCCAAGGATGTGAAGAAAACCGAGGGTCTGACCTGGCGCCGTTACAAGGACGGCGAGACCGAGAAGAACTACCGTCGCTCGCAGGAGATGATCTTCCAGGCGGGCTGGACTCACAAGTGTCCGGAGTACGTGCTCTCCACGCCACCCTGCCAAGGATCCTGCCCGGCCGGCGAGGACATCCGCGGTTACCTCAACATCGCCCGCGGCATCGAAAAACCGCCCGCGGGCATGAGCTGGCAGGAATACGCCTTCCGCCGCATCACGGATGCCAACCCCTTCCCCGCCGTGATGGGTCGGGTTTGTCCCGCGCCGTGTGAATCCGGCTGCAACCGCAACCAGGTCGAAGATCACGTCGGCATCAACGCGGTGGAACACTTCATCGGTAACTGGGGGTTGGAAAACAACATGAAGTTCGACGCGCCGACCGCGGCGCCGTCGGGCAAGAAGGTGGCCATCATCGGCGGCGGTCCCGCCGGCCTGGCCGCCGCCTACCAGTTGGCCAAGAAAGGCCACGCCTGCACCATCTTCGACGACCACGCCGAACTGGGCGGCATGATGCGCTACGGCATTCCGGGTTTCCGCACGCCGCGTAACGTGCTGGATGGCGAGATCCAGCGCATCCTCGATCTGGGCGTCGAAACCCGGCTGAATACGCGCATCGGTTCCGACATCAGCATGGAACAGATCGAACAGGAGTTCGACGCGGTGTTCATGGCGCTGGGCGCGCAATCGGGCCGCGCGCTGCCGGTGCCCGGCGCGGAGGCGCCCAACTGCGTGACCGCCATGTCCTTCCTGCGCGCCTTCAACGAAGGCCGCCTGCAGCACGTCGGCGAGAAGGTGGTGGTCATCGGTGGCGGCGATACCTCGATCGACGTGGCCACGGTCGCCCGCCGACTGGGCAAGATCACCAATATCACCGACAAGGACCTGCCGGAGCACGTGCTGGCCGGCCACACCGCGCACGATGTCAGCTCCATCGCCGCGCGTCAGGGCGCCGAGGTGGTGCTGGTGTCGCGTGCCACCATCGACAAGATGGCGGCCAACAAGAACGAGATCGAGCACGCCCAGGCGGAAGGCATCGAGATCATCGGCGGTGTCACGCCGGTGGCCGTGGTGGTCGGCCCGGACGGCCGTGCCACTGCGCTGCGCGTGGCCGAATTCGAGGTCGTCGGTAAGGAAACCAAGATCATCGAAGGCACCGAACGTGATCTGCCGGCGGACCTGATCGTCTCCGCCATCGGTCAGGCGGTCGATTTCACCGGTCTGGAGTCCTTCAACAACAACAACGGCCTGATCCGTGCCGACCGCAACTACCGTTTCCCCAACAAGGAGAAGGTATTCGTCGGCGGTGACGTGATCCGGCCGCACCTTTTGACCACCGCCATCGGCCATGCGCGCATCGCCGCCGACGGGATCGACGCCTATCTGAAGGGGCACGACCTCGACAAGCGTCCCAAGGTGGACGTGCATCATTGGGATCTGGTGCGCAAGTGGGTGGAAACCGGGCACGAGTACCATGAGATCCATGGGCAGGAGTGGGGTACGTCGGATCGCAAGGACCTGTTGCACAACTTCGAGGATCGCTCGCAGCGCTACGTGATTCCCTCGACCGAGATGTTCCTCGGCCATTTCGTCCACACGCCGCGCAACAAGCGCCATATCGTCCACCTCGACAAGGAAACCGCGCTCGGCAATTTCGACGACCGTCTGGGCCAGTTGAGCGAGAAGGAAGTGGTGGCGGAAGCCAAGCGCTGCATGTCCTGCGGACTGTGCTTCGAATGCGACAACTGCGTGGTGTACTGCCCGCAGACCGCCGTGTTCAAGGTCAAGAAGAAGGACAACCCGACCACCGGGCGTTACGTCGACACCGATTACACCAAGTGCATCGGCTGTCACATTTGCGCCGATGTGTGCCCGACCGGTTACATCGTCATGGGCATGGGCGAGTAAGGTGAAGGTGACTGGCATGGCGAGACTGGCCCATTGGCTGCGCCTCGCCGTCCTCCTCGGCGTGACGGCGATGTTCGCCTTCCCGTCGCAGGAGGCGGCGGCGGGCGTGAATCTGCCCAAGCTCGAGCGAGGCAAGGGCGATGCCTGCGTCGAGGACACCGAGACCATGCGCCGGCATCACATGAACATGCTGAAGCACCAGCGTGACAAGACGATGCGCCAGGGCATACGTACCACCAAGCACAGCCTCAAGGGCTGCGTCGAATGCCATGCCGGTTCCCATACCGGCAGCGTCGCTTCCGCCAGGGAGGATTTCTGCATGGCCTGCCACGTCTATGCCGGCGTCAAACTGGACTGCTGGAACTGCCATGCCACGCGTCCGGCGGACAAGGCGCCCACGCGCGTGGGTGCCACACCGCGCGGGGAAACCTCGCCCATCCTCGCGTCCACGCTGAACGGAGCAAGTCAATGAGCGAGCCAGTCAAGCAGGATGTGCACACCGACCCACAACGCCGGGAGTTCCTCAAGACCGGCGCCCTGGTGACCGGCGCGGCGGTCGCGCCCGGAGCGCTGCTGTACGGCGTCGCCCACAGCCGCCCGCCGGAACAGCCGGCCTCGGCGGATGTGCGCTGGGGCATGCTGATCGATACCAGCAAGTGTGGTGACGGCTGCAGCGACTGCGTCACCGCCTGCAACGAGGAGAACGGATTGTCGGGCAAGACCGGCCCGCAGGACGTGCAGTACATCCGCAAGCTGGACATCAAGGATCTGCGCACCGGCCGTGTGCACAGTCTGCCCATGCTTTGCCAGCATTGCGAACATCCACCCTGCGTCGACGTGTGCCCGACCGGTGCTTCCATGCGCCGCGCCGATGGCATCGTGCGCGTCGACCAACACATCTGCATCGGCTGTCGTTACTGCATGATGGCCTGCCCGTACAAAGCGCGTTCGTTCCAGCATGAGCCGGTGACCAATCAAAAACCCGACGTACCGCGTGGCATGGGCTGTGTCGAGTCATGCACGCTGTGCGCCCATCGCGTCGACCGTGATCAGGAGCCGGCGTGCGTCGAGGCGTGCAACGCCAATGGCCACCGCGCCATGCTGTTCGGCGATCTCAAGGATCCCGACAGCGATCTGGCGCGCGCGCTCAAGGCCCAGCCGTCCATCGAGGTGCGCGCCGACCTCGGCCTCAACACCGGCGTGCGCTACCAAGGAATCTGAACCATGGCGATCGAAAGCTGCTTCGACCAACAACGCTGCAAGCCCGGCCTGTTCTGGGCTCTGCTCGGGCTCGGCGGACTCGTCGTGCTCGGCATGCTGTACGCGTTCTTCACGCTGGAACATCACGGTCATGTGCTCACCGGCATGGACAACCAGATCGTCTGGGGTCTGCCGCACGTGTTCGCGGTGTTCCTGATCGTCGCCGCCTCCGGCGTATTGAACGTCGCGTCCATCGGCTCGGTGTTCGGCAAGAAGGTGTACAAGGCGCGCGCGCCGCTGTCCGGCATGCTGGCGCTGGCCATGCTCGCCGGTGGTCTGGCCGTGCTGGTGCTCGATCTCGGGCGGCCGGACCGGCTGATCGTGGCGATGACCTACTACAACTTCAAGTCCATCTTCGCGTGGAACATGATCTTCTATAACGGCTTCTTCGCCATCGTCGGTCTGTATCTGCTCACGCTGATGGACCGTAAGCTGCAGGGCTACTCGCGCGCCGTCGGTCTGGTCGCCTTCCTCTGGCGGCTCGCGCTGACCACCGCCACGGGTTCCATCTTCGGCTTCCTGGTGGCGCGCGCCGGTTACAACTCCGCGATGATGGCGCCGATGTTCATCATCATGTCGTTCGCCTATGGGCTGGCCGTGTTCCTGGTGGTGCAGTCGGCCATGTACAAGTGGAACGGTCTCAAGCTGGACGAGGCCATACTGGCGCGCATGAAGAATCTGCTGGGTGTGTTCATCGCCGCGTCCTTGTATTTCACCGTGGTATTCCACCTCACCAACCTGTACTTCGCCAAGGCGTGGGAGTTCGAGCGCTTCATCCTGCTGGAGGGTGGTAGCTACACCGTGCTGTTCTGGGGCGGCCAGATCGTGATCGGCGGCCTGCTGCCGCTGGCGCTGCTGTACAGCCCCGGTGCGCGCCAGTCCGTGGGCACCGTCATGGCGGCGGCCCTGCTGGTCATCATCGGCGGCCTGGCGCAGATGTACGTCACCATCGTCGGCGGCCAAGCGTTCCCACTCGACTTGTTCCCGGGCCATGCCGAGAGCAGCAGCTTCTATGATGGTGTGGTCCATGGTTACTCACCCACCGTGTACGAATTCCTGCTGGGCTTCGGTGGCATCGGCATCGCCTTCGTGCTGACCGTCGCTGCGGTACGTGCCTTCCGCTTCCTGCCGCAGGACGATTTCAAAGCGCTGGAAGCCGAGAAAGCCTGAGCGCCGGGAAACGCCGCGTTGAGCGGTGGAGATCCGAACATAAAAGCCGACTAAATTTGTCGGCTTTTATGTTTTTCGCTTAGAATCGCGTCATGGCCGCCATCTACTTGTCCGCCGCCCACAAGTCCTCGGGCAAGACCACGCTGACGCTGGGTCTGTGCCGGGCGCTGCACACACGCGGTGTACGTGTGCAGGCGTTCAAGAAGGGCCCGGATTACATCGATCCGATCTGGCACGCACGCGCCAGCGGCCGCCCCAGCTACAACCTGGATTTTCACATGATGCCGGAGGCCGACATCCGCGCGTTGTACGGGCGCCATGCGCGCGCCGCCGACGTTGCCGTGATCGAAGGCAACAAGGGGCTTTACGACGGCGTCGATCTGGAGGGCGGCAACAGCAATGCGGCGCTGGCCAAGCTCTTGGGCGTGCCGGTCGTGCTGGTGTTGGATTGTGTCGGCATGACCCGCGGTATCGCACCGCTGCTGCTCGGCTATCAGGCGTTCGACCCGGCGGTCGACATCGTCGGCGTGATCCTGAACAAGGTGGGCGGGCCACGCCACGAGGAAAAGCTGCGCGCCGTGGTCGCGCGCTACACCGATTTGCCTGTGCTCGGTGCCGTGCGCCAGGATGCGGCGATGCGCATCACCGAGCGCCACCTGGGGCTGATTCCCGGAAACGAGGCGGAACAGGCCGATGCGCGCATCGATACCATCGCGGCGGCGGTCGCAGCGCAGGTCGACCTTGATGCCTTGCTCGCGCTGGCCGGCTCGGCCCGGCCCGAGCCGGCCGACCTACGGCAGCCGCCAATGCCCGACTGCGGTGGCCTGCGTCTGGGCTATGCCTTGGACCGTGCGTTCGGCTTCTATTACCAGGACGATCTGGACGAACTGCGCGCGCGTGGCGTCGAACTGGTGCCGTTGGACATGCTGCGTGACCAAGCCTTGCCGCAGCTCGACGGCCTGTTGCTGGGCGGTGGCTTCCCGGAGATGTTCATGGACGAACTGGCCGCCAACGCCGCTTTGCGGGCCGCCGTGCGCGCGGCCATCGAACAGGGGCTACCGGTCTATGCCGAGTGCGGCGGGCTCATGTATCTGGCACGCTCGCTGGTGTGGGGTGATCGCGTCGCCCCCATGGTCGGCGTGATTCCCGGTGACGCGGTCATGGGCGCACGTCCGGTCGGGCGCGGCTATGCGCTGCTGGAGCCGACCGAGGACGCTTCGGCGCAGCCATTACCGGCACATGAGTTCCACTACTCCCACCTGGAGAACCTGGGCCCGGGTTTGCGTTACGCCTACCGCGTGCGTCGCGGGCATGGCGTCGATGGGCGCAACGATGGCATCGTCTACCGCAACCTGCTGGCATCGTATTGCCATCGGCGTGGCTGTGGGGATGATGGCTGGATCGACCCTTTTCTTGCGAGGATGCGGGCCTGGCGCGAGCAGCGACCGCCCGTGGCCACGCGACTCGCCGCCTGAATTTTTTCACCTCAAGGAGATGACATGCTCAGTTTGACCAAGGAAGCCGCCGAACAGATACGCGCCGCCGCCATCCAGGCCGGAGCGGAACGCATGGCGTTGCGTATCGCCGCGCGCGTCAACGACGCGGGCATGCTGGAGTTCGGCATGGGTTTCGACGATGAACGCAGCAATGATTCCGCCATCGATTCCTGGGGCGTGACCCTGCTGATCAACGCGCAATCCAAGCCGTATCTCGACGATGTCACCATCGATTTCGCCGAGGTGGCGCCGGGCGAATCGCGTTTCGTGTTCAGCAAGGCCAGTGCCGCGGGCGGCTGCGGCACCGGCGGCTGCGGTTCCGGCGGTTGCGGCTCGGGCGGCTGCAGCAGTTGATCATAGGCCCTGCCGCCGCCACCGCCGGTACCCGTGCCGCCCCGTTTTTTGCTCACCACACTCCACTTCGCCCTGCTTCCATGGACTACCTGCCCATATTCCTCGACCTGCGCGGACGCAATGGTCTGATCGTCGGCGACGACGACACGGCGGCGCGCAAGGCGGCCTTGATGCTGTCCGCTGGCGCCTGGGTGACGGCGGTATCGCCGCGCCCGCTGGCGGCGGCTTTCGCCGAACTGGCGGGCACCGACCGGCTGATACACCGTCAGGAGGACTTCCGCGCCGAGCATCTGGACGGCATGGACGTGGTGTTCGCCGCCAGTGGCGATGACGCGGTCGATCGCGCGGTGGCCGAGGCCGCGCGCGCCCGCCACGTGCCGGTGAACGTGGTCGACCGGCCGGCGCGCTGCTCGTTCATCATGCCCAGCATCATCGACCGCTCGCCGGTGATGGTGGCGGTCAGCAGCGGCGGGGAGGCGCCGGTGCTGTCGCGCCTGCTGCGAGCGCGCCTGGAAACCCTGATCCCGGCGGCCTACGGCCGCCTCGCCGCGCTTGCAGGCCGCTTCAAGCACACGGTGCGCGCACGTTTCACCACCAGCGAGGGTCGACGTAAGTTCTGGGAGAAGGCGCTGCTTTCGCCGATCGCAGAAATGGTATTCGCCGGACGTGAGCAGGAAGCCGAGGCCAGTCTGAAGGCCATGCTGGAAGCCGACGGCGCCGCGCCGGATACCGGCGAGGTCTATCTGGTCGGTGCCGGTCCCGGTAATCCCGACCTGTTGACGTTCCGTGCGCTGCGTCTGATGCAGCAAGCCGACGTGGTGGTGTACGACCGCCTGGTGGCGCCGGCCATCCTCGACATGTGCCGCCGCGACGCCGATCGCCTGTACGTCGGCAAGGAACGCGACAACCATGCCGTGCCGCAGGAGGAAATCAATCTGATCTTGGTGCGTCTGGCCAAGGAAGGCAAGCGCGTGCTGCGCCTGAAGGGTGGCGACCCGTTCATTTTCGGCCGCGGTGGCGAGGAGATCGAGACGCTGCGCGAGCACGGTGTGCCGTTCCAGGTGGTGCCGGCGGTCACGGCGGCCGCGGGCGTCGCTTCCTATGCCGGCATCCCGCTCACCCATCGCGATCACGCGCAGGCGCTGATCCTGGTCACCGGCCATCTCAAGGATGGCACCATGGATCTCGACTGGGACATGCTCTGCCGCCCAGGCCAGACCATCGTGATCTATATGGGTCTAAAGGGATTGGTGACGCTGTGTGCCGAAATGAAGCGGCATGGCCTGCCGGGCGATACGCCCGCGGCCATCGTGCAGCAGGGCACGACGCTGAACCAGAAGGTGGTCACCGGCACGCTCGACACCTTGCCCGCCCAGGCCGCCATGGCCGAACTGAAACCGCCCACCCTGATCATCGTCGGCAGCGTGGTCAGCCTGCATGCCAAGCTGAACTGGTTTCACCCCGAGCCGCACGCCGACGATCACTGGCATACCCCGCTGGACAAACCTGCGGCGCTGGAGATGTGAGCGCCGCCGTGCACGCCACGCCGGCGTGCGCGGCGCAGGTCACGACGCCGAGGACGCCCACTCGACCCGGTTGCGCCCCTGCCGTTTGGCCTCATACAGACTCGCGTCCGCGCGCAGGAACAGATCGGATTCGGCGTGGATCTCGTCCGGCACCAGCGTGGCGCCGCCCAGACTGATGGTGAGCCAGCCATGCGGTGATGCGACGTGCGGGATGTGTAGCGCCTCCACGCCGCGCCGCGCCTGTTCCGCCAGCATGCGCGCGCCGGCGGCGTCGGCCTCGGGCAACAACAGCACGAATTCCTCGCCGCCATAGCGGGCGACGAAGTCGCCGGGCCGGCGTACCGCCGCTTCCAGCGCCTGGGCGACCCGGTACAGCGCCAGGTCGCCGGCGGCATGGCCGTGCGCATCGTTGTAAGCCTTGAACAGGTCGACGTCGATCATCACCAGAGAGACCGGCTGGTGATTGCGCAGCCCTCGGCGCCACTCCTGCTCGTACACCTGGGTGAAGCGGCGTCGATTGGGAATTTCGGTCAGACTGTCCAGCATGGCCAGTTTCTCCAGCAGGCGCCGCTGGTGCGCGGACTGCAGGTGATTGCGCACGCGCGCGCGCAGGATGGATGGCCGAAACGGCTTGGCGAGATAGTCCACCGCACCCAGATCGAGGCCGCGCTCCTCGTCGGTATCGGCATCCAACGCGGTGATGAAGATCACCGGGATGTCGCGGGTCCGATCGTCCTCCTTGAGCGCGCGGATCACCGCGTAGCCATCCATGCCGGGCATCAGCACGTCCAGCAGGATGATGTCCGGTGTATGTTCGCGTGCGCGCGCCAGCGCCTGATCGCCGTTCTTGGCCAGGATGATCTGGTAGTCGTCCTTCAGCAGCTCGGTCAACAGCGCGCGATTCTGCTTTTCGTCATCGACGATCAGCAGCTTGAGTCCTGGACTCATTCGTTCACCCCCAGCGTGTCGATGCGTTCGCGCAAAACCGCCAGCCGATCGAGCGCGGCTTCGTACTCCACATCCTCGATCAGAACCTGCAAGCCTTCCATGTCGGCGTCGTGCACCGATTCCGGCAACGCCTTGCGCAGCGCTGCAAGAGCGTCGCCGGCGGTGGCGTCGTGGGCGCGCAGCAGACTGGTCAGCCGGTCGCAGGCGTTGCGGGCAGCGACCCGATCGTCGCTGGCGCGAGGCCCATCGGCTGGCGGCATGGGCGCCGACAGGGCAGCCAGCGCCCGGGTCACGCGCGCCATCTCGTCGGCCAGCGCTTCGGTCTGCGTCTCTTCCGGCGCGTGGCCATCCGCATAGGCGGCTTCCACCGTGCGCGCAAGCCGCGCCAGTTGCAACGCGCCGATGCTGGCTGCCGCCGACTGGCAGGAATGGGCGAGGCGCCTTGCCTCCGCCAGTTCGCCGCGTGCCTGCGCTGCAGCGATCCGTTCCGGCACGGCCGGGAAGTCGGCCAGGAACAGGTCGCACATGCGCCGGTACAGTGCCTTC
>CALEDT010000016.1 GCA_937949525.1 uncultured Burkholderiales bacterium | reverse complement strand
GCTCAGCCGACGGTGGCGTCCGCGCTGTTGGTGGCGCCGGTGTTGTCCACCCAGTTGACCTGCACCTTGGCACCCTTGCCGACACCGGCCACCCGGAACGCCAGGTACGGGTTGCGCGAAATGCCGCCGCCCCACTGCGCGTCCAGCACCTGCTTGCCGTCCACCGTCGCCGTCACCGTGGTGATGAAGTGCGCCGGCACCAGTTGGCCCGTCTTGGCATCCTTGCGCTGGCCCGTCTCCATCGGGTGGTTCATCAAGCACTTCACTTCCGCAACATTGCCTACCATCGCGGCACGAATTCGCATCGGTTCTACTGACATCGATCTATCTCCTGTATTGGTGGGGGTCGATACGCCTGACTAACGGCCAGTCATCAGCCGCCGCAGCCGCCAATGGTGACCTTCACTTCCTTGGCCGCGGTGTACAGCTTGCCGCCCGACTTCACCACCGCGCGCACGTTGGACGTGGTGCCCATCTTGATGCGCGTCGATACGAATCCCTGCGCACCATTCATCAGCCCGAAACTGGCAATCATCGGCAGCGTGTTCTTCTCGCCGAGCAACGCAATCGACTCCGGATTCGGCAGCGTCGTGGTCACTTCCACCGGCACCACCGCGCCATTCTCGGCAATGTCCGGCGCCTTCACCGTGATGTCGCCGCTGTTGGCCGCGCCGGATAGTCCGGCCGCACTCAGCGCCGCGTCCACGCTGCGCGCCTCGAACGCCGCCTTGTTCCAGTTGGCAAACGCCATGCCCGGCTTCAACAGCCCCGCCGCCATCGCCACACCCACCACACCGGCCGCGCCGGCACTCTTCAAAACGTTTCTGCGTTGTACTTGCATGAATGTTTCCTTTCCGGTCAGTCGCGCGCGCTGGGCACGGCGACGGGATAGTCGTTGGACAGCGCGGTCATGAACACCTCGATGTCGGTGTACTCCTGGCTGCCGATCTTGAGCGGCTGCACGCCGGCATTGCGGTTGCATTCGGCGAAACGCACGTGCAGGGATTGCAGTTCGTCCTTGGTGCGGTAGGTGGGCCAGTGGGCGATGTCGCCGTAATGGGTGGTGGGTGTCTGTCCGCGCAGGCTGCGGCCGACGATGGACACGTGGCAGGTGGCACAGGAGAAGTTGGTCCAGCCGGCCTTGGTGTGGAACAGTTTCTTGCCGCGCTCGAAGGAGTCTTTCAGCGGGCCGCGGGTGACGTCGATCTTCAGCGGCATGCCGTTGCTGAACGCGGTGATGTAGACCGAGACAGCGGTATTGTCGTAGCTGCCGTTTTCCAGCTTCATGCCCTGCTGCTGGGCGCAATGCTCGATCATCTGTTCCATGCCGACCACCCGCTTCAGGGTCCGGTTGTATTGCGGGTATTGCAGGCGCAGACTCTTCAGATCGCCGCGCTTGGCGCCCAGGCAGGTGGCGAAGCGGCCGTTGGCGTTGAGCTGCTTGTACAGTTCCTCGCCGCGATCCTGGGCCTCGTGGCCGCCGTGCAGGCTGCCGTCGAACGGCGGGTCCATGAACTTCCAGTTGGTGGTCCACTGGTCCTCGGCGCTGGCGACGCGCTTTTCGTCCAGCTTGGCGCGGTCCTTCCAGTGCTCCCAGGTGCCGGTGTGGCGCGCGTCGTCGCTGGCCTTGGGACTCTTGCCGTAATCGATGTAGCCGGTGTATTCGCGGTAGACCGGCTCGCCGGCTTGCTGCGCGTGCGCGGCGAGGGACACGGCGCACAGGCCGGACAGGAGGAGGGCGACAGGGGTGAGCTTCATGTTGGGACTCCGCGGTTACTTGAGGGATTGCAGGTAGGCGACGACATCGCGGATCTCCTGCTCGGTCAGCACGCCATTGCTGCCATAGGGCGGCATGAAGGTATCGGGGTTGGCGACGCGGCGGTCGAACACCTGCTGGTACAGGTGCGCGTCGGTGTAGCCCCAGCTACCCACGTTCATCAGCGGCGGTCCGCCCGTGCCGCCTTGGGGATCTCCGGGCAGCACGTGGCAGGCCCAGCAATTGCCGCGCTGCGTGTTCATGGCGATCTTCTTGCCGTTCTCGGCGTCGCCGTTGAGCGGTCCCTGTAGCTCCACCTTGCGCGGCTTGGCGGTCGGTCGCTTGTCCTCGTAGCTCAGGGTGGGCCAGCGGGACAGATCCTGGCGATGGTCGTTCCACTTCAGTTCACCCATGTTCTTCGCCGGCAGCGGCCAGATGGTCTTGTTCGGGCGGCTGGCGTCATACAGCAGGTTGGAAGGCAGGGCATCGTTGGCCATGGCCGGCGTGGCGCCGACCAAGGCGAGGCACAGGCCGAGCAGTTGTTTACGCATCTCAGGGGTCTCCTAACGGTGATGGGCCGGTTGGTTCCGGTCCTGCCAAAGAGCAGCAACCGTGCCAGTACCGCGGAAACTCCCGTAACTTCTTGACTTTAATCAAGCGCGCCGCCGATGAACCACGCCTGCACCGGCCTGGGTTTGGGTCGAATTGACCCACAGGCGGCTCGTCGGGTGGTCGGAATGAATCAGCCCCCCAAGTCGCATGCCCGCCCGCGCCCGGATGGGACGGGTCGGGCCGGCGGGGTCGGGCTTGACTTCAGCGTGAGGCTTCGAGCTATTCTGCGCACCCTTGCTGATCGACGGGTGGCCACGATGCTTCGTTATCTGAGTCTGACCGTGTTGTCGTTGGCGTTGCTGGTGCCCATGGCGCCCCACGCGGGCGAAGTCGAGCGCGCCGCGCAGGCCGGTGACGGCGAGGCGATGCTGCGTCTCGCCTGGCGCCTGGAACAGCATCCGGCCAGCCGCCCGGCGGCGCTGGCCTGGTATCTGCGCGCTGCGGACAACGGTTCCATCGAGGCGCAGTACCACCTGGCGCAGAGCTACCTGAACGGCGGTCTCGGTGTGGTGGATGCGGAGCGCGCGCAGTACTGGTATGGCCGGGTGCGCGAGCAGGGCGTGTGCCCGAGCGTCATCCGCGCGCCGCACACGCTTTGACGTCTTGCGCGCGCAGCCGCGATCAAGCGAACAGCCGTCGCGGCAACCACCACAGATAAAACAGCATGCCAAACAGTTCCACCAAGGACTGCGCGACGATCACCACCGCGACCGCCTCCCAGCCCGGTGGCAGAGCCAGCGCGAACGGCAGCACCACAAATGAGTTGCGCGTGCCCAGACTGAACGCCAGTGTGCGCCCCTGGTCGGCCGGCAGTTTCATGAGCACCGCCAGCCCCTTGGCGAGCAGCGCTGCGATGAGCAGATAGGCCGCGAACAGCGGCACCACCACCGGCAGGAGCCAGGTCGCCGCGCGCACTGCGCCGACCTGCGCGCCGGCGATCAGGAACACCACCACCGCCAGCAGCGGCACCGGCCACCAGGCGAGACGTTCGCGCCAGATCGCGCGTTCGACGCGCGCCTCGATCCAGCGTTCGGACAGTGCCGCCAGGGCGAGCGGCACCAGCACCACGGTCAGCGCCGGCAGCAACTGTTCGGGCGCGAAACCGGCCGCCAGTTCGGCGCGTGCCAACCACCACAGATACAGCGGCAGCAACAACAATTGCAGCAACAGGTTGGCCGGAGTCACGGCGATCGCGCGCGGCGTATTGCCGCTTCCCAGTTGACTGAAGGTGATGAACCAGTCGGTGCAGGGCACCAGCAGCACGAGGAGGATGCCCAGACGCACGGCCGGGTCGGCCGGCAGCCAGGGCAGCGCCAGCCACAGCAGCAGCGGCACCAGCACGAAATTGCCGATGAGCACGGCGGCGACGAAACGGTGATCGCGGAACGCGTCGGCCAGATGCAACAGCGGCACCTGGACGAAGGTGACGTACAGCAGCAGTATCAGCACCGGCCACAGCAGCCATTCGAACAGCGGCGCGACGTCCGGAGCGGCGCCGCCCAGCAGCAGGCCGGCGAGAATGGCGGCGAGGTAGATCCACACCTGCCACCGTTCGAGGGAGAGTCGGTTCATGCGGGCGACTCAGCCATACGCGAGCATGGATGACGCGACCACGACCAGTAGCGCGCCGACGGCACGCTCGAACAGACGAACCGGCAGTTTCATGATCAGTCGCTTGCCGACCCACGAGCCGGCGACCATGGCCAGCGCCATCGACGCCGCCAACCCCCAGAAAGCCGCATCGAGCGCAATATGGCGCTGGTACACGAGGGTCTTCACGCCATGCATGGCCAGCGCGGTCACCGCTTCGCTGGCGACGTAGGCCACCGGCGGCAGCCCCAGCGACAGGAAGACGGTGGCACCGAGCGGTCCGGCGCTGCCGACCAGACCGGAAAGATAGCCGACGACGGCGCCGGCCAGCATCAGCGCCCCCGGCCCGGGCGTGAATTGCCGCGGCTTCCATGCGCGCAGGCCGACGAAACACAGGATGGCCAGGCCGATGCCGCGCACCACCCAGTCCTTGGGCAGGGTCACGAACGCCTGGGCACCGGTCAGAGCGCCCGGCAATGCCCCTGACAGGAACAGTCCGACCGGTCGCCAGCGGATCGACTGGAAACCGAATGCCACACGCGAGAGGTTGCCGACCAACTGAGCGACGGTCAGCAACGGCACCGCTTGGGTCGGACCCACACTGGCTACCAGCAACGGTAGCAACAGCAAGGCGCCGCCAAAACCGGCCATGCCGGAAACCGCCGCGGCGACGAAGGCGGCCAGGAACAACAGGATGGCGTCGGTCATGCCTGGCGCGGCGGATCACCGCTAACCGCAACAACCGCGGCCATGGCATGCATCCGCCTTGCCGGCCGATTGGATCGGCGGACAGGGCACGCTGCCATAGCTGCAATACACGCAGCAATCGCCGGGTTTGGGTTTGAGCAGGGTGTGGCAGGCCTCGCATTGGTAATACCACTGGCAGGCGTCGGTGGGCATGGTTTCCGCTCTGGCATGGCCGCACGCGGGGCAGGTCAGCACCGAAACGGTGACGATTTCAGCGGGGTTCATAGTGTGGTCTCGTTTTCGTTGATGCCGGCCAGTTTGCGCAACAGGGTCTTGTAGCCGATGGCGAGCACGCGCGCCGCCTCCGACTTGTTGCCGCCGCAACGCGCCAGCACGCTCAAGATGTAACGGCGCTGCATGGCTTCCAGCGTGGCCGGCCGGCCGTCGACGGCATCGGCATCGCTGCCCAGCCAGCCGCGTCCGCCCAAGTGCGGCGGCAGCAGATCCAGCGGCAGTTCGCCCAGGTGCTCGGGACACAGGATCACGGCCTGTTCGACCGCGTTCTCCAGTTCGCGCACGTTGCCTGGCCATTCCGCCGCCAGCAGCGCCGCCGTCGCATCCGGTGCCAGACGACGCGCGCGGCGACCGTGCGCGCGCGCGTAGCGCTGCACGAAGTGCTCGGCGAGCATGGCGATGTCCTCGCGCCGCTCGCGCAACGGCGGCAGCCGCACGGAGAGCACGTTGAGGCGATGGAACAGATCGCGCCGGAAGGCGCCGGTGGCGACCCTGTCCTCCAGCGCGACGTTGCTCGCCGCGAGCAGGCGGAATTCCACGGCATCCTCGCGATCGGCGCCGATCGGCCGCACCCGTCGCTCCTGCAGCACGCGCAGCAGCTTGGCCTGGAGCAGCGGGCTCATGGCGTTGACCTCGTCCAGGAACAGGCTGCCGCCATTGGCCTCGCGCAACAGCCCAAGGCGATCGCGCGTGGCACCGGTGAAGGCGCCCTTGCGGTAGCCGAGCAGTTCCGATTCCGCCAACTCGTCGGGAATCGCCGCCATGTTGACGGCGACGAAGGGTCCGCGCCCGGCGTGCAGCGCGCGCGCCACCAGTTCCTTGCCGGTGCCGCTCTCGCCTTCGATCAGCACGTTGGCGCGGGTGTCGCGCACCTGGGCGATCCAGTCGCGCAGCCGCCGCATCTGCGTGCTGTCGCCGAGCAGCGCGGCGAGGTCGCCATCGCAGGCGCGCATGCGCCGGCACAACTCGGCCTGGCGTGCGCGGCTGTCCAGCTCCCGGCGCGCCTTGGCCAGCACCAGTTCCACCGCTTCCAAACCGAACGGCTTGGCGAGGAAATCGAAGGCGCCGGCCTTGACCGCCGCCACCGCGTTGTCCAGCGTGGCGTAGGCGCTGACCACGATGACCGGCAGCTCGGCGTCCAGCGCCTTGATCGCGCGGATGACATCGAAGCCGGACAGCCCGGGCATCATCAGATCGGTGAACACCAGGTCCGGCTTGAAGCGCTCGAACAGCGCGGCGAAGTCGCCAGGCGCGGTTTCGATGCGCGTCTCGCACGGCGCGCTGGCTTCGCGCCGGCGCCGCGCTCTTTTGCCGTCATCAAGAGAACTTCGGCGCAAGGTCGCAAGGCGCGCGATCGCGGCGTATGATCCGCGCCGTTTTCAATCGTGGAGAGCCCCGACGTGGGTACGAGTTCGAGTGACGGTAGTCGGCCGGCTCTGGTGACCGGCGCATCCTCGGCGAGATAACGCGGCGCTCCACCGCCGCGTGCTCGCCTGGTGCGAGTGGCGGCGATTCCTTCCGGTGCTGCACCGGAATCCCCCCTCCGAATACCCGACAGCCGGTCTGCGTGTGGTCCGGCCGGCCATCGATGCTTGCGCGCCGACATGGCGCGCGGGCACGTATCCCGTCGCCGTCTCTCCGGCTGCGCGCGCGGCCGTTGCAAACC
>CALEDT010000015.1 GCA_937949525.1 uncultured Burkholderiales bacterium | reverse complement strand
CCCCTCAAGGCGTGCGGTGTTCCGGCCGAATGTGATACATTTTCGCGGCAAACCCGCCGCGTCGACCCGGCACCTGGAGGCCCAAGGCATGAGCACCGCTTCTCTCGTCAGCGATTTCGAGGCATACAGCCAGTGGCGCTCCGAACTCTCGCGCCGCATCAGCGAGTACCGGCAATGGCTGGGGCGCGAAGACCTCACCGATTCCCAGCGCGATCTGCGTCTGCAGCAGTTGATCGACCGCCTGGCCGAGGACAAGCTGCACGTGGCCTTCGTCGCCGAGTTCTCGCGCGGCAAATCAGAGCTGATCAACGCGATCTTCCTGTCCGACCTCAAGCAGCGCCTGCTGCCCTCCACCGCCGGGCGCACCACCATGTGCCCCACCGAGCTGCTGTACGACCCGGCCAAGCCGGCAATGATCGAGCTGCTGCCGATCGAGACGCGGGCGTCCAACGCCACCATCTCCGAATACAAGGGCTACGCCGAGGAATGGGTGCGCGTGGAGATGGACACCTCGTCGCCGGACAGTGTCGCCAAGGCCATGCAGGAGGTCTGCCGGGTCAAGACCGTACCGGTGGAGGATGCGACCCGTTACGGCCTATACAACCCGGACGATCCGGAGTCCAGCCTGGGGATCAACGATAACGGCGGCATCAGCATTCCGGCTTGGCGCCATGCCATCATCAATTTCCCCCACCCCTTCTTGGAGAAGGGCCTGGTGGTGTACGACACACCCGGCCTCAACGCCATCGGCGTGGAACCGGAACTGACTTTCAACCTGCTGCCCAATGCCCACGCGGTGCTGTTCGTGCTTTCGGCCGATACCGGCGTGACCAAGTCCGACATCGACGTCTGGCGCAGCCACATCTACTCGCGCGGCAAGAACCGCGGCCGGCTGGTCGCGTTGAACAAGATCGACGGCCTGTGGGACGACCTCAAGACCGAGGCGCAGATCGAGAACGAGATCGACGGCCAGGTGCATTCCTGCGCCGAACTGCTGGGCGTGCGGCCGGAACAGATCTTCCCCGTATCGGCGCAGAAGGGCCTGCTGGCCAAGATCAACGGCGACGATGCGCTGCTGCGCCGCAGCCGGCTCGCCGCGCTGGAGCAGGCCCTGTCCGACGAGCTGATCTCGTCCAAGCAGGCCATCGTGCGCGACCAGACCGAAGCCGAGTTGGGCGATCTGCTGGAGAACAGCAAGGCATTGCTGGAGGCCCGCCGGCGCGGGGTCGAGGAGCAGTTGCAGGAACTGCGCGGCTTGCAGGGCAAGAATCAGGACGTGGTGGAACACATCATGGCCAAGATCGGCGCCGACAAGGAGAGCTTCGAGCGCGGCCTGCAACAGTTCCAGGCGTTGCGCTCCATCTACTCCCAGCAAAGCATCAAGCTGTTTGCGCTGATCGGCATGGACGTGCTGCGCAACGAGGTGCGCGCGGCGCGTGAAGCCATGGTCAGCAGCCGCTTCACCAAGGGCATCAGCCAGGCCATGAGCGGGTTCTTCAAACGCATCGATGCCCAGCTCGAGGACGCCGAGGCGCAGATCGAAGAGATCAACCGCATGATGGAGGCCATGTATCACAAGCTCAACAAGGAGCATGGCATCAACCTGGTCACCATCCCGCCGTTCTCCATGCTGCGCTACCGGAAGGAGATGCAGCGCCTGGAAGAGTCCTACGACCAGCACTTCAACAACTTCTACACCTTCCTGACCACCGAGCAGTACACGCTGACCACGCGCTTCTTCGAGACCCTGGCCAGCCGGGTCGTCCAGGTCTACGAGATCCTCAACAAGGACGTGGAATCCTGGCTCAAGGCGGTGATGTCGCCCATGGAAGGGCAGGTGCGCGAACACCAGATGCAACTGCGCCGTCGCCTGGAAAGCGTCAAGCGCATCCACAAGGCGGCCGACACGCTGCAGGACCGCATCGGCGAACTGGAACAGATGCACGCCGAGGTCAGCCGGCAGATCGGCGAGTTGAATCGGCTTGCCAGCGCCATCCACGCTGCGCTGACGGCCGAAGCCGATCCGCTGGGCGAGCGCATCGCGGCCTGACGCGGCGCGACAGCGCGTCGTATCGCGCCGACACGACGCGCGCCTGGCGCTCACCCCTTGGCCCGGACGCCGGTCGCCGCCGCCGCGCCCTGCCTGCCCCGGATTACCGGCGGGCGTCCGGCGTTTGGTTAGAATTCCCGCTTTCCCCACTCCCGACCACGACCATGCACAGCCTGTTCGACACCCGTCAGTCCTTCGATGCCGGCAACGGCGAGACCGCTTTGCTGTATGCCCTGCCGCAACTGGAGAAAGCCGGCATCGGCACCGTGTCCCGACTGCCGGTGTCGATCCGCATCGTGCTGGAGTCGGTACTGCGCAATTTCGACGGTTCGAAGATCACCGAACAGCACGTGCGGGCGTTGGCCAACTGGCAGCCCAATGCGGCGCGTACCGAGGAAATCCCGTTCGTCGTCGCGCGCATCCTGTTGCAGGATTTCACCGGCGTGCCCTTGCTCGCCGACCTGGCGGCGATGCGCTCCGCGGCGGCACGCGCGGGCAAGGATCCGGCACGCGTCGAACCGCTGGCGCCGGTGGAGATGGTGGTCGATCATTCCGTGCAGGTGGACGTGTTCGGCAAGCCGGATGCGCTGGCGGAGAACATGCGCATCGAGTTCGAACGCAACATCGAGCGTTACCAGTTCCTGAAGTGGGGCATGCAGGCGTTCGACACCTTCAGGGTGATACCGCCGGGCGTCGGCATCGTGCACCAGGTCAACATGGAGTATCTGGCGCGCGGTGTGATGCGTCGCGGTGACGTGTATTACCCGGACACGCTGGTGGGCACCGACTCGCATACCACCATGATCAACGGCCTGGGCGTGGTGGCCTGGGGCGTCGGCGGCATCGAGGCGGAAGCGGGCATGCTCGGCCAGCCGGTGTATTTCCTGACGCCGGACGTGGTCGGCGTGCATCTGACCGGTCGCCCGGCGCCCGGCGTGACCGCCACCGACATCGTGCTGACCATCACCGAGATGCTGCGCCGCGCCAAGGTGGTGGGCAAGTTCGTCGAGTTCTTCGGCGAGGGCGCGGAGGCGCTGCCGGTGACCGACCGCGCCACCATCGCCAACATGGCGCCGGAGTACGGCGCGACCATGGGATTCTTTCCGGTCGACGAGGCGACCTGCCAGTATTTCCTGGCGACCGGACGCGAGCCGGACGAAGTCGAAGTCATGCGCCGGTACTATCAGGCGCAGGGCCTGTTCGGCATCCCCAAGGCCGACCAGATCGACTACAGCCAGGTGCTGGAACTGGATCTGGCCGGCGTCAAGCCGTCCGTGGCCGGCCCCAAGCGCCCGCAGGACCGCATCAACCTGTATGCGCTGAAGGAATCCTTCGAAACCCTGTTGTCCCTGCCCAAGGATCAGGGTGGCTACGGCAAGCCGGAAGCGGAAATACCGGTGAAGTACACGCTGGCGGATGGCAAGACCCAGCTCGGCCATGGCGACGTGGTGATCGCGGCGATCACTTCCTGCACCAACACCTCGAATCCCGGCGTCATGCTGGCCGCCGGCCTGCTGGCCAGGAAGGCGGTGGAAAAGGGCCTGTACACGCCGATCCACGTCAAGACCTCCATGGGCCCCGGCTCGCGCGCGGTCACCGAATACCTGAAGGCGGCCGGCCTGCTGGAATATCTGGAAAAACTGGGCTTCGGCGTGGTCGGTTATGGCTGCACCACCTGCATCGGCAATTCCGGACCGCTGCCGGAACAGGTGGAACAAGGCATCCTGCAACACGATCTGGTGGCCTGCTCCGTGCTGTCCGGCAACCGCAACTTCGAGGCGCGGGTGCATCAGAACGTCAAAGCCAACTTCCTGATGAGCCCGCCCCTGGTGGTGGCATTCGCGCTCGCCGGGCGGGTGGACATCGACATGGCCACGCAGCCCATCGGCGCCGGCCGTGACGGCCCGGTCTACCTGAAGGACATCTGGCCGAGCGCCGAGGAAGTCGCCGCGCTGCTGCCGCATGCCGCCGATCCCAGAGCCTACCGCATCTACCAGGATGTCGGCGCCGACAATCCGCTGTGGGACGCGGTGCCGGCACCCGCCGGCGAGGTCTATGCGTGGGACGCGGCGTCCACCTACATCCAGGAACCACCGTTTTTCAAGACCACGGCCAAGCCGGACCCGGCAATCCGCGGCGCGCGCGCGCTGGCCATCTTCGGCGATTCGGTGACCACCGACCACATCAGCCCGGCCGGCGGCATCCAACCGACTTCCCCGGCCGGCAGGTACCTGATCGAGCACGGCGTGGAACAGAAGGATTTCAACAGCTACGGTGCGCGCCGCGGCAATCACGAGGTGATGATGCGCGGCACCTTCGCCAACGTGCGCATCCGCAACCGGATGGTGCCGGGCAGCGAGGGCGGCGTCACGCTGTACCAGGGCCAGCCGATGTCGATCTACGACGCGGCCATGCGCTACCAGGCCGACGGCGTGCCGTTGATCGTGTTCGCCGGCGAGGAATACGGCACCGGTTCCAGCCGCGACTGGGCCGCCAAGGGCACGCAACTGCTGGGCGTCAAGGCCGTGGTGGCCAAGAGCTTCGAGCGCATCCACCGCGCCAACCTGGCCGGCATGGGGGTGCTGCCGATCCAGTTCAAGGACGGCGAAGGCGTGGCCGATTTGGGTCTTACCGGCGCCGAGTCGTTCGATCTGCTCGGCCTGGAACAGGGCATCACGCCGCAGCAGGAGGTGACGCTGGTCATCCGCCGCGAGGATGGTTCCAGCCGTAACGTCAGCGCCCGGCTGCGCCTCGATACACCGATCGAGATCGAGTACTTCCAGGCGGGTGGCATCCTGCCCTACGTGCTGCGGCAGTTGCTCGACTGACCACGCCATGCCGCCGGCCGCGCCGGCGGCCGCGCGCCGCGCAACGCCGCCGGCGTTTAGACTTGCGCCATGGACCTGGACGCGCTGTTCTCCCCCGCCGGCCCGTTCGCGCGCGTGATCCCGGAGTACCGGCCACGACCGCAGCAACTGGCGATGACCCGCGCCATCGGCGAGGCGCTGCAGCGGCGCGCGCGCCTGGTGGCGGAGGCCGGCACCGGCACCGGCAAGACCCTGGCGTATCTGGCGCCGGCGATGCTGTTTGGCGGCAAGGTGATCATCTCCACCGGCACCAAGGCGCTGCAGGACCAACTGTTTTATCGTGACATTCCTGCCGTGCGCGAGGCGCTGGCGCGTCCGGTCGCCATCGCGCTGCTGAAGGGCCGGGCCAACTACGTCTGTCCCTATCACCTCGAACGCGCACTGTCCGAGGCGCGCCTGCCCAGCCGCGAGGAGGCGCTGCAACTCCAGGCCATCGCCCGCTACGCTGCAGTGACCGACAGCGGCGACCGCATGGCCTGCCGCGAGGTGCCCGAAGATGCGCCGGTCTGGGCGTGGGCCACGTCGACGCGCGACAACTGCCTGGGCGGCGACTGCCCACACCACAGGAACTGCTTCGTGCTCAAGGCGCGTAAGAGGGCGCTGGAGGCGGACATCGTCGTGGTCAACCATCATCTGTTCTTCGCCGACGTTTGGCTCAAGGACGAGGGTGCCGGCGAACTGCTGCCTGCCAGCAACGCCGTCATCTTCGACGAAGCGCACCAGTTGCCGGCCACCGCCAGCCTGTTCTTCGGCGAGACCGTCACCACCGGCATGCTGCTAGACCTGTGCCGGGACACGCGTGTCGAGGCTGCGCTGAAGGCCGCCGATTTCGCCGATTTGCCGCAAGCGGCGCTGGAACTGGAAACCGCCGCGCGCCAGACCCGGCTGGCCCTCGGCACGGGTCCGGTGCGACTGCCCGCGGCGGTGGTGCTGCAACGCGCCGATTTCCGCGTGACCATGGACACGCTGACGCAGCGTCTGGCACGGCTCGACGCCCTGCTGGAAAGCCAGGCCGAGCGCGCCGAGGAGCTGGCGCGTCTGCACGTGCGCTGTCGCGACGCGGCCGGCCGCCTGGAACGCTGGCTGACACCGCCGGCGGGCGCAGCGGAACAGGGCGGCGACCGCGTGCGCTGGCTGGAAGCGGCGGTACATTCCGTGCTGTTTCATGCCACGCCGCTGAATGCCGGCGAACGGTTCGCCCGCCGGATCGAGGACGACGCCCGTGCCTGGATCTTCACTTCCGCCACGCTGTCGGTGCGCGGCGATTTCTCGCATTACCTGCACGAAATCGGCCTGATCGAGGCGGAAACGGCGGTGTGGGACAGTCCGTTCGACTATGCCGCCCAGGCCATGCTGTACGTGCCCGAGGGCATGCCCGACCCCAATTTGCCGGGTTACACCGAAGCCGTGGTCGCGGCTGCCTGGCCGCTACTGCGCGCCGCGCGCGGCGGCGCGTTCCTGCTGTTCACCTCGCTACGCGCCATGAACGAAGCGCACCGGCTGCTGGCAGCGCGCATGGAGGCCACGGGCGAGCGCCTGCCGCTGCTGTTGCAGGGCGAGAAGAGCCGTACCGAGCTACTGGCGCAGTTCCGCGCACTCGGCAACGCCGTGTTGCTGGGCAGCCAGAGTTTCTGGGAAGGCGTGGACGTCGCCGGCGAGGCGCTGTCGCTGGTGATCATCGACCGCCTGCCGTTCCAGCCACCCGACGACCCGGTGCTGGCGGCGCGCGTGGACGCGCTCAAGCGCGCCGGCCGCAATCCGTTCGCCGACCATCAACTGCCGCATGCCGTGATCAGCCTCAAGCAGGGCGCGGGCCGGCTGATCCGCCGCGAATCGGATCGCGGCGTGCTGGCCATCTGCGACCCGCGCCTGGTCGACCGGCCCTACGGCCGGCGCATCTGGCAGGCGCTGCCGCCGATGCGGCGCAGTCGCAAACTGGACGAGGCGGTGGCGTTCCTGCGCACCGGGCCGGATGCGCCGGCAGCAGCATGAACGCCGGCCGCGCCGCGCTGCTGGCTTGCCTGAGCGTGGCGCTGAACGGCAGCGCATGGGCCGCGCACAGCGATAACCGCCTGATCCTGCAAACCTCGCCGCTGGCCGGCTTTCAACACCACGCCGGTGGTGCCCTGTTCGCGCTGATGCGGGTGGGCGACACGCTGGAACTGCGACGTGAGGCCGACAACCCCTACGACCCGCGCGCCGTCCGCGTCTACTGGCATGGCGCGCAGATCGGCCATGCGCCACGCGCCGACAACGTCGATCTCGCCCGGCTGATGGACCGCGGCGTGCGGGTGGAAGCGCGCATCCTGCACCTGCAGAAGGCCAAGGATCCCTGGAAGCGCGTGTGGATGGAGATCTACGTCGTCGATTGATCCGGTCCGTTAGAATTCCGGCCTGCCTTCCACCGATCGACATGAGCTTGAACTTCCTCGCCTTCGACACCGCCACCGAATGGTGCAGCGCCGCGCTGTGGCGTGACGGCGCCTGCACGGCGCGCGCCGAACATGCCGGCCAACGGCATTCCGAGCTGCTGGTGCCCATGCTGCGCGCGTTGCTGGACGAAGCCGGCATGGATTTCACCGAGCTGGACGCGCTGGTGTACGGCATGGGGCCCGGCTCGTTCACCGGCCTGCGCATCGCCTGCGGCGTGGCGCAGGGGCTGGCGCTGGCCGCCGACCTGCCGGTACTGGGCGTGAACACGCTGGAAGTACTGGCCGAGCAGAGCGGCGCAGCCCGCGTGGTGGCCTGCCTGGATGCGCGCATGCGCGAGGTCTATGCCGGCATCTATCAACGCGGCGAGGAAGGCTGGCGGTGCCTGTCCGGCCCGCTGGTATGCCGTCCGGATGCGGTGCCGCTCCCGCCGGGGTCGGGCTACGTGGGCGTCGGATCGGGCTTCGCCGCCTACGCCGAGCTGGCGCAGACCCTGGACGGGTGTCTGGACGACGTCGACGGCGCCTGCATCCCACACGCCCGCGCCATGGCCCGCCTGGCGCTCCCCCGCCTGGCGCGGGGCGAGGCGCGTCCGGCGGAGCACGCCGAACCGCTGTACGTGCGCGACAAGGTGGCGCTGAAGACCTGCGAACGCGCGGGGGTGGCATGAGCGCGGTGCTCAAACCGCTGGAGTTCTCCTTCCGGCCGATGACGCATGACGACCTGGAATCCATCGTGCGCGTGGAACGCGCCGCCTATCCCTACCCGTGGACGCTGGGCAATTTCCGCGATTGCCTGGAAGCCGGCTACTCCTGCTGGACCGCCGAGCTCGACGGCGAGATCGCCGGCTACTGGATCATGATGCTGGCGGTGGGCGAGGGACATATCCTCAACTGCTGCGTCGCACCCGCCTGGCAGGGGCGCGGATTCGGCCGCCAGATGATGGAGCACCTGATCGCCACCGCGCGCGCACACGGCTCGCAGTTCATCTTTCTGGAAGTACGGCCATCCAACACCCCCGCCGTGCGTCTGTATCAACGTCTGGGCTTCGCCGCGCTGGCGCTGCGCAAGGGCTACTACCCGTCGGACCAGGGCGCCGAGGACGCACTGGTGATGAGGCTGGACCTGTGACCTCGCCCGCCGCGCGTCGTCTGCGCGAACTGGAGTTGTGGCCGGTCTGGCGCCTGCGCCGGAACGATGCCCGATCATCGTCGGCCGAGGCGACCATCGACGCGGACGAAGACGGGATGACGCCTTCCGTGCTCATGGCGCCCACGCACACCGTGCAACCCACCGCGCCCCCGGTCGCGCGTGCCGACCCGGAGACCACGACGGACATCGCCACCATGGATTGGGACCAGCTCGAAGCGGCCGTGCGCGCGTGCACGCGCTGCCCGCTGTCCACCAGCCGCACGCAGGGCGTGCCGGGCGTGGGCGATCGTCGCGCCGAGTGGCTGTTCATCGGCGAAGCGCCCGGCGCGGAGGAGGACCGCCTGGGCGAACCCTTCGTCGGTCAGGCCGGCAAGCTGCTGGACGCCATGCTCGCCGCCATCGGCCTCGAACGGGGACGCAACGTCTACATCGCCAACGTGCTCAAGTCCCGCCCGCCGGGCAACCGCGACCCGAGGCCGGAGGAAACCGCCGCCTGCCTGCCCTACCTGGAACGCCAGATCGAGCTGATGCGCCCGCGCCTGATCGTGGCACTCGGCCGCATCGCGGCGCAGAGCCTGTTGCTGACCGACACGCCCATCGGCCGCTTGCGCGGGCACGTCCACACCTGGCGGGGCGTGCCGATGGTGGTGACCTATCACCCTGCCTACCTGCTGCGCAACGCCGCCGACAAGGCCAAGGCGTGGGAGGATTTGCTGTTGGCCCGGCGTACCCTGCGCGCGCTGCAACCGGCCGAGCCCGCCTGAACATCCCACAATCACCGAGGAGCTTCCATGCACGCGTTCATCCTGGCCGTGGTCCTGACGCTGAGCGCCACGCTGCTGTCCGGCTGCGGCTACAACACCCTGCAGGCGCAGGACGAGGCGATCAAGGCCGGCTGGGCGGAAGTGCTGAACCAGTACCAGCGGCGCGCCGACCTGGTGCCCAACCTGGTCAACACGGTCAAGGGCTACGCCGCGCACGAGGCGCGCGTGCTGGAGGAGGTCACCCAGGCGCGCGCCCGGGTGGGCCAGATCGCCGTCACCGCGGACGTGTTGAACGATCCGGCTGCGTTCGAGCGCTTTCAGGCCGCGCAGGGCCAACTGGGCAGCGCGCTGTCGCGCCTGCTGGCGGTGGCGGAAAACTACCCGCAGCTCAAGGCGGACGCGGGCTTCCGCGACCTGCAGGCACAACTGGAAGGCACCGAGAACCGCATTGCCGTCGCGCGCAACCGCTATATCGCCGCGGTGCGCGACTACAACGTCACGGTGCGGTCCTTTCCCAGCAACCTCACGGCCAAGTTGTTCGGTCACCAGACCAAGCCCAGCTTTGCCGTTGAGAACGAGCAGGCCATCAGCGCGCCGCCGACCGTGGATTTCGGCACCCGCTGAGCCGCCACCCCGTCGACCACGCATCGTCCAACCGGTGCGCCCGCAGTCCTGGTCGGCGAGCGGATTCCGTCCGCGAGCGGCTCCACCCTGGCCGGGCTGGCGGGCGGAAGCTTGAGCCTGCGCCCCACATCAGGTAAAATCCCCAATCACATCAATATGTTGCGATACCGCATCCGTCATCCATGTCGAACGTGTGGACCCTATCCCCTGTCAGACGCGTACTGCCGGCGCTGCTGGCGTGCCTGATCGTCCCGTTGGCGCACGCGAGCGACGGACGCCTGCAGCCGACCCTCAAGGTCAGCTACGCGTTGAGCCAGCCGGAGATGACCGGCGCCGCTGCCGAGGAAGGCGATCTGTGGGATCGCATCCGCAACGGTTTTGCCTTGCAGGAGCCCAATCCGGCCTTGGTGCGCACGCACGAGCAGTGGTATGCGCGGCGCCCGGCCCATCTGGAGCGGGCGATCGAGCGCAGCCGCCCTTACCTGTTCCACATCGTGGAAGAAGTCGAGCGACGCGGCATGCCCATGGAAATCGCGCTGTTGCCGCTGATCGAGTCGGCCTTCGATCCCCAGGCGGTGTCGCCGCAGAAGGCCGCCGGTATCTGGCAATTCATTCCGTCCACCGGCCGGGTGTACGGACTGAAACAGAACGAATGGTTCGATGGACGTCGCGACATCGTGCAGGCGACGCGGGCGGCGTTGGACTACCTCCAATACCTGCACGGCATGTTCAACGACTGGGAGCTGGCGCTGGCCGCTTACAACTGCGGCGAGGGTTGCGTGCAGCGCGCACTGCGCGCCGGCAGGCAGCGCGGCTACGCCGATCTGCGCCTGCCCACCGAGACGCGCCACTACGTGCCCAAACTGATCGCCGTGCGCAACATCGTGCGCGAGCCGGAACGCTTCGGCGTGCGGTTGTCCGAGATCGCCGACGAGGTCTATTTCATGCAGGTGCGTGTGCACCACCCGATCGAAGCGCGTCAGGCCGCGCGCCTGGCGGAAATGGAGCTGGACGACTTCCTCATGCTCAACCCGGCGTTCCAGCGCCGGGTGATCCATACCGATACCCGTGGCGTGCTGCTGCTGCCGGCCGACCGGGTGGAGACCTTCCACCACAACATGCACAGCCGCGGCGAACGCAAACTGTTGGACACCTACAGCGCGCGCCAGGGTGAGAGCCTGCAAGCCATCGCCCAGCGTTTCGGCGTGACCGTCGCCTGGCTGCGTGAACACAACCCGGTCACGTTGCACCAGGGCCGGTTGACCAAGGCGCAGACCCTGGTGGTGCCGCGCGGCACGGCCGCTGACGCTACTCAGCGCAAGGTCGCGGAGCAACCCGCCGGTGCGACGCCGCCACGCACCCACGTGGTGCAGCGCGGCGATACGCTCGCAGCGCTGGCCCGGCGCTACAACGTGCGTGTCGCCGACCTGATGCGCTGGAACGACAACATCGAGGTGTTGATGCCGGGACAGCGCATCCACATCGGCGGCCAGTCGGGCTGACGGTTTCCCCCGCCGCCGTTCCGGCGCGCCACGCCTTCTCGCCGCAAGCCCCGCGGCGAACGCTGGCGCCAACGGGCTACGCCGACCGATACCGCGGCTCAGCGCGCCGGCTTGTGCTGACGCTGCCGGGCGCGTTCCGCGGTGCGTTGCTGGCGCGGCGTGAGATTGCCGGGTTTGCGCGCATCGAACGGGTTGTGGCCGGACTTGAAGTCGACGCGCAGCGGCGTGCCGCGCAAATCGAACGTGGTGCGGAACACGTTTTCCAGGTAGCGCCGATAGTCCGCGCCGACGCCTTCCAGGTGGTTGCCATGCACCACGATCACCGGCGGATTGCTGCCGCCCTGGTGCGCGTATTTCAGCTTGGGGCGGAACGGTCCCGACTTGGGCGGCTGGTGCTGCGTCACCGCGTCCAGAAGAACACGCGTCAACCGTGGCGTCGGCAGCTTGGCCATGGCGGCGGCATAGGCTTCGTCCACCGACTTCAGCACGCCGCCGATGCCATCGCCGCGCAGCGCGGAGATGAAATGGACGCGGGCGAAATCGAGGAAGCCCAGGCGGCGTTCCAATTCACGCTTGATGCGCTGGCGCTGGTAGTCGTCGAGTCCGTCCCACTTGTTCACCGCCAGCACCAGCGCGCGCCCGGCCTCCAGGACGAATCCGCCGAGATGGGCATCCTGATCGGCGATCTCCTGACGCGCGTCGAGCACCAACACCACCACGTTGGCCTGTTCGATCGCCTGCAGCGTCTTGATCACCGAGAACTTCTCCACGGCCTCGGTCACCCGCCCCTTGCGACGCACGCCGGCGGTGTCGACCAAGGTGTAGTGCCGTTCGCCGCGGCGGAATTCGACATCGATGGCATCGCGCGTGGTGCCGGGTTCATCGAAGGCGATGACCCGGGTCTCGCCCACCAGCGTGTTGACCAGCGTGGACTTGCCGACGTTGGGACGGCCGACGACGGCGATGCGCGGGTGTTCGGCGGCGGGCTCCGCCGCCGAGGTGTCCGCCGGCAAGGGCGCCAGCGCCAGTTCCACCAGTTCGCGCACGCCTTCGCCATGCGCACCGGAAATGGCCACGGGATCACCCAGGCCCAGTTCGTGGAACTCCGCCGTGACCACTTCGCGGCGCATGCCCTCGGCCTTGTTGACCGCCAGCAATACCGGGCGTCCGGCACGCCGCAGTTTGTCGGCGATCAGCTTGTCCTGCGGGGTTAGGCCGGTGCGCGCATCGACCATGAACACGACGACATCGCCCTCGTCCACCGCCTGCAGCGTCTGGCGCGCCATTTCCGCCAGGATGCCACGGTCGGCAACGGGTTCGAAGCCGCCGGTATCGACCACCAGGAAAGGTCTGCCGCCGATGCGGCCCTGGCCGTAGTGGCGGTCGCGGGTCAAACCCGGCTGGTCGTGTACCAGCGCGTCGCGCGTCTGCGTAAGCCGGTTGAACAACGTCGACTTGCCGACGTTGGGGCGACCGACCAAGACCAGGGTGGGGAGCATGGGCAAACCCGGGCAAAGAATGCGGAACGTAGCGCGCGGCGGCTAGCTTCGCGGCCTGGCGGTCGGTGCCGGGCCATGGTTGCGCTCGGTCGCCGCCATCACTCGAGCCTGAACGCGAACACGCCGCCATTCGCGGTCTGCACCACCAGCCCGCTGCGCAGCGACAGCATGACGCCCTGGATGGCGCTGCCGTCGGTGGCGGCACGCGCGGCGAAGGCGCCGGTCTCGGCATCGAGCAGGTGGACATGGCCCTGATAGTCGCCCACGGCGACGAACGCCTGGGCCACGGCCACCGGACTGGACAGGCCACGGTCGCGCAGTTTGTCCTGCTTCCACGGGTTGGTGCCGCGCCCGCGGTCGAGCGCCAGCACGGCGCCGCGTTCGTCGGCGGCGTAAACGTGACGCGCATCCATGTCCAGACCACGCAACGCCGACAGCTCACGCGCCCAGATACCGTTGCCGGTCAATCGGTCGAAGCAGGCCACCCGCCCCTGGAAGGCGGCGGCGCAGACCATGCGCCCATCCAGGGCCAGCGGTCCGGCGACGTCGGCGATGCGCTCCAGCTCGGTGGCACCGCGCGGCAGGGCAACGTTAGCTTCCCACAGCGGCGCGCCGTTGTTCAACGTCAGCGCGGTCAGACGACCGCCGGCATGGCCGGCATACAACGCCACCGGCGTCAACGCCAAATGGCCCTGTTCGCGCAGCGTCAAGGCCGGCAGCGCGCGGCTGTACTGCCAGCGCACCTGGCCGGTGGCGGCATCGAGCAGATAGATGCGGCCGTCGTTGGCGCGCGCCGCCACCATGCCCTCCAGTGCGACCGGCGGCACCAGGATTTCACCCGACAGCCGGGCGCTCCAGGCGGGCGCCCCGTCGGCGGTGCGGAAGGCCAGAACCTCGCCGCGCGGTGTGCCCACCAGAACCAGACCGGTGCCGACACCGACGCCGGCGGACAGCGCACGGCCAGCATCGACACGCCACAGCTCGCGGCCGCTGGCCAGATCCAGTTTGACCACGCGGCCATCGCGATCGGCGACATACACCGCCGAGCCGTCGCTGCCGGGCGAGAACACATACGGGCCGGCGCCACCGACACTGGCGTTCCAGGCGCGCGTCAGCGTGGCCGTCGGTTTGAAGTCGACCAGTTCCGCCGGCTTGGTGGCCGTCCTGCCGCCCGAGAACCATCCGCTTACGGTGCCGCAGCCGCCAAGCGTCAGCGCCACCGCCATCAGCAATGCCGGTTTCAGCACGTCAGCCTCCCAGCGCATCGAGGCGGATCTCCACCAGCGGCTTGAGCGGACTGTCGTCGCCCAGCTTTTGCAGCGCCAGACGGTAGGCTTCGCGCGCGTCGGCGTCATTGCCCTTGGCCACCAACAGATCACCGCGCAACTGCTCGGCCAGCCCGGCGAATGCCGGCTGGAACGGCGCTTCCAGCAGTTTCAAGGCGGCATCCAGATCGCCCTCCTCGAACATCAGGGCGGCCAGCCGCAGGCGCGCCATCGGACGCATGCCGTCGTCGCGCGCCCGTTCCAGCGCGAATTCGTACTGCGCGCGTGCGCTCTTCAGGTCACCCGCTTCGAGGTTCAGATGTCCGGCGAGCCACGCCGCCGGCGTCGCGTAGGCGCTGCGCTTGTGCCCTTCCATGATCTGCCCGGCCGCCTCCTTGGCGGTCTTGTGGTCGTTCAGATTGATTGCCTGCACGGCGCGATCGAACAGCATCGACGCCTCGGCCGCCTGATTGCGCGTCCAGGTCTCCCAGCCGCGCCAACCGGCCACCGCCAGCAGGAACAGCGTGATGCCCCAGATCACCTTGTTACCGTGCCGTTTCCACCAGGCTTTCGCCTCGTCGATCTTTTCCTGCTCTTCCAGATCCAATGCCATGAGATGTCCTTCGTATGATGGAGTAGGCGGGTGGTAGCGGCCGCAAACGCGTTCGGACCCCGCCCCGTTACCGGTCAGCCGGCGCCGGACCCGCCTGGATCCGGGCCACCGCGGCAGCCAGCGGCAGACGGCACTGCTCGCCCCCTCCGCGCAGCGGCTTGATGCTCAACTCACCGTTGGCCGCTTCATCGTCGCCGATGATCGCGGCATGGCGCGCGCCGCTGGCATCGGCCTTCTTCATCTGAGACTTGAAACTGCCGCCGCCGCCATGCAGCACCACGGCGAGGCCGGCATCGCGCATGACCTCGGCGGCGTGCAGCGCGAAGCGCGCGGCGGCCTCGCCGACATGGACCAGATAGACGTCGGGCGTTTCCGTCGGCGGCGCGATGCCGGCCTCGTCGAGCAGGGCCAGCAGGCGTTCCACGCCCATGGCGTAGCCGCAGGCCGGCGCCGGCTTGCCGCCCAACTGTTCGATCAGTCCGTCGTAGCGTCCGCCGGCGCAGACCGTGCCCTGGGCGCCGAGCCGGTCGGTGACCCATTCAAACACCGTCAGGTTGTAGTAGTCCAGGCCACGCACCAGCCGCGGGTTGACGGTGTAGGCGATACCGGCATCGCGCAACCCCTGCTGCACGGATTCGAAATGAGCCAGCGCGGCGTCATCGAGTTCGTCCAACAGCCGCGGCGCCGCCTCGACCAGCTCGCGCATGGCGGGGTTCTTGCTGTCCAGGATGCGCAGCGGATTGCTGTGCAGGCGTCGGCGCGCATCGTCGTCCAGCAACGCCTGGTTGGCCTCGAGGTAGCCGATCAGCTTGGTGCGATGGCGCGCGCGCGCGGCGCCGTCGCCGAGCGAGTTGATCTCCAGTCGGATGTGCGCAGCCACACCCAGTTGCCGCCACAGGCGCGCGGTCATCAGCAGGTGCTCGATGTCCAGATCCGGCCCGGCGAACCCCAGTGCCTCGACACCGAACTGGTGGAACTGCCGGTAACGCCCTTTCTGCGGCCGCTCGTGACGGAACATGGGGCCGGCGTACCACAGCCGCTTGCCGCCATCGAACAGCAGGTTGTGCTCGATCACCGCACGCACGGCACTGGCCGTACCTTCCGGACGCAGGGTGAGCGACTCGCCGTTGAGCTCGTCGGTGAAGGTGTACATCTCCTTCTCGACGATGTCGGTGACTTCGCCGATGGCGCGCTTGAACAGGCTGGTGTGTTCCAGGATGGGCGTGCGCAATTCGCGATAGCCGTAAGCGGCCAGCCAGGCGCGCAGGGTCGCCTCGAAATGGCGCCAGCGCGGCGTATCCGCCGGCAGGAGGTCGTTCATGCCACGCACGGCACGCACGGCGTTGCTCATTGCAGAACCCCCGGCAAACGCGAAACGGCGATGCGGTTCATGCCGCGCCACCCCCGCCGTAGGTCCGGCGCACATAATCCTCGACGATGGCCTGGAACTCCTCGGCGATGCGCTCGCCCTTCAGCGTCACGGTTTTCTCGCCGTCGACATAGACCGGCGCCACCGGCGTCTCGTTGGTGCCGGGCAGGCTGATGCCGACATTGGCGTGCTTGCTCTCGCCCGGGCCGTTGACCACGCAGCCCATCACCGCGACGTTCATGGTCTCGACCCCGGGGTAACGCTCGCGCCAGGCCGGCATCTGCGCGCGCAACCAGGTCTGGATCCTCTGCGCCAGTTCCTGGAACACGGTGCTGGTGGTGCGGCCGCAGCCGGGGCAGGCGGTCACCAGCGGCGTGAACGAACGGATACCCATGGTCTGCAGGATCTCCTGCGCCACCTGCACTTCGGTGGTTCGCGATTCGCCCGGCTGCGGCGTCAACGACACACGGATGGTGTCGCCGATCCCCTCCTGCAGCAGCACGGCCAGCGCCGCAGTGGAGGCGACGATGCCCTTGCTGCCCATACCGGCCTCGGTCAACCCCAGGTGCAGTGCGTAGTCGCAGCGCGACGCCAGGTCACGGTAGACCTGGATCAGATCCTGCACGCCGGACAGCTTGCAGGACAGGATGATGCGGTCCGCCGGCAAGCCCAGCGCCTCGGCACGCGCGGCGGAGTCCAGTGCGGACGCGATCAGCGCGTGGCGCATGACCTCGTCGGGCGCGTGCGGCCTGGCCAACTGCGCGTTCTCGTCCATCATGCGCGCCAGCAGTTCCTGATCCAGGCTGCCCCAGTTGACGCCGATGCGCACCGCCTTGCCCAGACGCGCGGCGGTCTCGATCAGCGTCGCGAACTGCTCGTCGCGCTTGGCGCCGCGCCCGACGTTGCCCGGATTGATGCGCAGCTTGGCCAGCGCCTCGGCGCATTCCGGTACCGCCTTGACCAGACGGTGGCCGTTGAAGTGGAAATCCCCCACCAGCGGCACATTGCAGCCGGACGCGTCCAACCGCTCGCGGATCGCCGGAACGGCGCGCGCCGCCTCCTCGGTGTTGACGGTGATGCGCACGACCTCGGAGCCGGCCTGCCACAGTTCACGCACCTGCGCGACGGTACCGGCGATGTCGGCCGTGTCGGTATTGGTCATGGACTGCACCACCACCGGCGCGCCGCCGCCCACCGGCACGTGGCCGACCATGACACGCCGGGTGGGACGGCGCGCGATGAGCGAGTTCGTGGTCATGCCACCTCCATGGTCGCCAGGGTTTTCATTCCAGGGTCAGACGCGCGACCTTCTGGCCGATGAACGGCCGCAGATCGATGCTGTGACCGTTGTAGGTCAGCTTGACGCGCGCCGCCTCGCCGACCACCAGACGAAACGGCGGTTCGCCGCTGAAGGTCTCGCTGGTGCCCGCGCGGATCAGCTTGGAAAAGCTGTTGCCGCGGTTGTCCACCACCTGCACCCAGGCATCCAGCTCGGGTTCGAAGCGCAGCGTATGCCGGCCGGTGGTCACCGGCGCGGGGCCGCCACTACGCTCGGGCGCGATGTCGCGCGGCGGCGGTGACGGGCTCACGACCAGGCCGGCCGGCGGGGGCGGGGTGACCGCCGTCGGGACGGCGACGTCCGCGCCCTCAGCCATGGGCACGGCGGCGCGCGCACCCGGAGTCGGCCCGGGCGCCTGCATCACGGACGGTGCCGGCAATTCGCGGGCCGGCGGGGGCACGACCGCTTCCTCGCTCTGGCTGGGGACCGGCGCGGGCAGCAGGGCGTCCTCGCCCTGGCGCAACCAGTAATACAGCAGCGCGACCAGCATCAGAAACGCGGTCAACAACAGCAACGGCGTCAGCAGCCAGCGCCGCAGTCCGCGCGTGCTCAGGCTGACACCGGCACTGGGTGCGGTGATCGCCTCCGTGGCAGTTTGCTCCAGATTGACCGGTGTGATCAGCGTATCGGGGTCGAGGCCCACCAGCCGCGCATAGTTACGCACGAAACCGCGCGTGAACACGTCATCGGGAAGATGCGAGAAATCCTCCGCCTCCAGCGCCTCCACCTGCCGCACCGCGAACTTGAGCTTGGCGGCGACGTCGGCGGTGGTGAGCTTGCGGCGCTCGCGCGCCGCGCGCAGCTCCGCGCCGCAACCGGGGCGAAACGCGTGACTCACAACAGACTCCCGGCCTGGTGGTACTGCCCGGTGTGCAACCATTGCATCTGCATGGAATCCGGGAAACGCCGGCGCAACTGCACCTCATAGGACTGTTGCTCGCCCGGGTTGCCCAGTTCGCGCTCGACCCGTATGCCCAGCCACAGCGCCTGCGCATTGAGCTCGCCGAGCGCCGACAACTGGCGCAGCTGCGCACGTGTCGCCATCAGGCGCTGCTGGCGGAAATTCACCTCCGCCATGCCTTGCAGGGCCAGCGCGAGATTGGGCGCGCGCCGCAATGCGCCAGTGAAATGGCGCTCTGCACCGGCCAGATCGCCCTTTTCCAGCGCGCAGGCACCGGCGTTGGCCAGCGCCCGCTCGGGCGTCGCATAGAGCGGATTGGCCAGGGCCGCTTCGAAGCGTTTCATGGCCTCGTCGATGCGGCCGCGCTGGCACAGGAACAGGCCGAAGTTGTTGTGCGCCTCGGAGTACTGTGGCGACAGCTCCAACGCGCGGCGGAAGCTGGACTCGGCCTGCCGGTCCTCGCGCAGTTCGCCGTGCACCAGACCGAGGATGTTGTAGGCCGGCGCGTAACGCGGATCCGCTTCCAGCGCGGTATGCAGGGACTGCAACGCCACGGCGTACTGCCCGCGCGCGTAGTAGCCGGCACCCAGTTCGGTATGCACGCGCGCGCGCGGATTCTCGGCCGAAAGCGGCCGCGTCTCCGGGCTTGCCCCGCCGTCCGGCGCCGTGGCGCACCCGGCCATGGCCAGCAGGCCGGCGAACAGGGCGCCGGCGAGGAGACGCGCCGCGCTCACGCCGCCAGCTCCAGACGCCGGATGACGCGGCGCGAACGATCGTCCACCTGGCCGGCGAGTTGGCCGCAGGCCGCGTCGATGTCGTCGCCCCGCGTCTTGCGCGTGGTGGCCACCAAGCCGGCCTCGGCCAGACGTTCGGCGAACGCGCGCACGCGTTGCGCCGGCGAGCGGCGGAAACCGGCATGCGGGAAGGGGTTGAACGGAATCAGGTTGAATTTGCACGGCACGTCGCGCGTCAGCCGCAGCAGCGCCTCGGCGTGTTGCGGCTGATCGTTGACGCCGTCGAGCAGGATGTACTCGAAGGTGATGAAATCGCGCGGCGCATCGGCCACATAGCGGCGGCACGCGGCCATCAGTTCCTTGAGCGGATACTTGCGGTTGATGGGCACCAAACGATCGCGCAGGGTATCGTCCGGCGCATGCAGCGACACCGCCAGCGCCACCGGCATGCGTTCGCGCAACCGGTCCATGGCCGGCACGATGCCGGAAGTGGAGATGGTCACGCGCCGGCGCGACAGGCCATAGGCATGGTCGTCCAACATCAGCGACACCGCGCGGACGGTGTGGTCGAAATTGAGCAGCGGCTCACCCATGCCCATCAGCACGACATTGGAGATGATACGCTCGCCCTTGGGATCGCGCCCCAGCGCCCGGTTGGCCCACCACAACTGGCCGACGATCTCCGCCACCGACAGGTTGCGGTTGAAGCCCTGGCGGCCGGTGGCACAGAACGCGCATTCCAGCGCACAGCCGACCTGAGTGGACACGCACAACGTGCCGCGCCCGGTCTCCGGGATGAACACCGTCTCGACGCGATTGCCGCCACCCACGTCCAGCAGCCACTTGCGCGTGCCATCGGCGGACACCTGGGCCTCACCGAGTGACGGTGGGCGGATCTCGGCGACCTCGGGCAGCCTGGCGCGCAGGGTCTTGGCCAGATCGCTCATCTGAGCGAAATCGTCTGCGCCGTATTGGTGCAGCCAGCGCGCCAACTGGCGCGCGCGATACGGTTTCTCGCCGATGCTTGCGCAGAAATCGACGAGTGCGGGCAGATCGAGGTCGAGCAGATTGACGCGGTTCAAGGGAGCAGCCGCCTCAGCGCGCGTAGACCTGGCTGGCAGGGAAGAAGTAAGCGATCTCCACCGCCGCGGTTTCCGGCGCATCGGAACCATGCACGGCGTTGGCGTCGATGCTGGAGGCGAAATCCGCGCGGATGGTACCGGGTTCGGCCTTTTTCGGATCGGTGGCACCCATCAGCTCGCGGTTCCTGGCGATGGCGTTCTCGCCCTCCAGCACCTGGATCATCACCGGGCCGGACGTCATGAACTCGACCAGATCATTGAAGAACGGGCGACCCTTGTGCACGGCGTAGAAACCTTCCGCCTCGGCGCGCGACAGATGGGCCATGCGCGCGGCCACGATCTTGAGGCCGTTGGTTTCGAAGCGGGAATAGATCTTGCCGATCACGTTCTTGGCGACGGCGTCGGGTTTGATGATGGACAGGGTACGTTCAATGGCCACTTGCGGAACTCCGGTGCAAAGAGAAATCGGGAAGGGTGCGGAACACGTTGAAAATGCGTGAAAAAGCGCGCGCAAGGTAGCACGAAACGCCCCTAAAATAAAGGCAAACCGCCCGATTGCGGGGCGCGCGCGAGGAGAACACGATGGCGGCAGCGAACGGCATGCCGGAAGCCGAGGACGTGAAGAAGAAGGCCATGGTGCGTCTGGCCGTGGCCGCGGCCATCACCGCCACGGCGTTGGCCGGCCTGTGGTGGCTAGATCAGGGCAGCGCCACGCACGATCGCAAGCCACCCGCGCCGAGTGCACCCGCGCCCATCGTGCCGGCGCCGGCGCCGGTGGCCGAAGCGCCGGTGAGTGAACCGTTACCCGAGGAGTCACCAACCGAACCGACGGAGCCGGGCTCGGCTGCGGCCGAGCCGGCGGAACGCCCGGATCTGCCGCGCGAACCGCCGCCACCGCCCCGCGTCAGCAACGAGCCGCGCGGCATCGTGCGCCCGCCCGCCAGCGCGTCCGCACCCCCTGCGCCCCCGCCTGCCGCGGCGCTCCCCGCCACCCCGGCGGACTCGCCGCCGGCCCTGCCGACGCCGGTGGCCGGAGGCGGCTACGTGGTGCAACTGGGCGTGTTCAGCAACCCGGACAACGCGCGCGACCTGGTGCAACGGCTGCAACGCCAGGGCATCCGCGCGCACATGGAGACGCGCGTGCAGGTCGGTCCCTTCCTGGATCAGCACGAGGCGGAAAAGGCGCGGGCCGAACTCGCCCGCATGGGCTACAGCCCCCTGGTCACGACGGTGGCTGCCAGGAAATGACCCAGCCCGGCTCGCCGGCGCCGACCAGGCAATGCGCGTCGGCACCGATGCCGGCGACCCAGGCCAGCCGATCCTCGACATAGAGCAACGGCAGGCGCGAACGCAGCCACGGTGGCACGCCCGCCTCGCGCAGCAGATTCTTCAGGCTGCGGCGTGGCCGCCCCGGCGCCAAGCACAGCCGCTCACCGCCCTGACGCAGTCGCACCAGGGTCGCACCGGCATGCAGGCGCACGCCCTGCCCCGCCGCCGGCCGGAACTCCAGCGCGCCCAGCGCACCCAGGTCCAGTCGCGTTTCGCCCCGCCATTCCGCCAGGTGCCGGCGCACGCCGGACAAGGCGGCTTCCGGCGTCGGCGAAAGCAGGTGGATGACGCCGCGATGCCGCCGCAGGCGCCATGCGCCGAACGCCACGTCGACTGCGGCATCGGCCTGCGCCTGACTGAGCTGCCGCCAGGCCTCGCGCAGTGCCCGTTCACCCGGCCGGGCCCCGGCGCGTTCGAGCTGGCGACGCAACACGTTGCGCGCGCGCGCCTCGGGCAGGGCGGCAATGCGGCTCAGGCTCAAGCCGTCATCCAGTTGCGCGGATTGCGCGTCCATGTCTGCCAGGTCGTCGAGCAGCGCCGCCGTCTCGGCGCCCTGGGCGGCAGCCAGGGCAAGACGCGCGCCGGCCTGCGGGAAGATCTCCGCCAGCACCGGCATCACCCGGTGGCGCAGGGCGTTGCGCGCATGAACGGGATCGGTGTTGCTCTCGTCCTCGATCCAGGCCAGCCCATGCGTATCCGCCCACGCTTGCAGTTGCGCGCGCGTGCACGCCAACAGCGGCCGCAGCAAGCGCGCGCCGCCGGGCAACGCGCGTTCGGCCGGCATGCCGGCGAGCGCGCGCGGCCCGCCGCCACGCATCAGGCGCAGCAGCACGGTCTCTGCCTGGTCGTCACGCTGGTGTGCCAGCAGCAGGAAATCGGCGGCATGCTCGCCGAACGCGCGATAGCGCGCCGCGCGCGCGGCTGCTTCGAGGCCCTCCCCGGCGGCGCGCACGACCACGCGGCGCACGGTTAGCGGCACCCCCAGCGCCGCGCAGCACGCCGTGCAGTGTGCGGCCCAGGCGTCGGCGTTGGGCGACAGGCCATGGTGCACGTGCAACGCATCGAGCATGCAGCCCAGCGCGCTGCGCAGCTCGGCGAGCACATGCAACAACACGCTGGAATCGAGGCCGCCGGAATAGGCGACGGTGACGCGCGTGCCGGCGCTCACCCGGCCATTCAGCGCCGCGAGGACGTGCCCGATCGGGTCAGACGCGTCCTTCCTTGAACTTGCCATAGCCCATGAGCCGGGCGTAACGATCATTGAGCAACGTGTTGAGCGGACGTTCGCGCAGGTTGGCCAGTTGCTCCGCGAGTGCGCTGCGCAGGTTGGCCATCATGGCGTCGGCGTCGCGATGCGCGCCGCCCAGCGGCTCGTTGACGATCTGGTCGATCAGGCCGAGCGTCTTGAGCTTGGACGCGGTGATGCCCAACGCCTCGGCGGCGACCGAGGCCTTGTCCGCGCTCTTCCACAGGATGGAGGCACAGCCTTCCGGCGAGATCACCGAATAGGTGGCGTACTGCAGCATCAGCACCGCGTCGCCCACACCGATGGCCAGCGCACCGCCCGAACCGCCTTCGCCGATCACCGTGCAGATCACCGGCGTCCTCAGCTCCGCCATGACGTAGAGATTGCGCGCGATGGCCTCGGATTGCCCGCGCTCCTCGGCATCGATGCCCGGGTAGGCGCCGGGGGTGTCGATGAACGTCAATACCGGCAGGTGGAACTTCTCGGCCAGACGCATCAGACGCAGGGCCTTGCGGTAGCCTTCCGGCCGCGGCATGCCGAAGTTGCGGTACTGGCGCTCCTTGACGTCACGGCCCTTCTGGTGGCCGATGACCATGACCGGCTCACCATCGAAGCGCGCCAGACCGCCAACGATGGCGGGATCGTCGGCGAAAGCCCGGTCGCCGTGCAGCTCCTCGAACTCGGTGAACAGGCCGCGCACGTAGTCGAGCGTGTAGGGACGCTGCGGATGGCGCGCCACCTGCGCGATCTGCCAGGCATTGAGCTTGCCGTAGATCTGCCGGGTCAACGCGGCACTCTTCTTGCGCAGCCGCTCGATCTCCTCCGACAGATCCAGCGCCGGGTCGCCACGCACCGAGGACAGTTCCTCGATCTTGGCCTCGAGTTCGGCGATGGGCTGCTCGAACTCCAGAAAAGTCAGTTTCATGCCGCGACCAGGCTCAATGATGGTGCCCGTGCGGACCATGCACGTGGCCGTGTTCGAGCTCCTCCGGCGACGCCGCGCGCACGTCACGCACCGTGCATTGCAGGCGCAGCGCCTGGCCGGCGAGCGGATGGTTGCCATCCACCACCACCTTGCCGTCGGCGATGTCGGTCACGGTGTACAGCATCACGTGATGCCCGTCTTCGCTGGCGCCTTCGAGCTGCATGCCCACATGCACCTCCGCCGGAAACAGATGCGCCGGCTCCACGCGCACCAGCTCGGCATCGTACTCGCCGAACGCGTCCTCGGGCTCCAGCACCAGGTCCAGTTCCGCGCCGGCGGCCTTGCCCTCGAGCGCGGCCTCGACCTTGGGGAAGATACCGTCATAGCCGCCGTGCAGATACGCCGCAGGCGCGTCGTCGGTGGTTTCCTCCAGCACCTCGCCGGCGCGGTCGCTGAGCCGGTAACTCAGCGTGACGACGGTGTCCTTGGCGATCAACATTCATAACTCCTTGACAAGTTTCAATACTTCGGCCGCGTGGCCCTTCGGGGTCACATCGGCCAGCACATGGGCGATGGTGCCGCCCGCATCGATGATGAAGGTGGTGCGCATGACGCCCTCGCGCATCACCCCGTCCACCTCGCGCGTGACCAGCACGCCATACGCCGCGCACGTCACGCCCTCCTTGTCCGCGAGCAGGCGCACGGTGATGCCGTGTTTGTCGCGGAACGCGCCGTGGCGGATGCAGTCGTCCCGCGACACACCGACGACGGCACACCCCAGGCGGGCAAAGTCGCCCTCGCGGTCGCTGAACTCGATCGCCTCGGTGGTACAGCCGGGGGTATCATCGCGCACGTAGAAGAACAGCACGAGCGGCTTGCCCAGATAGTCCTGCAGCCGGGCGATGCTCATGTCCGCATCCGGCAGTTCGAAATCAGGCGCCTTGTCGCCCTGCTTCAGCATGGTTTGCGCTCCTTGGTTTGCATCCGCTGGAATCGGTACACGGGACGACGCGCGCCCGCGCCGGCGGGAGCGGTCCCGCCATTCCACCCGCATGTCCTCACGACGGAGGCATTATATGGTCAAACCCGGACGCGCCAGCCAAGGCTTTCGCATGGCGGATTTCTCGCTGGAACGCCTGCTGGGCGGCCTGACACCGGCCCGCTTTCTGGCCGAATACTGGCAACGACGGCCGCTGCTGGTGCGTCAGGCCCTGCCCGGCTTCGGCGACTGGCTGGATCGGGACGGTCTCGCCACGCTCGCCCAGCGTGATGACGCGGAGAGCCGCCTGGTGCGTTTTCGCCGTGGCCGCTGCGAACTGGAACACGGCCCGTTCACGGCGGAGCAACTGCGCGCCTTGCCAAAACGGCATTGGAGCCTGCTGGTGTCCGGCGTCAATCACCTGCTGGACGAAGGCGACCGGCTGCTGCGCCGCTTCGACTTCATTCCGCGCGCGCGGCTGGATGACCTGATGGTCAGCGACGCGCCACCGGGCGGCGGCATCGGCCCGCATTTCGATTCCTACGATGTGTTCCTGATCCAGGGACGGGGGCGGCGGCGCTGGGAGATCAGCGCGCAGGACGACCTGACCCTGGTCGAGGACGCGCCGCTGCGCATCCTCCGGAACTTCCGCGTCGATGACAGTTGGGTGCTGGAGCCCGGCGACATGCTCTACCTGCCGCCGCGTCTGGCGCACAACGGCGTGGCATTGACCGCCTGCATGACCTGGTCGGTGGGTTTCCGCGCGCCCAAGGCGGACGAGATCGCCGGGCGCTTCCTCGACCATCTGCACGACCACCTGGAACTCGACGGCCTGTATGCCGATCCCGGCCTGCGCCAGCCTGCGCACGCCGGCGAGATTCCCGCAGCCATGCTCGACTGGGCGGCGCAGACCATCCGCACCCTGCGCTGGGGCAAACGCGACATCGCCGATTTTCTCGGCCGCTATCTGAGCGAACCCAAGCCGCACGTGTTCTTCGACCCGCCGCGCCGGCCGCTGTCGCTCGCCATGTTCGCCCAGCGCGCGGCCAAGCAGGGGGTGGCGCTGGACGCGCGCAGCCAGTTGCTGTTCCGCGGTCGGGTGTACTTCATCAACGGCGAACGCGTCGAGCTCGATGCGGCCGGCGCTCGCGCGCTGCGCGCCCTGGCCGACCGGCGCGAACTGCCGGCGGACGCATGCGCCGAAGCGTTGATGCCGCTGCTGCACGACTGGTATCGCGCCGGCTATCTGACGCTCGGCAGCGCGTGAAACCGCGTGGCCGCGGGCCTCAGCCCGCCAGGATGGGCATGCCCATGAACGGCCAGACGGTCAGTACCGCGAGCGCCAGCACCGCCATCAGCGCCAGGCTCAGCAGCAGGCCGTGGCGGAAGAACTCGCCGGTGGAGAACTGCCCGGAATCGTAGGCGATGGCGTTGGGCGCGGCGCCGATCAGCAGCAGGAAAGGCATGCCGGCGGTGACCAGCGAGGCATAAACGATCACGTCCGGCGCCACGCCGAGGTAACCGGCGATGACCAGCGCCACCGGCAGCACGATGGCGATGGCGGCGACGTTCATGATGAAGTTGGTCATCAGCATGACGAAGCCGGCGATACCCAGCACGAACACGAACCAGTGCGCGTCCTGCAGCAGGCCCAGCCACTGCACCGCCATCCACTCCGCCGCGCCGGTCTGCCACAGGCAGAAGCCGATGCTCATGGCGCCGGAAAACAACAGGATGATGTTCCACGGAATCTCCTCCAGATCCTTCACCGTGAGCACGCCGAGGATGAAGAACAGCAGCGTCGAGACCAGCATCAGCGCGGCGCGGTCGATGGGCTGCAGGAACGGCACCACGCCCTTCAGCGACATCGCCAGCACCACGCCGAACACGATCACCAGCACCAGCCACTCGCGCCCGCTGATCGGGCCCAGACCATCGGCCAGGCGAACCACCGTGTCGCGCAGCCCCGGAATGGATTTCTTCTCGGGCTTGAGGAAGGTGATCAGATACAGCCAGATCAGGAACACCATGCCCCAGCCGATCAGGAACATGTAACGGGTCAGTTCGAAAAAGCCGATCTCGGTGCCGGTGAATTCCTTGTACATGCCGGCCGCCGCCGGACCGCGCGCGGCGCCCAGGAAGGTGACGATGCTGCCGGCACCGGCGGCGTAGGCCATGCCGATGAACAGGCTCTTGCCGAAATTGGTGCGCTTGTCGCCCTCGCCGTACAGCGCATAGATCGCCAGCAGGATGGGGAACATGGTGGCGGCCACGGCGGTGTGCGCCATCAGGTGGGCGAGCGCGGCGGTGACCACCAGGCAGCCCAGCAGGATGGTGTTGGTGTTCTCCCCCACCACCGCCATCATGCGGTAGGCGATGCGCCGGGTCAGGCCGGACTTGGTGAACGCCAGACCGATGGCGATGGAGCCGAAGATGAATATCACCGACGGGTCCATGAAGTCGCGGAACGCCTCGCGCGCCGGACGGATCAGGAACAACGCCTGGAAAACGCCGATGGCGATGGCGGTGACGCCGATGGGAATCACCTCGAACACCCACCAGATGCCGGCCATCAGGAACAACCCGATGGCGGCCTTGCCCTCCGGGCTGAGCTGGAACGACTTGCCGGCCGGGTCGATGGCGTCGGGCCACGGCGGCATGTAATACACCGTCAGGAAAGCACCCAGGCCCAGCAACAGGAAGAACCACTTGCGGGCATCGAAGCGCCGCGGCGGCGGCGCGACGTGCGGCAGCGCGTCGGCGGGCAGTTCAGCCATGCAGCACTCGTTCGGCGGCCTGGTTGAACACGTCGACGATGCGCACCACGCCGATCAGTTGTTGGTCGTCCAGCACCGGCAGCATGTGCACGCCATGCGCGATCATCAGGTAAGCGGCCTGCGTCCACGGCGCGTCGGCGGGAATGGTGTGGCGCACCGGCGTCATGTGTGCGTCGACCCGGGCGTCCGCCATCCTGGCGCATTGTTCGTCGAAAGCCTCCTGCCAGAGCAGGCTCAGGCCGCTGTAATCCGGCGCCGGGCCACTGTCCAGCGCGGACAGGCTGGCCTTGATGTAGTCCGGCATCAGCGCGCGCAGCAGGTCCTGCAGACTGAGGATGCCGACCAGCGTGGTGCGGTCGTCGAACACCAGCATGTGGCGCAAGCGCCAGCCGCCGGATAGGTGCCGTTCATGCAGCAGCGCATAAGCGTTGCGCAGCGTGGTGTCCCTGGCCACCTGAGGGAACTCCTCCAGCGGCACCAGGATGTCACGGATATGGCGGTTGCTCATCGGCCGGCTCCTCGTCGTTCGCGTACAGACATGGGGACACGGCCATTGTAGCCACCCGATCCGGCCGATCGGACCACCTTGGAAACCACCGCGCCATCGGGGGGCGGCCAGCGGCCATGAACGGTTAGTCCGTGGGTTTCGGCGCCACCAGCGGTTCGGGCTGGTGCAGGTGATAGCCTTGTGCGTAATCGACGCCGATCTCGCGCAGTTTCTCCAGAATGGCGGCGTTCTCGACGAATTCCGCCACCGTGATGAGGCCCATATCCCGCCCGATCTGGGCGATGGCGTTGACGATGACGTAGTCGAGCGGCTCGGTATCGAGCTTGCGCACGAAGGCGCCGTCGATCTTGAGCGTCGAGGCATCGAGGCCCTTCAGATAGGCGAAGGAGGACAAGCCGCTACCAAAATCGTCCAGGCAAAAGCCGCAGCCCAGCTTGCGCATCGCGGCGATGAAACGTTGCGCGGCTTCGATGTCGTGGACCACGGCCGTTTCGGTCAGCTCGAACAGCATGCGTCCAGCCGGCACTGCACAGGCATCCAGCACGCTGCGCACGACCTCGACGAACAGCGGGTCGGAGATCGTCTGGCCGGAGAGGTTGACGGCATAGCGCGCCGTGTCTTCGGGGTGGTCGCGCAAGTGAGCGAGCAGGCGGCGCAGCACCCAGCGATCGAGCGTGGGGGCCAGGCCATAGCGCTCGGCGGCGGTGAGTAGGCTCAAAGGTGGGGTGACCTCACCCTGTTCGTTGCGCGGCCGCAGCAACACCTCGTAATAGGCCTCCCCGCTACCGTTTACGGGCACGATGCGCTGGCGCCACAGCTCGAAGCGGCCTTCGGCGAAATACCGCTCCATGCGGCCGACCCATTCCATCTCCTCGCTTTGCGCCTGGATGGCCACGTGTTCTGGTTGCCAGCGCTCGACCCGGTTGCGCCCGCGGCGCTTGGCGAGATAGCAGGCGGCATCGGCTCGCGCCAGGATGTGACTGGCATCCTCGCCAGCCGAGAGCAAGACCAGGCCTATGCTGGCGCCCAGGTTGAAGGCGCGTTGGCCATGGCGGTAGGTGTGGCCACGAATCGCGTCGATGATCGCCGTGGCGTGCCGCAGCGCGGTTTCGCTGTCGGTGTCGAACAGCAGGAGGCCAAATTCGTCGCCCCCCAGGCGACCCAGCACCGGCGACTCGCCGCCCACGCCCGGCGAGGGCAGACGCGCCAGCATGAGCTGACCGATCGTGACGAGCAGCTCGTCGCCGGCGGCGTGTCCACAGGTGTCGTTGACCAGCTTGAATTGGTCCAGGTCGATGTAACAAAAAGCATGCCGCCGGCCGGGCTCGTCGCCGAGCTGGCGCAAGGCCCGCTCGATGCGTCCCTCCAACGCTCGCCGGTTGGGCAGACCCGTGAGCGGATCGTGGAAGGCGAGCCGCCGCAGCTCCGCCAGCAGGGCACGCCGTTCGGTTTCGTCATGCAGCACCAGCACCACGCCGCACAGGCCGTCGTCGCCGGCATGGATGGGGGCAACCGAGTCCGCGACGGCGACCTCGGCGCCGCCCGCCGTGCGCAGCAGGGCTTGGCTCATGGTTTTCTCCGGCGCATCGCCGTGGAGCACCAGCAGCACCGGGTGCGGGACGGGCTGGCGCTGCGCTTCGTCGATCAGGGGGGCGACCACCTCGATCGGCCGGTCGCGCGCCTGCGCCGCGTCCCAATCGGTCAGGCGCTCCGCCGCCGGATTCATGAAACGTACACAACCGTCGGCGTCGGTGACGATCACCGCGTCGGCGATCGCTTCCAGCGTGACCTGCCAGCGCTCCTTCTCCGTCAAGATCTGTTCAATCTGCGCCCGGATGCGGGCGTGCGCCGCATCCAGCGCATGGGCGGCGGCCGTGAGCTCGGGCGGGGCGGCGGGAGGCAGGCGGATGCCGCTCGGCGGCCGGCCCTCCTCCATGGCCTTGCCCGCCTTAGCAAGGCGGGCAAGGCCCTGCAGGTTGACGCGCATGATCCAGTACATGAGCACGGCGAGTAGCAGGCCGGCGAGCAAGGCAATGCCGGCGATGCGACCCAAAAGCAGCCACAGCCGGTCCTCGACCACGTGCGGCATCACGGCGAGCTCGACGGTACCGTAATGGCGGCCGCCGACCGTGACGGACTGACGCGCCGCCGCCGGCCCGAGGCCGACCAGGGCGGCGAACCAGGCCGGCCGCCCGGGGTTTGCCGCCGGGGCTTCGACGGCGATCGTCTGGCCGTTTTCCTTGAGACGCACCCAGAGGATGCCACCCCGTTGCACGCTGTGCTGCATCAATTCACGCGCCGTGGTGTAGTCGCCGAGGATGAGCGCCTCGGTGAGGGTGAGCGCCAGCACCTGCGCCTCGCGCTCGGCCATTTGCTGCAGGGCCTGGCCACCGACCTTGCGCGCGGCATCCAGGCTGTAGATGCCGCCGAACACGAGGGCGGCGAGGAGCACGCCGACGAGGGCGGCGACCAGCCGCGTGCGCAGGCTGAGCCGTGCAACCAGGCGCTTCATTGACTTTCCAAGGGCACGCGGGTGGCGCGGAAGAAGCTACGGTAGGCGTCGTAGTCGCGGTCGCCGGCGGCGGCGAAGCCGCGCGGCGCAGGCAGCTTGAGCCGCGCGGCGACCTCGTCCAGCACCTTGCTGCCTTCCGGGTCGGTCTTCATGCCCAGCAGCGCCTCCCGCACCGCCGCCCGTGTCTGAGGCGGCACCGCCGGGTGGGCCATCACCGCCAGGTCGTCATAGGGCTGCGACTGCCACAACACCCGGTAGGCGAAGCCCTCGCGCCGGGCGTAGTCGGCCATCACCTGATGGTTGACTCCGGCCGCCGCCACCTTGCCATGCCGCAGCAGCCCCATGGCCGCCTCCTGGGTGCCGGCAAACACCGGCTTCACCTCGACACCCGCTCGCAACAGCGCATCGTAGGGAACGAAATAACCGGTGAAACCATAGCGGTTGGCAAAGGCCACCGCCTGGCCGGCGAGGTCTTCCAGGCGCGTCACCGCGCTGGCCGCCGGCACCACGATCTGCCCGCGGATGCCCTCGCCCTCCTGGCGGGCGATGACGGAGTAACCCAGCCGGTCCCGCTGCGGCGTGAACAGGTGATTGGTGTAGACGAAGGCAAGCTCGCCGCGCGCGGCCATGTCCGTGGTCTCGTTCGCCGTGCGCGCGATTTTAAGAGTCAGCGGCACCCCCGAGCGGGCCGACACCCAGGCCAGGATGGGGTTCCAGTACTCGGCGGTCAGTGTCGGCGACCGGTGATTGAGCACCCCGAAGGGATAGGGGCCGCCCGCCTGCCAAGCGTGGCTGGACGGCGCAAGCAGCAACGCGGCGAGCGCGAAGAGAAATGGCATCCTGGTTGTCCTCCGGGGTCGAACTTCCCGTTGTTATTCTTTCGCTTTCCGACCGGTCGGCATTATGCCGCCAATTTTGCCCGTACCGCGCGCCGATCCGGTTCACCGGGCACGACGCCAGAGAGGCGATGCACCGCATCGAATGCGTTCGCGGGCAGGGCACGATTTCCCGGCCACCTGACAAGTCTTCCGCGAAAATACGCGCCATGGCCCACGACCGACTCCGCTCCGATTCCATGACCCCGCGCATTTCCGCCAGCCAGTGGCGGGCGGCGTGGTCGCTGTTTCCTTACGTCTGGCGCTACAAGGGCCGTGTGCTGGCGGCCTTCGGCCTGCTGTTGGGCGCGAAAGTGGCGAACGTGTCCGTGCCGCTGGTGTTGAAGGAGATCGTCGACCGGCTGTCCGAGCCGGGCGTGGCGCTGGCCGTGCCGCTGGCGCTGGTGGCGCTTTACGGGCTGCTGCGGTTCGGCAATACCGCGTTCACCGAGCTGCGCGACGGCATCTTCGCGCGCGTGCTGCAACGGGCGATGCGCGGCGTGATCCACGACGTGTTCCAGAAGCTGCACGCGCAGTCGCTGCGTTTCCATCTGGAGCGACATACCGGCGGGCTGGCGGTGGACATCGAACGCGGTGCGCGTTCGATCCGCTTCCTGATCAACTTCACGCTGTTCAACATCGGCCCGACGCTGCTGGAAATCCTCATGGTGGCGGGCGTGCTGTTCGTCAAGTACGACCCGTGGTTCGGCGCCGTGACGCTGGCCACGCTCGCGGTGTACATCGCCTTTACGGTCATGATCACCAACTGGCGACTGCAATACCGCCGGGCGATGAACGAGACCGACGCGGCGGCCAACGCGCGCGCGGTGGACAGCCTGCTGAACTACGAGACGGTCAAGTACTTCAACAACGAAGCGTATGAAGCGGAGCGGCTGCGCCTGGACCTGGAACGGGCCGAGCACGCTTCGGTGAAGAGCGAGGTTTCGCTGGCCTGGCTCAATGCCGGGCAGGCGTTCATCATCGCCGTGGGTGTCACCGCGATGATGGCGCTGGCAACGCGGGGCGTGGTGGACGGCCACATGACCATCGGCGACCTGGTGCTGGTCAACGCCTACCTGATCCAGTTGTTCGTTCCGCTCAACTTCCTCGGCACGGTGTACCGCGAAATCCGCAACGCGCTGACCGACATGGAGAAGCTGTTCGGCCTGCTCGACCGGCCGCCGGAGATCGTCGACGCGCCGGACGCGCGCGAACTGGCGGTGCGCGCCGGCGAGGTGCGCTTCGAGCACGTCGGCTTCGCCTACGATACGCGCCGCGCCATCCTCGAAGACGTCGATTTCGTCATTCCCCCCGGCCACAAGGTGGCGGTGGTGGGCGCCAGCGGCGCCGGCAAGTCGACGCTGGCGCGGCTGCTGTTCCGCTTCTTCGACGTCGACACCGGGCGCATCCTGATCGACGGCCAGGACATCCGCGCGGTGACGCAGGCCAGCCTGCGCCGGCACATCGGCATGGTGCCGCAGGACACGGTGCTGTTCAACGACACGCTGTACCACAACATCGCCTACGGCCGGCCGCAGGCGCCCCGCGCCGAAGTGCTGGAAGCGGCGCGCGCGGCGCATCTGGACGCATTCATCGCCAGCCTGCCGGACGGTTACGACACGCGCGTGGGCGAGCGCGGCCTGAAACTGTCCGGTGGCGAGAAGCAACGCGTGGCCATCGCCCGCGCGATGCTGAAAAACCCGCCGATCATGGTGTTCGACGAGGCCACCTCGTCGCTGGATTCCACCACCGAACGCGCCATCGGCGCGGAACTGGCGCGCATCTCGAAAAACCGCACCACGCTGGTGATCGCCCATCGCCTATCCACGGTCGTCGATGCGGACGAGATCCTGGTGATGGACGGCGGCCGCATCGTCGAGCGCGGCACCCACGCGGCCCTGCTGGCCCTGGACGGCCGGTATGCGGCGATGTGGCGCCTACAGTTGAGGCAGGAAAAAGACCAGGCCGGCTGACACGATGTCAGCCTCCCCACTCCTTGGCCGCAACCGCCAGCGAGTCATCGAAGCGGTAGATCAACGGGCGCGCAGCCGGTATCTCCAGGTGCTCCATCGCCTCCGGCGTCAGGCCGTCCAGGTGCATGACCAGCGCGCGCAGCGTGTTGCCATGACTGACCACCAGCAGCCGCCGGCCGGCGGCGATGCGCGGCAGCAGCACATCCCGCCAATACGGCAGCACGCGCCGCTGGCAGTCGGCGAGACTCTCGCCTGCCGGCAGCAGGGCCGGATCGAGGTCGGCATAGCGCGCGTCGAAACGCGGGTGCCGCGGATCGTCGGCATCCAGCGCCGGCGGCGGCGCATGGTAGCCGCGCCACCAGGCACGCGAGCGGGCTTCGCCCCAGGTGGCAAAAATCTCCCGCTTGTTCAAGCCTTGCAGGGCGCCATAGTGGCGTTCGTTGAGGCGCCACGTAGCATGCACCGGCGCCATCGTGTCGCCGGTCACCGCCAGCACCGCCAGCGCGGTCTGGCGGGTGCGGCGCAGCAGCGAGACATGCGCCTCGTCGAAGTGGTGTCCCCGCGCGGCCAGTTCGAGGCCGGCGAATTCGGCCTCGACGATGCCGATGCCGGTCAACGCCACGTCGGTCCAGCCGGTGAAGCGGTCGGTCAGGTTCCACAGGCTGTGGCCATGGCGCAGGAACACCACCACGCGTGCGCTCACTCGGGCGCCTCCATCAGCGGATGGGCGAGATGGTGGCGATCCGCCCAGCGCTCCAGATGCAGGCCATGCGCATCCAGGTGGAACCAGTTGAGCGCGCAGTTGGGGATGTCGAAATCGCGTGGCGCGCTCAGGTCGCGTCCCGTGGCCTGGCGGTAAAGCACGTCGAGCACGCCGCTGTGGCTCACCGCCAGCAGGGTCTGGCCGGCATGGTGGCGCGCCAGCCATTCGATGCCGGCCAGCACCCGTTCGGCGAAGACGCGCAGACTCTCGCCGCCGTGGAAGTCGAAGTCGGCATCGCGCGCGACATAGCGCGCGTGCGCCTCGGGATGGCGCTGCGCCGCCTCGGCCGCGGTCAACCCCTGGAACAGGCCGAAATTCCGCTCGCGCAATGCCGGCAACGGCTTCACCTCGTGTCCTTCCAACTCGGCGATGAAGCGCGCGGTTTCGCGCGCGCGTCTCAGATCGCTGCTGTAGATGGCGTGGAAGTGCCGATGCGCCGCGTTGTAGGCCATGGCCAGCGCCTGCGCCCGGCCGGTGGCGTTGAGCGGCACGTCGGTATGGCCCTGGATGCGTCGCTCGACGTTCCAGTCGGTCTCGCCGTGACGCACGATGCAGAAGCGGGTGGTCATGGCCGGCATTGTGCCGTTCGTCCGGGCCGCGTCAACGCGCCGGCGCCGCGGCGATGAGGCGGCGGCCGCGCACCACGTCGACGCGCATCAGCAATACCAGGCCCAGCAGGAAGTACGGCGCTAGCGTCAGCATGGCCAGACGGTGATCACCGCGCGTCAGCCACACCGCCAGACCATAGGTGAGCGGACCGAGGATGGACGACAGTTTCACCGCCATACCCCACAGGCCGAAGAATTCGGCACGATGCGCCGGGGGACTGAGATACCCGACCAGCGCCCGGCCGGCCGACTGCGACGCACCCAGACAGCTTCCGGCCAGCAGCGCGGCCAGCCAGAAGCGCCCGGCCTCGGTGGCGGCCCAGGCCAGGATGATGGTCAAGAGCCAGCCCAGCAGGGTCAGCGCGATCGCGCGCCGGTGGCCAATACGGTCCTGCACGTGCCCGAACGCCAGCGCGCCGGCAGCGGCGGCGACGTTGACCACCAGGATCAGCGTGATGGTCTGGCGCGTGTCGAAGCCCATGGCCTGCTGCGCGTAGACCGCCGCCAGCGTGATCACCGCTTGCACACCGGCCTGGTAACTGACGATGCACAGCAGGAAGCGCCCCAGGTCGCGGTACTGGCGCATGCGCGCCAGCGCGCGCCAGAGGCCGCGATACGCGTCGCCGAGACCGGACGCACGGGTGTCGCCGGGCAACGCGCGCTCGCGCAGCCCGATGAAGGTGGGCAGCGCGGCTGCTAGAAACAGGCCGGCGGTGATCCACAGCGTGACCGGCACGTAGTCCCGCGCCGCACCTCCGGCCTCCTGCGCGTATGCGACATAAGCCAGGCACGCGCCCAGCGTGAGCATGCCGCCGAAGTATCCCAGGCCCCAGCCCCAGCCGGACAGCCGGCCCATGCCGGTGCCGCGCGCCAGCTCGGGCAGGAAGGCGGCGATCAGGTTCTCACCGGTGGCGTAGAAATAGTTGCCGATCACGATCAACAGCAGCGCCAGCCACAACAGCTCCGGGCCGGCAAGGCCGAGCGCAATGGTGGCCAGCACGCAGCCCAGCGTGGTCACGATCAGCAGCGTCTTCTTCGCGCCATGCGCGTCCGCCCACGCGCCCAGGCCCGGCGCGGTCACCATGACCAGCGCGTAGGACACCGACAGCGCGGCGGTCCAGGCCAGACTGCCCCAATGCGCGTTGCCGGCGATGACCGAAACGAAATAAGCGTTGTAGATCGCCGTGATCACCACGGTGGTGTAGCCGGAGTTGGCGAAGTCGAACATCGCCCAGGCCCAGGCCTCGGACTTGCGCACGCCGGGATTGAGGGCGCCGGCGGCATCGCGGGATGGCTCCACGGTCGGCTTTCGGATGGCGGATCGCCCGATTATCCGCGAGCCGGCGCCGGGCGTCAGTCGAACGCCGGCAGCGGCGGCGGACCGGCGGTGGGCGGCGGCGGATACAGCAGGTCGACCAGGAACAGCGAGATTTCCGGCACATAGGTGATCAGCGCGAGGTACAGCAGCATGACGCCGACGAACGGCAGCGCGGCCTTGGACACCGCGGTCAGGCCCAGCTTGGACAGATGGCTGGCGACATACAGGTTGAGCCCGACCGGCGGCGTGATCATGCCGATCTCCATGTTGATGGTCATGATGATGCCCAGGTGGATGGGATCGATGCCCAGCGCCACGGCGATGGGCAGGAACAGCGGCGCCAGGATCAGGATGATCGAACTCGGCTCCATGAACTGGCCGGCCAGCAGCAGCACCAGGTTGATCACCAGCAGGAACTGCCAGGCCTGCAGGTTCTGGTCCACCACCCATTGCGACAACGCCTGCGGGATCTGTTCCGAGGTGAGCAGGAAGTTGAACAGGATGGCGTTGGTGATGATGTACAGCAGCATCGACGACGTGTTCGCCGCATGCAGCAATACCTTGGGCACGTCGCGCAGCTTCAGCGTCCGGTAGATCATGGTGGCGCAGACGAAGGCATAAACCGCCGACACCGCCGCCGCCTCGGTGGGCGTGAAGATGCCGCCATAAATGCCGCCCATGACGATGACCACCAGCATCAGGCCCCAGAACGCATCGAGGAAGGAACGCCACACCTCGCCGAACGATGCGCGCGGCACGGTGGGGAACTTGTGCTTCCTCGAATACAGGAAGGTCACGCCCATCAGCAGGGCGGCCAGCAGGAAGCCAGGCACGATGCCGGCGACGAACAGCTTGCCGGCCGATTCCGAAGTCGCCACCGCGTAGATGATCAACACGATGGACGGCGGGATCAGAATGCCCAGCGAGCCGGAGCAGGCGATGACACCGGTGGAAAACGGCTTGGGATAGCCCTGGTTGACCATGGCCGGCAGCATCAGCGAACCGATCGCCATGACCGTGGCCGGACTGGAACCGGACAACGTGGCGAAGAAGGCGCAGGCGACGATGGAGGCCATGGCCAGTCCGCCCGGCATCCAGCCCACCAGATCGATGGCGAACTTGATGATGCGTTTGGCCACGCCGCCATCGGTAAGGAAGGTGCCGGCCAGCACGAAGAACGGCACCGCCATGATGGCGAAGCTCTCCAGGCCAGTGAACAGGCGCTGCGAGATGATGTTGACCGTCATCAGGTCGAACGACGAGAACAGCACCAGGAACACCAGCACGGTCATGCCCAGGGCGATGGAGATCGGCGTGCCGGTGACCAGCATCAGCGCCAGGATGCCCATGATGATGAACGCGGTCATGGCTTGATCTCCTCGCGCAGTTCATGCGCCGGGCCGGCGGACACGGTCTGGCCGGTACGCAGGAAGCGGATCAGCACCTGGATGAAGCGGTAGCACATCAGTCCGGAGCCGAGCGGCACGGCGAGGTAGATGAGCCACATGGGCCATTCCAGGTCCGGCGCGACCTGACCGGTGCCGTGGATGAACACCACCCAGCGCGCACCCAGGAAGGCAACCACGCCGGTGAAGAACACGCCCAACCCCAGGCCGGTGACCACCAGCGCGTCGCGCGCGCGGCCCTCGACCTTGTTGACCACGTAGTCGACACCGACGTGGATGCCGGTGCGCACGCCATAGGCGGCGCCAAACTTGGCCATCCAGATGAACAGGTAGATGGTCAGCTCGGTCGACCAGGTGAAACCGGTGCCGAACAGGTAGCGCAGCGCCACCGAGACGAAGGTGACCAGCGTCGCCGCCGCCATGAAGCTGATGATCAGCCACTCCTCCAGACGGTCGAGGATACGGTTGAACATCGAACCCTCCTCGGGTGCGCGCGTTCAGGATCGGCATCCCCGGCCCCCCGCAGGGCCGGGGCAGTCAGCACATCAGCGGCTCGGTCCCGGCCGCTCCTTGGGCTCCTGACGCGCCGGCTGCGCCGCCTTCTCCTTCTCCACGTCGGCGGCGACCTGATACACCGCCTGGATGAAGTCGCGGCCGATGATGCGTTCGAACTCCTTGTGCACCGGCAGCAGCGCGCGATGCCAGACCACGCGGTCACGGAACGGCAGCACGTACACCTCCGTGGTGCCGGCACGACGCACCGCCGCCAGTGCGTCGTCGTTGTCGCGCTGGGCGATGGCGCGTTCGAACTCGGTGGCGTCCTGCATGGCCTTTTCCAGCGTGGCGCGGATGTCGGCCGGCAGCCCTTCCCAGAAGCGCTTGTTGACGATCACCGCATAGCCCAGATAGCCATGGTCGGACAGGGTCAGATGCTTCTGCACCTCGTGCATCTTCTGCGTGTACAGGTTGGACATGGGATTCTCGGTGCCGTCCACCACGCCCTGCTGCAATGCCGAGTAGACCTCGGAGAACGCCATCACCTGCGGATTGGCGCCCAGCGCCTTCATCTGCGCTTCCAGCACCTTGGAGGACTGGATGCGCATCTTCAGGCCCTTGAAGTCCTCGATGCTGCGCAGCGGCCGGTTGGCGCTCATCTGCTTGAAACCGTTGTCCCAGTAGGCCAGGCCAATGATGCCGCGCGGCTCCAGCATCTCGAACAGACGCTTGCCGATGTCGCCGTCCATGACCCGGTACAGCGTTTCCTTGTTGGGGAAAATATAGGGCAGATCGAACAGCTCGAACGCGCGCACGCCCAGCGGACCGAACTTGGACAGCGACGGCGCCAGCATCTGCACCGCGCCCAGTTGCAGCGCCTCGATCTCCTCGCGGTCCTTGTAGAGCTGGCTGTTGGGGTAGACCTCGACGCGGACGCGGCCATTGGTGCGCTGCTCGGCCAGCTTCTTGAACTCGTCGGCCGCCCGCCCCTTGGGCGTGTTCGGTGCGACCACGTGCGAAAACTTGATGACGATGGGTTCCGCGCTCTGCGCGCGCACGCCGGTGGAACCGGCCAGACCCAGGATGAACACGGACAGCAACGCGGCGAGCTTCATGGTTTCCCCTCGATACCATGGTTGGACATGCTGTTCATGCTAGGCCGGCGTCGCGCCGAAGACAATATTGCCGACATCGGACTCCGGAATGCGCGCCGCGCCACCGGCCCGGGCAGCGGCCATCAACCCTGAGCCTGCCGCGGTCTTGCCCTACGCGCGCGGCGCAGACTGCTAAGATAGTTGACACGATTTCCCGAGGAGACCGCAGTGGACAGGCGCGCGTTCTGCACGTCGATCGCGCTGGGCGGAGCCGTATTTTCCGTCCCGGGTGCACGTGCATCCGCGGCGCCGGTGCGCTTGGTGGTGAGTTATCCCGGACCGCTCAACGTTTCCTATCTGCCGCTCGATCTGGCGCCGCGCATCGGTGCCGATCGCGCCGAGGGCGCGCGCCTGCAAGCGGTGCATACCGGTGGCGGCGGCGTCGCGCTGGCCAACCTGATGAACCGCAATGCCGATTTCGCCGTGGCCGGCCTGCCCGCGGCCATGTCGCTTCGCGCCAATGGCGGCCGTGTCATCGTCGTTGCGCCGATCAACGACGCGCCGCTGTTCATCCTGATGGTGCGTGCCGACCTGGGTGGTCGGGTGCGGCGGGTCGGCGACCTCAAAGGCCGCGTCATCGGGGTCAATGCCAGCTCGCTGACCAGCAAGACCACGTCCCAGCAACTGGTGGAATTGCTGCTCGCCGCCGACGGCGTGCGCCCGGAGCAGGTGCGCATCGTGCCCGCCGGCCAGAGCTGGCGGGAGCAGTCGACCCTGCTCAACAACCGTGTGGCCGATGCCATCATGGGTGACGAGCCGTTCGCCTCGCGCCTGCGCGCCGAGGGCAAGGTGTTCTTCCTCGCCAGCCTGGCCGACCCCGCGATCGCAGCGCGCATCCCTGGCGCCGGTTTTCTGCACGCCGCCGTGGCGACCCGCGAGGACATGCCGCGCACGCAGACGGATGCGGTGGCGCGCATGGTGCGCACGGTCCAGCGCACACTGGCCTGGATGGCGCGCGCCACGCCGCGACAGGTGGTCGACGCGCTGTCCGTGCAGGATGCCGAAGAACGCCGGGCGCTGCTGCACAGCCTCGCCACCTATCCGCGTCTGTATAGCCGCGATGGCCGTTTCTCGACGCGGCAACTGGAGGAGACCGAAACGTTCTTCCGCGCAACCTCCGGTGAGGGACGCGTGCCGCGCCTGGCCGACATGGTGGTGGACACCTGGGCAGGCCGCAAAGCGTGAATTCGCCCATCCCGGCCGGCCATGCAGCGCGCAGCGGCCTGACGCGTCAGGCGACGCTGCGCCTGGCGGCGTCGGTACTGATCAGCATGCTGGTGTTGAGCGCCGTCGCCGTCTGGTTCCACGTGCGCGCCGAGACGCGCGACGCGCAGCGCATCGATGCCATGCTGCGCGCAACCTACGAGAACCGCGTGCGCGAGTGGGAGCACGAATGGGAACGCGACGCCATGCTGTTCAAGACACGGCTGGAGTACTCGCGGGTACTGGAGCAGACCGACGACCCCGGCACCAGCCTGTTCGGCCAGCTCACCGCGCAGGGCGGCCAGAGCGAATTCAGCGCCGTGCTGATCACGGATGGCTCCGGCGCCGAGCTGTTCCGCTATGGCGACGCCGATGCCGTGCCGCTCGCTGCACCCGCCAGCGACACGGTGGTGGGCTGGCATTACGATGCCGCCGGCCAACGGCTGTTCCGCCTGTATCTTCAAGCGATCTGGCTGGGTGAACGCGGCATGGGGCGGCTGGTACTGGCGCGCGCGCTGGACAACGCACTGTTGCACGCCGCAGCGCCCCCGGACGGATACCTGTTTCTGTCATGGGACGACATCCCGGTGGCGAGTTCCACCGGTGCGCTGGGTGCCGCGCGCGCGCGAGTGGCCGCGGGCGTGCACGAGGAGGGCGACCTGCGCCACTGGATCACGCACCTGGCCTGGGGCGGGCAGGCCGTATCCAATGCCGACGGCAGCCACGGACCCAGGCTGGCGATCTGGGCACCGCTGGGCACGCCGCTGCTGTTGCGCGATCTGCTGTGGGCGGTCGGCATCGCCTTGCTGGCGCTGGTGCTGCTGCTGTGGCGCACGCTCGGCACCTGGCAGTTGCGCACCACGCGCCGCATCAGTGCATTGGGCATGGTGGCCGATACCTTCGCCACCGGGTACACCGTCACGCCCGAGGTCGAGCGCCTGCTGACGCTGGCTGGCGGCGGACACGACGATGAGATCGACCGTGTCGCCCGCTCCATGCGCCAACTCACCCGCGCGGTGGTGGAGCGCGACGAAGCGCGTGCCGCCAACGAGGCCCTGCTGCGCGACAACGAACAGCGGGTGCGCGAGATTACGGCCGCGCTCGGCGACAGCGTGCTGGTGACCGACGCCGCCGGGCGCATCACCTTTGCCAACCCCTGCGCCGAGCGCAAGCTCGGCCTGTCCGAGGCGCGGATGCTTGGGTTCACGCCCCAGGATCTTTTGTGGCCGATGGCGTCCGGCGGCGCGGCCCCGCGCTGGCTGGACGGACTGGCCCGAGCACGCAACGCCGGGGAGTCCTACCGCGATTTCGACGCCGAAATGCACACTGCCGACGGTAGCCGCTTCGACGCGGCGGTGAACGCCACGCCCATCGTGCGCGACGGACGCGTCGCCGGTCAGGTGATCGCCATCCAGGACGTGACGCCGATGAAGCAGGCGGAACGCACGCTGCGCGCCGCCAAGGAACTGGCCGAGGAGGCCAGTCGCGCCAAGAGCGCATTCCTTGCCAACATGAGCCACGAGGTCCGCACGCCGATGAACGCCATCCTCGGGCTGTGCAGCCTGGGGCTGGCGGCCCGGCCATCACGGCGTCTTGCCGATTATTTTGGCAAAATCCGGCAGGCATCGCGCTCGCTGCTGGCCATCCTCAATGACGTGCTGGACTACTCCAAGATCGAAGCCCGACACCTGCAACTGGAGCAGGTGGACTTCGTGCTGGACAAGGTGTTCGATCAGGTCGCCAATCTGTTCCAGGCGCGCGCCGAGGAAAAGGGGCTGGACTTCGTGTTCGCCATTTCGCCATTCCTGCCGCCACGCCTGCTTGGCGATCCGCTGCGCCTGGAGCAGATCCTGGCCAACCTGGTGGGCAACGCCGTCAAGTTCACGCAGCGAGGTACGGTACGCGTCGAGGTGGCCGTGCTCGAACGCACCGATCACGCCGATGGCGAGCGGGTGACCCTGGAGTTCAGCGTATGCGACACCGGCATCGGCCTGACGCGGGAACAGCTCGACCGGCTGTTCCAGCCGTTCACCCAGGCCGACAGCTCGATCACGCGGCGCTATGGCGGTACCGGTCTGGGACTGGCCATCGTCAAGGGCCTGGTGACCGGCATGGGCGGGGAGATCGAGGCGCACAGCGCGCCTGGAGCCGGCAGCACGTTCTGCTTCCGCGTGCCTTTCCGGGTAGCGCACAGCGTGCCGACGCTGCCGGAACTGAAGCCGTTGCGGGTGTGGCTGGTGGGCATCCGGCCGGCGCGCAGTCGACCGCTCGAGGAACTGCTGTCCGCTTACGGCTTCGGCGTGACCACGCTCGCACCCGGCGCCGCGCCGGACGCCCTGGCCGGCGGCGAAGCCCCGCCCGAGCTGGTATTCATCGACTGCACCGCCCACGCCGAACTGCACGCGCTGCGTACTGCGCTGCGCGGCACGCAGCGCGCCGCCGACCTGGTGCTGCTGGGCACCGCCGGCGAGCTGGAAGCACACGGCATGGATTTCGATGGCATCACCGCCGTATTGCGCGTGCCGTTCACCCCGTCCGACGTGATGGACCTGCTGTTCCGCCTGCATGTGCGCAACGGCTTCCGTCAGGACGAGGCCGGCCTGGACGAGCTCGCTCGCCGCGCCCAGCCGTTGCGCGCCTGCCGTCTGCTGCTGGTGGAGGACAACGCCTTCAACCAGCAGGTGATGCGCGAGTCGCTGCAACACATGGGGCTGCACCTGGACATCGCCGGCGACGGCGCCCAGGCGTTGGCGTATCTGCATCGACAGCCCTGCGACGCGGTACTGATGGACGTGCACATGCCGGTGATGGACGGCCTGGAGGCGACGCGACGCATCCGCGACGACGCGGCGCTGCGTGACCTGCCGGTGATCGGACTGACCGCCGCGGTACTGCCGGCCGACCGGGAAGCCTGCCTGGCGGCCGGCATGAACGCGCATCTGGGCAAGCCGGTGGACATGGCGGCGCTGATCGACACGCTGCTCGTAAGCCTGCGCCTCGCGCCCGCGCCCGCGCCCGACACCGGCGATGCCGCCGGCGCGGCGCCGTGCGACGTGGCCGCGCTGACTCGCGCGGTGACGCACATCCAGGCGCTGCTCGACCACGACCGCTACGTGCCGCGCGCGCTGCTCGACGTGCTGGCGGGAGTACCGGCGCGCGACGCGCACGCCGGGCTGGCGGCAATGCTGCGTCTGAAGCTCGATGCCTTCGATTACGCCGCGGCGCGCGTGCTGACGGCGCAACTGCTCACCTTGCTGGACGCGGACCAGGCGCCCGCGCCACCGGAGAACTCCGTATGAAAACCGTCACGCCGTCTTCCCTTCCGGCCAGCGAATTCCGCCACCACAGCGATACACCGCGCGTGCTGATCGTCGACGACACGCCGGCCAACCTGCACGTGCTGGCGGAAGCGCTGAGCGACGACTATGAGCTCAGCATCGCCACCGACGGCGCGCGCGGCCTGGAACTGGCGCGCCGGCGCGAACAACGACCGCACCTGATCCTGCTCGACGTGATGATGCCCGGCCTGAGCGGTTTCGAAGTCTGTCGCCAGCTCAAACAGGACCGGGCCACGCGCGACATCCCGGTGATCTTCGTCACCGCACGCGGCGACCCGGAAGACGAAACCCTGGGTCTGTCGCTGGGCGCGGTCGATTACGTCGCCAAGCCATTCCACCTGCCCATCGTGCTGGCGCGCATCCGCAACCACGTCAACCTGAAGATCAAGGCCGACCTGCTCGAACGTCACGCCAACATCGACGGACTGACCGACATCCCCAACCGCCGCCGCTTCGACGAAGCCCTGGCAGGCGAATGGCGCAGGGCCCAGCGCGAAGACAAGCCACTTGCCCTGATATTGCTGGATGTCGACCACTTCAAGCGCTACAACGACAACTACGGCCATGGCGAAGGCGATCTGTGTCTGCGTCGCATCGCGCGCGCCCTGTGCGACACGCTGACCCGCCCGGGCGACCTGTGCGCGCGTTACGGCGGCGAGGAGTTTGCCGCCATCCTGCCCGGCACCGACCTGGACGGCGCGCTCAACATCGCCGAGCGTCTGCGCCAGAACATTTTGCGGCTCGGCATACCGCATGCCGGCAACGCGCCGCTGGATATCGCCAGTGTCAGCATCGGCTGCGCCTGCGCGCGCCCGAGCACAGGCGGTTATCCCCGCCGCCTGCTCGATCTGGCCGACAGCATGCTGTACGAGGCCAAGGCCGCCGGGCGCAATCTGGTGCGCGGTCAGGTGATGACGGCGCCGGGCACCCATTGATGCGCGTGCCTCGATCCCGTCCCGCAGCGGCCTCACGATGGCAAACCGGCAGGCCACTGCGGTTTCCTGGTCGAGCGCCCGCCAGCGCCATCAAACAGGCTTATCGCCTTGCGCGGGTCAACCGCCGTTTCAGCCAGAGGATCCCGCCGGCGCACAGCAGCAGGGCGGTGATCAGCAGCGTGAGATGTTTCAGCGTGGTGGCATGGCCGCCCAAAGTCGCGACGAAATCGGAGAAATCCGGGTAGCACGTCAACATCCGGTACAGACAGGCGTTCTCCACACTGTCCGCGAGCAGGGTCATCAGCGGCAGCAGATTGACGCGCCGCCAGGGTGAACCGGTGGGGAACAACACTCCGCCCGCGCGCGACAGCAACAGCGCGAAGGCCGCGCCATAGACCCATGGGAACACCGTGTCCAGCACCAGGAACTCCAGGTAGCGCGCCCGGCCTGCCGCGCCGTAGGCGGTCATCGCCGCGCGCGCCGTATCGACGTCGTAGTGCCAGCGCAGGTCGAGAAAGCCGCCCGGCAGCTCATACGCCGAGAAGCGCCACAGGATGGCGGCGCCAGCCAGCAGCAGAATGACGATCAAAGGCGTATGCGCGCGCGCGGCGATGGCATGGCTGAGTCGGTCAAGCATGGACGGCATCGGGCAATCGCGCGGCTGGTGCTGGAATATCCCGCAGGTTACCGTGAAAAAGCCTGCCGGAAGGGTGCTCCGGCCATCGCCCGACGCAGGAACTGACCTATCATCCCGGAAACCACGCGCATCGCATCGATCGATCGCGACATGACTTGGGGACACGCCATGCACGACGACCCTCGCCTGGCCACCATCCGCGCCTACCACCAGCGCACCAAGCACCACCTCGAACGTTACGCCGCCGGCCCCAAAAGTCTGGACTGGGAAGCCCAGCCCGCCGCTTTCCGGCGCTGGCGGGGAACGCGTTGCCATGCCCTGCCGCGCACCTCGCCCGAGCTGGCCATACCCTGGTCGTCGCTGGACCGGGCACGGCCGGCGGCACCGTTCGATGTCGATCGCCTGAGCCGGATGCTGCGCCTGAGCACCGCCATCACCGCCTGGAAGCAGTATGGCCACGCGCGCTGGGCGCTACGTGCACACCCGTCCTCCGGCAACCTGCACCCCACCGAGACCTGGGTGCTGGCTTACCGGGTGGAGGGTCTGGCGGATGGCCTGTACCACTACCAGAACGAGGACCACAGCGTCGAATGGCGCGCCGGCACCCTCGCCGCCGCCGACCGGCCGGGCCTGTGGCTGGGTTTCACCTCCATCACCTGGCGCGAGGCGTGGAAATACGGCGAGCGCGCCTTCCGCTATTGCCAGCTCGACCTCGGCCACGTGCTGGCCGCCGTCGCCCATGCCGCCGCGTTGCATGGCTGGCGGCCACGCCTGTTACGCCTGGAACACGCCGAACTGGCGCATTGCCTGGGCACCGACCGCGCCGACGATTTCGCTGGCGTGGAAAGCGAGGAAGCCGAAGTCATCGTCGCGCTGCACGCACCGGAAGCCGGCCCGGTGCCGATGCCGCCGCTGCATTGGGACGAATGGAGCGGCCTGCCCGCGCTGCTGGACCCCAAGCCCATGTACCGGTGGCCGGTGATCGAGGAAGTCGCGGCGGCGACGCGCGGCTGCCTCCCCCCCGCTCGCGGCGGAGTATCCGGGGGAGAGCGCCCGTTGCCACTCCGCGCGACGACCACGGCGAACGAGCTTGCCGACCCACCCGCCACCCGCGTCATCCTGCAACGCCGCAGCGCCCAGGCGTTCGACGGCCGTTCCGTCATGCCGGGCGCGGTATTCCGCCGCATCCTCGGCGCGCTGTTGCCCGGCGGCTCGCCGGTCTGGCGACTCTGGGACGTGCCGCCGCGCGTGCATCCGTTGCTCATGCTGCACCGCGTCGAGGCCCTGGCGCCCGGCCTGTATGTGCTGCCGCGTTCGGAGGATGGCGTGAGCAGCCTCGGCGCCGCCCTGCGCCAGGAATTCGAGTGGGTGAGCGCCGATGACACCCTGCCCCTCTACCGCCTGCTCGCAGCCGACGCCCAGCGCACCGCACGCACCCTGTCCTGCCACCAGGACATCGCCGCCGACGCCGCCTTCACGCTGCTGTTCGCGGCGGCTTTCGACACCCCGCTGGCGGACAACCCGGCCGCCTACCGCCACCTGCACTGGGAAGCGGGCATGATCGGCCACTGCGCCACGTTGGCCGCGGAAGCCGCCGGCTGGCGCGGCACCGGCATCGGCTGCTTCTTCGACGACATCGATCACGAGATCCTCGGGCTGGCCGACAGCCACTACCAGGTGATCTACCACTACGCCGTGGGCATGGCCCTGGAGGACGCCCGCATCACCACGCTACCGGCTTACGGCTGACGAACGACGGCACCCATGCACGACGAGAACACCACGTCGCAGCGGCGGCCCGACGAACCGGAAAGCGACAGCCCGGCTGGCGTGCCGCGCGTCCCCGGTCCTCGCCCATAGACTCGGCTAACGGCTGGTCGCAACGGGACGATCCGGGTTGAGCCCGATAACCGCCGACCGCCGATCAGACCACACTGCCGAATCCACGGTCCTGCGCGCCCGGCGGCGGCTCCAGCCCGGCGATGCGGCAGCCCTGGGCCACGGGCCCCTTGGGGAACAGCGCATAGAGCCGGCGGATGCCGCCTTCGGCATGGAAGTGCTCGTCGAGCGCATCGTGCAGTTCGCGCACGTTGATGGCGGGATCGTCATGGCGCGCGTAGAACTCCTGCAGCGCCCGGACCACCCGCCAGTGCATGTCGGTCATGCGCAGCCCCTCCTCGCGCGCCATGGCCTCCGCGTCTTCGCGCTGCCAGTCCGGCGGCGCATGCGGAAATTCGGGATCGGACCGGAATTCGTAGCCGGGCCGCACCAGCGGCTGTGTTGCATAGCTCATGTTCATCCTCCTGTCGACGTCCATTCCCGCGTGGGATCCGGGGAACACTATCGTCTTAGCCCAAATACCCGAGTGCACAAGTCGGGCATTTGGGTTCGGCTAGGTCACATCCGCAGAGCCAGCAGCAGGGCCAACAGCAGGGCCAGCCAAAGCGAGCCGGCCAGCGGCCAGCGGCGCGCGAGGGCCTCGGCACGCGCCCATCGTCCAACGAGCGGCCACGCGATCGGCTGCGGTCGATCCGCGCGAGGCGTGATGAATAGGGTCGACAGGCGCGATACGGCCGCTTCCAGCGGCACGATCAGGTCTCCCGGCAGCAGTAGGGGCAACGCGCGGCGCGCGCGCGTGGCGGCGTAACCCGTCACCAGTGCCAGCAGCACCGGCCAGGATGCTGCCCAGGCGGCGACGGCGGTGGCTTGCGGCAGGGCCGGCGCCACCATCCAGACCACGCCGGCCACCGCCAGCAGCGACAGCGCCCAGGGCGGGGCGAGTCCATCGCCACCGCCCTGCCCCTCCCGGCCAGCCTGCAGCCAGACCAGGCGCAGCATCAGTAGCGCGGTGCCGAAGGCGGCCAGCGGTAGCAGCAGCGCGAGCAGTTCGGGCCAGGGCGCGGGCAACGGCGCCAGCGCCAGCTTCAACGCCTGCTTGGCCGGCATGCCACTGGTCAGCGGCGCACCGGCCAACGCCAGCGCCGGCAGCGTCAGGCCGGCCAGTGCCGCCGGCGACCCGCCCTGCCGGTGGATCAGGCCGACGCCCAGGAACAGCGCACTCTTGGCCAGGGCATGATGCAGCGCATACAGCGACACGGCGCTCAGCAACAGTGGCCAGGCGGCGGGTGCAAGCAGACCGGCGCCGACCCCCAGGGTCATGTAACCCATCTGGCTGATGCTGGAATAGGCCAGCAGCACCTTGGCGTTACGCTGCATCAGGCCGGCGCCGACACCGAGCAACATCGCCAGCAGCCCGGCCGCCATCAGCAGCGCCCCCGCTTCGGGCGCTGCCTGGTTGCCCAGCGGCAGCAGGCGCAGCCAGCCGAGCAAGCCGGCCTTGAGCATGACGCCCGACAACACCGCGCTGGCCGGCACCGGCGCCACCGGATGCGCCAGCGGCAGCCACATGTGCAGCAGCGGCACACCCACCTTGACGCCCAGGCCGGCGATCAACAAGGCCAGCGTGACCGGCCCTTGGGCGGTGCCGGCGATGGCATCGAAGCGTTCGTCGCCGGCCGCGTGCACAGCCAGCAGCAAACCCGCGACCAGCAGCGCCTCGCCCAGCATGGCCATGATCAGGTAGATGCGCCCGGCGCGCAGCGATTCCGGCGTGCGCTCGTACACCACCAGGCCGTAGGCGGCAAAGGTCATCAGCGCGAACCACAGGTAGAAGCTCAGCGCATCGAGCGCCAGACAGACGCCCAGGTTGCCCGCCTGCGTGGCCAGGTAGAAGGCCCAGAAGCGCCAGGCGCGCGCATCCAGACGCAGCCAGACGCGCGCGTACAGGCCGGCCAGCAGCCAGACCAGCGCAGTGAAGGTGAGGAACAGGCGGCCGGTCGCATCCAGGCCGAACACGCTGCCGAGCAGCACGCCGGACCACTCGCCGACAGCGTCGGCCGGCGCCAGCAGTGCCAACATCAGGGCCGGCAGCGGTGCCCAGGACGCGAGCCGCAGCGCAGCGGTGCGCGTCGCGCCGTGCAGCAGCAACGGCAGCAACAGCAGCGGCGGCAGCAGCACCAGCGAAGCGGACATGGCGCTCAGGCGTCGATCACGCCAGCAGCGTGGCCACGAACGCCGCCGCCAGCCCCAGCCAGACCACGCCGGCGATGGGCAGGGTGCGCAGCCGCGCCTCCAGCCAGGGCGAGCGCATCGCCGCGCGTGGCGGCAGAGGCGCCAGCGCCAACGGCGGCAGTCGGTCAAGACGGCGCATCAGCGCGGTGAGTGCCCGCTCCACCAGCACCAGCCAGTCACCGGGCGGCAACGTCGGCGGGTGTGCAACGACACGCCAGGCGCCATAGGCGACGACGAGCGCCAGCAAGATGGGCCAGGCGCCGCCGGCCAGCGTCGGCCAGGCGAAAGCCGCGCGCCAGGCGTCCATCGGGGCGAGCCACAGTGGCAGCACGACGACACAACCCAAGGCGAAGACCCAAGGCGGGGTCAGGCCGACACGCACCTGCGCCGGTTGGCCGGTCTCGCGCGCCAGCAGCAGCAACAGCCGCGCCATCAGCAATGCCGTCGCCAGGGAGCCCGCGATCAGCAGCACGGGCAGTTGTGCGGCCCAGGGCAGCCACGGCTCGGCCAGTGCCGACTTCAACGCCTGTTTGGCGAACAGGCCGCTGCTCAACGGCGCGCCGGCCAGGGCCAGGGCCGGCACGGCCATGCCGGCCAGCACCATCGGCCGGGCACCGGCGCGGCGCACCACGCCCAGGCCGAGGAACAGCGCCGACTTGGCCAGCGCGTGATGCGCCGCGTACAAGCCCAGCGCCGCCGCCAACAGCGGCCAGACCTTTGGCGCCTGCAGCGCGATACCCAGCGCGAGCAGGAAATAGCCCATCTGGCTGATGCTGGAATAGGCCAGCAGGGCGCCGGCATCTCGCTGCATCAGCCCGACGGCGACGCCGGCGAATACGGCGAACGCGCCCAGCGCCATCATCACGCCGCCTACATCCGGCAGCGCGACTTCGCCCAGCGGCAGGAAACGCCACCAGCCGAGCAGCCCGGCCTTGAGCATCGCCCCGGCCAGTGCGGCGGCGGCGGGCGGCGGTGTGGCGGCATAGGCCAGCGGCAGCGCCACGTGCAGCAGCGGCAGTCCGGTCTTGATGCCGAAACCCAGCAGCAGACACCAGGCGGCCAGGCTCAGGTGCGCCGGCGGCGCACCGGCGGCGTGGAAATCGGCGAGGTAGTGGCTGCCCCAGGCATCCACCAGCAGCAGCAGGCCGCTCAGGATCAGCACTTCACCCAGCACCGCCAGCGCCAGGTACACCCGCCCGGCGCGGCGAGCGTCCTCGCCGCCGGCATGCACCACCAGGCCGTAGGCGGCGAAGGTCATCAGCGCGAAGAACGCGTAGAAGCCGGCAGCGCCCTGGGCTACGCACAGGCCCAGGTTTCCGGCCTGCGCCACCAGGAAGAAGCCGGCGAAGCGCGCGCGCCGTCCGCCCGCTGCCAGCCAGGCACGCGCCTGCAAACCGGCCAGCAGCCAGATCAGCGCGGAGAACGCCAGGAACAGCCGGCCGGTGTCATCCAGCGCCAGCCGGGTGTCGAGCAGCAGCCAGGGCAGGCGGGTGGCGAGATCGTCCGGTGCGGCCAGCGCCAGCAGCAGCGCCGGCAGCGGCGTCCACGGCCCCAGGCGCAGCACCAGCGGACGGCCGGCGGGATGCAGCAGCAACAGCGCCAACAGCAGCGGCAGCAGGATCGCGGCTACCAGCATATCAGGGCACCCAGCGCAGATACTCGCGCGCGGCGATCAGCTTGGCCCAGTCCAGCGGCGTCCAACTGCTGGCGGCGAACAGACCCACCAGCAGCGTAGCCGCCGCCGTGACCAGCGGCGGCAGCAGCAGCAGACGCGAGGTTTCCCAGTAGCGGCGCGCACGAATGTGCTCGTGCGGCCAGGCCGCCGGCGGTTCCTTGAACCAGGCGCGATACAAGATGGGCAGGAAATAGGCGGCGTTGAGCAGACTCGACGCCGCCAGCACCGCCAGCACCCAGGGTATGCCAGCCTCCAGCGCCCCCAGGCCCAGATACCATTTGCTGATGAAGCCGGCGAGCGGCGGCACACCGATCATGCCGAACGCGCCGATGCTGAACGCCAGCGTGGTCCACGGCATGCGCCGGCCGACGCCATCCATCTCGCTGACCTTGTGGATGCCCAGCGTCTCGGCGAAGTTGCCGGCGCAGAAGAACAGCGTGATCTTCATGATGCCCTGATGCACCAGATGCACCACGCCGCCGATGGTGCCCACCGGCCCGAACAACGCCGTGCCGAGCACGATATAGGACACTTGGCTGACGGTGGAATAGGCCAGCCGTTTCTTCAGATCATCCTGGAACAGCGCGCGCAGGCTGCCCCAGACGATGGTGATCGCCGCCGCCAGCGCCAGCGGCGCCAACAGGGCCAGCGTGTGCGCGAACTCGACGCCGTACACCTCGTACACCACGCGCACGATGCCGAACGCCCCCGCCTTGACCACCGCCACCGCGTGCAGCAACGAAGACACCGGCGCCGGCGCCACCATGGCCTTGGGCAGCCAGCCATGCAGCGGCACCAGCGCGGCCTTGACACCCAGGCCGACGATCAGCAGCAGGAAGATGATGCGCAGCGCCGGCGCCGACTCCGCCGGCAGGTGGTCGAGCACGCCGCCGGTGACGAAATCGACCTGCCCGGCGATGCCGTACAGCCATACCGTGCCGACCAGCAGCACGGCGCCGCCGGCCAGCGTGTAGGCCAGGTAGACATGGCCGGCGCGCAACGCCTGTTCGGTGCCGCGATGCACCACCAGCGGGTAGGTGGACAGCGTCAGCAGTTCGTAGAACAGGAAGAAGGTGAACAGGTTGCCGGCCATGGCCACTCCCACCGTCGCGGTCACGCACACGCTGAAGAAGCCGAAGAAGCGGCTGCGATGCGGCGAGCCTTCTAGGTAGCCGATGGCGTACACGGTGGTGAACAACCACAGCACCGCCGACAGCGTCACGAACAGCATGGCCAGCGCGTCCGCCTTGAGTACCAGATCCAGGCCCGGCAACACCTCATGGGTGAACACGAACTCACGGTCGTGCAGCACGCCCCACAGGATGTAGCCGATCAGCGCCAGCTTGGCGAACGCACCGAACAGGTTGAGCGTGCTGCGCAGCCGGTGGCGCGACTCGGCCAGAAAGAAGATGGCCAACCCCGGCACGAACGAACTGGCCACCACCGCCAGCGGCAGCAGACTGTCGCCGCTCATCGCCCGCCTCCCGCTTCCAGCAGCGCCAGCGGCTGGGCGCCGAACAGGCCGAGCAGGATGCCGCCCAGCGCCAGCGCCAACGCGGTCAGCTCGAGCGCGCGCGGCGCCCGCCCGACCGCGCTGCCCCCCGGCGCCGGCAGGAACGCCTGGCGCAATACCTTGAACACGTAGGCCGCGGACAGCAGGCCGCCGAGCATCATCACCACGATCCACCACCATTGGCCGCTGTCCAGCGCCGCCATCAGCAGCAGCCATTTGGCGGAAAACCCGCCCGACGGCGGCAGGCCCATCAGCGTCACGCCCGCCAGCGCGAAGGTGAACAGCGTGAGCGGCAGGCGGGCGCCGACGCCGGACAGACCGACGATCTCGTCGCGCCCGGTGGCCACGATCATCGCCCCCGCCGCGGCGAACATCGCCGCCTTGGCCAGCGCGTGCGCCAGCGCCTGCATGATGCCGCCCTGCCAGGCGCTGACGCCGGCCTCGGGCGACACGCCGGTGGCGAGTGGAAACACCAGGAACAGATAACCCACCTGCGCCACCGTGGAATACGCCACCAGCATCTTCAGGCGCGTCTGCAACAAGGCCAGCAGCGAACCCCACAGGATGGCGCCGGCGCCCAGTATGCCGATCAGTTGCGCGGCACCGACCGTCGCCACCGGCTCGAACACGCCGAACCACAGCCGCAACAGCAGATAGAACGAAGCCTTGATCACCAGAGCCGACAGCAGCGCCGATACCGGGCTGACCGCGCCGCCATGCGCCGGCGGCAGCCAGAAATGCAGCGGAAACAGCGCGGTCTTCAGCAGCATGCCGATGACCATCAGCGCCAACGCCAGCAGCACGGCTGGTTCGGCGCTGATCAGCGGCGCCAGCGCGGCCAGCGACACCGTGCCATACGTGCCGTAGATCAACGCCACGCCGAACAGATAGGCCCCGGAGCCGAGCAGCGTCGCCAGCAGGTAACGCAGCGCCGCCGCCACCGCCATGCGATCGCCCGCCGCGGCGGTGAGCCCGACTGCGGCCAGCCCGAGCAGTTCCAGCGTGACGTACAGGTTGAACAGGTCGGCCGACAGGAACAGCGCGTTGAGCGCGGCGATCAGAAAACCGCTGAGCGGCCAGAACCACGCGCCGCCCTTGGGCTTGGCGCCAAAGTAGGCGCGCGCGTACAGGCCCAGCGGCAGTGCCACCAGCGCGGTCATCAACAGCATGACCACGGCCAGCCCGTCCACCGCCAGTTCGATGCCCAGCGGCGCCGGCCAGCCGCCCAAGGCATGCGCATGGGCGCCCTGGTCGCGTACCCGGCGCGCCAGTTCCAACGCCAGCAGCGCCTGCGCGCCCAAGCCGACCAGGGCGAGCCGGGCACCGCGTCCGGCGCCGAGCACGAAAGCCAGCGTCGCCCAGGCCAGCGGCAGCAGGATCAGCCAGGAGGCCGGATCGAACACCATCGTCATCATGCGCCGCCGCGCGGGCCGTCGCCGGGTGCCGCCTCCTGGTCGCCGGCCTCGGCCTCATCCGCCGCCTTTTCGCCCGGCAACACCATGTCGCCGGACAGATCGAGCAGGCGGCGCGCCAGCGCCAGCGCCAGCGCGGTGGCGGCGACGGCGACGACGATGCCGGTCAGCACCATGGCCTGCGGCACCGGATCGGGCGTGCCGTCGCGCTGGCCCAGGCCGACCAGCACCAGGAAGGCGCCGCTGCCGAGGATGTTGAAGGCCAGGATCTTGCTGAGCAGATGCGGGCGCAGGATCAGGCCGCCGACACCGAGCGCGAACAGCAGACCGCCGACCAGCGCGTAAAACAGGCCGATACTCACGCGCCCCCCCGCGCCCGCGGTGTCTCCGGTCCGGCCAGGAACAGCCCGGCCAGGATCAGACCGAGCGACAGCGTCAGGCCGGTCTCGATGGCCAGGATCAACGCGCCCGCTCCAGGCTGCGGATAACGCAGCATGGCGCCGAAATACAGACCGGCCGCGGCGACCAGCAGGAACAGCGCGAACCCGGCCGCCAGCAGCACGCGCAGATGCAGCGCGGGCGCGTTCCACGCCGGCAGGAAACCGGCCAGACGCAACAGCACGCCGGCGGCCGCCAGCACCGCGCCGGCCTGGAATGCTCCGCCCGGACGGAACGCGCCGGCCCACAACAGGTAGCCGGCCACCAGCACCATCAGCGGCGCCAGCGTGCGCGCCAGCGCCACCAGCAGCGGATCGGCCGCGAACGGCGCCGGCCGCAACGGCGCCACGCCGGCCGCGAGCATGCCCAGCAATGCCAGCAGCAACACCGCCACCTCCAGCAGGGTGTCGTAGCCACGGAAGTTCAGCAGCACCGCGGTCACGGCATGGTCGACACCGCTCTCGCCTAGGCGTTGTGCGACCTCGCCGGGCAGACGCACCGGCGCGTCGGGCAGCACCAGCATGGCGCCGACCAGGGCCAGCGCCAGCAGCGTGCACAGCAATACCACGCTCACACCCAGCCAGCGACTCATGCGCCGTCCTCCGTGGAGCCCTGCGCGCGCGGACGACGGCCGACACGCAGATGGCCAACCGCATCGAGCAGCAGCGCGCCGGTCAGACCGGCACCGATGGCGGCCTCCGCCAGTGCGATGTCGGGGGCCGTGAGCCGGGCCCAGGCGATGGCCATCAACAGGCCGAAAACGATGAACAGCACGCTGCCCTTGAACAGATCGGACGCCGCCAGCGCGCGCCAGGCGGTCAGCAGCAACGCCAGGGCGAGCAGCATGTCGAAGGCGTTCACGGCGCGCGCTCCGGCGGCGCCGGCCGCTCCGCCGACCACGGCGTGATGCCGCGCCGCAGCGCGCGCCGCGCGATCAGATAGCTCACCGTGGCGCTGGCGAACAGGGCCAGCAGCCAGATCAACGACAGCTTGACCACGGCGGTGACGCTGTCGGCGCGCAGCGCCAGACCCAGCACCACCAGCCCCAGGCCGAGGTTGTCGACCTTGGCCAGCGCGTGCAGGCGGCAGTACACGTCGGGAAAGCGCACGACACCGACGGTACCTGCGAGAAAGAACGCACCGCCGGCCAGCAGCAACGCATCGGACAGCCAGTCAATCGCCGCCACGCGCGCGCTCCCGTCTATCCTCGCGCCAGGCGCGCTCGGCGAACGCGGCGCCTGCGATGGCGGCGAGCAGCGCGAACACCAGCGCCACGTCCAGCAGCTCCGCCACCCCGCCGGCCTCGGCCAGCAGCAGCAGCACCGCCACCCCGGTGGTGCCGAACAGCAGCGCCGCCAGCATGCGGTCGGCCTGGGTCGGCCCGCGCATCACCCAGCGCAGCGCCACCAGCAGGTTGGCCAACAGGAACAGCGCCAGCGCGATGGGCAGTTCAGGCATGCGCCAGCGCGATGGGCAGTTCAGGCATGCGCCAACTCCAGGCCGAACAGACGCGCCACCCGGTCTTCAGCCGCGCGCAGGTCGGCGTCGTCGACCAGCGCCTGATCGAGCACGTGCAGATGCAGCTCATCGTCGCACAGGCCGGCGCTGACCGTGCCCGGCAGCAGGCTCAGGGTATCGGCCAGCAACACCCGGCCGGCGCCGGGCGGCAGGCGCAGCGGCAGCACGCGCAGACCGGGCCGCAATCGCAGACGCGGGCGCAGCGCCAGCAGTGCGACGGTGAAGCCGCCGCGCAGCGATTGCAGCGCGAAGAACGCCAAGAAGGCCAACAGTCCCACCGGCGACAGGTGCGCGCGCGACGGCGGCCACAGCCATACGCTCGCCGCCGTGGCGGCCAGCACAGTGGCCGCGCCCACGCCCCAGGCGCGCGTCTCGCCCTCGGCCAGCACCCACCACAGCGCGGCGAACAGCGGCGCGCGCATCAGCCACAGGCGCGAAGAACGCAGGGATGGGGAGCGGGCGATGGTCACGGTCGCATCTCTTTTTACGGCTGCGACCCGCCTGACGCCGCGGCGGTTCCCGCAGCCGGTGTTGCGGGCGCCGGATTGGTGTAACGCACGCTATCCGGCGCATTGGTGCCGCCGGTGACCACGAAGCTCATCGCCTCTTCCATGCTCCAGTCTGTGTACACCACGTCCTCCAGCGGCACGATCTCGATGTAGCCCGAGGTCGGATTGGGCGAGGTCGGCACATACACCGCCGCCAGTTGTCGGCCGCCATCCTGGTCACGGAAGATCTTGGTGACGAAGCCGACCGCGCGCATCTCCGGCGTCGGAAACGCGATCAGCACCACACGCTGGCCGGCCACCGGACCCTGGCGCAGGGTCTGCAGGAAGCGCTTGGTACCGCGGTAGATGGTGTGTACCAAGGGCAGGCGCTCCAGCCAGTGCTCCATCCACGCGATCAGCCGCCGCCCCACCACCATGGACGCGCCCAGGCCCACCAGATACAGACCGGACAGCGTGACCAGCACACCCAGCAGGGTCTGGAACGAAGGATCGAGCAGCCCGTCCGCGATCAGGTCGGAGGCTGGCCGCAACGCCGCCGCGGCCGCCTTGAGCACCGGCAGGCCGGCGTTGGCCAGCAGGCCGAGCAGGAAATCGAATACCAGCCAGGTCACCCACAACGGGGCGACCGTGAAGAAGCCGATCAGCACATAACGGCCGAAATGGGCGCGTTTGAATGGCGTGGCGGAAGAAGTTTCCATGCCCGAGCGGGGAAATGACGACGGGCGTTATCTTACCCGGCGGCGCCGGGTTGAATGGATGTCCGACGCGAGCATGGCCCCGCGTCGGCGGGGTCGGCGCCGCATCGGCGGCGCCGGGACGATCAGCCGGCGATGTTGCGCAGGCCGTCGACGTCGCGCAGCGTGATGCAGCGGCCTTTCATCTGGATCAGCCCGTCGCGCGACAGCTTGTGCAGCACGCGCGAGAAGGTCTCCGGCGCCAGGTTCAGCTGCGAGGCGATGGTCTGCTTGTTGACGTCCAGTTCGAGGTCATAGGTGATGGCCTCGCGCGGCGCCAGTTGCGCCAGGAAATGCGCCACGCGCTGGGCGCTGCCGCGCTGCACGCAGGTTTCCATGTTCTCGATGAGGCGACACATCCGCTCGCCCATGCGCGCCATCAGCAGTGCGGCCAGCGCACAGTTGCGCTGCATGGTCTCCTGCAGCGCCAGGCGCTCGATCACCAGCAGGATGCTGTCCTTGTTGGCCTGCGCGCCGACCGGCGCCGTCCGGCGCGACAGCACGCATTCCTCGGCGAAGGTCTCGCCCGGCCCCACCATCAGCGCGATCTTTTCCACGCCGTTGGAACCGGGCAACGTCAGCTTGACCTGGCCGGTGATGACCAGATGCATGCCGGCCGGCAGCTCTCCCTTCTGGAACAGCAACTCGTTCTTGCCCACGCGGTATTCGTAGGTGCCGCGCGCCAGCCGGGTCAGCTCGCTGCCGTCCAAGCCACGAAACAGCGCCTGATGGGAAAGGATTTCCGGAATGAAATGCCTGGTTTCCATGATCATGGCTATGCTCCGCTCCTATTCGGACATGCTTGTACGAAATACTTTGCCCCAAGTCTAGGACCGCCCATGCGCCGCCGAAAGGCCGCGAATACCCGACAAGAACACTAGAGATACCACCGAAGAGGTATCGGGAGTATTCGCTATCCATCGGATTCCACTATGCGCATATATCGCCCATCGGACACCTGTGGGCAAAGCGGCGCAGTGGTGGTATCTCTTCCTCATTCGGTCACGGACGCGTCCCGGCTGCGCCGGTCGGCGCGATCGGCGCAACGGACGGCTCAGCGAAAGCACGACATGCACAGGATCTGGCACCTCGCCTTCGAACGCTCCATCCTGCTCGGCCTGCTCGCGGCGATGACCGTCATCACCGCCATCGGCGTCGGCGGCATGGCGGCATCGGTGGTGGTGGCGGAGCGCACACAGGGCAGCGGCAGCGCCATCAACGTCGCCGGCAGCCTGCGTCGCCTGAGTCATCGCATGGGCAGCATCGTGCTGGCGGATGCGGCCAACCAGGTGGAAGACCGTCACACGCTGCGCGCCGCCATCATCCACTTCGAGCAGACCCTGGCGCACGAGGCCCTGTACAAGGTCTTGGCCCGACACCCCGACAGCGCCTTCGCCGCCACCTATCAACGGGTGCGCGAGACCTGGGGGCAGCGCTTGAAGCCGCTGTTGATGGAAGAAGCCATGCCGGGTCAGGATCTGCACGATGTCGACCACCATAATCGACTGCTGGGTCTGATCGACGAGTTCGTCGATCAGCTCAACACCATGGTGGCGCAACTGGAGGCGGATACCGAGCAACGCATCCGCATGCTGCGGGCCATCCTCGGCGCCGCACTGGCGCTGACCCTGTTGCTGCTGGTGAGCGGTCTGTATGCGATGCACCGCGGCATCCTGGTGCCGCTTAACGACCTGCTCGACAACGCGGCACGCATCGCGCGCGGCGACTTTTCCGCGCGTGCCCGCCATGTCGGCCGCGACGAACTCGGCCGCCTGGGGCAGGCGTTCAATTTCATGGCCGAGGATCTGTCCAAGCTGTATGCCGACCTGGAGGACCGCGTCGCGCGCAAAACCGCCGAGTTGAGGCGCAGCAACCAGAGCCTGGCATTGCTGTACAACGCCATTGCCAACCTGCATCACGCGCCCATGGCGCCGGAGACCTACCGCGCCATGCTGGACGAACTCGACACCTTGCTCAACCTGCGCGGCAGCATGGCCTGTCTGCTGGCCAAGCATGGCGGCCCGGCAAGGGTGCTGGCGGCCACGTTGACGTCCTGCCGCGAACGCGAGGCGGGCGATTGCCCCTGCTGCACCGAACGGCTACCGCAGGACCAGTCGTGGGTTTACCGCGCCGATGTGGGGTTCGACCTGCTGACCGTGCCACTGCGTGACAAGGACGGCCTGTACGGCGTGATGCGCCTGGCGCTGGAGCACGGGCGGCGACTGGAGGATTGGCAGGAACGACTGCTCGAAGCGCTCGCCCGTCACGTCGGCATCGCCTTGGGCATTGCCCACAAGACCGAACAGGAACGCCTGCTGGCGTTGCAGGAGGAGCGTTCGATCATCGCGCGCGAACTGCACGACTCCATCGCCCAGTCCCTGTCCTACATGAAGATCCAGGCCAGCCTGCTGCACCCGTTGTTGTCCGACCCGTTGCGGCGGGCCGAGGCGGAAACGACATTGCGCGACCTGCGCGAGGGCATCAACGCCGCCTACCGCCAGTTGCGCGAGCTGCTGGCCACGTTCCGGCTGAAGATGCAGGGCAGTTTCCTGACCCTGCTGTCCGGCGCGGTATCCGAGTATGCCGCGCGCGGCGATCTGCCCATCCACCTGCGCACCGAGCTGGCCGGCTGCCACCTGACACCCAACCAGGAAATCCACACCCTGCAGGTGGTGCGCGAAGCCCTGGCCAACGTGTTGCGCCATGCCCAGGCACACACCGCCTGGGTGGACGTCACCTGTGTCGACGGTTCCGAAGTGGTGGCTACCATCGCGGATGACGGCGTCGGCATGGCGCCGACCCGCGGCGGCGATGCCTTTCACTATGGCCTGACCATCATGCGCGAACGCGCGCAGGGGCTGCATGGCACACTGGACATCACGCCGCGGCCGCAAGGCGGTACGCTTGTCAGGTTGCGTTTCCCAGCCACGCCGGTCGCGCCCGACGTTTCCAAGGATGCCTTGGTATGAGCCCCCCCGTGTACCGTTACGTCATCGTCGACGATCACCCGCTGTTCCGTCGCGGCCTGATCCAGTTGCTGCACACCGTGCCCAGCTTCCGCCTGCTGGCGGAGGCTTCCAATGGCCGTGAAGGCATCGAACTGGCACGTCGCCTGCGCCCCGACCTGCTGCTGCTGGACCTGAACATGAAGGGCGTCGGCGGCCTGGACGTGCTCAAGGTGATCAAGGCCGAAGACGCCGACACCCGCGTGGTCATGATCACCGTGTCCGATCAGGCCGAGGATCTGGTGGCGGCGCTGCGCGCCGGCGCGGACGGCTACCTGCTCAAGGACATGGAGCCCGAGCAAATGGTGGAGAGCCTGGAGGCGGCCGCCGCCGGCCGGGTCATCGTATCCGATGCGCTGACCCATCTGCTGGCCGCGGCGCTGCGCCAGCAGACGCGGCCGCAGAGCGCCGACGAGGCCAACCTGACCGAACAGGAGACGCGCATCCTGGAGCGCATCGCCGGCGGTCTGAGCAACAAGGTCATCGGCAAGGAGCTGGACATCACCGAAGGCACGGTCAAGGTCCACGTCAAGCACATCCTGCGCAAGCTGGGACTGAGATCGCGCGTGGAAGCGGCGGTGTGGGCGGTGGAGCATCTGCACAAGCCCAAGGGCGTACACGAGGCGGGATGACGTGCCGTGGACCCGTGAAATACAGAAATAGGGGACAGACCACGGTTTTCCGGTTTTCAAGGAAAGAAATAGGGAAAACCGTGGTCTGTCCCCTATTTCGTTATTTCACGGTAACGCGGTCAGGGGAACAGCGACGCGGCAGCGGGTAGGTCGCCGCGCGCTTGGTACACTCGGTACGATTCCCGTAAGGCCTGGTCTACGCCGCAGTCCGCCCGCCCATGTCGTCCCCGCCCCGCATCCTGCAACTGCCCATCGTTGGCATGACCTGTGCCGCCTGTTCGGCCCGCCTGGAGCGGGTGCTGAACGCGCTGCCCGGCGTCGACGCCCAGGTCAACCTGGCGACCGAGCGGGCGCGGGTGGAATTCGACCCGGAGCGGGTCACGCCGGACGCCATCGTGGCCGGCATCCGCCGCGCGGGTTTCCAGGTGCCGGCGGAAACCGTCGATCTGGCCATCGGCGGCATGACCTGCGCCGCCTGTTCGGCGAGGCTGGAGCGGGTGCTGAGCGCACTGCCCGGCGTCGAGGCGCACGTCAACCTGGCGACCGAGAAAGCGCGTGTGCGCTACACACCCGGCCTGGCGAGCACGGACGACCTGATCGCGGCGGCGGCACGCGCGGGCTTCACCGCCGCTCCGGTCACCGATGCCACGCGCGCCGAGGACAAGGCGCGCAGATGGGCCGCCTATCGTCACGAACGGCGCGTGGTGATCATCGCCGCGCTGCTGACCCTGCCGCTGCTGGCGATGATGCCGCTCATGTTCGGCGGCGAACACCACGTCGTCTGGATGCCGCCGTGGCTGCAATGGCTGCTGGCCACGCCGGTGCAGTTCTGGGTGGGCGCACGTTTCTACCGGGGCGCCTGGAACAGTCTGCGCGGCGGCGGCGCCAACATGGACGTGTTGGTGGCGCTGGGCACCAGCGCGGCCTACTTCTATAGCTTGGCGGTGCTGTTGTTCGATCCCGGTGGCCATGTCTACTTCGAGGCCAGCGCCGCCATCATCACGCTGGTACGTCTGGGCAAACTGCTGGAAGCGCGCGCCCGCAGCCGCACCTCCGCCGCCATCGAGCAACTGCTGGGCCTGCAGCCACGCCGCGCGCGCGTCGAGCGCGGCGGCCAGATGCAGGACATCGACGCCGCGCAACTGCGCATCGGCGACATCGTCGAGGTACGCGCCGGCGAGCGCGTGCCGGTCGACGGCGTGGTGCTGGACGGAAGCTCCAACGTCGACGAGAGCCTGCTGACCGGCGAGAGTCTGCCGCTGGCCAAGCGGCCCGGCGCGCGCGTGCATGCCGGCACGCACAACCTGGAAGGGCTGCTGCGCGTGCGCGCCGAGGGCGTCGGCGCGCATACCCAGTTGATGGAGATCGTGCGTCTGACCGAGGCGGCACAAGGCTCCAAAGCGCCCATCCAGGCACTGGCCGACCGCATCGCCGCTGTTTTCGTGCCCGCCGTGGTGGCGCTGGCGCTGCTCACCTTCGCCGGCTGGTGGCTGGCCGGCGGCGACTTCACGCAAAGTCTGATTCCGGCGGTGGCGGTGCTGGTGATCGCCTGCCCCTGCGCGCTCGGCCTGGCCACGCCCACCGCAGTGATGGTGGGGCTGGGACGCGGCGCGCAGGTCGGCATCCTGGTGCGTTCGGCGCAAGCGCTGGAACGGGCGGAGAAGCTGGCCACGCTGGCGGTGGACAAGACCGGCACGCTGACCGAAGGGCGCATGGCGCTGGTCGGACTGCACCCGGCGGACGGGCTGTCGCCGGACGAACTGCTGCGACTGGCCGCCGCGCTGGAACAGGGCAGCACCCATCCCATCGCGCAGGCGCTGGCGGCTGCGGCGCAGGGCGTCGCGCTGCCAGCGGTGACGGCGTTCGAGAACGTGCCCGGGCATGGTGTCAGCGGTATCGTGGAGGGGCGGGCGCTGCGTCTGGGTGAAGCTGCGTGGGCACTGCTCGACCGGGCCGACGGCGCCACCGCCACAGCGCCCACCTTCCCCGCCGGTGCCACGGTGATCCACCTCGCCGAGCGCGGCCACGCGCTCGGCAGCCTGGCCTTCGCCGACCGGCTGCGGCCGACCTCGGCGCGGGCCGTGGCTACCTTGAAGCGCCTCGGCGTGCGCGTGGTCATGCTCACCGGCGACCACGAGGCCACGGCCGCCGCCATCGCCGCCGAGGCGGGCATCGACGACTGGCGCGCGCGTGTGAAGCCGCAGGACAAGGCCGCCGTCATCACCGCGCTGAAAGCCGAGGGCGGCATCGTCGGCATGGCCGGCGACGGCATCAACGATGCGCCGGCGCTGGCCGCGGCCGACGTCAGTTTCGGCATGGCCGGCGGCAGCGACATCGCGCTGGAAGCCGCGGACATCACGCTGATGCATGCCGACCTCGACCACGTCGCCGATGCCATCGCGCTGTCGCGCACGGTGATGGCGCGCATTCGCCAGAACCTGTTCTTCGCCTTCATCTACAACGTGCTGGGCCTGCCGCTCGCCACCGCCGGCATGCTCAACCCGGTGATCGCCGGCGCGGCCATGGCCTTGTCGTCGGTCTCCGTGGTGAGCAATTCGCTGCGCCTGAAACGCTGGCGGCCGGACAAGGCGCGCGCCTGAACGGAGAAGGAAATAGGGAAAGGGAAATAGGGGACAGACCACGGTTTTCAAGGAAAACCGTGGTCTGTCCCCTATTTCCTATTCGGTTTTCCTTGAAAACCGTGGTCTGTCCCCTATTTCCGCGGATGGCCGCATCACCCCACGGCCGTGCCGGTGGCGCCGTCGAAACCCAGGGCCCGCAGCGTCTCCAGTTCCTCTGTGCGCGCCACGCCTTCGGCGAACACGCGCATGCCGATGCGATGCGCGATCTCGCACAGGCCGGCGAGGAAGGCCTGATTGCCGGCATTGCCGTCGATGCCGTCGATGAAGCTGGCGTCGACTTTGAGGAAGTCGAGGCCCAGTTCGTACAGTTCGCCGATGCGGTCGAACTGATGGCCGCAGTGTTCGAGTCCCACGCGGCAGCCCAGCGGCCGCAGCTCGCGCGCCAGCTCGCGCAGCGCCTGCAGGCGGAACAGGCCGCCCGCCTCCGGCACTTCCAGCCACAGGCGGGGCGCTAGATCGGGCCGTTCGCCCAAGCGTTCGAGCAGATACTGGCGGAAACCGCTGACCACGATGGACTTGGCCGACAGATTGATCCAGGCACCGGCCAGATCGGGCTCGCGCGCCAGCACGTCCAAGGCCAGATCGAGCGTGGCCTGATCCAGTTCCGGCACCAGCCCCAGCCGCTCGGCCAACGGCAGGAAGCGGCCGGCCGGCAGCCATTCGTCGCTGCCGGCCACGCGCAGACGCAGGGCGAACTCGCTCTCGACGACGTCGCCGACGCGGATGGGAAAACGCGCCAGCTTCATCAGACCACGATCGGCCAGCGCCGCACGGATGGCCTCGCGCCATTGATCGGCACCGGCCGGCGCCTCGGCCGTCGCGTCGGCAGGCGCCTCGCGCAGCGCGCTGTGGCCATCCACGTCCAGCGCGGCCAACGTCGCATCCAGGCGCGACAGCAGGCCGGCACTGGTTTCGCCCGGCGCGAACGGCGCATAGGCGATGTAGGTGGTGGCGTAGTCGCCGGCCAACGGCTCGGCAATGCCGGGCAGGCTTAGTTGCAGTTCGCGCAGCGTCGGCAGCGGATCGCAACCGGCCGGCAGCAGCAGAGCGAAATCGGCGCCGTTGAGCCGGCCGGCGAACACGCCACTGCACAGTCCCAGGGATTGGGCCACCGCCTGGCCGACGCGGCGCAGCACCTCGTCCGCCACCTCGCGTCCCTGGCGCCGGTTGAGCTTGCCCAGATAACGCAGACGCACGATGGCCAGCGCACCGTAGACCGTGGCCTCGCCCTCCAGCGCGTCCTCCAGGATTGCCAGGAAGAACGCGCGGTTGGCCAGGCCGGTGAGCGGATCGTAGTTGGCCTGGCGCCGCAACGTGTCGTAACGGCGCGCATCCGCCTCGAAATCCTCGCGCAGCCGCGTGACCGTGTCGTTCATCGCGCTGACCAGTTCACGCAGTTCCGGTGCCGCAGGCAGGGGCATGGTGATGAAACGGCGCTGGTTGATGGCCTGCGCCTGTTCCACCACCGCCCGCACCGGCCGGGTGATGCGACGCAACATCAGGCTGATCAGCAGCCCGGCGAACACGCCGGCCAGCAGGATCACCGCGCTGGTGCGCAACGTCGTGTCCCACAGCGCGCGGTAGGCGAAGCCGCTCTGGCTCACCAGTGTCAGTTTGGCCAAGGGGCGCCAGCCGCCGCTGATCTCGGCGCTGGCGGGCAGCGAGCGGATCGCCGCCAGACGCGCGAACCAGCCCGGCACGCCGGTATCGGCCTGCGGCGCCACCCGGTCGAGCAGCACCCGACCGTCGGCATCGACCACCTGCACCAGTTGGTAGTGGCCACCGTCGAACAGCGCCGTCGCCGCCAGCACCACGTCGTCGTGGTCGCTGTCCGGCCGGCTCAACGCCAGCGCCAGCGCGGTGGCGTTGTCGCGGTTCTTCATCGCCAGCTGCGCCTCCAGGTAGCCGCGCGCGCTCATCAGCGACGCGGCCAGCGCCGCCACCACCGCGATCAGGATGCCGGCCAGGATGGCCAGCCACAGTTGGCGATACATGGACATGGCGTCACCCCCTATTCGAATCCCTGCGCGCGCGCGCGCCGCAGGACGTCATCCCACTGCGCCGGCCGGCCGGCACCGTCGGCGGCCACGGCGCGCGCCGTCTCGTCCCAAACGCCCAGACTGTTGAAGCTGTAACCGGGTCGCAGATCCTTGCGCGCACCCGCCGGCAACAGGCGGGTGTCGCGCGTGTCGAGCAGCATGGGCTCGGCGTTGGGCGTCGGGTAATAGGCCAGCACCAGATGGGGCGCGCCGATCGCGGCATCGCGCGTCGGCGCGCGCACCGTGACGTACACCAGGCGCAGCTTGTCCGCCGGCACGCCCAGCGCCAGCAACGTGAAGTACTTGGCGATGGCGATGTCCGCGCCGTCGCCGTGGCCATGCCCCAGCACCTCGCCCGGCGATGCCCAGTAGTTGGCCCGTCCCCACAGGCGGGCACCATCGTCGACGCGGATCTGCCGGTTGAAGAAGTCGTTGACGCGCGCGAGCTGGTCCATGGACGCGGCAGCGAGGGCCTCGTCCAGCATGCGCCGCCAGGCGGCGTAAGCCTGAAGGCCGCGCTCGCCGTGCTGCTGCCGCAAGTAGTCGGCCAGGCGTTCCACGCGTGCCGCGTAGGCCGGCTGGCCGGCGCGCTGGGCGTGCCAGCGGTCCATGAAAGCGGCGAGGCTGCTCTGGCGGATCTGGCCGGGTATGAACATGACGATCTCGCCGGTGGGGTCGTACAGGTAAGACGTCGGGAAATAGTCCACCGGCCCCACCTGCAGATACGCGCTGTTGGGCGAGCGCCGCGAGCCGCCCAGCACCTGCGCTTCGAAACGCATGCGCCCCAGCGCGATGGCTTCGCGCACCGACGCGACATTGTCGCCATAGTCCAGAGCGATGCCGATGACGCGGAAGTCCGGCCGTTCGTTCAGGCGGTTGAGCGTGGGAATCTGCACCTTGCACAGCGGACACCACGGTGCCCAGAAGCTCACCAGCACCCACTTGCCACGATAGTCCGCCAGCCGCACTTCGCGGTTGTCCAGGTCGCGGAAAACGAACGACACCGCCTTGGGCGGATCGCCATGGCCGGGGCGCATGGCCAGCCCCAGCCAAGCCGACAGGATGCACAATGCGCACCCGATCAGCGCGCGCCGCCCGGGCCAGGGCGGCGAAACGGTGGATGCGTTTGGCGCGCGCATGCGGCCAGTGTAGACCGAACCGGCGGGATTGCGTTGCGCGACCGCGTGCAAACCACGCGGGCCAGCCGTATCCGTCAACGATCACTCGCCGACCGGCATGCGTTCACTCCGCTGCCGTCAGGCCCTGAACCGCCCCCAGGGATCGCGCCACAGGGGGCGGGGACGCCCGCGCGGGCTTAGTTCCTGCCCGGCTGCTTGAACGTGCTCTTGACCAGCACGTCGACCTTGGCCTGCGGCGCGTGACATTGCACGCAGTTGTAGCGGCCCATGTAGAGCTGACCGCGCTTGACGTTGACATAGTGGCTGCGCGGCGCCGGCACCGGCATACCCGGCTCCAGCTTGACGCCGAGCAGGTCGGGCTGCACGTGGCAATCCTTGCACAGGTTGGACTCGCGCGTGATCGGCACCATGTCGTTGATGTGATGCGGGATCATCGGCGGCGCGGTGTGATAGGACGTGGCGAGCCGTTCGTTGGTGCCGGGGTCGCCCTCGTGGTAGTCGAACACGCCCGGGTCGGGAATGTCGAACACGCTGGTCTTCGACAGGCCGAGGGCGTCATCCGGTATCGCCTGGTCGTCGAGCGCGGCCACCGACACGGACACGATGGAAGCCAGGCCCAGGCTCACAATCAAGCTCTTCCTCATTTCGTCCTCCTTTGAACGGCTAGAGCGTCCGCCTGCGCGTTATGGCTGCGGATCAGGGGTTTCAGATCGAACATCAGGCTACCTTCCGGACAGATGGGGGTGCAGCGGCCGCAGTTGCTGCATTCGCCGGAGAACACGTAACCGCGTTCCTCCAGCTTCTTCAGATTCAGCACCTGCGGCTCCGGGCAGACCTTGGCGCATTCGCCGCAATGGGTGCAGGTGTTCTTGTCGAAACGCACGCGCAGTTGCGCGGTCTTGCCGACCAGGCCGTAGAACGCGCCGAGCGGGCACAGATGGCCACACCAGCCGTGCTTGAGGATGAGCAGATCGAACAGGAAGATCGCCAGCAGCGCGGTGAAACCCATGCCCAGACCGAAGATGATCTCGCGGTGCGCCATGCCGATCGGGCTGACCCATTCGAACGCCGCCAGACCGCTGATCAGCGAGATCACCAGCGTCGCGGCCAACACGAAGTAACGCAGGCTGCGCGACAGGTGAAAGATCGGCTTGATGTCCAGCTTGTTGCGCAACCAGCCGGCCGCGTCGGTGACCACGTTCACCGGGCACACCCAGGCGCAGAACATGCGTCCGCCGATCAGCAGGTAGATACCCAGCACGATGGCGGCGCCGATCACCGCCTCGCGGCTGAGCACGTGGCCGGCGACGAAGATCTGCAACACGGCGAACGGATCGGCGAGCGGGATCAGGCCGATGAACTTGGACGCGGACAGGTTGCCGGCGAGCAGCGGCGTATCCTTGGCCACCTGCCAGCCCCAGTGCGCGGTGCCGAAGAACAGTAGCAGGATGCCGAACTGGCTGACGCGGCGCAGGAGGATGTAGCGCCAGGCCCACAGGCCGGTGGGCACCGGATGCGTGCCGGGCGTGCTCATAGGTCACCCATGTTGAGATAGTCCAGACCACCCGGCTTGTCCTGCTTGCCGGGGGCCGGCGCGGGTGCTTCGGGCGCGGGCTTGAAGTCCTGCGTGATCTCGGTCTCGAACGTCCAGCCCAGGCGGTAGTGGTCGCCGATCTTGCCCTGCACCAGCTTGTGCGGCAGGATGCGGATCGCCGCCTCGGTGGTGGGGCAGGCCTTCTCGCAGATGCCGCAGCCGGTGCATGCATCGGAGTGCACCAACGGCACGAACATGGCGTGCTTGGAAATCTGGCGCGGATGCGTCTCCAGCGTGATCGCCTTGCCCTTGAGTGGACATTCGCGGTGGCAGATCTCGCAGCGCAGTCCCTTCCACGACAGGCAGTTCTCGATGTCGATCACCGCCAGCCCCATGCGCGCATCCTCGATACGCTGCAGTTCCGGCGACAGCGCACCGGTCGGGCAGGCTTTCATGCACGGAATGTCCGGACACATGATGCACGCCCCGGTGCGCGGCACGAAGTAGGGTGTGCCGATGGGCAGATCGGCCCCCGCCGGCGCCAGTTTGAGGATCAGCGGTGGGCAGTCGATGACGCACTGGCCGCACTTGATGCAGGCGGTGTTGAAGTCCTTCTCCGCCAGCGCACCGGGCGGACGCAGCGCGTAGGGGTGGGCGCGAGCCTCCTGGCGCAGCAGGTGGTCCCACAGCAGACCGCCGGTGCCGGCCAGGGCGGCGCCCTGGGCCATCTTCACCAGGAAGTCGCGACGGGAAACGTTGGCTTCTGTCATGATCGTGGGCGGGTGGCGGTTAGCCGGGCGGCCGCGCCGGTGACGCGGCCTTTCAGCGGCCGGTCACCCGTTTCCTCACGCCTTGTAGACCTTCACCGAACACTTCTTGAAGTCGGTCTCTTTCGAGATCGGGCAGGTGGCGTCCAGCGTGACCTTGTTGATCAGCACGCCTTCGTCGAACCAGGGCACGTACACCATGCCGCGCGGCATCTTGTTGCGGCCGCCGGTTTCCAGACGCACCTTGATCTTGCCGCGACGCGATTCCACCCACACCAGGTCGTTGCGCTTGAGGCCCTTGGCTTCGGCGTCCTTGGGATGGATCCAGCACACCGCCGCCGGCACCGCGCGGTGCAGTTCGGGCACGCGCCGGGTCATGGTGCCGGAATGCCAGTGTTCCAGCACGCGGCCGGTGCACAGCCACATGTCGTAGTTGGCGTCCGGCTTCTCCACCGGCGAGACGTACGGCCAGAAGAAGATCTTGGCCTTGCCCGGCAGCGGCACCGGCTTGGGATCGGTGACGCCGTCCAGGTTACCGGTGGGGATGGCCTTGGCGAAATCACCGTAGAACTCGAAGCCGGCCCCCTTGGTGACATAGGGGTCGTACTGTTCGTTGAAACGCCAGCCGGTTTCCACCCAGCGGTTGCCGCGACGCACCACCGGCCACTTCAGACCGCGTACCTTGTCGTCGTGGTAGACGTCGAACGGCGCGAGGTCGTGCGCCTTGCCGACGCCGAACTGGCGGTACTCCTCGAACAGCGCCTTCTCCGGGAACCAGCCGTCACCGAGCAGTTCGGCGATGTGGTTGCCGCGCCCCTTGGCGATGCGGTCCGGCCACTTGACCTTCTTGTTCTCCGGCGTGGCGAACAACACCTCGTACAGCGTCATTTCCGGGTTGTAGCCCATCTTCACCGCCGCATCGAGCACACTGGGCAGCTTGCCGTCGGGGAACCCCTCGGCCTTGAGGCCCGGCACCGGCTGCTCGCCCCAGACATCCTTCAGCTTGAAGCGCTTGGACAGTTCGAGAATCATCCACAGGTCGCCGCGCGCCTGTCCCGGCGGCTTCACCTGCTGGCGCCACACCTGCGTGCGCCGCTCGGCGTTGCCGTAGGCACCCCACTTCTCGTTGATCATCGCCGCCGGCAGCACCAGGTCGGCGACCTTGGCGGATACGCTGGGATAGGCATCGGAGCAGACGATGAAGTTGTTCATCTCGCGCGCCGCCTTGATCCAGTGATTCAGGTTGGAGGTGTTCTGCCAGGGGTTGTTGACCTGCACCCAGTTGAACAGGATCTGGCCGTCCTCCAGGTCGCGCATGATCTTGAGGTAGTGGCTGCCGACCCGCGGGTTGATGGTGTTCTCCGGCAGTTTCCAGATCTTCTCCGCCATATCGCGGTGCTTCTTGATGTCCACCACCATGTCGGCCGGCAGGCGGTGCGCGAAGGTGCCCACCTCGCGCGCGGTGCCGCAGGCCGAAGGCTGGCCGGTGAGCGAGAACGCGCCGTCACCCGGCTTGGACATGCGGCCCATCAGCAGGTGGTTCATGTAGCACTGCTCGTTCACCCAGGTGCCGCGCTGGTGCTGGTTGAAGCCCATGGTCCAGTAGGACACGATCTTGCGGTTGCGGTCGCAGTACAGATCGGCCAGTTGCTGCAGTTTGGCCTTGAAGTCCTCGATCGATTCATCCGGATCGCCCTTGGCCACTTCGGCGACGAAGTCCAGCGTGTACGGCTCCAGCGCGGTCTTGAAGTCGTCGAAGCGGATGTGCCAGTGGCGCACCGGGTTGGCGGCGTTCTTCTGCTCCACCACCTCGCCTTCCGTGCGGCGCTGGGCGATGGCCTCGTACTTGTCGATGACGTGCGCCTTCTCGTTCTTGACGATCTCCATCTCCGCAGCGGTGTGGAACTTCTCGGCATTGACCGGACGGAAACCGTAGCCGATGTCGGTGACGCCAGTGGCGAAGATGGTGTGCTTGCGGACGAAATCCCAGTCGACCACGTCGCGCTTGACGATCTCGCGCGCGATGTAGTTCTGGATGGCCAGATCACCGCTGGGGCTGAAGATGATCTCCAGGTCGGCGATGTCGGACGACATGTTGCCGTACACCGTCAGATTGACCACTTTCATCGGCTTGTGCGTCAGCCGCCGGTCGGTGATGCGCGACCACAGGATGGGGTGCATCTCGGCCATGTTGGCACCCCACAGAATGGCGGTGTCGGTGTGCTCGATGTCGTCGTAGTTGCCGGGCGGCTCGTCGATGCCGAACGTGCGCATGAACGCGGCCACCGCCGAGGCCATGCAATGGCGCGCATTGGGGTCGATGTTGTTGGAGCGGAAGCCGGCCTTCATCAGTTTGGCGGCGGCATAGCCCTCATGGATGGTGTACTGGCCGGAACCGAAGATGGAGATGCCGGTGGGCCCCTTCTCCTTCAGCGCCCAGCGCATCTTTTCTTCCATGATGTCCAGCGCCTGTTCCCAGGAGATGGGCGTGAATTTGCCCTTCTTGTCGAACTTGCCGTCGGTCATGCGCAGCAGCGGCTGGGTGAGGCGATCCTGGCCGTAGTTGATCTTGCCGTTGAAATACCCTTTGACGCAGTTCAGGCCCTTGTTGACCGGCGCGGCCGGGTCGCCCTTGGTGGCGACGATGCGATCATCCTTGGTGGCCACCATGATGCCGCAGCCGGTGCCGCAGAACCGGCATACCGACTTGTCCCACTGCCAGCCCGCTTCCGAGGCCTTGACCGCGGCCGCGGCGGTTTCGGACATCGACATGCCCACCGTGGCGGCGGTCGCCCCGGCAACGCTGGTCTTCAGAAATTCACGACGCGTAAGTCCCATCTCAGCCTCCTAAGCCAGACTCGATCAACTGTTCAGATACGGGGGCACGACGCAGGCATCGGAGCCTTCCCTGTCGTCCTGCAGCTCCGCCGGCAAACCTTCGTAAACCTTGTCGTCCTCGCCGATGTAGTGGTACACCATCTCTGCCATGATCACGTGCGGCAGCGCCTTGATGCGCTTGAGCCCGTCGATCTCGGCATGGATGTCCGCCGCTTCCTGCACGACGACGATGCGCCCGGTGTCCGCATCGACCTGATGCACCTCGACACCCTCCAGCGCGTTCAGCGACTCGACCACCTGCTCTCGCCATTCCGGCTTGGCCACCACCAGCACGCCTGACAGATTCACGGTGTGTTCCCCTCGGGTTGTGTATAGGTAATATCCTGACAAGCAGGTCTTCAAATTACTTTGACATTGGTCAATTTGCGATCAAAGCTTTAATGAGGTAATCACACCCCGACTTGGCGCATTGCCGGAGCAACCGTGATGATCCAAGAGACGCAGCACCGCATCGACGAGATCCTGTCGCGCCAACCGCTGTTCCGCAGTCTGGCCGCGGACGAACTGGCGCGCATCGCCGTCGGCAGCCGTGAATTTCGCGTGCGCAAGGGCGAGGTGCTGTTCAACAAGGGCGACGAGCCCGAGGGCATGCACGTGGTGGTGATGGGCCAGGTCAAGCTGACCCTGCCGACCACGCAGGGCAGTGAAAAAGTGGTGCACATGTGCGGCCCGGGCACCACCTTCGGCGAGGCCGTGGTGTTCCTGGAGAAACCCTACCCGGTCGGCGCCCAGGCCACCACGGAAAGCATCGTGCTGCTGGTGGGCAAACGCGTCCTGCTGGGCGCGCTGGCGGACAACAATCTGCTGTGCCGCAAGATGCTGGCCAGTCTGTCGGCACGACTGCACGAACTGCTGGGCGACATGGAGACCTGCATGCTGCGCGGCAGCGTGCAGCGGGTCGTATGTTTCCTGATCCAATGCGCGCCGGAAACGGACAGCGCCGGTTTCACGGTGCAACTGCCGGCGAGCAAGCAGGCCATCGCCTCGCGTCTGAACCTGGCGCCGGAGACGTTCTCGCGCGTGTTGAGCGAACTGACCGAGCGCGGCCTGATCCAGGTGCGCGGCCGCGTCATCACGGTGCCCGACCGTCAGGCGCTGCGCGATTTCACCGCCTGAACGAAGCGTTCAGTGCGCGGTCAGCGCGCGTCTGCGCTCCAGCATTTCCTCCACCAGCGGCCCGCAGATCACGTTCAGCGCCAGACGCAACTCGCCGCCGGGCACCACCATGGTGCTGGGCCGGCTCATGCGCGCGTTGGGAATACGCTGCAGCATGGCGGGAAAGTCGTGGCGTTTGCGGTCGCGGAAATGGATCACCAGCACCGATTCGTCCGGTGACGGCACATCGCGCGCGATGAACGGATTGGAGGTGTCCACCAGTGGCATGCGCTGGATGTTGATGTCGGTCAGACCGAACTGCGGCACGATGAAGTGGATGTAGTCGTCCATGCGCCGCAGGATGGTCTCCAGCGAAGCCTCCGGCGTGCAATAGCCTTTGGCGCAGTCGCGGTGGATTTTCTGTATCCATTCCAGGTTGATGGCCGGCACGATGCCGATCAGCAGATCGACGTACTGCGCCACATCGATGCCCGCCCGGCCGACGCGACGATCGATCTCCGGCGGGAAATGCCGCGAGTCCACCTGCCTGCGGGTCCAGGTGTTGGCCACCACGCCGCCATGCTGGCCTTCGTAGAACAGCAGGTCGCTGCCCGGCGCGAGCGGGTGCCACGGCGTGAACTCACCGGCCGCGACGCCCAGGCGCCGGGCATGGGTGTCGTTGTGCGCATACTCGCGCACCACGCCGGCGCCGGATTCACCGTAGGCGCGGAAGAAATCCTCCAGCTCGGCGAAATGATTGCAGTCCGGCCCGAACCAGGAAATGCGTCGGCCGCTCTCACGCGCCTCCGCGAGCAGCGCGGCGAACTGCCGGTCGGTGTAACGTCGGAAGGCATCGCCATGGACGATGGCCGGACGCACGTCCAGCCGCCGGAACACGTCCTTGAAGGCATGACGCACGGTGGACAGGCCGGCGCCGGCGACACCGGTGATGGCGATGATGGGGTGCAACTCGGACATCGGCTGCGTTCCTCCGTGCACTGGTCTGTGGGACGTGCACGAGTGTAACTGCAGGAACGCACCGATGCGCGTCGCGCTAACCGCCGGGCATCAGCCCTGCCGGGTCTGATAGGTGCGCACCACCGCGGTGACCAGCGCCTCGATCTCGCTGGCCGACAGATCCGGATAGGTCGCCTGCAGCCGACTCATCGCACGGTACAGATCGCTGCCCGTCACGGTCTCGGGATCGCCCAGCAAGGGCTGCAACAACACCATCGCCGCGTCGAACCGCTCCCGCAACACCATGTTGACGCGGCGCTCGGGTAACGCCTGGAACGCGCGCGCCAGAACCTGGGGTTCCATCATGTCTCCATCCATCTTCGATTTTCCGGCCGAGCCTTTGCAATCTAGCCCGGTCTCGTGACAGCCATATTACCGTTCTGGTTGATATTTACCAGCCTCGGCCGGGCGGAATCTTACGCGATCCTTACGCGCGACGGCGGGTTGCGCGCCGCGACAGCGTGGATTCTTGACCGTGGTCAGGAATATGTGCCGGCCCGGGCCGGTCGGCCGACGCCCGCCCCGGACCAGGACCATGGCACGCCGGGCTTGCAGGTAGAATCGCGGCGCCCCGGAAAGCAGCCCATGACCCCCGCCAAGCCCTGCCCCTTCTGTGTCCTCGACCCGGCCCGCATCCTCGCCGAGGACGAACTGACCGTGATCTACAAGGATGGTTTCCCCGTCTCGCCGGGCCACACCGTGGTCATCCCGCGGCGCCACTTCGCCACCCTGTTCGAAGCCAGCGAGGCGGAGCAGACCGCGCTGCTGCGCGCGCTCAATCAGGCCAAGCGGCTGCTGGACGAACGGCATCGGCCGGACGGCTACAACATCGGCATCAACCACGGCGCCGCCGGCGGCCAGAGCGTGCCGCACCTGCACATCCACGTCATTCCGCGTTACCACGGCGACAAGGCGGACCCGCGCGGCGGCGTGCGCTGGGTGCTGCCGGACAAGGCGAAGTACTGGGCCTGAGAGAACCACGCGGCACGCCATGACCCCGCGAGCGGAGAACCTCAGCGCGCACACCCCCATGATGCAGCAATACCTGCGCATCAAGGCCGATCACCCCGACCGCCTGCTGTTCTACCGCATGGGCGATTTCTACGAGCTGTTTCACGACGACGCGGAGCAGGCGGCACGACTGCTCGACATCACGCTGACCACGCGCGGTGCGTCGGCCGGGGAGCCGATCCGCATGGCCGGGGTGCCCTATCACGCCGCCGAGCAGTACCTGGCCAAGCTGGCGCGGCTGGGGGTATCGGTGGCGATCTGCGAACAGATCGGCGACCCGAAGACCAGCAAGGGACCGGTGGAGCGGCGTGTGGTGCGCATCGTCACGCCCGGCACGCTGACCGACGATGCGCTGCTCGACGACAAGCGCGATGCCAGCATGCTCGCCGTGCTGGCCGATGGCCGCGAGCTGGCGCTGGCCTGGCTGACGCTGTCGAGCGGCCGCTTCGCCGCCAAGCGGGTAGCGGCCGACCGCCTGGCCGCCGAACTGATCCGCCTGGCGCCGAGCGAGATCCTGCTGCCGGAAAGTCTGACGCACGCCGATCTGGCCAATGCGCCTTGCGCGTTGACGCGCCGGCCGGACTGGCAGTTCGACGCCGAGCGCGGCCGTCGCCTGCTGCTGGAACAGTTTGGCGTCCAGGATCTCGCCGCCTACGGCATCGATGATCAGCCCGCGTTGCTGGCTGCCGCGGGCCTGCTGCTCGACTACGCCCGCCAGACCCAGTGCGGCGCGCTGCCGCACGTCGCGGCGCTGGTGCTGGAGCGCGACCACGAATACGTGCTGCTCGACGCCGCCGCGCGCCGCACGCTGGAGATCAGCGAAACGCTGCGCAACGAGCCGGCGCCGACGCTGTTCTCCGAACTGGACCGCTGCCTCACCGCACCCGGCAGCCGCTGCCTGAAACACTGGCTGCATCACCCGCTGCGCGAACGCGCCGAGCCGCGCCGCCGCCTGGCCGCGATCGGCGCGCTGCAGGCGGCACCGGAGGCGCTGCGCGCTGCGCGCGCGGCACTCAAGGGCATGGCCGACCTGGAGCGCATCGCCGCGCGCATCGCGTTACGCACGGCGCGCCCGCGCGATCTCGCCGGCCTGCGCGCCAGCCTGCTGCGCCTGCCGGAACTGCGCGCCGCACTCACCCAAGCCGGCGAGGCGCTGGCCGCGCTGGCCGCGCGCCTGGATTTCCCGGCAACGCCGCTCGACCATCTGGTACGCGCGTTGCAGGCGGAGCCCGCCGCGGCGCTGCGCGATGGCGGCGTCATCGCCGACGGCTTCGACGCCGAGCTGGACGAACTGCGGGCATTGCAAGCCGACTGCGGCGACTTTCTGCTCGCCATGGAAGCGCGCGAGCGCGAACGCACCGGCATCGCCAATCTGCGCGTGGAATACAACCGCGTGTCCGGCTTCTACATCGAGATCACACGCGCACAGACCGACAAGGTGCCGGCCGACTATCACCGTCGACAGACCCTGAAGAACGTCGAACGCTACCTGACGCCGGAGCTGAAGGCTTTCGAGGACAACTACGTGTCCGCCGGCGAACGCGCGCTGACGCGCGAAAAGCTGCTGTACGATGAGGTGCTGGCGCGGCTCGCCGACCACCTCGCCGAGTTGCAGCGGGTGGCCGGCGCGATGGCGGAGGCCGACGTGCTGGCCGGCCAGGCACTGCTCGCCGGGGAACGCCGCTATGTCGCTCCGGACTACGCCGATACCTGGGGCATCGACATCCGCGCCGGCCGTCATCCGGTGGTGGAAAGCCGGGTCGACGCCTTCATCCCCAACGACCTGGTATTGCATCCGGCCCGCCGCATGCTGCTGATCACCGGCCCCAACATGGGCGGCAAGTCCACCTACATGCGTCAGGTGGCGCACATCGTGCTGCTCGCCTGCTGCGGCCTGTACGTGCCGGCAGACAAGGCGGTGATCGGCCCCATCGACCAGATCTTCACCCGCGTGGGCTCGTCCGACGACCTCGCCGGCGGCCGCTCCACCTTCATGGTGGAAATGACCGAAACCGCCGGCATCCTCAACGGCGCCAGCGAACACAGCCTGATCCTGATGGACGAGATCGGCCGCGGCACCTCCACCTTCGACGGCATCAGCATCGCTTGGGCGGTGGCCCGTCACCTGGCCGAGAAGACGCGCGCCTACACGCTGTTCGCCACCCATTATTTCGAGCTGACGCAACTGGCCGGCGAGTACCGCACCATCGCCAACGCCCACCTCGACGCGGTGGAAACCGCCGGCCGCCTCACCTTCCTGCACGCCGTCGAGGACGGCCCGGCCTCGCAGAGCTACGGCTTGCAGGTCGCCCGTCTGGCCGGCGTGCCGGCAGCGGTGATCAACGCCGCGCGGCGCAAGCTGGTGATGCTGGAGAACCAGCAGATCGCCGGCGGCGTGCAGGGCGACCTGTTCGCTCCAGCCCCGCCGCCGGAACCTGCCGCCAGCCCGGCGCTGGAGCGGCTGGCGGAGATCGACCCGGACGAGCTGAGTCCACGGCAGGCGTTGGAGGTGCTGTACGAGTTGCGCAGGCTGTTACGGGAAAAAGCCTGAGAGCCGACCTACGGCCGGGCCGGCACGGTCAAGGGGGCCCTTGGCCGGCGCGGCGACGGCGCTGGCCGCTCAGTCGCCGAAACTGGTGCCCACCCGCCGCGCGCTGGCCACCCAGGGGTGATCCGGCGGCACGGTCTTGACCTTGCCGGCGACCTCGTCCAGCGGCACCGCGCGCGTCGCCTCGCCCCTGGCGGCAACCATCACGCCATACTGCCGGGCGGCGATCAGGTCGGCGGCGGCGGTGCCCAGGCGGGTGGCGAGGATGCGGTCGGCGGCGGACGGCGTGCCGCCGCGTTGCAGATGGCCGAGGATGGTGACGCGCGCTTCCAGGCCGGTGAGGGCTTCGAGCCGTTTGGCCAGGGTCAACGTGCGGTCGGCGTAGACGATTTCGGGTTCCTGTGGCAGCGACACGCGCTTCTTGCCTTCCTTCTTGAGCGCGCGCGCGGCCAGCAGCGCATCGTGCTCCTCACGGCTGATCGCCCCCTCGGCCACGGCGACGATGCTGAACGGCTTGCCCTGCTCCACGCGCCGGCGGATGGCCGCCGCGACGTCGTCCACCCGGTAGGGAATCTCCGGAATCAGGATCACGTCGGCGCCGCCGGCGATGCCGGCGCCCAGTGCCAGCCAGCCGGCACGGTGGCCCATGATCTCGACCACGATGATGCGGTGGTGGCTGTGCGCGGTGCTGTGCAGGCGGTCGATGGCGTCGGTGGCGATGCCCAGCGCGGTATCGAAACCGAAGGTGATGTCGGTCATGGCCACGTCGTTGTCGATGGTCTTGGGCAGCGTCACCACGTTGAGGCCGGCACGCAGCAGACGCAGCGCGTTTTTCTGCGTGCCGCCGCCGCCCAGGCAGACCAGGGCGTCGAGCTGGTGGGCGTGGTAGTTGGCGACGATCTGCTCGGTCAGGTCGCGGACTTCGCCATCCATGGGCATCTTGTGCGGTTTGTCGCGGCTGGTGCCGAGGATGGTGCCGCCCAGCGTGAGGATGCCGGAGAGTTGCTCGCCGCCCAGCGGCATGGTGCGGTTCTCCACGAGGCCGCGGAAACCGTCGCGGAAACCGGTGAGGCGCATGCCGTAGTGCGCCATGCAGGCCTTGCCGACGCCGCGGATGGCGGCGTTGAGACCGGGGCTGTCGCCGCCCGAGGTGAGGATGCCGATATGTTGGGTCATGAGCGGGTCTGTCGTGGCTGCGGGCGGGTGAAGTTTACGGCGCGACGGCGGAGGTTGCGTGCCGGCCAAGCGAGTTTTCCATGCCGGCCGCGCGGACTTTGCCCGTGGTCTACAATCGCGCCGTTTACCCCAATACCTCGACCGAAAGCGCACCCGTGCCACCAGAGGTCGAACCCGTGACCACCCCCCTCCGGGAGTTCGGCCTGACCGCCGCGCCCTGGACGCGCCGGCGACAGCCGGTGTTGCCCCATCCGATGCCATGAGCGGCGCCTCCACCCTGCGTCAGAGTCTGCTGGCCGCGCTGGTGATGGCACTCACCGTCGCGGTATGCATCCTGGTCTGGTGGCAACTGGAACGTTCGCAGGCACGCCTGCAACAGATGGTGCTGGCGCAGGCCGAGCAGCGCAGCGTGCAGTTGGCCGACGCCATGGCCGGCCAGGTGGCCGGTCTGATCGGCACCATCGATCTGGCCTTGCGCCAGTTGCGCCGCGAATGGCACGGCAATGCGCGTGGGTTCGACGAAACCGCGCGCGGCGTGCTGGCCACGCTGCCGGCCGGCGCGGTGACCCACCTGTCGGTGGTCGGCACGGACGGACATGTGCTGTACAACAGCCTGGATCTGCCGCCCGGCACCTACGTCGGCGACCGCGAGCATTTCCGCGTACATCTCGAAGGCGGCGATCGCCTGCATATCGGCAAACCCGTGCTGACCCGCCTGGCCGGACAATGGGCGTTCATCGTCAACCGGCCGCTGCTACGCGACGGCGCTTTCGCCGGCACCGTCAACGTGCTGGTGTCATCCGCCTACGTGTCCGACAAGCTGGCGGGTCTGGCGCTGTCCGAGCAGGATCGGATCGGCCTGTTGCACAGCGATGGCGTCTTCCTGGCGCGCAGCCGGGATTATCTCGAGGCCATGGGGCGCGCGGTGCCGGCGAGTCGACCGTTCCTGGCGCCGGACGCGCCAGCGCAGGGTGTGGTTCGCACCACCGGTGCATTGGACGACGTCGCCCGCATCTATGCCTGGCGTCGCCTGCCGGAGTACGGCCTGATCACCGCCATCGGCCTGGCGGAACAGGGGGTCCTGGCGCCCTTGGCCGCGAGCATGCGCGCGGACCGTATCCTCGCCCTGGGTGTATCGGTACTGGTGGCGGTGTTCGGCAGTTTCGTCGCATGGCTGCTGCTGCGTGCCGGCCGGGCACAGGCCGTGATCGCCGCCAGCGAGGCGTCGCTGCGCGAGGCGCAGCGCATCGCACGCATGGGGAGCTGGCAATACGACCTGCGCAACGATCGCATGACTTGGTCGCCGGAGGTCTACCGTATCCACGAGGTCGATGCCGCGGTCTACCGCCCCAGTTACGAAGGCTTCCTGGCTTTCATCCACCCGGACGACCGTGACCGGGTCGACCGCGCCTACCGCGATGCGGTACGCCTGCAGCAACCCTGCGAAATCGAGTACCGGCTGCTGCTGCGCGACGGTCGGGTGAAGCACCTGCGCGTCAGGGGCGAGACCGAGTACCGCAACGGCCAGCCGATCCGCACCATGGGCATGGTGCAGGACGTCACCGAACTGGCTGCGGCAGAAATGGCACTGCGCGAACAGGAAAGCCTGCTGGCCGAGGCGCAGCGCGTCGCCCATCTGGGCAACTGGAACCTCGACCTCATCAGCGGCCGGGCGATCTGGTCGGAGGAGGAATACCGCCTGCTCGGCTATACGCCCAACGCCGTGGAGGCGAGCATGGACAACTTCATGCGCGCGGTGCATGCGGACGACCGCGACGCCGTCGCCGCCGCCATGCGCCAGGCCATGGATGCCGACACGCGCCGGCCGTACTTCGTCGAACACCGCGTGTCATCGGCGGACGGCGAGCGCATCCTGGAACAGCGCGGTCACGTCGTGTTCGACGAACAGGGACGGGCAGTGCGCATGTTCGGCACTTCCATGGACATCACCGAGCGCAAACGCGCGGAGCAGGCGCTGAAGCAACTCAACGAAGAGCTGGAAGCGCGGGTGGCGCGGCGCACCGCCGAGCTGGTACACGCCAAGGAGGAGGCGGAACGCGCCAGTCGGGCGAAATCCGAATTCCTGTCGCGCATGAGCCACGAACTGCGCACCCCGCTCAACGCCATACTCGGCTTCGGCCAACTGCTGGAACTGGGCAGGCTGGACGCGGTACAGCGTGACAACGTGCACGAGATTCTGCGTGCCGGCCAGCACCTGCTGGACCTGATCAACGAAGTGCTGGATCTGGCGCGTATCGAAGCCGGTCGGCTGGAGATCAGCGTCGAGCCGGTAGCGGTGGCGGCGGTGATGCAGGAATGCCTGACGCTGATCCGGCCGCTGGCCGAGGCGCGCGCCATCCACATCGGCGAGGTTCGCGGTAGCGCCGACGCACATGCGCTGGCCGACCGCGTCCGCCTCAAGCAGGTGCTGCTGAATCTGTTGTCCAACGCGGTGAAGTACAACCGCGAAGGCGGCGATATCGGCGTTGCGTGGTGGCCGATGGAAGACGTGGTGTACATCGAAGTCAGCGACACCGGCGCCGGCCTCACCGACACGCAACGCACGTCGGTGTTCGTGCCGTTCGAACGCTTCGACGCCGACAGTCACGCAATCGAGGGCACCGGCATCGGCCTGGCGTTGAGCAAGCGCCTCATGGAGCTGATGCATGGGGAAATCGGCGTCGACAGCCGCCGCGGCGTGGGCAGCACCTTCTGGCTGCGTCTGCCGGCCGTTGCGTCCCCGGCGGAAACGGCGGAGGCCGAACGGCACGCCCCGGACGCCCCACCCACCCCGGCGTGCACGGGTGCGCCGAAATGCATACTGTGCATCGAGGACAACCCGGCCAATCTGCGCCTGCTGGAACGCATCCTGAAGCAGCGCGCCGGCATCGAGCTGCTGAGCGCCGCCACGCCGGGTCTGGGCCTGGAGCTGGCGCGCGCGCACCGACCGGACTTGATCCTGCTGGACATCAACCTGCCGGACATGGACGGCTACGCCGTGCTCGAACGCCTGCGCGCCGCGCCCGAGACGTGCGCGATCCCGGTCATCGCCATCAGTGCCAACGCCATGCCCAAGGACGTGGCGCGCGGCCAGGCTGCGGGCTTCGCTGCCTACCTGACCAAGCCGCTGCAGATTGCGGAATTGCTGCGCCAGGTGGACGCGACGCTCGCCCGCACCGGCGACGACGCGGGCCGTTGACACACGGCGGCGCTCAGGCTGCCGTGGCCAGCATCTCGCGCGCGTGCGCCCGCGTCGCCTCGGTGATGCGCACACCGCCCAACATGCGTGCCAGCTCCTCCACCCGTTGCTCACCGTCCAGGCGCTGCACGCGCGACACCACGCCGGCGTCGCCCGCGTCCTTGCTGACACGGTAGTGCCACGCGGCGGCGGCGGCCACCTGCGGCAGGTGGGTGACGCATAGCACCTGGCGCGAGGCGCCCAGTGCCGCCAGCATGCGTCCGACGATCTCGGCGACACCGCCGCCGATGCCCGCGTCCACTTCGTCGAAGATCAGGGTGGGTGAGCCGGAGGTACCGGACAGTACGGTCTGCAACGCCAGGCCGACGCGCGACAGCTCGCCGCCCGAAGCGGTGCGCGCCAGCGGCTTCAGCGCCTGACCGGCATGCGGTGAGACCAGGAACTCCACGTCGTCGACGCCGTGCGCCGCGGGCGCGCCGGGCGTCAACTGCACGGCGAACTCGCCGCCTTTCATGGCCAGCACCTGCATCGCCTCGGTGACCGCACGGGCCAGACGCGCGCCGGCGGCAGCACGGGCGCGCGACAGTTCATCGGCGCGCGTCTGGAACTCGGTCGCCGCCGCCGTCTCGGCCCGCGCCAGCGCGTCCAGATCGGCACTGGCGCCGATCTCCCCGAGCCGGGCGCGGCACTCCGCCAGACGCGCCGGTATGTCCTCCGGTCGCAGGCGCAGCTTGCGCGCGACATCCTGCACCGCGCCGAGACGCGCCTCCACCTCGCGCAGCGCATGTGGATCGAGGTCGATGCGATCGGCATAGCGGGCCAGCTCGCGCGCCAGCTCGTGCAGGGTGTCGACCCCGGACTCCAGCAGTCCCAGCGGCTCGCGCAGACGCTCGTCGATGCCCGCCAGTTCGGCCAGACCGGCGCGCGCACCACGCAGGCGGGTCAGCACACCGGCATCGTCGGCCTCCAGCACGTCCGCCAACCCGCGCGCGCCGTCGAGCAACTCGGCGGCATGCGCCAGACGCCGATGGTCATCCTGCAGTTCCAGCCAGCCCTCCGCACTGAACGCCAGCGCATCGAGCTCACGCGCCTCCCACAGCAGCCGTTCACGCTCTTCGGCCAGCGCGCCGGCATCGTCGCGCGCGGCCGCAAGGCGCTGCGCCGCCGCGCGCCACGTCCGCCAGCACCCCGCCACGTCGGCGGCGAGTGCCTCGGCACCGGCGTAGGCGTCCAGCAGACGGCGCTGTTCGACCGTCTTGAGCAGCGAGTAGTGCGCATGCTGGCCGTGGACGTCGATCAGGTGCTCGCCCGCCTCCTTGAGCTGTTGCGCGGTGGCCGCGCGGCCGTTGACGAAGGCGCGCGAGCGGCCGCTGACATCGATGACACGCCGCAAAAGCACACGGTCGTCGTCACCGGCGAGATCGTTGTCGCGCAGCCAGTCGGCGAGCGCGGGCACGTCGTCCAGCGCGAACGCCGCCGCCACCTCGGCACGCTGCGCGCCCGGGCGCACCACACCGGCATCGGCACGTCCGCCCAGGGCCAGCGACAGCGCATCCAGCAGGATCGACTTGCCGGCGCCGGTCTCGCCGGTCAGCACGGCAAAGCCAGCCTGGAACTCCAACTCCAGGCGGTCGACCAGCACGAAATCGGTGATGTCCAGGGACAGCAGCATGCGACGGGCCGCTCAGCCGGCGATGCGCGATTCAGGTACCGGGATCACAGCTTCTCCCCCCAGTGCAGCTTCTGCCGCAGCGTGTCGTAGTAGTTGTGTCCCTCCGGATGCAGCAGTCGCACCGTATGCCGTGCACGGCGGATGACGACACGGTCGCCGACGCGCAGATCGGCGTGCTGCTGGCCGTCGAAGTGCACGCGCGCGTCTTCCGCGTGGATCAGGTTGATCTCGATCTCCGAACGGCTGTTCAGCGCGATGGGCCGGGCCGACAGGGTGTGCGGACAGATCGGCACCATGACCACGGCCTCCAGCGTGGGATGCAGGATGGGGCCGCCGCCGGACAGCGCATAGGCAGTCGAGCCGGTGGGCGAGGCCACGATCAGGCCGTCGGCGCGCTGGCTGTAGACGAACTGGTCGTCGACATAGACCTCGAACTCGATCAGCCGCCCCATGGTGCTCTTGCTCACCACCACGTCGTTGAACGCATAGTTGGCGATCAGCACGTCGTCATGACGCTCGACGCTGGCCTCCAGCATGATGCGTTCCTCGGCCTGGTACTGGCCGCACAGCATTTCGTCCAGCGTGGTGAACATGGTGTCCAGCGACACATCGGCGAGGAAGCCGAGCCGCCCCTGATTGACGCCGATCAGCGGCACGCGGAAATCGACCAGCGCGCGCGCGATGTTCAGCAAGGTACCGTCGCCGCCCAGCACGATGGCCAGATCGACCAGCCTGCCGATCTCCTTCAAGGTATGGATGGCATAGCCCTCGATGCGGCAGGACTCCGCGGTATGCGCGGTGAGCAACACCTCATGACCACGTTGGCGCAGGAAGCCGGCCAACCGCATCAGCGAACCCGCGCTGGCCGGGCTGTTGTACTTGCCGATCAGGGCGATGGTCTTGAAATCGGAATCCATGGGGCGAAATTATAAACGTTGCATTACCATGCCAGCCGTCCACCGCCATCGCCGCTCCGCCCGATCACCGACCATGCTCAACGAGCGCGCCCGCATCCTGCTCAAGTTCCTCGTCGAACGCTACATCGAGGAAGGGCAGCCCGTGGGTTCGCGCACGCTGGCCAAACACACCGGCCTCAACCTGTCGCCCGCATCGATCCGCAACATCATGGCAGACCTGGAAGAAGGCGGCTACATCGTCAGCCCGCACACCTCGGCCGGCCGGGTGCCGACCGCACGCGGCTACCGTTTGTTCGTCGACACGCTGCTGACGGTCAAGCCGCTGGCGCAGGGCGAGGTACGCCAGATCGAGGCAACCCTGTCGCCGAACGACCCGCAGCGCCTGATCAACGCGGCGTCGCACCTGCTGGCGGAGCTGACCGCCTATGCCGGCGTGGTGCTGATCCCCAAGCGGCGCGGTCAGAGGCTGCGTCAGATCGAGTTCCTGACCCTGTCCGAAAAGCGCATCCTGTTGATCATGGTCACGGCCGAGGGCGAGGTGCAGAACCGCGTGCTGGTCACCGATCGCGCTTACGACGCAGCGCAACTCACGCGAGCCGCCAACTACTTCAATCAGCATTTCGCCGGCTGCTCGTTCGAACAGGTGCAGCCGCGCCTGGCCCGTGAGCTGGCGGAACTGAAATCGGACATCAGTCAGTTGATGGAACTGGTGGTCGCCGCCGGCAGCGATGCCTTCAGCGGCACCGGCAAGGAATACGTACTGTCCGGCGAACGCAACCTGCTGGGCGCGCCGGAACTGGCCAGCAACATGCAGCGGCTGCGCGAACTGTTCGGCCTGTTCGAGCAGAAGACCGAGCTGATGCAGTTGCTCGACGTCGGCCAGCACGCCAATGGCGTGCAATTGTTCATCGGCGCGGAATCCGGCGTCGCGCCGCTGGACGAGTGCAGTGTCATCGCCGCCCCCTACGAAGCCAATGGCGAGGTGGTCGGCACGCTGGGAGTAATCGGTCCCACGCGCATGGCCTATGAACGGGTCATTCCCATCGTCGACATCACCGCCAGGCTGCTATCCAACGCGCTGACCTACCCGTGATGCAGGCGACACACGACGGCACACCCTCCCCGAGAACCCTCAGCGACCGCGCCCCGCATGCCCTTCTACCTGCCCGAACCGCCCCACCGCCACGACCAGTCCGCCCGCGTCGGCATCCTGCTGATCAACCTCGGCACGCCTGATGCGCCGACGGCCAAGGCGCTGCGCCGCTACCTGCGCGAATTCCTGTGGGACCGCCGCGTGGTGGAGATTCCCCGGCCGGTCTGGTGGCTGATCCTCAATGGCATCATCCTCAACACCCGGCCGGCCAAGTCCGCCGAAAAATATGCCGCCATCTGGCGCCCCGAGGGTTCGCCGTTACGCCATTTCACCGAACGCCAGGCCACCCTGCTGCGCGACGAGCTGGCGCGCCGGCTGCCACAGCCGCCGGAAGTGGCCTACGCCATGCGTTACGGCCGGCCGGCCGTCGCAGACGCCATCCGGGATCTGCGCGCGGGTAACGTCGACCGCATCCTGGTGTTGCCGCTGTATCCCCAATATGCCGCGAGCAGCAGCGGCTCGGCGCTGGATGCGGTCTGGAGGCTGTTGCTCCGGCTGCGCAACATGCCGGAGGTGCGCACGCTGCGCCATTTCCATGACCACCCCGGCTACATCGCCGCGCTGCGCCAGAGTGTCGAAGCCTACTGGGCCGAGCACGGCCAGCCCGATGTGCTGGTCATGAGTTTCCACGGCGTGCCGCGCCGCTCGCTCGACCAGGGCGACCCCTATCACTGCGAATGCCACAAGACCGGACGCCTGCTGGCCGAGGCGTTGGGGCTGGACGCTGCCCATTACCGCATCGCCTTCCAGTCCCGTTTCGGACGCGCGGAATGGCTGCAACCCTACACCGACAAGACCCTGGAGGAACTCGGACGCGCCGGCACGCGGCGTGTCGACGTGATCTGCCCCGGCTTCGTCGCCGACTGCCTGGAGACGCTGGAAGAGATCGCCATGGAAGGCAAAGCCACGTTCCTCAATGCCGGCGGCGGTGAATACCGCTATCTGCCGGCGCTGAACGACCGGCCCACCTGGATCGGCGCGCTCGCCGACCTGGTGCAGGCCCATCTCGGCGGCTGGATCGACACGCAGGCGCCGACGGCCGACAGCGAAGCGGAAAACAGCGCGCGGCTGCAACGCGCGCGCGCGCTGGGCGCACGAACCTGAACGGACGGTTCGGATCTTGCCCGTGGGCGCGGGTGGCCCCACCCGGACCACCCACGCTGCCATTCGTGCCAGCCGGCCCCCCTCGGCGCGATGCCGCGTTCCATATAAGCGTTCGCTTGTTGACTGGTAGAAAAGCGTCATGCCAACATCGCCGCCGCTACGTTTTTGATCCTGGTCAAGGCGGTTTGCGCCGTCATACCCATGTGGGATCCAGGGTTGGTAGTTCGTTATGCCCGGCGGATCGCCGCCTGTTTTTTTCCACCTGGAGGAGCACATGAAGAAAACCCTCGCCGTCTCCCTGCTGATCGCCGGGACCCTGGGCACCAGCGCCTCGGTATACGCCACCGACACACGCGCCCGTTTCATGGCCGCCAACTGCGCCTACTGCCACGGGCCAGACGGCAAGAGCCGGGGCGCCATACCCAGCCTGGCCGGTTTGGAAGTCGGCTATTTCGTCGAACAGATGAAGGCTTTCAAGGATGGCAGCCGCCCCGGCACTGTCATGCAGAAACACGCGTTGGGCTACACCGACGCCGAGTTCTTGGCCATGGCCAAGTATTTCGCCGCCATCAAGTAACCGGCCTTGGAGACCACAAATGACCATTGATCGTCGCGATTTCCTGAAGATTTCCGCCGGTGCCGCGGGCGCCGCAGCTTTGACGCCGCTGTCCGGTTGTGCCACCCAGTCCGCCGCGGTCGGCGGCGCGCGTTACAAGGTGGTCGTGGTCGGCGCCGGCTTCGGCGGCGCCACCTGCGCGCGCTACCTGAAGTTGTGGGATCCCAAGATCCACGTCACCGTCATCGAGCCGAACGACAAGTTCGTGTCCTGCCCGTTCTCCAACACGGTGCTGGCGGGCATCAACCAGATGAACGACATCTCCTTCACCTACGACTACCTCAAGAAATCCGTTGATGCGTTTGTGCCGGACTGGGTCACCGCCATCGACACCGGCAAGAAGACCGTCACCACCAAGGGCGGCAAGACCTTCGCCTACGACCGCGTGATCCTCGCCGGCGGCATCGAACTGCTGTTCGACAAGGTCGAGAACTACGGCCCGGAAACGCAGAAAACCATCATGCATGCCTGGAAGGCCGGCCCGCAGACCGCCACGTTGCGCAAGCAACTGGAAGCGATGCCGGATGGTGGCGTGTTCGTCATGTCGGTGCCCATGGCGCCGTACCGTTGCCCGCCCGGACCCTATGAGCGCGCCTGCATGGTCGGCCACTACTTCAAGAAGCACAAGCCGCGCTCCAAGATCATCATCTTGGACGGCAACCCGGACGTGGCCTCCAAGAAGGGCCTGTTCATGGCGGCCTGGAAGAAGCACTACGACGGCATGATCGACTACCGGCCGAACAACATGCCGCGCTCCATCGATCCGAAGAAGATGATCGTCGGCACCGAATTCGACGACGTCAAGGGCGATGTGATCAACGTCGTGCCTCCGATGCGCGCCGCCGAGATCACCGGCATGGCGGGCGTGCGCGACGGCAACAACGGCACTTGGTGCACCATCGACTACCGCACGTTCGAATCCAAGGTGGTGCCCAACGTGCACGTGCTGGGCGACTCGGCGCTGACCAACTTTCCGAAATCGGGCTCGGTGGCCAACAACACCGGCAAGATGTGCGCCTACGCCATCACCGAGATGCTGGCCGGCCGCAAGCCCGATCCGGCACCGGTGGTGACCAACACCTGCTATTCGGCCAGTTCCGACAGCACGGCGTTCCACGTCGCCACCGTATTCCGTTGGGACGAAGCCAAGCAGTCCATGATTCCGCCCCCGGGTGCCAACGGCGTATCCAAGGAGGAAAGCGAGCTGGAAATGGCTTACATGGAATCGTGGGCCAAGAACGTCTGGGCCGATACCCTGGGCTTGCCAGCCTGAGCCCGATCTCACCGGACAGGAAGGAGGGGCTTGGCCCCTCCTTTTTTTGCCCGCGGCAACCCTTGCGCTACTGCGCCCCGGCGGCGGTCATTCGCCGGAAGGTGCGGTCGGTTTGGCGGGCTTCTTGTGAAAACGCCGGAACGGCTTCTTCGCTTGCGGCGCGGCGCCGGCGGGTTGCGTCTTGGCTCCACCACCCGAAGACCGACGCGCGCCGCGTTCACCGGCGCTGCCTCCGGCCGGATTGCGGTCGCCGCCGGCGTCGATGCGGTTGCCGGGCGCGAACATGATCTCGAGCTCGTTCAGCTCGTCCCACTGGGCCTCGGTGCGTTCGCTGTCCGGGATTGCCAGCAGGGCCTGCAGGCGCCGGCGTGGGGAGATGGGTTGCGGGTCGTTCATGCGCGGATTATCTCACCGTTCCGCGCGTTGTTCAGCATCCCGGGGCCGCGTGCGACGTGAAGCCCCGTTCATTTGGGCTATACCCGGATCAACCCAGCCCGCCGGATACCGCCAGGCGGCGCAGCATCGGCCGCCGCTTGCGGTTGTGCCCGGCCATGCGCGTCAACACGTTGGCGAGAAACCGCACCGTGTCGACGATGTAGGGGCCTTTGTTGAGCATGACGCACTCGGCGCGCACGCCGAATGCGGCATCCGAGACTTCGGCGCGCGACGGTACACCCCGGCGCGCCATGCCCTCCAGCACTTGTGTCGCCCAGATCACCGGCACGTGCGCGGCCTCGCACAGCCAGAGTATCTCCTCCTGCACTTCGGCGAGCCGCTCGAAGCCGATCTCCACGGCGAGGTCGCCGCGCGCCACCATGACCCCCGCCGGCGGCCGGCGCAGACAGGCCATCAGGATGCGCGGCAGATTCTCGAAACCCTGGCGCGTCTCGATCTTGAGCACGTAATGCAGGTGGCTTGCGCCGAGGCGATCGAGTTCCTCATGCAGGGCGAGCACGTCGCTATGCTGTCGCACGAACGACAGGCCGACGATGTCGATATGCGGTGCCAACGCCGCCAGGTCCTGCCGATCCTTGGCGCTGAGCGAGGGAATGTCCAGATCGGTATCCGGCAGGTTGATGCCCTTTTCCGCGCGCAGCTTGGCGCCATTGGGCGGTGCCTGGGTGATCTCCACCAGCAGCGCACGATTGCGCGTGGACAGGATGTAGCCGCCGATCTTGCCGTCATCGAACCAGATCGCCTGGCCGGCGCGCGCGTGCTCGAATACCGCATCCAGTGTGCAGGGTATCGACGCCGGGCGCACGACCTCACCCTCCTCGTCCAACAGCGCAGGCTCCCCAGGGCGATCGTCCGGCGTCACCACCAGGCGATCGCCGCGTTTGAGCACCAGCGGTTCCACGACTTCCGGCAACGGCCCGACCGTGCCCTTGGCCAACTGGATCACGTCGCGATACAGCGCGCAACCAGCACCGTCGCGCAGATAGACATGGCGATGCGCATGCGCCAGCCAGGACGCGCCGTGCGCCTCGGCCAGCACGATGTCGCGCTGGCTGCCACGGCTGTCTTCCAGCGCCAGGCTGTCGCCGGGCCGCGCCTCGCGCAGCACTTCGGCATCGACCGGCAGCACGGCGTCGACCGCTTCCGCGGGGTTTTCCGGCTGCCCGCGCGGCGTGACCCAGACGCGCGCCGGACGCTGGATGCGTCCCCAGGCGTCACGCAGCGGCTTGAAATCGAGCTTGCGCCCGATCGGCCGGATGGCGCCGGTGCGCAGCTTCGGTCCGGCCAGGTCGGCATACACCCGGGCAGTCAGTCCGGTCTCGCGTTCCGCCGCGCGCAGGTTGGCGATCATCGCCAGCCAGGCCTCGGCGTCGTCGTGCGCGCAATTGATGCGCATCACATTCATGCCGGCCTGCAACATCGCTTTCACCAGCGCGGGATCGGTGGCCGCCTCGGTGGGCATGGTGACCATGATGCGGGTGGCGCGATCGGCCGGCGGCGCGCCCAGCAGTTCGCGCGCATGCGCATCCAGCAGCTTCTCGCCGCTGCGGATCGCCACCGGCGGGCGCGCCCGCCGCGCCGGCTTGCTGCCGGCTAGCGCATGCAGCGCGGCCAGTACCGCATCCAGACTGGCCAGGGTGTGCGCTTCGCTGCGGGCCAGGCGTGACAATCCGAGCCGCGCCAAGTCCACCTGCAGGCGACGGATGTCGCTCTGGCGCAGCGCCAGGTAGTGCGTCAGATTGCGCGCGCTGGCGCGTCGCTCGGGATGAGCCGCGTCGATGTGTTCGGCGCGCTCCGCTTCCAGAGCCAGCGCGCGTGCGCGCAGCGCCTCGAGGGCGACGATGAGCTGCTCGATGAGTCGCAGTTGCGTGCGCGCGGCGACGCGGGATTCACCGCCGTTTTCGGCGGCCGGCTGGATCGGACGGGGCATGATCGGACAGCTTGGCAGGGAATTGTTACAACTCGTCGCATGCCGTGCCTACAGCGTGAACACCTGCCCCTGCGCCAGCGCCGCGACCGGGCATGGCGCGGCCGCCGCCAGTTCCGCCATGATCGCGCTTTCGCCTCCCGGTTTGAGGTGCGAAATCCACACCTGCGGACCGCCGCGCAGACGCGCGAGATCGGCCGCCAGCGTGCTGGAACAGTAGTGCATGGACGCCTCGGCGATGCCCGCCTGATCGTCGCCGAACGAACACTCCACCAGCAGATGCGCCAGATCGGCGTGATCGTTGGCCACCTGCCACAGCGCCTCGTGGCTGGCGGTATCGCCGGAGAACAGCAGGCTGGCGCCCGGGCCGCGCAGCAGATAGCCGACCGCCGGGATCACGTGATGGGCCGGGATGGCGGTGAAAGCGCGGGCACCCAGCATCACCGTGTCGCCGACCCGCAACGGCGCGTAGCGCATGAACGGTGAGGCCTCGGTCGGTATGCCGGAGAAATCCGGCCAGATACGCCAGTTGAACAGGTGCGCCTTGAGGATTTCGAGCACCTCATCGGTGGCATGGATCAGCACCGGCCGGTCGCGTTCGCCAGCGACACTGTCGAGCAGCAGCGGCAGGCTGAGGATGTGATCCAGATGCGTGTGCGTCAGAAACACGTGGTCGATGCGCCGCAATGCCTCGCGCGACAGCGTGGTCACGCCGCTGCCGGCATCGAGCAGGATGTCGCCATCGATCAGAAAGCTGGTGGTGTGCCGGCCGTCGCCGATGCCGCCGGAACAGCCGAGGATCTGGATGCGCATGCTCGCCTACTTGGTGGTGAAGGTGAAGACGCCGTCCCAGTCCGCGGCGGGCGGGTTGAAACGGAAGTGGGTGACGCGGTCGAGGTACACCTGGTACAGCTTGCGCGGGTTGGCGCGCCCCAGTTCCATCAGCTTGATCTCTGCGTCGTCCCAGCGCTGCGCCTGATAATCGGCGAACGCGGCCTCGAAACCCTCGGCCTCGGCGCGACGTTCGGCGGACAGTTCGGCGGCGATGCCGAGCGGCTCGTAGATCGCGACCGGCACGTCCTTGCCCTTGACGCGCACGCGATCGACGATCTGGAACAGGATGTCGGGACAGGCGGCGCGCGTCGCCTCGCCGGCGAGCACACCCACACCGTACTGCTTGGTCAGCCCTTCCAGACGCGAGGCCAGATTGACCGCGTCGGCCATCACGGTATAGGCCATACGGAATTCCGAACCCATGTTGCCGACGCTCATGCGCCCGGTGTTGACGCCGACACCGATGCGCACCGCCGGCCAGCCGCGCGCCTCCAGCCGCGGGTTGAGCTCGACCAGTGCCTCCTGCATGGCCAGCGCCGCCAGCACACCATCGCGCGCATGGTGCTCGTCGCTCATCGGCGCGCCCCAGAACGCCATGATGGCGTCACCGATGTATTTGTCGATGGTGCCGCGCGTCTCCTGGATCACGCGGGTCATGGCCGAAAGGTAGACATTCAGCATCTCCGCCAGTTGCGCCGCCTCCAGACCCTCGGAAATGCTGGTGAAATCACGGATGTCGGAGAACAGCACGGTCATCACCCGCGATTCGCCGCGCAGGCTGTAGCGCGCCGGATCCTTGGCCATTTCGTCCACCAGCTCGGGCGGGATGTATTGGCCGAACAGGCGGGTGATCTGTGCCTTGGAACGCGCCTCGACGAAGAAGCCGTAACTCATGTTGAGCACGAACAGACCCCACACCGCCAACAGCGGCGCGGCCAGCGGCAACTGCGCGTGCAACCCCTGCCAGGCATACAGGTTGCCGGCACCGAGCAGCGCACTGAACGCCAAGGTCGCCAGCGCCGCCCACAGCGGCGACACCAGCGGCAGCAGCGCGGCCAGCGCCAGGCCCAGTGCGGCGATGACCAGCACCTCCAGCAGGGTGCTGTTGACCGGCTGCCATTTGACCGTGTCGTCCAGCATGCCGGCGATCAGGTTGGCGTGAATCTCCACGCCCGGCAGGATGCGGGACACCGGCGTGACGCGCAGATCCATGATGCCGGGCGCGGTGGAGCCGATCAGCACGATGCGCCCTTCCAGCAGCGCCACGGGCGTGCGCCCATGGATCACGTCGGTGGCGGGGATGTAGGGATAGGCATGGGCCTGACGATAGGGCACCAGGGCGCGACCGGCGCGGTCCAGCGGCACCAGCAGCCCGTCCAGGTCCAGACGCGGCGGAAGCCAGCCCTGGCCCGGCTGCAACGCCAGACGCTGCGCGCCCATGCCGGCACCGGTGGTGATCAGTGACAATGAGCCGTAGCAGCGGCCGTCGTGGCGCATGATCATGGGCATGCGCCGCGCGACCCCGTCGAAATCGGCCTCCATGTTGAAGAACGCGGCGCCGGCGGCGCGCGCTTGCAGGCGCGGCAGATTGGCGTTGTAGCCGACGGCGTCGTGCGCTTCGATGCCCTGCTGCGCCAGCAGGGCACAGTCCAAGGCCGGCTCGGGCAACTGGCCGACGATCTCGGGCGGCTGCGCATAGTTGAAATAGAAGCCCAGCACCGCCGGGCCGCTTTGCAACGCATCGGCGAGAATGCCGTCGTAGTCCAGTTGCGGGCGCATGCGTTCCAGCATGGCGCGGAAAACGGTTTCCCCGGCCAATGGCCCGCGCGCCAGTTGCTCCAGCACCGGCAGGCCGGAACTCTGGTCCGGTTCGGCGAACACGATGTCGTAACCGATCGCCGCCACACCGTACTGCTCGAACAGATTGCGCGTGAGCTTGGCGGTGAGGTCGCGCGGCCACGGCCAGCGGCCCAGTTCGCGCAGGCTCTTTTCGTCGATGTCGACGATGGCCACGCGATCGTCCATGCGCGCATCGGCCGACAGCCGCGTCTTCATGTCGTACAGCGCCGCCTCGAACTTGGCGATCAGCGTGAAGGTGTAGGCGCCGCCGACGTGGCCCAGCAGCAACAGCAGGAACAGCACACTCAGGCCGAACTGGCCGAAGAAGCGGCGCGTGCGCAGCGTCATGGCGGACTCAACGCAGACGATAGAAACGCTCGGCCAGGAGCTTGCCGTCGGCCAGATGATCGAAGCGATCGCCCACCGCCTCGCCGAGGTGGCTCAGCCGGTCGCGCGGATGCGGATGGGTCTTGAACAGCAGCGACACGCTGCGGTCGTTGCCGGCGATGTGACCGATCTCCGCCAGTACAGCCGGCAGGGCGTAGGGGTCGTAGCCGGCGCGCGCGGCAAGCACCATGCCGATGCGGTCGGCCTCGTGCTCGGCATCCTTGTCCAGGCCGCGCGCGACGATCTCGGCACCGTTGCCGATCAGGTTCTGGATGAGCTCGCTCTCGTTGCGCGCCTGACGCCCGAGCAACCCGCCGATCGCGGCGACCATCTGCGACTGCTGCATCAGCTTGAGGTGGTGCTGGCGCAACACGTGACCGATCTCATGCGCCAGCACACCGGCCAGTTCGGCCTCGTTGTCGAGCCTGCGGTACAGGCCCTTGGTGACGAAGATGAAGCCGCCCGGCGCGGCGAACGCGTTGATGTCGTCGCTGTCGATCACGCCGAAGCGCCAGTTGATGTCCGGGCGTTCGCTTTGCAGCGCGACCCAGCGGCCGACGCGGTTGACGTAGCGCTGCAGACCGTCATCGCGCACCAGCGGCGCCGCGCCCAGCAGGTTGCCGGCGATGCGCTCGCCGATGCGCGTCTCCTCCTCCAGCGACGTGCGCCCGGCCAACAGCGCGCGCAGCAACTGCTCGCCGGGTGCGGGCTGCGCAGGCGCGCTGGGCGCTGCGGGCGGCGCGGGTTGCGCCGGCGCGCTGCCGCCGCGCACCGCGTCGCGCAGGATGCCGCGCAGCGCGCGTTCGAAATCCGATGCCTGCGCCAGGCCGATGGCCAGCGCGACGGCGAGCAAGGCGATGAACAGGCGTTTCATGGCTTATCCTCAATGATCCATCCAGGTCCAGCCGGGCGTCGGCCGGGCTGCCGCGGCCGCTGGCGCCGCGAAATATTGCATGGTGCGCGGGCGCAGACCGGCCGCGCGTGCATACTGCTCCGCCTCGTCGCGGCCGACTGCATAAGTGTCCAGACGCAACAGTTCCTCGGCATCGTACTCGGCCCGGCTCAACGCGACTTCGTCCAGACCGCGGACACCGGCCACGGCGACGATCTCCCCCGGCTCGCGACGACCGGCCAGCGCACCGACATCCCGGGCCGACACGGCGGCGGCACCGTCACGCACCGACAGGATGCGCACCCAGCCCACCCGGCCATCGGCGCTGACCTGCGTCCAGCCGCCCTCCCCCGCGAGCACACGCACCGTGCTACCCCTGGCCACGCGGGCCAACACCGCGGCGTTGGCGTCGGGCGCGGCGCGCAGATCGTCGTCACGCAGCATCACACTGGCCGTTCCGACGGCGGCTGTCGTCGTTCCCTTCTGCGGCGCGGTTCCCATACCGATGACGCTGCCCGGCACCAGCAGACAGGCCGTCAGTGCCAATACCCATGCGCGCCGCATCACGGGGTTTGCCAGGGGCCGGCATCGCGCGCGGCGCCATCGCCGCCCGGACGGGCGATGTAGCCCACCTCTTGACGCTGCAGCGCCGCGGCACGCGCGAACTGCTCCGCATCGGCACGCGTGACTGCGTACTGGTTGAGGCGCGCCAGCTCGGCGGCATTGAAACGCGCAGTCTTGAGCTGCTCCTCGGTCAGGCCACGCAATCCGGCTACCGCCACCACCTGGCCGGGATCACGCCGCGTGGTGCCGGCCTCCACCAGGCCGGCGAGGCCGGCGGTGGACGCCGGCGCATCGCTGCGCACCGACAGCACCCGCACCCAACCGCTGCGGCCAGCGGCACGCACCTGGGTCCACCCGCCCTGACGCCCCAGCACCTCGACGCTCGCGCCCCGCGCCACGCTGCCGACCTCGGGCGCCGTGGCGCTGGCGGCGCCACGCAGCACTTCGTCACGCAGCATCACGCCGGACGCCGCCAAGGCCGGCACCGCCCAAGCCGCCCACACCCACACAGCGCAAAGCAACAGGAATCGCATATCGGTTTCCATCCATCAGGCCACGATGATAACGCCGGACACGTTGCCCGCGCCGGCTCGTGCGTACGCCGGGCGGCATGCCGGGGATGAAAAAAGTGCGCCGGCAACCTACCATGTCGGGCATGCACGCCCTCAACGCCTTCGTCACCCGCCGCGGCGCCGCGTTCCTCGCCGCCTGGCGGGTGTGGATGTCCACGCTGCACTTCGCCGGCAAGGCGCTGGCGGCGGCGGTGACCCCCAGTCTGTACAACCCGGCAACGCGCAACGTCGTGGCCAAGCAGATCTATTTCACCGCCTGGCAGATCCTGCCCGGCTATCTGCTGTTCGCGGCGCTGTTTTCCTATGTGCTGATCCAGATCGTGGTCAGCACCGCAGCCGGCTTCGGCCTGTCGGATTTCGCGCTGGAGATGTCGCTGCGCGTCATCGTGCTGGAACTGTTGCCGTTACTCACGGCCCTGTTCGTCGCCTTGCGCTCCAGCTCGGCCATCAACACCGAAGTCGCGCTGATGCGCATCCACAGCGAGATCGACGCGCTGGAGACGGCCGGCGTTGACACGCTGCGCCTGGAATTCATGCCGCGCGTGATCGCCGGTGTGATCTCGGTGCTGGCGCTGACCATACTCACCAGCGTCATCGCACTGCTGCAAGCCTATCTGGCCGTGTACGGCGCGCAATGGTGGAGCTTCGGCGATTTCACCCGCGTGGTCGCCAAGGTGTTCGATGGCACCATGCTGCTCGGCCTGTTCCTGAAGAGCCTGGCGTTCGGGGTCGCCGTCACCGCCATTCCGGTGGTGGAGGGTCTGGCCACGCCCAAGAAGCTGTTCATGGCGCCGATCTCCGTGCTGCGCGGCATGGTGCGGCTGTTCTTCGTGCTGATGCTGATCGAGGTGGCATCATTAGCGTTCAAGTACATGTGAAGTGGATGGCCGACGCGCCGGAGCGCGTCGCCTTCCTCGCGGCGCATGCCGATGTCGCGCTGGTGTCGGCGGAGATGCCGCTGCGCGCCAATCTGTCGGTGCTGGACAACATCGCCCTGATCCCGGAGTACCGCGACAACGTGCCCTACGACGATGCCGCCGATGCCGCCTGGCAACTGCTGGTGGCGGCCGGCGTCGAGGACTGCGCGTTCAAGCGCGACCCCGATCTCGACGGCGCGCAACGCTTCGCCGCCAAACTGCTGCGCGCGGCCATCGCGCGACCGCCTATCATTGTGATAGACCGCCCGGGTCTACTGCTGCCCGACCACCATCATCCCAGCCACGTCGCGACGCTGCTGGAACGCCTGGGCGATCACCTCAACGTCTGCTGGATCGTCGATTACGCATGGAACCGACCCCTGTATCCCCACCCGTGAAGCGCCCGACCGGCGCGCCGGCGATCCGCAACCTGGAGTTCAAGGTCGGCCTGCTGCTGGTGCTCACGGTCGCGCTGGGCATCGCTTTCGTGGTGTTCAGCCTGTACAGCCGCGGCGCGTTCGAGGCTACCCAGGATCTGGTGCTGACCGCGCCGGACGCGGAGAACGTCAGCATCGGCATGCCCATGACCTATTCCGGCTTCCCGGTCGGCAAGGTCAAACGCATCCACCTGCAGGACGACGGCACGGTGCGCATCGTCATCGCCGTGCCGCGCAAGGATACGCGCTGGCTGCGCGACAGCAGCGTGTTCACGCTGGAGAAGGGCCTGATCGGCGGCGCCCGCATCAAGGCGCACACCGCCGAACTGGCCGACCCGCCGCTGCCCGAGGATGCGGTGCGCCCGCTGATCGTCGGTGACGCCTCGCAGGACATTCCGGTGGTGATCAACCAGGTCAAGGACATCCTGGCCAACGTCCAAGCCATGACCGCCGGCGACTCCGCCATCAACCAGACGCTGGGCAACGTGCAGACCGTCACCGCGCGCATGACCGGCGAATACGGCGTGCTGGAAGGCGTGCTGGGCGGCCCGGACAAGGCGCGCGAAGTGGTCAGCGCGCTGCAGAAGGCCAACACGCTGCTCGGCAACCTGAACGGCGTATCGCTCAAGGTCGACACGCTGCTGGCCCGGACCGATCAACGGGTATTCGGCGATGCCGGCGTGATAGACCAGGTGCAGGGTTCGCTCACCGAGGTACGCGGCATCCTCACGGACGTGCGCACCAGCCTGAAGCAGGCCGACGCCATCATCGCCAACGCCCAGCGCGCCAGCGCCGACGTCGCCACGATCACCGGCAACGTGCGCGAGGCCACCACCGACATGGCGCTGCTGCGCGTCGAGATCGACGACAGCGTGCGCAAGGTCAACCACCTGATCAACGAGATCAACCGCAAATGGCCATTCTCGCGCGATGTGGAGATCCGCACGCCATGACCAAGACCCTGACCTTCATGGCACTGCTGCTGGCCCTGACGGCCTGCGGCGGCAAGCCGCCACCGGCCAACTGGCAGATGAACGCGGTGAGCCTGCTGGAACACGCACAGCAACGCTGGCTGGAAGGCGACGGCGCCGCCGCCGATGCAGCCATGATCAAGGCGCGCGCGGAGATCGCGCGTTCGGGGCGCGTCGATCTGGTCGCGCGCGCCGAACTGGCGCAATGCGCCGCGCGCATCGCCAGCCTGGATTTCTCGCCCTGCACAGGGTATGAAGCGGCGGCACGCGATGCCGGCGTGGCCGACACCGCTTACGCGCGTTTCCTGCGCGGCGACTGGGACGGGCTCGACACCAAGCTGCTGCCGGCGCACTACGGCGCCGTGCTCGCGGCACGCGACAGCGCCGCCGCCGGCAAGGCAGTCGGCGACATCAAGTCGCCGCTGCCCCGTCTGATCGCCGCCGCGCTGCTGTTCCAGCGGCAGCAGGCGGAACCCGCCACGCTGATGACGGCCATCGACACCGCCTCCGAGCGCGGCTGGCGCCGCCCGCTGCTGGCCTGGCTGGAAGTGCAGCGCCAGCGCGCGCTCGCCGCCGGTGATCAGGACGCCGCCGCCGCCCTCCAGCGGCGAGCCGACCTGGTGCTGGGCACGCTCGCCAAGCCGTGACGGCGTCACCGCCCCCGCTGCCCGTCCACTTTTAGAATTAGTAAATACTAATATAATGCGCGCCCGCTATCGTTTCCCCGGAGGGTGAACATGGACTGGCTCTACCAACCCTGGCCCTGGTACGTCGCTGGCCCGCTGATCGGCCTGATGGTGCCGGTCATGCTGTTCATCGGCAACCGCTCCTTCGGCATCTCCAACAACCTGCGCCACCTGTGCGCCATCACCCAGCCGCCGCAGGTGGATGTCGATTTCTTTCGTTACAACTGGAAGGAACACACCTGGAGCCTGGTGTTCGTGATCGGCACCGCGCTGGGCGGCTTTCTCGCCGGCGTCGTGTTCGCCAACCCGGAGCCGGTCAAGATCAGTGCCGCCACGCAGGACATGCTGCTGAGTTGGGGCTTCACGCTGCCTGGTCAACTGCTGGTGCCGGACGAACTGTTTCACGCCAGTGTGCGCAACTTCACCTTCCTGTTTGCCGCCGGCGTGCTGGTCGGTTTCGGCACGCGTTACGCCGGCGGCTGCACTTCCGGTCATGCCATCACCGGGCTGTCCACGCTGCAACTACCCTCTCTGTACGCCGTGTTGGGCATTTTCGGCGGCGGTCTGTTCGCGTCCTGGTTCCTGGTGCCGTGGATGCTGATCTGACGAGGACGCCATGCTGCGTTATCTGCCCTATCTACTGGTCGGCGTCGTGTTCGGTTTCGTGCTGATCAAGTCCGAGGCCGCCTCCTGGTATCGCATCCAGGAGATGTTCCATTTCCAGAGCTTCCACATGTTCGGCATCCTGTTCTCGGCCATCGCCACCGGGCTGATCAGCACACAACTGATCAAGCGCATGCACCGGCGCCGCGCGCTGGACGGTCAGGTCATCGACATCCCGGAGAAGCCGCCCGGCCGGATCAGCTATGCCATCGGCGGCGTGGTGTTCGGCCTCGGCTGGGGCCTGATCGGCCTGTGCCCCGGGCCGGTGTTCGCACTGGTCGGCACCGGCTCGCTCGGCGCGCTGGTGGTACTTGCCGGCGCGCTGCACGGCACCTGGCTGTATGGCGCACTGAAACAGTATCTGCCGCACTGACCCGCACGCTCCTCTCCGGCACGACGACCGCTCCGCAGCCCCACGCGCGGCACGCTTTGACAGCACCCTGCGCGCGGACTACCCTTGCGCCCGGCTCATTGGCCTTTCGCAATCGCAACGCTTGGAGGAGCACGTCATGCGCACCATCACCCTCGCCCTGGCCACCGCCGGCCTGGTCTCACTGTCCGCCCAGGCGGCGCCGCTGATGTCCGCCGAATGGGCACAGCAGGCCTGCCAGTCCTGGAACGGCAACCCCATCCTTACCGACGAACTCGCCGACAAGTGGATCAAGAACGACAAGGGCCGTGGTTACAAGATCATCCACATGTACCGTACCGACTGCGGTGAGAACACCAAGGTGCAGATGACCATCTCCGCTCAGGGCGGCAAGGCCATGTGCACCTACGCGGGTCCGGTCCGCAACGCCACGCTGGACCACGACGTCGACTACCTGATGCACGCGGAAACCAAGCGCTGGCGCGAAATGGGCGCCGGCGAATACGGCCCGATGCGCGCCATGATGCTCGGGCGGCTCAAGTTCGAAGGCCCGAAGGGCGAAGCCATGCGCGTCATGGGACCGTTCGAGCAGTTCCTCCTGATCCCGGGCAAGGTGCCCGGCGAGGACGCCTGCCCGCGCTGAACGAAGTCGATCGGGCAGCATCACACGAGAACCCGCTGCGGCGGGAAATAGCGGGAAATAGGAAATAGGGGACAGACCACGGTTTTTAAGGAAAACCGTGGTCTGTCCCCTATTTCCCAATCCGCCCATGTCCGCCCAGTTCCTGCTGCAACTGCTGCTGCAAGTGTGGCTGCCCATCGCCCTGCTGGTGGGCGCCGGCGGGTTGTGGGTGCGTTTCCGTCCGCAGTTTCCGGCGGCGACCCTGCGGGTCAATCTGAACCGGCTGGTGGTGGACGTGTTCGCGCCGCCGCTGCTATTCGCGCTGTCGGCGCAGGCGAGCATCACCCGGGAGTTGCTGACCGTGCCGGCGCTGACCAGCGCCGGCATCTTCATCAGTTTCGCGTTGCTCTATCCGTTGCTGTATCACACGCCCATGGGACGTACGTTGCGCCGGGAGACGCGCGCGGCGATCCTGCTGGCCGGTTGCTTTGGCAACGTGCTGTTCATGGGCTATCCGACGCTGACCTTCCTGTATGGCGACATCGGCGGCAGCTATGCCGCGTTTGCGGACGTACTGGCCTCGACGCCGCTGGTGTGGACGCTGGGTGTGTGGATCGCCACTCGCCTGGGCCATGAGGGCGGTCACGGCACCAGCCTGCTGCGCACCCTGGTGACGCTGCCGCCGATCTGGGGCTTCGTGCTGGGCTTCGCCGTGAACCTGTCGGGTATCGACGTCGATCCGCTGATCAAGGCGAGCAAGTTCATCGGCCAGGCGACGATTCCCATCATGCTGTTCACGCTGGGTCTGTCCATTCCCTGGCGCGATTTGCGGCCGACCGCGCCGGTGATGGCTGCGGTCGCTGTGAAGCTGTTGCTGGCGCCGCTGCTGGTGTATGCGTTGGCGCTGGCGAGCGTGGGCGAACTGCGGCCGGCGCAGGTGGCCGCGGTGCTGGAGGTGGCCATGCCGACCATGTTGATGGCCGCCAGTTTCGCCGACCGCTTTCAGCTCGACGTGCGCGCGGCTGCGCTGACCGTGAGCTGGACCAGCCTGGGCTTTCTGTTGACGCTGCCGTTGTGGATCGCGCTGCTGCGTTGACGGCGCCGTGCATGACCTGGCCGCTCCAGGGCGTAAACTGCCGCCTTCGACGCAGATGAATCAACTCCCGCATCATGGTCAAACTGCCCAACTGGCTGTATGAACCCTTGCCCTTCCTGTATGTCGCCGCCGGTGCTCTCGCGTTGTGGCGGCTGGACGACGTGGTGGGCGAACTGAGCGGTCTGTTGCTGATCTCGGCCGGTCTGGTGATCGCCAACATGCGCCACGAATACCGCAAGGGCTGGAAATAGGGGACAGGAAATAGGGGACAGACCACGGTTTTCCTTGAAAACCGTGGTCTGTCCCCTATTTCCCTTTTCCCCCTAGTATGACGTCGGCGCCAGCCGATCAGGGCAATTGGCCGATGCCGCTCACCACCACGCGCGTATCCGCGCGCAGGCCGTCGGCGCGCGCCGGCCGACCTTCCTGCGCATGCGGCAGCGGCTGGAAGCGCGGCCGGTCGCCGTCCACCACGAACACGCCCAAACTGCCCTGACGCCGCGCCAGCAGCTCGGGCGGCAGGTGCGGGATGGCGCTGGTCCAGCGCACGCGGCCGCTGCTGCCGGGTGGTGCGGCATCGCCGGTGAAACGCAGGCGCGCCTGTTGCAGGCGGCTGGCCGGCGTCACCGCCGGCGACAGCCGGATCAGGCGCAGCGCATGGCTGCCGTCCGGCGTATCCAGATGCACTTCACGGACCGCGCGCAGGTCGGCGGCATCCGCAGTCTGCACTTCGGCGCGCACCTCGATGCGCGAGGTATCGAGCAGCCGCGCCAGGGGCGTGCCCGGTGCGGCCAGCTCGCCCTGCTGCGCCAGGCGCTCGATGACGATGGCGGGAAACGGCGCGCGCACCACGCACTTGGCCGTGGCGGCGTGCGCGCTGTCGAGCGCGGCGCGACGCACCGCCACTTCGGCGCGCGCGGCATCCAGTTCGGCGGCGCGCGCATCCAGCGCGTCGGTGCTGATGAAGCCTTCGCCGGCGAGCTTGCGCGCCCGCTCGTGTTGCAGGCGGGCGAGCTGCGCGCGCGCCTCGCCGGCTTGCAGCGCGGCGCCCGCGCTGGCGGCGGCGAGTTCGTGGTCGGTGCAATCCAGCCGCGCCACCATGGCGCCGCGGGCGATGCGCTGGCCCGGCTCCACCGGCAACACGAGCACGCGGCCGCTGATCTCGGCGGCGATGCGGCTTTCGTTCAGACTGACCACCTGGGCCTGCGCCGTGCGCTGCGGGTACAGCGCGATCTCGGTCAGCGGCCGCGCCTGCCAGGCCATCGCCGGCCACGCCGACGACAGTGCCAGCAACGCCGCGAGCAGGGAGCAGCGCATCAGAACGCCTCGTCCTCGCGCAGGTAACGCCATTGCCCGAGCGGCAGGTCGCCCAGCGGCACGCGGCCGATACGCACCCTTTTGAGCGCCAGCACCTGCAGACCCACCAGTTCGCACATGCGGCGGATCTGGCGCTTGCGCCCTTCCTTCAGCACGAAGCGCAACTGGTCGGCGTTCTGCCAGTCCACCCGGGCCGGGCGCAGTTGGCGTCCGTCCAGTTCCAGGCCATGGTTGAGCAGCGCCAGGCCGGAGGCACTGAGCGTGCCCTGCACGCGCACCCGATATTCCTTTTCGATGGGGCTGTCGTCGCCGATCAGTCGGCGCGCGATACGCCCGTCCTGGGTCAGCACCAACAGGCCGGTGGAATCGATGTCCAGACGGCCGGCCGGCGCCAGCCCCTTGAGGTGACCGGGAGTGAAAGCAGGGCCACCGGCGTCGCGCCAGCGCGTATCCGGGCGGATCAGTGTCACCGCCGGCTGGTAGCCCGGCTCCGGCTGGCCGGAGACATAGCCGATAGGCTTGTGCAACAACACCGTGACGCGCCGCTGCTGCGCCTGACGCGCGGCCTGCGCCAGTTCGATGCGGCAGTCCGGATGCACACGCGTGCCCAGCCGGGCGATACGCTGGCCGTCGACGAACACCAGACCGCGCTCGATGTACAGGTCCGCCTCGCGCCGCGAGCACAGGCCACGCTCGGCCATCAGCTTGGACAGGCGCACGCCCTCGGCCTGCGCCGATGCCGGCGGCTCGACCGGTGGCGATGCAGTCGGCCGGGTCACGCCAGCGCCATCGGCCGATGCACCCAGTCGGCGCCCAGACTGCCCCACAGGCTGGTGAGGTAGGCCGGCGCCGACACCCGCGCCAGCTCGGCGCGCGCCTGCGCCAGCGCCTGCTCGCAGCGCGCGACGCCGTCCGGCTCGCAGCGGCTGTCGGCCTCGGCCAGAAAATCTTCCAGATAACGCACGTGCCGCCGGTACAGCGCGATGTCGCGCTGCTGCTTGATGCTCAGGCGTTCCCGATACCAGTCGCTGGCCATCAGCGCCTCACGCGTGAACAGCCGGCGGATCTCTGGATGCGCGAGGTCCATGCCCTGGTACTGCCCTTCCGCCATGATGTGCAGCAAAGCGCGCAGCGGCGGGCAGGCATCGTCGATGGACGCGTCGGCCAGATAGCCTTGGGCGACCCGCCGGTGCATGTCGACGATGTGCTCGACGCCGTCGACGAAAGCCTCCAGATCCTGCGTTTCCGGACGCAGCATGGCTTCGTCGAACACCTGCATCGGATCGTCGAAGATCTTGCCCAGAAAGGCGTGCATGAAACGCGGCGTGATGCGGTAACCCAGCCGGCTCGCCGGCACCAGCCGGCCCTCGTGCTCGAAATCCGCGATTCTCTCCAGATAGCCCTGTTCGATCAGCCAGCGCGCGTCACGCTCGCGCGGCGTCAGGCGGCACCAGATTTCCGGCATCAGGAAGCTGATGTCGTGGTCGACGCGACGGTTGGCGCCGATGTGGCCGGCGGCGGTGGTGAAGCCGTCGTGACCGCACAGAATGAAGGACACCAGCGCGTTGTTGAGGTCGGCGGTGTAGGTTAGCGCGTTGAACGGCCCCTTGGTCAGCGCGCCCTCCGAACCCGCGCCGGTGGTCGACGGCGACTTGCCGGACAGGCTGGCGATGAAATCCATGAACAGCTCGGGCAGTTCCTGGTAATGGATGGGTGCATACACCGCGAGCGGATGGATGCCCGGCTTGGGCGGATTGTTGCGCCGCCCCGGCAGCACGGCATCGACCGCATGCACGATGGGTGCATCGGCGCCCAGCCGGCGATGCAGACGAATGCCCATCCCGGCAATGTAGCCGGCCAGCGGATCGGCCAGGTCGGGCCGTGGCTGCAGGTAGCGCGGATTGGGGCTGGGTTTGCCGTCGACGATGCGCGGATGCGCCGAGGAGACGAAGTAACCGTCCTCCGCCGCGGCTGCCTCGATCAGGCGGCGCATGGGCTCGGTGTAATGGTGGAAGGTGAGCACGTCCTCGACCAGATCGCGCGCGTCGTCGCGGTCGAGCGGCTCGAAATTGGAAATGAAGTTGTCCGGCTGCGCCAGATCGCGTTCGGTCTGCGGGTCCAGGCCGCGATGCTTGGCATCGTCCGGCCGCTGGAACAGGCGTGCCTCGCAGTTGGCCACCACCTTGCGGGCGGGATGCGCGCCGGTCGCCGGCGGCAGATCATGCAGGGCCGCCGTGGGCACCGTGGCGGACACGGCGATGTCGTCGGCGAGCTGGATCTTCTGCGCGCCGACGAAGTCCTGGCGCACCTTGAACACCCGCCAGGAACCGTCATCCAGACGGCCGACACGCAGGAAGCTGGCTTCCAGGCGGCGGCGGTGATACTTCAACTCGTGCCCCGGCCGGCCGTCGACCATGTCGACGTGGAAATGCTCGCGCCAGTCCGGTCCCCATTCCGGCCGATAGAAACGCTTGATGATGATGGCCAGCGCGCGGATGTGCGGCGGGATGCTCTCCAACCAGGCATTGTAGGCGTCGGTGTATTCCTCCGACGGTGTCAGCAGGCGAATCACCGAGCCCAGCGTGCGGTTGGGCGCCAGCAGCGTGCGCGTATCCATGCCGCCCGCCGGCGGCCGGCGGAAACGGTCGGCATAGCTGCGGCGGAACAGCGCCTCGACCTGGTCCAGGTCCTGCTTCAGGTTGTGCACGTAGTAGGGCCCGGACAGCAGCGCCGACACCAGCGACTTGGAGATCTCCGACTTGCCGCCGCCCGACACGGTGCAGGGCTTGTAGCAGAAGGTGCCCTCGGCTTCGCTGCCCACCAGGCGCCAGGACGGCGCGTGCGGATGCTGTTCCAGATGCACCTTGAAGCCGCACGGATACATGTAGGTGTGGCCGGCCAGCAGCTTGAGATGGCGCGGCTCGTTGCTCCAGGTCCAGCTCGCGAGTTGTTCGTGCAGATCCAGATGGGTGTCCTCGGGAACGTAGATCAGCCGGGGATCGCGCCGGTCGATGCCATGGCCCTCGGGCTGGAAATCGATGGCATCGGCATACAGCGCGTGCAGATCGCTCATGCGGTGCCCCTCCGCCAGATAGCGCGAATCCAGACTATAGCTGTCACCCAGATTGAAGCTGGGGAAGGCCAGGGCGCCGCCCGAGTGTTCCTCCTCGCTGCCGCCGAACAGATTGGCGGCGTAGCTGATCTGCGACTTGATCTCCTTCTTGCTGTAGCCGAAGTAGTTGTCGGCGATGATGGTGACGATGACGCCGGACAGGTCGCGGCACACGATCTTGAACGCGCCGCCGTCGTTGTAGCGCTCGTGTTCGTCCTTCCAGCACATGCCATCGCGCCGCTGGCGCTCGCTGGCGGCGTCCCAGTGCGGCAGGCCGACTTCCTTCTTGGTCAGCTCGATCAGGTGCGGCGCCAGGATCACGCAGCCGGTATGGCCGCTCCAGTGCGCGACATCCAGGCCGGCGTCGTTCTCCGGAAGGTAGGGGTCGCCGGCGTTGCCGAAGATGCGCTCGACGAAATCGAGATTGGCCACCAGCCCGCCCGGCGCGAAAAAGCGCGTCTCCATGCGCTTCTCCGGTATCAGGCCAGGCACCGCGGGCGATACCAGCGGACGCAACAGCAGGGACACCCAGAGGTGCGCGCCGGGTTCCTGGTCGGCCGTGAAGGGCAGTTTCAGCAACGCCTCGGGCGGACGCATGGCGGCCTGGAACAGCGCCGCGAAGGTGGCGGCCGGCACCGCCTTCTTGTCCCAGGGTATGGGCAGGCCGCCTTCGACGACATGGAACACGCCCGCTGTGGTGCGCCGGTCCTTGCCGGGATTGTGCAACACACCCTGACGCACGCGGTACGATGCCAGCCAGGGCGACTGGAAGCGGTCGCCATCCGCCGGCAGCGACATTTCCAGCGCCAGGCCGGCGCGATCCAGCACGAAGCCGTCCGCCGGCAGGCGCAGACGCGCGGCGACGTCGTTGCGCGTGAGATAAGCATCGAGGAAATCCTCGATGCGGCGATCGGCCGGACAGCGATAACCGCGCAGCAGGCGGCGATGCTGACGATAGTTGCGCAGCAGATCGTCGGCGGCATCCAGCAGATCCTCGTCGTCGCCCCGCCAGCCCGGCTGGCCGAGCGCGGCGAGTTGCAGGTTGATCCGGCGCACGCGCTGTATGCGTTCCGCGGGGATGGGCTTGCGCGCGGCTCGCAATACGCGCGGGAGGTCGTTGTTCATGGCTCGGATCACGTGGGAAAAACCGTGTCATTTTCGCATGGAACGGCGGCCGCAACCGGCGTGCCCGCCGCCGCCCCACGCGAATGCTCAACCACGCCGGTTGACGATCTCCAGCAACTCGAACGCCTGCACCAGCGAAATCTGCAGGATGTCGACCAGCACGCCGCGTTCGAGGTCGAGCAGGTTCCACGCCGCCTCGTCGAAACTCAACCGGTACTCGCCCGAACCGGCCCGGCTCTTGATGTCCGGCGCCATGTGGAAGGCGATGTCCGATGCGACGTGCAGCACGGCCGCCTCCTTGGGGAAATCCGGGCAGCGCCAGGGTTCGATCTGATAGGCGACGATCTCGTCCAGCACGTTGGGCACGCGCCAGTTGCGCAACAGCGCGGCGCCCAGTTCGGCATGGGTGAAGCCGAACACCTGACGCTCGGCGGCGACGATCGCGCTTTCACCCATGTCCCGGTCGCGCAGCACCTGGCGATAACGCACCGGCTGGGCGGCGTAGAACACCAGGCGGCCGATCTTGTGCAGCAGGCCGGCGAGGAACATGCGTTCGCCGGCGCGAATGCCGCATTTCTGCGCCAGATTGCGGCTCACCACGCCGCAGTTGACGCTGTTGTCCCAGAAATCGAGCAGATGGACGAACTCTTCCGGGATGCCCTTGATGCTGGTGATCACCGCCGTCGACAGCACCAGATCGCGCAGGGCCTGCTGGCCGATCAGCGTGATGGCGCGCGAGATGGTGTCCACCTTGCGCGGCAGGCCGTACCACGCGCTATTGGCCAGACGCAGCACGGTGGCCGCCAGCGCCGCATCGAGCTGCACCACCTCCACCAGTTTCTGCGTCGACACGTCGGGCTGGTCGAGCAGCTCGTTGAGCCGCATCGCCACGTCCGGCAGGCTGAACAGATGCTCGACGTCCTGGACCAGTTGCTGCGGGGTCATGGCTACGCCTCCATCGTGCGGGAAGCGCCAAGCATAGCGGCAAACACGGCGCGCGCCACCAGCGGCGCGCGCCGTGCGCTCACCAACTCTGGCGGCCGCGCGGGCGGGTGTCGTGACGCGCGGGCGCGTGGTCGCGCGCCGGCCGGCCATCCGGCTGGCGCGCCAGCGCGTTGCTGGCCGGACCCCAGCGCCGCTCGTCCTGCCAACCGCTGCGGTTCTCGCCCGGCCGTCCGTCGTCACGGCGCTGCGCCGTGTGGTCGCGCAGCGGCGCGCCGCGCGGCTTGTCCTGCCAGGGTTTGCCCTTGCCGAAGCGCGGCTTGGCGAACGGCCTGTCGGCGCGCGCCATAGGCTCCAGACCGGGAATCACGTCGACGCGCACGGCCTGGCCGGTATAGCGTTCGATGTCGCGGATCAGGCCCCGCTCGCGGCCGTGCACGAAGGTCACGGCGATGCCGGCGCGACCGGCACGGCCGGTACGGCCGATGCGATGCACGTAATCCTCCGCCTGACGCGGCGCGTCGAAGTTGATGACATGGCTGATGCCGGCCACGTCGATACCGCGCGCCGCCACGTCGGTGGCCACCAGCACGCGCGTCTGACCGTCGCGCAGGCGCTGCAGCGTGCGGTTGCGCTTGTGCTGCGGCATGTCGCCGTGCAGCGCGGCGGCGGCGAAGCCCTGCTCGCGCAGGGTTTCCGACAGTTCCTCGGCGCTCTTCTTGGTGGCGGTGAACACCACCGCCTGGCTCAGTCCCACATCGCGCAGCAGCACGTCCAGGAGCTTGTGCTTGTGGCCGACGTCATCGGTGAACAGCAGGCGCTGATCGATGTTGGCCTTGTGCGCGGCATGGCTGGCCACCTCGATGCGGCGCGCGTCGCGCGTCATCTCGGCGGCGATGCGCCCGACCATGCCGTCCAGCGTGGCCGAGAACAACAGCGTCTGCCGGCTTTGCGGCAGACGCGCGACGATGTGCTCGATGTCCTCGATGAAGCCCATGTCCAGCATACGGTCGGCTTCATCCAGCACCAGCACTTCCAGACGCGAAAAATCGATGCGGCCCCGCTCCAGATGGTCGATCAGCCTGCCCGGCGTGGCGATCATCACTTCCGGGTGGTGACGCAGGGCCTGGAACTGCGGCCCGAACGGCGCGCCGCCCACCAGGCACACGGTGCGCAGCTTGCGCAGTCCGGCGCCATAGATCATGGCCTGTTTCTGTACCTGCAGCGCCAGCTCGCGTGTCGGACACAGCACCAGCACACGCGGGCCGTTGCCCGGCAACGCCGAGGGCTGCGCCAGCCGATGCAGGCTGGGCAGCAGGAAAGCGGCGGTCTTGCCGCTGCCGGTATGGCTGGACACCAGCAGATCATGTCCATCGAGCGCGGCCGGCACGGCCTGACGCTGCACTTCGGTGGGGGTGGTGTAGCCGGTGGTTTCCAGGCACTTCAACACCAGGGGATGCAATCCCAGTTCGGCGAAACTCATGTCGATCCTTTGCAAAAGCCAGCCGCCGGCGCGCATGGGCAACCGGAAGGCTGAAGGGCGCCCACGGCGGGGCGCGAACAGAAGCGCGCGGCCCTGGATCAGGTTCGCGTCGATTCTCGCGTATCATCGGCGCCAACCAGATGCCGCGATGCCGAATCGACGGAAGCGCGTTCCGCGAAGGATCAGGTGAGGTCGGGGACGATGGGGCTGTGAACACAGTCCCGAGGGCTTGAACTGACCGGCAAGTACGCCGGCAAGCCAATCACTGCACTGCACAACTGGCACGCATGATACGCGAAACGCATTGGAAATCAAGGTAATCCTGTACCTTGCCGCGGCATCGCCGCGCCACGCTCGCGATGACGCCGCCCTCCGCCACCGCCATCATTGCGAGGCGGCGCAGCCGCCGCGGCAATCCAGCAGCGAACGTCTCGACCGCTCACCCCTCCGGATGGCCTCGCCACACCCGCGCTGACGACGGCCACCCCCGGCCCACTTCAAGCCGCCGCATCGGCCGCCGCGGCCGCATCCGATGCGCGCTCGATCAGCATGGCATCGCCATAGCTGAAGAAACGGTAGCGCTGCGCCACCGCATGCGCATAGGCGCGGCGCAGCAGTTCCTGGCCGCCGAACGCGGACACCAACATCAACAGCGTGGAACGCGGCAGGTGAAAGTTGGTGATCAGCCGCTCGACCACGCGGAAGCGATAGCCCGGAGTGATGAACAGATCGGTCTCATCCTCCCCCGCGCGCAACGCGCCGTGTCGCGCCGCCGCTTCCAGCGCGCGCAGGCTGGTGGTGCCGACGGCGCACACCCGCCCGCCGGCGGCGCGCGCGGCGGCCACGGCCGCGACGGTGGCCTGCGGCACGACGAAGCGTTCGCTGTGCATGCGGTGTTCCGCCACATCCTCGACACGCACCGGCTGAAAGGTGCCTGCGCCGACGTGCAACGTGACGAAGGCCCTGATGATCCCCATGGCATCGAGCGCGGCCATCATCGCCTCGTCGAAATGCAGCCCGGCCGTGGGCGCCGCCACGGCACCCGGCGCACGCGCATACACGGTCTGATAACGGGCGTGGTCCAAGGGTTCGGCGGCGCGCTCCAAGTAAGGCGGCAAAGGCACCTCGCCCACCCGCTCCAGCCACTCCAACACGCTATGCGCCGGATCGAAGGCGAGGTGGAACAGGTCATCGCGCCGGGCCAGCACCCGTGCTTCGCACGCACCGGCGAACAACAACCGCCCACCGGGCTTGGGTGCCTTGCTGGCGCGCACGAACACCAGTGCCTCATGGGTGTCCAGGATGCGCTCCACCAAGGCCTCGATCCGCCCGCCCGTGTCCTTCTCGCCGGTCAGGCGCGCCTTGATCACGCGGGTGTCGTTGAACACCAGCAGGTCGCCCGCGCGCAGCAGCTCCGGCAGTTCGGCGAACATCCGGTCATGCAGCGCCGGACGCACGCCATCGACGTGCAACAGACGGCTGGCGCGGCGCTGATCGAGCGGAAACCGGGCGATCAACTCGTCCGGCAAGTGGTAATCGAAATCGCTGGTTCGCATCGCAACAGTCGATTATACGTTGCCCGCCATGCGCGCCCTGGGCGATAATCCGCGACCCATCCAGCCGGGATGGCGGAATCGGTAGACGCAGCGGACTCAAAATCCGCCGGTGGTGACACCGTGGGGGTTCGAGTCCCCCTCCCGGCACCAAGTCCCCTCGCCCGATCCGCTGCGGCAACGGCGCCACCGAAGCTCGGCCGCCGCCATCCGCGCAGATCCTGCGTCACCCGCCGGGGTAAAAAAAGCGCTCCGCGAGGGAGCGCCAATCGAAGTCTCCGCCACCTGCGCGGCGAAGGGAGGAGAGACCAGCCGCTTACTTGTTGACCGGCGACTCCGGCGACAGCAGGAAAGCCGTGATGTGCGCGATCTTCTCTGGCGTCAGGATGCCATTGTGGCCCAGACGCGGCATGCGTGAGCAGGGCACGAAGGCTTGTGCGTTGTAGATCTTCTCGTAGGTGTACTTGATCATGTCCTCGCTGGTGCCGCGCAGCTTGCCGTAGCCCACGAGGCTGGGGCCGATGGTGCCGAAGGCGACTTCCTTGGGATCGGCAGCGTGGCAGGCATAGCAGTTGCCGCCGCGATCCTTCTTGGGGTCATCCGGCTCGATGGTGCCGATACGGTACGCGAAGCCCATGGTGTAGTACTTTTCGCCGGTCTTCCAGTCGCCCATCAGCTTGCCGTCGGCAGGGTATTTGATCGCCTTGGTCTCACGCTCGATGATGGCTGCGGCCACTTTGTCCGGCGGATTCTCGTTGTATTGGTTGCAGGCCTTGAGCGTATCGTCCTGCTTGAGGCGATCGAGATGCTGGTTTTCACCCGGCAGAAAACTGGCGGCGATGATTTTGTCGAGCTGCGCTTGGGTAACTTTGCCACTTTGCTGGGCAGTGGCGCATCCGGTGGCGAACAACGCGCCTGCGGTCATCAGTAACAGGTGTTTGCGGTTCATGGTATCTCCTTGGGATCAACGCTTCATGCCGGGCAGGTCCAATTCGGCGCCACGGGCTCTATCGCTCAGATAAGAGATCAGCGCCACGGACGCGGGCGAGCCGTAATCCAGATCGGGCAACCGCATCTGCCAGTGGCAGTCCCACATGCGGCTTTGCAGCGTGCGTACCACACCGTGCGAAACGCGGTAGGTCGGCCACGTCTTCATGGTGCGCTTGGTGTCTTCCGCGCTTTCCAGATAGTTGCCGAGTTCCTGCAGGCGGACGCGCAAACCGTCGGCGCCATGACACGTCGCGCAGGAGAAATCCATTGGACCATGACGGGTCTTGAACAGCGCGGCGCCGATGTCACGCGCCTCGCGCTCCTTGGGATGTTTCATCGGCGGATCGATCTTCATGCCGTCGGACTGGGCGGCAACGTACATGGCGATCGCCTCGATCGGCGTGTTGCTCTCACCGATGCGATGGTCCGCAAACACTTTTTTCTTCACTTCCTCCGGGGTGAAGCCCTGCAGCTTGACCATGCAGGTGACCAGACGGGACTCCAGATCTTCGACACGGTCGGTGTCCTTGAAGTAACGCGGCAGTTGGGCGTAAGCACCCTTCAATACACCCGGGCCCAGGCCGAAATCGCAGGCCTCCAGCGAGACGTTCTTCGGTCCGCGCTTGGCTTTGAACAGAACCTCGCCCTGATCGGCGATCATGGTGCCGGGATTGGCAAACTTATCCTGTAATGCGGCACGGTACTCGTCGGCGGTCACCATTTCTTGCGCGGTGGCGGGCAGGAAGGCGACGCCCGCGGCCAGCGCGCCCAAAACGGCGGTGCCCAGCAAGGTTTTACGCATGTTGCTCCTCCAATGGGGGGGTTACGGTCGGATGAGGCCCGGGGAAACCGGGTTCCGGACATAAGCACATTTCATGCCAACTCCTGAAGGCCGCCGGTAGACGGTCTTACAACAGAATTTCAGGGACTTGCGCGATGGCATCGAACATTATCGCCAGGCACGGCATGCATATCGCAACGAACGATTGCGCAATGCAATGCCTGCGATGACGATGGTCCGGCTGCCCACCGCTGCCGCTTTGGCTGTCAACGCCCTTCCATGCGCAGATAGGTGCGGTTCATGTTGGTCCGGTGCCAACTGTCGTAATGCTTCAAATGCATGAACTCCGGCCGCTGCGCATTCGCCTCGATCACATCGGACAGCGGCTCCATGTCGCTTGCCGCCTTGCCCACCACGTCGATCAGGAAATCATAGTAGCCACCGGTATCGCGGTCCGCCTTGGCCAGATCGCCGACCACGCCGTGACCGGGAATCACAGTCATGTGCGTCGGGCTCAGCGCCCTCATGCGCCGGTACGCCGCTTGGCCGGCGAGTGGATCGGACCAGTCGTGCACGCCCAGCATACGGTCGTGATAGACCAGATCGCCGGTGAACACGGTGCGCAGACGAGGCAGCCAGATCATCGCGTCGCCAGGGAAATGCGCGTCCGTGCGCATCACCTGGAAGAGCTCGCCGCCCAGTTCCAGCGTAGCCTGGTCACCGCTCAGCATCCGATCGGCATAGGCCGGCTCGGTGCCTTCCAACCGCTCCTTGAGGATGTTCCGCAAGCGCGCCAGGTGTTGCGCGGCAAAGCGGCGCTGGGTGTCCACGGTGGCGTCGAAGGCGATGATGCTGGCGCCGCGCTCGCGAAAATAAGCGTTGCCCAACCAACGGTGATCCTGGCTGCCGCTGTTGATCACCCAGCGCACGGGTTGCCAGGTCACAGCGCGGATGGCCGCTTCGATCAGGCGCGCACCCTCGCGGCTGGCGCCGGTGTCGAACAGCACCACCCCCTTGGGCGTGACGATGAAGGCCTGATTGTTGTTCAACGCCTGGTTGTCATAGGTACGCTCGTCGATGGGACCGACCAGAACATAGACGTTGTCGATGACCTGTTGCGCGCGCGGCACGTAGACCTCGGCGCAAACCGCGCCGGACATGGCCAGCAGGCCGACGAGCAGAAGGCGGAAGATGGATGCCATGGAAACACCTCATTGTGGCGGAGACAAAAAAAGCGGCCTTGCGGCCGCTGGGAGGGCTTGCCGCGCAGACCGTCACCGGGTCACGCCCGAGGGCGACGCTCCGGAGACCGTCCATGCACGGCCGTGCTCAGCCGACGGTGGCGTCCGCGCTGTTGGTGGCGCCGGTGTTGTCCACCCAGTTGACCTGCACCTTGGCACCCTTGCCGACACCGGCCACCCGGAACGCCAGGTACGGGTTGCGCGAAATGCCGCCGCCCCACTGCGCG
>CALEDT010000014.1 GCA_937949525.1 uncultured Burkholderiales bacterium | reverse complement strand
AGCTGCCCGTCGAGCGACTGCTGGGTCGCCCGTGGCCCTATGGCTGGGCCGAGCAGATCCGGGTGCTGACCTCGATGCCCTGACGGGCCCTGTCATCACATCGCCGCCGCCTTCGGGCGGCCTTTTTGCGGCCTGACGATCTCTCTCGGTCGCCGCCGCCGGGCAGTTGCCGACTGCAACCGGCGCCGCTAAGTCCTTGATGGTGCACGTACAGGTCCCCGGAGTCCTCCACGGACACTGAGCGAAAAACAGAGAACAGAGAGGCCGTGAGGGGCGAAGGCGGTCCAAACTCAAAGGCTGTGTCCGCAAGATCACGCCGTGAACACGTGCCAATACGCGGGGAACAGGCAAAAAAATCCCAACCGATAAGGGTTGGGATTTTGGGTGTTGGTGGAGGCGGCGGGAATCGAACCCGCGTCCGAAAGTCCTCTACAGCAAGCTCTACATACTTAGTCCGGTCGTTTGGTTTTGACCCACAACACGCCGGCCGAACAGGCTGGTTGCAGGCGAGTCACCTTGATTTGACGCTGGACCAAGTGACCCGGTACAGCGCGATCCCGTGTGAATGACTCCTCCGCTGGTTGCCCAGCCCGGCCCACGGGCGTGCCGGTGAGGAGTCTGGCCGTCAAGCGGCCAGAGCGTAGGTTTCGTCGTTGGCGACTACTTGATTCCAGATGGATTTACGAGGTCACTGGTCCTCGGTATGCACTTCACTGCTTCGCGACCCCCGTCGAACCCAGGTCGCCCCCAAAATGTGAATCTCAGATGGTATCCAACCGAAATAGTTCAATCGGCTTTTGCAATCTACGCGCCCGGCCATAGCCAGTCAAGCAGCTCGCCGGGCGCGTCCAGATAGTCCTGTGCGCCCCAGGTTTCCGGGCTGTCAGCGGGGTCGAGGTAGCCGTAACGCGCCAGCAGCGCGGGCATACCGGCGGCGCGCGCCGCCTGGATGTCGCGTTGCGCATCACCGACATCGATGCAGTGATCGACATCGATGCCGGCGATCCGGCAGGCATGCAGCAACGGTTCGGGGTGTGGCTTGGCATGCGCGCAGGTGTCGCCCGAGACGATGCAAGCCGCCCGTTGCGCAAGCCCGTGATGCGCCAGCAGTGGTTCGGTGTAACGCGCCGGCTTGTTGGTCACTACTCCCCAGGGCAGGCCGTGGGCTTCGAGGTGCCTGAGCACCTCGCCCATACCGGGGAACAACGGCGAGTCTCGGGTCAGGGTGTTGGCGTAATCCCGCAGGAACTCGTCCCGCAGCGGCGCAAACTCGGCTTGCTCCGGCACCACTTCGAAGCCGATCCGCAGCACGCCACGGGTGCCATGAGATGCCTGTGGCCGGCACAACTCAGCGGGCACGGGCGGCATGCCGCGTCGGGCGCGCATGCGGTTGAGCGCGGCAGCGAGATCGGGCGCGGTGTCGAGCAGCGTGCCGTCGAGGTCGAATAGCACCGCCCCCGCACGCGGCGCACGCGCAGCGGCGTCAGACACGCCGGCAGGCCATCAGGTAGTTGACGTCGGTGTCGCGTTCCAGGCGATAGACCTTGGTCAGCGGGTTGTAGGTCATGCCCATCAGTTCAACCGGCTCCAGCCCGGCCTGGCGGGCGTAGGACGCGAGTTCGTGCGGCTTGATGAACCTGCTCCAGTCGTGCGTGCCCTTGGGCAGCAGATTGAGCAGGTACTCGGCGCCGATGATGGCAAACAGATAGCTCTTGGGGTTGCGGTTCAACGTGGAGAAGAATACCCAGCCGTCCGGTTTGACCAGACGCGCACAGGCGGTCATCACCGACACCGGGTCCGGTACGTGTTCGAGCATTTCCATGCAGGTGACCACGTCGTAGTACGACGGCTGTTCCTGAGCGAGATCCTCGGCCGATACCAGCCGATACTCCACGGTGGCGCCGGATTCGAGCTGGTGCAGACGCGCGACCTTGAGCGGTTTGTCGGCGAGGTCGATACCCGTCACATGGGCGCCCAGACGGTTCATGCTTTCGGCGAGGATGCCGCCGCCACAGCCGACATCCAGCACCTGCTTGTCGGCCAGGCCGCCGGCAAGCTCGGCAATCCATTGCAGACGCAGCGGGTTGATGTCGTGCAGCGGCTTGAACTCGGAGTTGGGATCCCACCAGCGGTGGGCGAGTTGGCTGAACTTGTCGAGTTCGGCCTGATCAGCATTGCTCATAGGGTCACCTCGCGGTCTTGCCCGGATTCTCCCGCACGCGTGCGCGGCGCGCCAGTGTGAAGTACCCTGTGGCTCACGTCTCCAGTTGCGCCTGATAGTGCTGGCGAAACAGTTGTTCGAGTTCGTCGATGATGTCCGCTGCCGGCCTGCCATGGACCAGATGCTGGGTCATCAACGCGGAGGTTTCATGCAGCAGCTTGGCGCGGTCCAGCATCGGATAGGTGGCGCGCAGGCGCTTGATGGCCTTGACCACGCTTTCGCGCTCGGGACGCGGGATGTCGAGCGGCTGCGCAGCCACCGGCGCCCTGTTCGGCTCATCCCGCGTCAACAGGAAATCGGCGTAGTCCAGCAATCCGGCCCGGCGTTCCGGACTCATGGCGCGGAACAGGCGCAGCAGACGGCGTTCGTCGGCGGTCATCGCAGCATCCCCGCACCCTACCTGGCGCCCGCTGAATACTCCTTGACCAACGGGCTCTTCTGCAGGAAGTCGAGAAACGATTGCAGCAGTTTGCTGCGGAATTTTTCCTGCGGGTAAACCAGCGAGAGTTGCCGGCGCAACGGCGGATTGAGCGGTACCGCGGTCAGTTCGCCCAGGCGAACCTCCTTGTCCACCGTGGTGCTGGAGACCACCGCCACGCCCAGCCCGGAGGCGACGGCACCCTTGATGGCCTCACGGCTGCCCAGCTCCATGACCAGGTTGATCTCGTCCAGCGACACGCCGTTGACGCGGAAGAAGTCATCGATGCACTCGCGCGTGCCGGAACCGGACTCGCGGCTGATGTAGGGTTGCGAAGCGACCTCCTTCGGGCTGACCGAGGCCAGCCGGGCGATGTCGCAGAACGGCGCGCAGATCATCACCAGTTCATCCTCGCAGCACACCTGGGTGACTAGATTGGGATGGTGCGAAGGCGACTCGATCAGGCCCATGTCCAACGTATGATCCGCCACCTTGTTTTCGATGGTTTCCGAATTCGCCACGGTCAGGCGCGCCTGGGTTTCCGGGTGCAGGCGTTTGAACTCGCCCAGCAGACGCGGCAGCATGTACTCGGCGATGGTGGTGGAAGCACCGATCAGCAGCGGTCCGCTGACCTGGCCGGTCAGCTCGGAAATGCGTGCTTCCATCTCCGCGGTGAGATTGAGGATACGCTCGGCATAGTCCAACGCCAGCTCGCCGGCCGGGGTGAGCGAAATCTTGCCGTGCGAACGCTCGAACAGGCGCGTGTTGAAGTGTTCCTCCAACTGCTTGACCTGGAAGGTCACCGCCGGCTGGGTCATGAACAGCAATTCCGCAGCCTTTGTGAAGGAAAGCTGCTTGGCGACGGTGTGGAACACCTGAAGACGACGATCCGCCATGCTGATGTGCTGATAAATTTTAGTTATGTAATTCAATCATAATTTGCTTATCAAATACACCCTCGGCGTGGTCCGGCTGGCAATTCGGCCAACGCGGCGCGGCAGGGGCGCATGCCCGCAATCGGCCGGTACGCCACACCTACTGATCGAAGGTGCGCCCGCCACGCCGCCGGGGTGGGCCCGGCCCGGCGGCCAGGTGGCGGCCAAGTGCCGGCTTGAGCGTGGTCAACCGGCACGCTACGGCCGCGGTGTGAGGTGCAACGGCAGCGTGGTATAACGCCGCGCATGCCCGCCCCCGCCCAATCCGGCCGGTCTGAATGAACCGCGGTTTCTACACCATTCTGACCGCGCAGTTCTTCTCCGCATTGGCGGACAACGCGCTGCTGTTCGCTGCCATCGCGCTGCTGATGAACCTGTCCGCGCCCGACTGGCACGTGCCGCTGTTGCAGCAGTTCTTCATCGTTTCCTACATCCTGCTGGCGCCGTTCGTCGGCGCGTTCGCCGATGCGTTGCCCAAAGGCCGGGTGATGTTCGTGTCCAACGCGGTCAAGGTGGCGGGCTGTCTGGCCATGCTGCTGGGCATGCAGCCGCTGTATGCCTATGCCATCGTCGGTCTGGGTGCGGCGGCGTATTCGCCGGCCAAGTACGGTATCCTCACCGAATACCTGCCGCCCTCACTGCTGGTACGCGCCAACAGTTGGATGGAGGGTGCCACGGTGGCCGCCATCATTCTCGGCGCGATCCTCGGCGGCCTGCTGATCAATCCGGCGCTGATCGGCCCCCGCCTGGCCGACTGGCAACTGGACGGCATCATCTCGGTGCCGCAGTTCGCCATCGTCCTGATCCTGCTGCTGTATCTCGCCGCTGCCTGGATCAATCTGTACATCCCCCGCCTGCCCCCGGACCATGCGCTGGCGAAGAAGACGCCGCTGTTCCTGCTGCACGACTTCTGGCATGCCTTCCGTCTGCTCTGGAAAGACCCGTTGGGCCAGGTGTCGCTGGCAGTGACCACGCTGTTCTGGGGCGTCGGCGCCACGTTGCGTTTGGTGGTGCTGGCCTGGGCTGCGTTCAACCTCAAGTTCGACCTCGCGCAGGCGACGCAGCTCACCGCCATCGTCGCCATCGGCATCGCCGCCGGCGCGGCGGTGGCGGGCAAGTGGGTGCGCCTGGAGGATTCGGTGCGCGTCCTGCCGGCGGGCATCGTCCTCGGCTTTGCCGTGGTTACGCTGGTGTTCGTCGAGGACTGGCGCGTCGCTGCGTTGATGTTGCTGTTCATCGGCGCGCTATCGGGCTACTTCGTGGTGCCGCTGAACGCGCTGCTGCAGCATCGCGGCCATCTGCTGATGGGCGCCGGGCATTCCATTGCGGTGCAGAACTTCAACGAGAACATCGGCATCCTGGTGCTGCTGGGCATCTACGCGCTGATGGTCGGCCAGGGCGTGCACATCCATGGCGTGGTGGTCGGCTTCGGCTTGTTCATCAGTATGGCCATGGCCGTGATCTGGCGCATGCACCGGCACGACGAGGTGCGTTGAGTCCGCATCGACCACGAGGCGTGCGCGCGCCAGGCGGTGCTGATTCGATCCCCGGCACGGCGCTGCCGCCCGATGCACCTTGCCCGCCGTGGCGGACGGGTCAGACCAGCAGCAACTTGCAGACGCGACCGTGTTCCCGCCAGAACGCCGCAGCGTCGGTGAAGATGTCCGACAAGGTTGCCAGCGCTTCGGCCGGCAGCGCATTGGCATGGATGATGGCCAGCAGGATCGCCCCCTCCTGCCAGCTCATGTCGGTCAGGCATTCCTCCAGCGCGTCCCAGTTCTGCCCGTAGTACTCGGGAAACGCCAGCGCCTCGCCCAGCGCAAAGAGCAGCGCGGCCTTGTCGGGCAGGTTACGGCCGTCCAGCACGGCCACGCGCCCACGCAGATCATGCACACCGTTTTCGTGCGTATCGGTCAACAACGGGCTGATCGGGTTCATTCACGGATGCGACGAAAGGTTTCGTAATGGTCGGCGGTGTACCAGTAATCCTGCGCCTCGCCGGCGACGATGCGGCGCGCACCGCGATGCTTCAATCCGGGTGTCGGCACCGTGTACTCGCGGTAGTAGCCGCGCGGCCGCGGCGGCAGGCGGCCTTCGCGATTGTGGAACACGCTACCGTCCTTGCCGTATGGGAAGGGTCCGCCCTGCTTGATCAGCGCCAGGGTCTGGCGCGCCTCGGGCGGCAGATCGACCACCCGGACGTCGCCGGTGCGGTCGGCATTCCGGCCGCTGTCGCCATTGCCCTGCAGCGCGAACAGCCCGGCCAGCAGGCTCAGCACGACCAGCACCACGGTGCCGATCGTGCGCGGCGTGACCGGCACGCGCATCAGGTGCGGTCGTCGGCGTGGCGGGCGATGTAGTCCTTCACCCGCGCCACATCCGCCGGCAGCGTCTCCACGCGGCGCGGCAGGCTCTCCAGGTTTTCCAACCCGGCCGGGCGCTCGGGACGCACGCCCAGCGCTTCGCGGATGGTGTCCTCGAATTTGGCCGGCAGTGCGGTTTCCAGGCACACCAGCGGCACACCGGAACGGCGGTGTTCCAGGCCCACCTTGAGGCCGTCCGCGGTGTGCGTGTCGATCATCGTGGCGTAGCGCCGCCAGCACATGCGTAGGGTGTCCAGGCGGTCGGCATGCGTGCTCTTGCCCGACAGCAGTCCGAACTCAGCCACCTTGTCGAACAGACCGGTGGGCTTGAGATCGAAACTGTCGCCGGCATCGACGGCGCGCCACAGTGCCGCCACGCGCGCGCCATCGCGGCCGGTCAGGTCGGCGATGAAGCGTTCGAAGTTGGACGCCTTGGAGATGTCCATCGACGGGCTGGAGGTGTGCAATGTCTCGGCCGACTTGCGCGGGCGGTAGACGCCGGTACGGAAGAATTCGTCGAGCACGTCGTTCTCGTTGGTGGCGACGATCAGGCGGCCGACTGGCAGGCCCATCATGCGCGCGATGTGGCCGGCGCAGACGTTGCCGAAGTTGCCCGACGGCACGCTGAAATCGACTACCTCGCCGTTCGCCCCGGTCACGGCGAAGTAGGCCTTGAAATAGTAGATCACCTGTGCCGCCACACGCGCCCAGTTGATCGAATTGACCGCGCCGATGCGCCACCGGGCCTTGAATTCGAGGTCGTTGGACACCGCCTTGACGATGTCCTGGCAGTCGTCGAACACGCCTTCGATGGCCAGGTTGAAGATGTTGGCGTCCTGCAGCGAGTACATCTGCGCCTGTTGGAACGGCGTCATGCCATGCACCGGTGAGAGCATGAACACGCGCACGTTGTGTTTGCCGCGCATGGCGTATTCGGCCGCGGAGCCGGTATCGCCCGAGGTGGCGCCGAGGATGTTGATGTCCCGCCCGGCCCGGTCGAGCGCGTACTCGAACAGGTTGCCGAGCAACTGCATGGCCATGTCCTTGAACGCCAGCGTCGGGCCGTTGGACAGTTCCAGCAGATACAGACCGTCCTCCAGCCTGCGTACCGGCGCAATCTGGCTGAAGTCGGAGTCGCTGCGCCCATGGCTGTAGGCGGCCGTGGTGTAGGTCCTATCGATCAGCGCGCGCAGGTCGTCGGCCGGGATGTCATCGGCCAGGCGCGACAGGATGGCGAACGCCAGTTGGCGGTAATCCATGCCGCGCATCGCCGCCAGGTCGGCGGCGTCGAAACGCGGATAGCGCTCGGGCAGGTACAGGCCGCCGTCCGGCGCCAGGCCGCCGAGCAGGATCTGCGAAAAGGTCTGCGCCGGCGCCTGGCCGCGGGTGGAGAGATAGCGCATGCGGGTCAGCCTTGCAGCGTTTCCATGCGGATGCGCGTGACCGTGCCGAGGATGCTGTCCAGCGCCTCGATACGCGCGATGGCGGCATCGACGTCCCGTTCGCGCGCGACGTGCGTGAGCAGTACCACGTCGGTCTGGTCCTCGCCCTCGTCCGGTTCCTTCTGGATCATGGCGTCGATGGAGATCGACAGGTCGGCGAGGATGCGCGTCACGTCGGCCAGCACGCCGGGTTTGTCCAGAGCGCGCATGCGCAGGTAGCAGGCGGTTTCCACCTCGGCCAGCGGCAGGATGGGCAGATCGGACAGCCGGTCCGGCTGGAAGGCCAGATGCGGCACACGGTGCTGCGGGTCGGCGGTGTGCAGGCGGGTGACGTCGACCAGATCGGCAATCACCGCGCTGGCGGTCGGCTCGGCGCCTGCGCCCTTGCCGTAGTACAGCGTGGCGCCGACCGCGTCGCCCCATACCAGCACCGCGTTCATGGCGCCCTCGACGTTGGCGATCAGCCGCTTCGCCGGGATCAGCGTAGGATGCACACGCAGTTCGACGCCATGATCCTTGCGTTTGGCGATACCCAGCAGTTTGATGCGGTAGCCGAGCTGTTCGGCGTAACGGATGTCGGCCGCTTGCAGGCGGGTGATGCCCTCGACGTGGCATTTGTCGAACTGGATGGGGATGCCGAAGGCGATGGACGCCATCAGCGTGGCCTTGTGCGCGGCATCCACGCCCTCGATGTCGAAGGTCGGATCGGCCTCGGCATAACCCAGACCCTGCGCCTCCTTCAGCACGGTGTCGAACGACAGGCCCTTGTCGCGCATCTCCGACAGGATGAAATTGGTGGTGCCGTTGATGATGCCGGCCAGCCACTGGATCTGGTTGGCCGACAATCCCTCGCGCAGCGCCTTGATGATGGGGATGCCGCCGGCCACCGCCGCCTCGAAGGCGACCATGACGCCTTGAGCCTGCGCGGCGGCGAAGATCTCATTGCCATGCAGCGCCAACAGCGCCTTGTTGGCGGTGACCACGTGCTTGCCGTTGGCGATGGCGCGCAACACCAGTTCGCGTGCGACGGTGTAACCCCCGATCAGTTCGACGACGATGTCGATGGCGGGGTCGTCGACCACTGCGAAAGCGTCGTCGACCACCCTGGCCTGGCCACCGGTCAGTTCGCGCGCACGCTCGACGTTGCGGTCGGCCACGGCAGTGATATGGATGGGCCGTCCGGCGCGGCGCGAGATTTCCTCCTGGTTGCGGTTCAGCACGGTCCAAGTGCCACCACCGACGGTGCCGATGCCGAGCAGACCAACGTGGATAGGTTTCATGTCAGCAATCCATCTTTCTTGAACATGTCGCGCAGGCCGCGGATGGCCTGGCGGGTGCGCATCTCGTTTTCGATCAGGGAGAAGCGCACGTGATCATCGCCGTAGTCGCCGAAACCGATGCCCGGACTGACCGCGACACGGGCTTCCGCCAGCAGCTTCTTGGAAAATTCCAGCGATTTCATGGCTGCGTAGGGTTCGGGGATCGGCGTCCACAGGAACATGGTGGCCTTGGGCGGCTCGACGCGCCAGCCGATCTCGTTCAGCCCCTTGACCAGCGAGTTGCGCCGCCTGCGATACATCTCGCAGATGTCCCAGACGCAATCCTGCGACCCTTCCAGCGCGGTGATGGCCGCCACCTGGATGGGCGTGAAGGTGCCGTAGTCGTGATAGCTCTTGATGCGCGCCAGCGCGGCGCACAACGTCGGGTTGCCGACCATGAAACCGACCCGCCAGCCGGGCATGTTGTAGCTCTTGGACAGCGTGAAGAACTCGACGGCGACCTCCTTGGCACCCGGCACCTGCATGATGGAGGGCGCCCGGTAACCGTCGAACACGATGTCGGCATAGGCGATGTCATGCACCACCAGGATGCCGTACTCCTTCGCCATGGCCACCACCTTCTCGAAGAAATCGAGTTCCACGCACTGCGTGGTGGGGTTGCTGGGGAAGTTGAGGATCAGCATCTTCGGCTTGGGCCAGTGATTGCGGATGGCCGTCTCCAACTCCTCGAAGAAGTTGACCCCGGGTGTCATCGGGATGTGGCGGATGTCGGCGCCGGCGATCACCGGGCCGTAGATGTGGATCGGGTAGGACGGATTGGGCACCAGCACGATGTCGCCACGGTCCAGCGTGGCCAGCGCCAAGTGGGCGATGCCTTCCTTGGAGCCGATGGTGACGATGGCCTCCTTCTCCGGATCCAGATCGACGTCATAGCGCGTCTTGTACCAGTTGCAGATCGCCTTGCGCAGGCGCGGGATGCCTTTGGACACGGAGTAGCGATGGGTATCGCCACGGCGCGCGGTCTCGATCATCTTGTCGACGATGTGCGGCGGCGTCGGCTGGTCGGGATTGCCCATGCCGAAGTCGATGATGTCCTCGCCCCGGCGCCGCGCAGCCATCTTCAGGTCACCCGTGATGTTGAACACATAGGGCGGCAGGCGTTTGATTCTGGGGAACTCGTCCATCGTGACGGCGGCTCGTAAAAGCGTGTAATCTTAACCGAGCGCCCGATTCACGGGCAACGCGGCCACCCCGCCCCTTCCCGCACCGGCTCCAGCGTGAAACTGCACCTCGCGCGCGTCTCCGACGTGCACCAGATCACCCATTTCGGCGGTGACCATATCGCCATCGACGGCACCCGTCATGCCGGCAGCCTGATACTGCTGCCGGACGAGATCGTCATCGGCTGGGCGGCTTCGTTCGAGGCCATTGCGCTCTCCGACTTCGAAACCATCGTGCTGCGCGCACCGGAAATCGTGCTGCTGGGCACCGGCCCGCGCCAGCGCTTCCCGGCACCTGCGCTGTACTCGGGGTTGATCAAGGCCGGCATCGGCGTCGAGGTGATGAGCACCGCCGCCGCCTGCCGCACCTACAACATCCTGGCCGCCGAAGGGCGGCGTGTCGCCGCCGCGCTGATCCTGCCGGCCTGAAACCGGTGCGCGTCACTCCACGCGCACCTGGCGCATCGCGTCGGGATCACGGATGTACAACGCCTGGCCCTCGATCTCCACGCAGCCCATGTCCACCAGCTTGTGCAACAGGCGCGAGAAGGTCTCCGGCTTGACCCCGATGCGCGAGGCGATGACCTGTTTGGGCACCTCCAGGTCGACGCGCTCGCGGCCGCTGTCATCCGGATCGGAATGGTCGAGCAGGTACTGCATCAGGCGGTCGGCGCCCTTCATCAAGGTCAACCGGTCGATCTCGTTGACCAGCTTGTGCATGCGCGCGCTCATCGCCGCCATCAGACGAAAGCAGCGGTTGACGTCGCGCCCCAGCCATTCCTTGAATGCCTGACCGTCGAAGGCGATCAGGCGGGCGGGAATCTGGGCCGCGGCATTGAGCGGATAGTGCCCGCCCATGAACAGCACCGCCTCGGCGAAAAAGCGGTTGGGGCCGATCAAGTCGATCACCTTCTCGTCCCCCTGCGGCGAGACGCGATACAGCTTGACGATGCCTTCCGCCACCCAGAAGAACGCGTGCGCGGCATCGCCCTGGCTGAACAGCAGTTGTCCGGCCTGCAGATGCACCACGCCGGCGTGCGACAGCGCTTCCAGATACTCGTCGTCGCCCAGACCGGAAAACAGATAGACCCGGCGCAACGCCTCGAAATCCGCTTTGGTCAGGGTCATTGCCCAGCCTCCAGCGGCGCGTCCGGCATGATCTCGGCAAAACGCCGGATCGCTGCAAACTCGCCCGTGTCCTTGTCCGGCTGACGGGTATCCGGCCGCAGCACGGCACGCAGGTGGCCGATGCCATGCGCGCGCGCCGCTCGCAGCACCGGCAGCGAGTCGTCCACCAACAGTGTGCGCCCAGGCTGGAAACGCTCGTGCGCGTTCAAGACGCGCCAGAACGCCACGTCTTCCTTGGCGTACCCGATTTCGTGCGAGACGTGCATGGCATCGAAATGCACGGCAAGGCCGGTGTGCATCATCTTCAAATTGAGACTCTTGCGGTGCGCGTTGGTCACCAGCGCCACGCGCTTGCCGGCGGCACGCAGCGCGGCGAGGAACTCGGTGACGCCGGGATGCACCGCGATCAGATGGGTCAGTTCCAGCTTGAGCTGGACGATGTCCAGTTGCAACTGCTCGCTCCAGTAATCGACGCAATACCATTGCAGCGTCCCCGCCATGGCGCTGTAGCGGCGGAAACACTCGGCATGCGCGCTGGCGAAATCCAGGCCATGACGCTCGGCGAAGCGCTCCGGCACGTACTGCTGCCAGAAGTGGTTGTCGTAATGCAGGTCCAGCAGCGTACCGTCCATGTCCAGCAGCACGGTATCGATGTCGCCCCAGACCAGGGCCGCGTTCAAAGTAGACCCTCCTTGGACATGCCGCGCCGGCGCAAGATGCGGCGCAGGGTCTGCAACGCCTCGAGCTGGATCTGGCGCACGCGCTCGCGCGTCACGCCCAGGTGTTCGGCCAGTTCCTCCAGCGTCGCGACATCGTGATTGTTGAAGCCGAAACGACGTTCGATCACCCAGCGATGTTTGTCCGACAACTCGGCGAGCCAGTCCCGCACGTAGTGTTCCACCTCGGCCGCTTGCAGCATGTCCTCCGGCCGCTCGGAATGTTCGTCGGCGATGGCTTCGCCGATCGACAGGGTCGGATCGATGTCGAGCGGCGCATCGAGCGAGGCGACGCGGTCGTTGAGCGCCAGCACACGGCGCACCTCCTCCACCGGCTTGCCGGTCAGATGCGCAATCTCGTCAGGTCCGGCGTCGGGCACGCCGTGCATCTCCAGATGACGCTGCGCGCGCAGGTAGATGTTCAGCTCCTTGATGACGTGCACCGGCAGGCGGATGGTGCGTGACTGGTTCATGATCGCGCGCTCGATGTTCTGGCGGATCCACCAGGTGGCGTAGGTGGAAAAACGGAATCCGCGTTCCGGCTCGAACTTGTCCAGCGCATGCATCAGGCCGAGATTGCCTTCCTCGATCAGATCGAGCAGCGACAGGCCGCGGTTGATGTAATGCTTGGCGATGTTCACCACCAGCCGCAGGTTGTGCTCGATCATGCGCTGGCGGGCGGAGAAATCGCCCTTGCGCACCCGGAACGCCAATTCGCGTTCCTGCTCCTGGGTGAGCAGGCATTCGCGGCCGATTTCGTTGAGATACAACTGGGTCACGTCGGGCGGGTCGTCGAAGTCATACTCGACTTCGGCCCGGCCGTCGTCCAGAGCCGCCTCGATCTCGAGATCGACGGGCTGTTCCGGCTCCACCGGTTCCACCGGCTCCAAAAACTGCTCATCCGACATGCTCGCTCTCAACTCGATTTCGGCAGGAAATTGAGTGGATCCACGGGCTTGCCGTACTCGCGGATCTCGAAATGCAGTTTGACCTGATCGGCATCGGTATCGCCCATCTCGGCGATGACCTGCCCCAGGCCCACCATCTGCCCTTCCTCGACCAGCAGGCGCTGGTTGTGGGCATAGGCGGAGAGCAGCGCTTCGCCATGGCGGATGATGATCAGTTTTCCATAGCCCCGCAAGTTCGCGCCGGCATAGACCACTTCGCCGGCCGCCGCGGCACGCACCGGCTGGCCACGCGCACCGCCGATATCGATGCCTTTGTTCATGCCTTCGCCAAAACGCGTCAGCAGCGGCCCCGAGCTCGGCCATGTCCACAGCAGTGGCGCACGCGCACCGGTCTGGTCGATGCTGGCCGGTTGCGGCCGGGCCTCGCCTGCCGCACGGGGGTTGGCCCCCGCCGGGGTCGCGACATTCTTGGCCGGCGCCACCGGCGGCCGCACGCGCAGCAGTTGGCCGGCCTGGATGCGATCGAAATCGGCCAGACCGTTCCAGGTCGCCAGCATACGGTAGTCCAGACCGTGATCGAGCGCGATGCGGTACAAGGTGTCGCCCGGACGCACCCGATAATGGCCGGCGGGTGTGGGTGGCGACCGCGCGGCGCGATCGGCGCCCGCCTCCACGACGGGTGCCGGCGTCGGGCTGGAGGCACAGCCGGCGAGTGCGATCAGCGCCGGCATCAACAGGACACCCGGACGCATCGCGCGCGTCAGCTCACTCCGGACAGCAGCGGCACGAACTTGACCGCCTCCAGCTCCCTCGTCTGGAATTCGCCGCCGGCGAGTGCCTCCACCACCACCAGGCGCTGCGATTCGCCCGCGCCCACCGGCGCCACCAGACGCCCGCCAGGCTTCAATTGTTGTTTGAGTGTGTCAGGGATGTAGGGCATGGCGGCGGCGACGACGATGGCGTCGAAGGGCGCGGCCGCGGCATAACCCTTGCTGCCATCCGCGTTCTTCATCAGCACGTTGTTGATGCGCAGTTGGCGCAGGGTCAGGCGTGCCTTGCCGACCAGCTTGGCGATGCGCTCCAGACTCAATACCTCCTTGGCCAGCCTGGACAACACTGCGGCCTGGTAGCCGCAACCACCGCCGATCTCCAGCACCCGTTCCAGATCCTGTCCGTGACAGGCGAGCTCGCAGGCGCGCGCAACCGTGTACGGACTGGAGATGGTCTGCCCCTGACCGATGGGCAAGGGCGTGTCGTCATAGGCGCGCGGTTGGATGCTCTCCTCGACGAAGGGATGGCGCGGCACCGCGCTCATGGCCGCCAGCACCCTGGTGTCCTGGATGCCTTGTTCCTTCAGCCGCTCCAGCATGCGCAAACGCGCACGCTGCGAGGTCATGCCGATGCCGGCGAGGTTCATCCCTGTTTCAACCAGTCGTCGACCAGATGCATCTGGCCGTACCGGGTCAGATCCAGTTGCAGCGGCGTGATGGAGATGCGCCCCTGCGCGACGGCGTGAAAATCGGTGCCCGGGCCCGCATCCTGCGCGGCGCCGGCGGCGCCCACCCAGTACATGGTCTGGTTGCGCGGATTGACCGTCTTGACCGTATCCTGCGCCTTGTGGCGGCGCCCCAGCCGGGTCACCTCGACACCGGTGATGGCCTGTGGCGGCACGTCCGGCACGTTGACGTTGAGCAAGACGTGTTCGGGAAAAGGGCGTGCGGCGAAACGCGCGGCCAGATCGGCGGCAAAGTCGGCGGCCGTCTGGAAATGCTCGTCGCGCACGTTGACCAGCGAGATCGCCACTGAAGGAATGCCCAGCAGAAAGCCTTCCGTGGCGGCGGCGACAGTGCCCGAATAGACCGTGTCATCCCCCATGTTGGCACCGTGGTTGATGCCGGAGATCACCATGTCGGGCAGTTCGGGCAACAGACCGGTGACCGCCAGATGCACGCAATCGGTGGGCGTGCCGTTGACGTAGTGGAATCCGGCCGGCGTCTGGCGCACCATCAGCGGGCGATCGAGCGTCAGCGAGTTACTGGCGCCGCTGCGGTCGCGCTCCGGCGCCACCACGGTGACCTGGTGGCCGTGCCGAGTCAGGGTGGCCGCCAGCGTCGCCAGACCTGGGGCGAAATAGCCGTCGTCGTTGCTGAGCAGGATGCGCATGCGGCGTTCGAAATGGGCGGATGAGCAGGCAAACGGTCAAGCCGAAGCAACGCGCCGCATGACCGCACCCGGCTAATCCACCGGAGGGCAAAGGCCATGGGCCGCGCTGGTTCGTCGGTCGGGACGGCATCACGCGCGACCCCGCAGCCGCGAAGCTTACCACATCCCCCTTGCTTGTCTGGTCGCAACGGGCTGGGGGCCAAGGCTCGGCCGGAGGCTAGAATCCATAACATGTACAACCCGTTTACCCGCCCATTGCCGGCTTCGGACAGACCCCGGCGGGTCGATCCGCGGGCAGCGCCCACGCCAGCCCGGCCGAAACCGGTCGGTATTGCACCGGCATTGTTGCTCGCCGCCCTCCTTGGCGCCTTGCCCGCCCGCGCCGGCACACTCGGTGACGCCACCGCCGTACCGCATCTGGACGCGCGCGGTCAGGCGGCTTATCGCGAGTTCCTGGGCGCGGCCTTGCATCGCGCGTTTGCCATCGCACCGGGAGGTGCTTGGGGCTGGAGCTTGGACGCCGTATCGCCGGAGGCGGCGGAGCGTCAGGCGCTCGACGCCTGCGCACGCCACGCGCCGCTGCCCTGCGTGCTCTATGCCACGGACCGGCGCGTGGTGTTCGACGCCCGTGTCTGGCCCACGCTGTGGCGGCCCTACGCCGATGCCGAAGCCGCCCGCCATGCGCGCGTCGGCGTCGCGCGTGGCGAGCGCTTCCCCGATCTGCGCCTGACCGCACCCGACGGTCGGCCGTGGCGGGTGTCCACGCAGCGCGGCAAGGTGATACTGCTGCACTTCTGGGGTTCTTGGTGCCCGACCTGCGCCCATGAGCTGCCGCAGTTCGCCCGACTGCAGCAAGCCTTCAAAGGACGCGACGACATGGTCTTCGTCTACACCCAGGCGCGCGAGTCCGCCGCCGACGCCCGCCGCTGGTTGCGCGACCACAAGCTCGCGCTGACCCTGCACGATTCCGGCGTGAAGGACCGGCGCGACCACAGCTTCCGCCTCGCCGACGGGCGCACCATCGCCGACCGCGAAGTGGCCGCGGTGTTTCCGACCACTTATGTGCTCGACCGCCACGGTGTCGTGGTGTTCGCGCTACGCGGCGCCGCGCGCGACTGGACCGAGTTCGAGCCCTTTTTGCGCGATCTGCTGGATTGGCGATGACGGGACGCCGTCCGCCCGTCGGCGCGGGCGGACGGCCCACGCCGGCTCAGCGTGCGCCCTGGAAGGTGTTGCCCACCAGCACCGCCGCCTCGGTCTGCGGCGCGTGGCACAACGTGCACACGTACTTGTTGTTGGCCAACGTCAGTTCCCTGCCGTCGCGCACATAATGCGCTTCCGACATCGGCGTCGGCTTGCCGCTCACCTTCTTGCCGATCTTGTCGGGCTCGTCATGGCATTCCAGGCATTTGTTGACGCGCGCGTTGATCGGCAGATAACGCTCGGCGCGGTGCGGAATCTGCGGCGGCAGATCCTCCCACGCGCGCGGCAGCACGCCGGCCACCTTGGGATCGGTATCCAGGTATTCGAACGCCTCCGGGGCCGGCACGTCGAACACACTGACCGGCGACAGCCCAAGGCTGTCGTCCAGGATGGCGAGATCGCCCAGTGCGGCGCTGCCCAGCGCAAACGTGGACAGCGTGGCAAGCAGCAACAGTTTCTGTTTCATCTGCGTTCTCCTGGCATCAGACCTTGTAGACCTTGACCGCGCTCTTCTTGTAGTCGCTCTCTTTCGAGATCGGACAAGCCGCGTCGATGCAAATCTTGTTGACCAGCACGCCTTCGTCGAAGAACGCGGCGTAGACCATGCCCTTGGGCATGGTGTTGCGCCCGCCCGTCTCCACACGGATCTGGATGCGGCCGCGACGCGATTCCAGCCAGGCCAGGTCGTTGCGCTTCAGGCCGCGCTTGCGCGCGTCGTCGGGATGCATCCACATCACGGCGGCCGGCACGGAACGGTGCAGCTCGGGCACGCGCCGGGTCATGGTGCCGGTATGCCAATGCTCCAGCACGCGGCCGGTGCAGAACCACAGATCGTAGTTGGCGTCCGGCTGTTCCACCGGCGCAGCATAGGGCCGGAAGAAGATCTTGGCCTTGTCGGCGACGCTGACCGGTTTGGGATCGGTCACCTTGTCGAGATCGCCGGTAGGAATGGCTTTGAACAGCTTGCCGTAGAACTGGAAACCCGCCCCCTTCTTCACGTATGGGTCGTATTGCTCGTTGAAGCGCCAGTGCGTCTCTCTGCCATTCACCACCGGCCACTTCAGACCGCGCACGTCATCGGCATAGTAGACGTCGAAATCGGCCAGATCCTTGCCCACGCCGCGCCCGAAGGCGACGTACTCCTGCCAGATCGCCTTCTCCGGGAACCAGCCGTCACCCAGCAGGTTGGCGATGTGGTTGTCCCGCCCCTTGGCGACCGGGTCGGGCCAACGCACCTTGAGGTTATTCGGCGTGGCGAACAGCACCTTGTACAGGCTGTCCTCCGGCGAGTAGCCCATCTTCACCGCCTCATCCAGCACGCTGGGCAGCTTGCCGTCCTCATAGCCCGCCACTTTCAGGCCGGGCACGCGCTGCTCTCCCCAGAACTCCTTGATCTTGAAGCGCTTGGAGAACTCCATGGCCTGCCACATATCGCCGCGCGCCTGTCCGGGGGGCGGCACCGACTGGCGCCAAACCTGCGTGCGGCGCTCGGCGTTGCCGTAGGCGCCCCACTTTTCGAAGATCATCGCCGAGGGCAGGATCAGGTCGGCGACCTTGGCCGAAATACCGGGGTAGGCCTCCGAGACGACGATGAAATTGTCCAGCTCACGTGCCGCTTTCAACCAGTGGTTGATGTTGGGATGACTCTGGAAAGGGTTATTGACGGCGACCCACAGCCATTTCACACCGCCGTCCTCGAGGTCGCGCAGGATCTTGCCGTAGAACGAGCCGATGTGCGGATTCAACGTCCTGGCCGGCAGGTTCCATTGTTTTTCCGTGTACTCGCGGTGCGCGGGATTGGGCAGCAGGCGGTCGGCCGGCAACCGGTGCGCGAACATGCCCACCTCGCGTGCGGTGCCGCAGGCGGAGGGCTGACCGGTCAGGGAGAACGCGCCATTGCCGGGTTGGCTCTGTTTGCCCAGCAGCAGGTGGTTCATGTAGCACTGCTCGTTGACCCAGGTGCCGCGCACGCTCTGGTTGAAGCCCATGGTCCAGAACGACACCACCTTGCGATTGGCATCGATGTACAGGTCGGCCAGTTGTTGCAACTTGGCACGGTATTGGTCCAGCGGCTCGTCCGGATCGCCCTTGGACATGGCGGCAACGAAATCGAGCGTATAGGGATCGACCGCGCGCTTGAACTCCTCGAATGTGATCAGCCAGTGCGCGCCAGGATTGGCGGTATTCTTCTGCTCGACCACTTCGCCCTCGGTACGACGCTGCGCGATGGCCTCGTCGCGATCGAGCTTGACACGCAGTTCCTTGGCCTGGATGTCCTTCTCCGCCGGAAACGCGAATTTGTCCGTGGGCCGCATGCCATAACCGATGTCGTACGGGCCGGTGACGAACACGCAGTGCTTGTCGACGAAGTCCCAGTTCACGGCGTTGCGGGCGATGATCTCGCGCGCGATGTAGTTCTGGATGGCCAGGTCGGTCTGCGGCTTGAAGATGATTTCCAGGTCGGCGATGTCCGAGGACATGTTGCGGTAGGTGGTCAGGTTCACCACGCGCATGTTCTTGTGGCCCAGGCGGCGGTCGGTGATGCGCGACCACAGGATGGGGTGCATCTCCGCCATGTTCGCGCCCCACAGGATGGCGGTATCCGTGTACTCGATGTCGTCGTAGTTGCCGGCCGGCTCGTCGGTGCCGAACACGCTGTAGAACGCCGCCACCGCGCTGGCCATGCAGTTGCGCGCGTTGGGGTCGATGTTGTTGCTGCGCCACCCGGCCTTGAACAACTTGTTGAAGGCATAGCCCTCTGGAATGGTCTTCTGCGCCGAAGCGAGCATGGCGATGCCGGTGGGACCCTTTTCCGCATACACGCGGCGGAACTGACGTTCCATTTCGTCGAACGCCTGCTCCCAGGTGACCGGCACGAACTTGCCCTTCTTGTCGAACTTGCCGTCGGTCATGCGCATCAAGGGCTGGGTCAGACGGTCCTTGCCGTACATGATCTTGCCGTTGAAGTACCCCTTCACACAGTTCAGTCCCCGGTTCACGGGCGCCTTGGGGTCGCCCTTGGTGGCCACCACGCGGCCGTCCTTGCTGGCCACCAGGATGCCGCAGCCGGTGCCGCAAAAGCGGCAGACCGATTTGTCCCACTGCCAATCCCGCTCCGCCGCTCGCGCCTGCGCGAGCGCTTCCTTGCTCAGCGGCATACCGACGGTGGCGGCGGTGCTGGCGGCAATGCTGGTTTTCAGAAAATCACGTCGCGTCAGGCTCATGTGCGTCTCCTCAGGCAGGTACATCAATCCCATGCGGGCCGCCATGGTATGTACGTACACGCCGGACAATCCTTGATCGACATCAACAAATCATTGAATTAAAAGGTCTATTTCAGCATTCCATGATATTCGGATGAATCGCGGGCGCATGCGATCACCCACCCCGATCGACGGACACGCGGCAATATCGTTATGCTGGAACGAGCCGCACGGACATGGAGCTAAGGATGCGCGAAGACCGAGACGAAGCCCTGATCCAGGCCGTGCTGGCCAGCGGCATCCACATTCCGCCCATGCCGGACAGCCTGTTGCAACTGCAACGGCTGTCGTCCGACGAGCAGGCCGGCCCACGCCAGTTCGCGCGCCTGATCGAGCAGGATGGCGCTCTATCGGGCGCGGTGTTCCGGCTCGCGGGCTCGCCGGTATTCGGATTGCGCGCGCGCGTCGCCAGTGTCGAGGCGGCCGTCGCGGTGCTGGGTGTGCGCAACACCGCGGCGCTGGTACGCAACGAAACGCTGCGCAGTGCGCTGCACGGTCCGGCCCATGCCCAGGCGCTGGAAACCCTGTGGAACCGTACCGGCGCGATCGCCGAATGGATGTTGCGCGCGCACCGCCAAGGCCGTTTGCGCGGCATCTGCCAGGACCACGCATTCACCCTCGGGCTGTTTCACGATTGCGGCCTGGCACTGCTGATCAAACGCTTCCACGACTACGCGCGTGCGCTGACCGGTGCGAGCTGGCCGGACATCGCCGCACTCGACCACGCCAACCATACCCACCATGCTTTGGTCGGCCAGATGGTGGCACGCAACTGGCAACTCGACGCAATCGTCGTGGCGGCCGTTCGTCATCACCATCAACTGGACGCCGGAGAACTGCCGGACGCAGTCGCGCGCCTGTGCGCGCTGCTCAATTTCGCCACGCATCTGCATCACCGGACGCTCGGCATCGAAGATGACGCATGGGAAACCGGCTGGCGTGTGGAATGCGGCCAGCGGCTGGGCTTCGACGATGCCGAGATGGCGGAATGGGAAATGGAGACGGCGGCGCTCGGCCCGGTTTGACCATGTCGCCTGCGGGCAGCGCACACGCTCGGCGGTCCGCGGCATGTGCGCTCAGGTCGGCAACCAGCGCTGTGGATCGATGCCCCAGTCCTCGTATTCCTCGTGGCCGACGATGCGGTCCTGGCAGCCCGGCCAGGCCAGGTCGATCTCCTCCGGCTCCAGGTAGTGGCGCTTGGCCGCGTGATAGAACACCAGCACCTTGGGCTGCAGCAACCGGTCGGCATGCTGCTCGCGCACCACGCCCAGGCGTTCGCTCTTCAGCCGCACCAGCGTGCCGGTGGGATAGATGCCGACGCTCTTCACGAACAGCCGCACCAGCTTGGGATCGAAGTGGTATTTGCTCCACTCCAGCATGCGGCCGAGCGCGGCGGTGGGCGACATACCCTTGTGATAGACGCGGTCGGAGGAGATGGCGTCGTATACGTCGACGATCGCCGCCATGCGGCCGTACAGCGAAATCTGCTCGCCTGACAGCCGATTGGGGTAACCAGTGCCGTCGTAGCGTTCGTGGTGTTGGCCGGCGACATCGAGGGCGATGGCGCTGATGCCCGGCGTGTGCTGCAGGATGACGATGCTCTGCACCACGTGCGACTTCATCTTGGCGAACTCGGCCTCGGTCAGTCTGGCCGGCTTGTTGAGCACTTCATCCGGCACCTTGGCCTTGCCGACATCGTGCAGCAGCGCGCCGATGGCGATCTCGCGCACGATCGGCCGCTCCAGGCCCAGACCGCGCGCGAACGCCACCATCAGCGCGCAGACCGACACGGAGTGCTGGAACGTGTACTGGTCATGATGTTTGAGTCGGGCCAGCGGCAGCAGCGCATCCTGGTTGCGGAACAACGAGTCGACCATCTGTTCCACGACCGGCTCGACCTGCTCCAGTTCCACCTGACGGCCCAGACGCACGTCCACCAGCATGTCGCGCACGATGCGGTTGGCTTCACGGTGCAGTGGCGCGGCACGCCGGATCTCCTCGGCCAGCGTCACCCGACGCGTCTCGTCCTGGCGCTCCTCGGCGATGCGCGCCATGTCGGCCACGGTGCTCTGCCGCACCTCGTCGGCGGTGGGCGCATCATCGACATCGAGCCCGCGTGCCGTGTCGATATACAGCTCGCGCACGCCCAACGCGCGGATGTCCTGCACACGCTGCTCATCCTTCACCGGGAAGTGGTTGCTGACGAACGGGTGATCCATCCAGGCACAATTGACGTCGTGCACGTACATGCCGGGTCGCAACTGGTCGATGGTGATGCGTTTGACGTGATCGCTCATGGATCGATGACCGCAAGGGGGCAGTGAACCTTTGGCGCCGTGGACGGACTGTGGATCAGGGTCGCTCTACCGGACTGAAGTATATGCCGGCCGGCCACCGCGCCTGGCTGCGCAGTCGCCGCCAAACGGAAACGCGTTGATCATGGAACCCTTGCACTTTCGCCACTTGACGCCAGGCATTACGCAGGCCGCTCGACGGACATTGGGCAAGCCGTCAGGGAAATGTATAATCCGCGGCCGCATCGTCGCTGCAGTAGCTCAGTCGGTAGAGCAACTGATTCGTAATCAGTAGGTCGGGGGTTCGATTCCTCTCTGCAGCACCACTTTCCCTGTCCCTCTTCCTCTGGCCCGTCCCGTGACCCTTACCCTGTTGCCGAGCCTCCTCGCCGAAGACATGGCGGAGGTGGACCGGGTCATCCGAGAGCGCTTGCATTCCGAAGTGGCCCTGGTCAGACAGGTATCCGAATACATCATCCACAGCGGCGGCAAGCGTCTGCGGCCGGCCCTGGTGGTGCTGGCGGCCCGCGCATTGGGTTATCGCGGCACGCATCATCACGACATGGCGGCCGTGGTCGAGTTCATCCACACCGCGACCCTGCTGCACGACGACGTGGTCGATGCCTCGGAGATGCGCCGCGGCCGGGATACTGCCAACGCACTGTATGGCAATGCCGCGAGTGTGCTGGTCGGCGACTTCCTGTACTCGCGCGCTTTCCAGATGATGGTGGCGGTGCACAACATGCGCGTCATGGAAGTGCTCTCGGATGCCACCAACGTGATCGCCGAGGGCGAAGTGCTGCAGCTCATGAACTGCAACGACCCGGACATCGCCGAGGCGGATTATCTGCGCGTGATCCGCTACAAGACCGCCAAGTTGTTCGAGGCGGCCGGACGCCTGGGCGCCATCGTGCACGACGCGCCGCGCGCCATCGAGGATGCGCTGGGCGTTTACGGTATGCATTTGGGCACAGCCTTCCAGTTGATCGACGACGTGCTCGACTACTCCGGCGACAGTGGCGTCATCGGCAAGAACGTCGGCGACGACCTGGCCGAGGGCAAACCCACGCTGCCGCTGCTGCACGCCATGCGCCATGCGGCCGAGGCGGATGCGGAACTGATTCGGGCGGCGATCCGTGCCGGTGACGCGACTGACTTCCAGCGCGTGCTGACCATCGTGCATGATACCGGCGCTCTGGAACACGCCCGTCGTCAGGCCGAAGCCGAAGCCGAGGCGGCGCGCGCGGCGATCGCATCGATACCGCATAGCCAATACAAACAAGCTTTGCTAGAATTGTCGGTCTTCGCGGTCACACGCGAATTCTGATTCACGGGCATGTCGCTCCGGCATGCCGCGAACGGTGAATCGGGTCATCGGGGTGTAGCTTAGCCTGGTAGAGCGCCACGTTCGGGACGTGGAGGCCGGAGGTTCGAATCCTCTCACCCCGACCAATTCCGGGTACGCCGGCGCGCCGTTGCGCTGGCGTCGAGGTGCATGTCCACCATCCATCTGCTTCCCGATCTGCTGATTTCTCAGATCGCCGCCGGCGAGGTGATCGAACGCCCCGCCTCGGCCTTGAAGGAACTACTGGAAAACAGCTTGGACGCCGGCGCGCGTGAACTGCATATCGATCTGGAAGAAGGCGGCATCCGGCTGATCCGGGTCAGCGACGACGGCGCCGGCATCGCCGGCGATGAACTGCCGCTGGCGTTGACCCGGCACGCCACCAGCAAGATCGCCACGCTCGACGAGTTGGAGCGCGTCGCCAGCCTCGGCTTTCGCGGCGAGGCACTGGCCAGCATCGCCGCAGTCGCGCGGGTCGGTATCGTCAGCCGCCGGATGGATGCAGCACATGCCTTCCGTATCGACGCGCGCGACGGCGTGCTCGGTGCGGTCGCGCCGGCGGCGCTGGCGCGCGGCACCGTGGTCGAGGTGCGCGATCTGTTCTTCAATACGCCGGCGCGCCGCAAGTTCCTGAAGACCACGGCCACCGAGTACGCCCACTGCGACGAAGTGGTGCGGCGCCTGGCGTTGGCGCATGCCAGACACGTGTTCACGCTCACCCACAACGGTCGGGCCGCGCGCCGCCACGCCGCCGGCGACTGGACCACGCGCGTGGTGCAGGTGCTGGGCGAGGACTTCGCCGCGCAGGCGCGCACGCTGCAGGAAAGCGCCGCTACGCTGAGCCTGTCCGGCATGATCGGCCTGCCGGCGTACACCCGCGCCGGGCGCGACACCCAGTACCTGTTCGTCAACGGCCGCCATGTGCGCGACAAGCTGCTGGCACACGCCGTGCGCGAAGCCTACCGCGACGTGCTGCATCACGAACGCCACCCGGCCTATGTGCTGTTCCTGGAACTGCCGCCGGAGTTGGTCGATGTCAACGTGCATCCGGCCAAGACCGAGGTGCGTTTTCGCGATGGCCGCGGCGTGCACCAGTTCGTGCGCCACGCGCTGGAACGCGCGCTGGGCATCGGCGCGCATCGGACGGCACCGGGCGCCGGCTTGCCCGTTTCGGCCCCGGTCGGCACGCACGAATACGACCCGATCGGGCGCAGCGAAATGCGTTCCTCGCCCTGGCACAGCGATGCGCCCGCACGGCCGCACGCCAGCGAACCGAAGGCTTATTACGCGATGGTCGGCGCCGCGCTGCGTGCCGATGCAGTGGAAACGGCACCCGACGCGGCGACGGCCGCTGCACCCGCACCCAGCACCCCACCGCTGCCCGCCGACGCAGCCATGGCCGACGCCCCGCCGCTGGGCTACGCCCTGGCGCAACTGGCCGGCATCTACATCCTGGCGCAGAACGCGCACGGACTGGTGGTGGTCGACATGCATGCCGCGCACGAACGCATCCTGTACGAGCGCCTGAAACAGCATTTCGCCGGCCGGCAGGTGGCCAGCCAGCCGCTGCTGATTCCCGTCGTTTTCGCCGCCGACGCGCTGGACATGGCTACCGCCGAAGAGGCGCGCGGCGCGCTCGCCGACCTGGGCTTCGAAGTCACGCCGGTATCCGCAACGCATCTCGCGGTGCGCGCGCTGCCGGCCATGCTCGAGGATGCCGACGCCGAGACCCTGGTGCGCGAAGTGTTGAAAGACCTGCGCGAATTCGGCATAAGCGCAGCCATGACCGCGCGCCGTGACGAACTGCTCGCCGATCTCGCCTGCCATGGCGCAGTACGTGCGCGGCGGCGCCTGAGCGTGCCGGAGATGAACGCGCTGCTGCGGGACATGGAGGCCACCGAGCGTGCCGACCAGTGCAACCACGGCCGGCCGACCTGGTTCCAATTGACGCTGCGCGACCTGGACAAGTTTTTCATGAGAGGCCAATGACCATGCATCCCGCCAAGCCCTTCCCCATCCCGGTGCGGCCGGCACCAGCCACGCAAGACGAACTGGCTCCGGAAGCCAGCGCCTGCGCCAGCGGTGAACCTTACGCGCTGATGGTGCTGGGCGATTCCATGCTGCCCGAGTTCGAGGAGGGCGAGATCATCGTCGTCGAACCCGAGGGCGTGGCGCGCGACGGCTCCTTCGTCGTGGCCTGGGCCAATGAGGAATACATCTTCCGGCAGTTGGTGAAGCACGCGGACGGCTGGATGCTGAAGCCGCTCAATCCGCTGCACCCGAACATTGCCGTCGACGGCCTGGACGCGGTCAAGGGCGTGGTGATCATGAAGAAGAAACCCGGCCGCCGGCGCGCGATGAAGACCTATGTCTGAGCACGTGCCGCTGCGTGCGGTAACACGCAGGGGCTATACTTGCAGCGTACCCAGCCAACTCAAGTGGAGCACATCATGAGCGCAAGACCCGCGAACGAAGTCAGCACCGACCAACTGATCCAGGATTTCAAGGTGGTGGTCGCCGACGCCGAAGCCCTGATGAAGGCCACCGCCGACCAGGGCGGCGAGAAACTGGCGGCGGTGCGCACCCGGGTCGCCGACTCGCTCGCCCACGCCAAGGAAAGCCTGGCCGAGGCGCAAACCGCGCTGATGCAGCGCACGCGCGCTGCGGCCAGGGCCACCGACGAGTATGTGCATGACAAACCCTGGTACGCCGTGGGCATCGCCGCCGCGATCGGCCTGCTGATCGGTCTGCTGCTCGGCCGCCGCTAGGCATGACCGGCGCCCCGCCGGAAAAACGCGGCATCCTCGAATCCCTCAAGGCGTTCACGGCGACACTGCTGGCCATCGCGCACACGCGCGGCGAGCTGCTGTCCACCGAGCTGCAGGAACTCCAGCAACGCCTGTTCCTGCAGTTGGCGGCGCTGCTGCTGGCACTGTTCCTGCTCGGCGTCGGCCTGATCATGGCGGTACTGCTGATCGTAGTCGTGTTCTGGGATTCCTATCGCGTGCTCACCCTCGGCCTGCTGACCACATTGTTCCTCGTCGGCTCGGGTGCACTGTTATGGGCCATGCGTCGCATGACACGTCAGGCGCCGCGCCCGTTCGCCGCGACACTGGCGGAACTGGCCAAGGATCGAGCCGCGCTGACCGGCACCGTGTCGCGCCCTCCCCAGTCATGACCGGGCGATGAACGCCAGGCTCGCCGAACTGGCGATGCGCCGCGAACGGCTCGTCGCCCTCAGTGCCGAACAGCGCGCCGCGCTGGCGGACAGCGTGCAGGGCCTGCACGCGCCGTTGCAGATGGCCGATCGTGCGCTGTCCATGCTGGCTTTCGTGCGTCGTCATCCGCTGGTCACGGTCGCCGCCGGCGCACTGGCTGTTGCGCTGCGGCCACGGCGCGCCGGGCTCTGGCTCAAGCGCGGCTGGCTGGTCTGGCGCCTCGTCCGCGCGGTCGAACGCTGGGCCGGCGCACCAACGGGCAGGCGCCGGCACAAAACGGCGTGAGCGGCGGCGGCAGGCCGCCCGTCCCCTTTCCCTTTGTGCCATGCATGGGCGGCAGGCCGGGTCGTCAGGCGCCCAGCCGCCAGTCGTGGAATCGCCGCATCCAGGCCAGCGCCGTCCGTGGCGCGTGCGCGCTCCGCCACGCGCCGGCGACCTGCTTCGCCGCCTCGCTCCAGGTCGGATACGGGTGGACGGTGGCGAGCATGCGCTTGAGTCCCAGACCGTGCCGCATCGCCAGCGTGAACTCCGCCAGCAGCTCGCCCGCGTGCTCGCCGACGATGGTCACGCCGAGGATGCGGTCCCGGCCGGGCGGCGTCAGCACCTTGACGAAGCCGTGCGCGGCAGCGTCGGCGATGGCGCGATCGAGGTCGGCCAGGTCATAACGGGTGACCTCGATCGCCATGCCGCGCTCACGCGCCTCGCGCTCGGTCAGGCCGACGCTGGCGACTTCCGGGCTGGTGAAGGTGACCCGCGGGATCACGCGATAGTCGACGCGAAATCGCCGGAGCCCGGGGAACAGCGCGTTGATCGCCGCGTGCCAGGCCTGATGCGCTGCGACGTGGGTGAACGCATACGGACCGGCCACGTCCCCGCAGGCATAGATATTGGGGTAGCGGGTTTGCAGGTAGTCGTCGACCTCGATGGTGCCCGCGGCGGTGACGGCGATACCCAGTCGCTCCAGGCCGTAGCCCTGCACCCGCGGCCGACGCCCGGTGGCGCACAGCAGCACATCGAACGGCAGCGCCTGTTCGCCGTCGGCGTGGCGCACGATCAGACGCTGCTCGCCATCCACGACTTCGCAGCGCAGCGGCCGAGCGCCGGTCAGCACGCACACCCCGTCGTCGCGCAGGCCGGCCGCCACCAGCGCGACGGCCTCGTCGTCCTCGCGCGCCAGGATGCCGGAGCGCGCCACCAGGCTGACCTGGCAACCGAGACCGGCGAACGCCTGCGCCAGCTCGCAACCGACTGGGCCGCCGCCCAGCACCACCAGCCGCTGCGGCTTGCGCTCCAGCGACCAGAGCGTATCGGAGGTGACATGACGGACCTGATCCAGACCGGGCAGATCCGGCACCACCGGCGCCGCGCCGGTGGCGATGACGATGGCGCGGGTGCTCAGGGTACGCGTGCCGGCACCATCATCGATGGCCACTTCCCAGGGACTGACGATGCGCGCGTGGCCGTGGATCACCTCGACCCCCAGGCGGGTGTAGCGCTCGGCCGAATCGTGCGGCTCCACCTGTCGCACCGCCGACCGCACACGCGCCATGATCGCGGCGAAGTCCGCATCCGCAGTGGCGTTGCGCACACCCAGCGCGTCGGCCGCGCGCAGCGAGCGCAGGAAGCGCGCGGCGCGGATCAGGGCCTTGGACGGCACGCAGCCGCTATTGAGGCAGTCGCCCCCCATGCGGTGGCTTTCGATCAGCGTCACCCGCGCCTTCACCGCGGCGGCGACATAGGCGGCGACCAAGCCGCCGGCACCGGCACCGATCACCACCAGGTTGCGCTGAAAACGCGCCGGCCTGAGCCAGCCGGCATAGACCCTGCGCACCTGGATCAGAGCCAGCAGCTTCTTCGCCAGCAGCGGAAACACGCCCAGCAGGGTCAAGGAAGCCAGCAGCGCCGGCGACAGGATGTCGCCCGGACTGGTGAGCTGCGCCAGTTGCGTGCCGGCATTGACGTAGACCAGGGTGCCGGCCAGCATGCCGAGCTGGCTGACCCAGTAGAAGGTCCACGTCGTCATCGGCGTGAGCCCCATCAGCAGATTGATGACGAAATACGGAAAGATCGGCACCAGACGCAGCGTAAACAGGTAGAACGCGCCGTCGCGCGCGATGCCGGCGTCGATCGCCGCGAGCCGCTCGCCGAAGCGGCGACGTACCCAGTCGCGCAACAGGAAGCGCGATGCCAGGAACGCCAGCGTGGCGCCGAGGCTGGACGCGAACGACACCACCAGCAGTCCGGTCCACAGGCCGAACAGCGCGCCGCCGGCCAGGGTCAGCACGGTCGCACCCGGCAGCGACAACGCGGCGACCGCCACATACAGCAGGAAATAACCGCCCAGCACCCGGGCCGGCTGCGCCGCGTACCAGGCGGAGAACGTAGCCTGGCCGGCCTTGATCGCCTCCAGCGTAAAATGACGCTGCAGGTCGAGCGCGAAGAACGCCCCGATCAGCAGCATCAGCAGTGCGAGCAGAAGCAGGCGGCCGCGCGTCATCCGCCGCCAGCCGCCGCAGTATCCAACGCGCCGCCGCAACTGCTGCCCTGCCCGGCGGTGCAACCGTAGCAATGGTCGGCCACGTGGATCGGCGCGCCGGCGAAATCGCCGTGCAACAGGTCGCCCACATGTGCGCGCGCGGCGCCCAGCGGCAAACCGAGCATCTGGTTGAAATCGCAGTCGTACAGCGCGCCACGCCAGTCGACGCTGATCAACTCGCGGCACATCACCTGCTCCAGATTGGACGGACAGTGGCTGGCTTTGAGCAGACGCATGTAGTCGGCGAACTGGCCGCGCGACACCAGCGTGCTGCCGAAGCGCAGGATGGGCATGTTGGCAAGGCTGTACAGCCGGTTGAACACGATGCCGTGACGTTGTCCCAGCTCGCGCTGGTAGGCTTCCTGCAGGCCCTGCTGCGGCGGCGGCAGCGTCGGGCCGCCGGGGTTGTAGACCAGATGCAACTCGAGACCGCTGCCGGGCCGGCCATAGCCGAGCGCATTGAGCTGCTGCAACGCCGCGATGCTGCGTGCATAGACCCCGCGGCCGCGCTGCGCGTCGACGTTGTCCTGCAGATAACAGGGCAGCGAAGCGACCACCACCACGCCCTGATCGGCCAGGAAGCGGGCCAGGTCGTGCTGCCCCGGCTCCGACAGGATGGTGAGATTGCAGCGGTCGATGACTTCGATGCCCAGACGCCGGGCCGTACTCACCAGCTCGCGGAAACGGCCATGCAGTTCCGGCGCGCCGCCGGTCAGATCCAGCGTACGCGGTCGGCGTACCGCCAGCACCTCGGCGACCAACGCGACGGTGGCGTCGTCCATCGTCTCCCGCCGCGACGGCCCGGCGTTGACGTGGCAGTGCAGGCACTGTTGATTGCAGCGGTAGCCCAGATTGACCTGCAAGGTGGTCAGCGTGCGCCGCCGTGGCACCGGGAAATCGGTCTGGCGCAGCAGGGGCAGAGTGTCGTGCATGTCGAGGCCATCCTTCGTATGATTCGGCGCCGGACCGCCCGCGTCGGCCCGGCCCTCACTGGGCGTGCGGGCGCGTGTCAGTGCTGACGCAGGGCCTCGCTCAGGCTCAGCCCGGCCAGATCGCGCACGGCACGCACCAGGTAGTACAGCGCCAGCATCATGAACAACATGGACGGCAGCGCGATCATAGGATAGCTGAGCAGCGTCAGACGCCCCAGTTCCTCATTGAACTCGGCGGTACCGGCCGGACTGACCACGATCCAGGTGGCGAGCAGATAGTTCATCGCCGCGGAAAAGAAGAACGTGCCGCCCAGCATCCAGGTGGCGATGCGCAGGCGCGCATCGAACGCGGCGGCGTTGCCGCGGGCATCGAGTTCGCGCTGGATGCGTTCGACATCCATCAATGCCGGGGTGAACAGCACCACGCGCACCAGCGGATGGCGCGTCCAGGCCGAAATAGCCACGGCCAAGCCGATCAGGCCCGGAATGGCGGCTTCCTTGATCGCCAGCCAGCGCGTGTCCAGTTGCAACAGACCGATGCCGCCGGTGAGCAACACGCTGACCAGGCCGAGCACCGCAAAACCGTTCACCTTGCCCCGGCGCAGCAGATCGCGCGCGCCCCAGAACAACGGCAGCGACAAAGCCAGCAACAGTGCGTTGACGCTGCCCAGATAATCCGGCCCGCTCAATTTCATCAGGATCAGTGCCGGCAGGATCAGCGTGATCAGCAGTTCGACGAGCGGGTTGGGGCGGGATGGCGTGGTCATTGCAAAACGGCAAGGGATGTGACGCGAAGCGGGCATCTTAGCGTAACGTCGCCCCACCACCGAACACCCGGCGGACAGCCGGGCGTCGCCGCGTTAATCTGCCGCACCATCAGCCACATCGTTCGCCGAAGCGCCGGATCTCGCATGCCGCACCAGGAAACTTCGACGCCGGCGCCTGCCGCGCCGCTGATCCTGTTCGGCGCATGCGACCGTCACAACCTGGGCGACCTGCTGTTCCCGCACGTCGCGCGCGCACTGTTGCCGACGCGACCGGTCGAGGTGGCGGGGCTGGCAGAAAACGACTTGCGCGCCGTGGGCGGTGACCAGGTACATGCGCTGGCCCAGTTGCTGGCCCGAGCGGACGCGGCGGGCGCAAGCCTGCTGCACGTCGGCGGCGAGCTGATGACCTGCAACGCCTGGCAGGCGGCAGTGATGCTGCTGCCGCCGGAACGGGCGGATGCCGCCATCGCGCGGGTTCGGGCAAGTCCGTACGCCGCACGTGCCTGGCTGCGCGCCCTGCCCGGCGGTGCGCGCGCCGCACCATATTGCGTGGCCCCTGCCGGGTTCCCGGCATTGTCGCGGGTCGCCTACACCGGGCTGGGCGGCGTGACCTTGGACGCGCTGACACCGGCGCGGCGCCGGCGCGTGCTGGCCACGCTGGGTGAGGCCGATGCGATCCTGGTGCGCGACGCGCGCACCCTCGCCCACCTGCACGCCGCCGGCATAGCCGCGGACCTAGCGCCCGATCCGGTGGCCGTGATCGCCGAAGCGTTCGGCGATCGCATCGACGCCCGTATGCGAACGGGCCCGGTGGCGGGGCTGCGCGCGGACTTGCCGGACGGTTACATCGCCGCGCAGTTCGGTGGCGAATTCGCCGATGACGCCACGCTGGCGCGGCTCGCGCGCCAGCTCGACCGGCTGGTCGCCGCGGGGTGCGACATCGTGCTGTTCCGCGCCGGCGCCGCACCCTGGCACGACCGCCTGGAATGCCTGCAACGCCTGGCCGGCTTCATGCGTTCCCGCCCGGCCCGGCGGTTCACTTCGCTGGACATCTGGGACATCTGCGCGTTGATCGCCGCCAGCCGCGGCTACTGCGGCAGTAGCCTGCATGGCCGCATCGTCGCCGGCGCGTTCGCGCTGCCGCGCGTCACCGTGCGCCCTCCGGCCGACTGCGGCGACGCGGTCAAACACGAAGCGTATGTCGCGACCTGGGAACCGCCCGCGATGCGGGCCGTGGCCGACATCGACGCGATCGCCGTCGAGATGTCAGACGCGCTCGCGGCCGATGCCGCTGCCTTGCGCCGCCACGCCACCCTACAGGCCCGCCGTTATCGTCAGGCGTTCCACGAGCTGACCCGGACGTTGCTTGCGCCTTGAGCCGCGGCGGCGCATGCGCCAGGTACAGCCGACCAACTGCCTCAGGTCGAGCGTGGCGCCGCCGAAGAGCCGGCGAGGATGCCGCCATCGATGGTCACCTCGCTGCCGGTCATGGAGCTCGACTCGTCCGAAGCCAGCATCACCACCACCGCCGCCACTTCCTCCGGCGTACCGAAGCGACGCATCGGCGTATCCCCGACGAAGTCGCGCAGGCGCGCCGGTCACCAGCGCAACCTTGTCCTGTAATCGGGCCATGCACACTCTCCTGATCCGGTCGCGGGCGGTCGCTCACATCGCCGTGCGCGGGTTTTCACGGATGGTGCGCCAATGGGCGAAGGCAGCGGCCTGGCCGACCACGTCCCCCGCCCCATCGACCAGGTTCCACACCGTGGCACCGACGATGCGGAAGCGTCGGCCGCTGGCGGCGACCCGCACGCCGCTGTAGTCGTCGATGTAGCCTCGCGCAGCGACGCGTTGCAGCAGGCGTTCGCGTTCCGCGCGCGCCAGCGGCTCGGCCGACAGCCGCGACGGCAGGCGCACGATGGCCTGCCAGGGCAACTCGAACAGCCTTTGCGCGCACAGGTTGGCGTAGAAAAACAGCGGATCCTCGGCGCGATCATGCGCCAGCAGCGCGAACGGCGCGTGGTACAGGCGGTGCGCGCGTTCGTCCGGTGTGCCGCCACCCGGCAGCAGGTCGCGACCGGTCAGGCGCTGGTGGCTGGCCAGGATCAGCGCCGCATGCCCGGCCTGGAACGCGTTGGCCGCGTCCGGCTCGGCACGATCGTATTGCGGCACGGATGTCCGGGCCATCGGGTCGGGGTCGCACATATCGGTCGATCGGGTCTATGCTCACGCACGATACAAGCTTGCGGCGCCCGTCGCGATACCCCCGCCATGGTCATACAACTCACTGCCCACGAACAGCGCGTCATCGGCTGCCTGATCGAAAAGGAGATCACCACGCCGGATCAGTATCCCCTGTCGCTGAACGCGCTCACCCTGGCCTGCAATCAGAAGAGCAACCGCGACCCGGTGATGACGCTGGACGAGACCACCGTGCAGGCGACGCTGGATCAGCTCGTGAAAAAATACCTGGTCAGCGACCAGACCGGCTATGGCAGCCGCGTCACCCGCTACCGTCACCGTTTCTGCAATACCGAATATGGCACGCTCGTCTTCTCGCCGGCCGAACTGGCGCTGCTGTGCGAGCTGTTGCTGCGCGGCGCGCAGACGCCGGGCGAACTGCGCGTGCACGCCAGCCGGCTGTGTGCGCTGCGCGACGTCGCCGAGGTGGAAACGGTCCTGCACCAACTGGAACGACGCGCCGACGGCCCCTTCGTCGTGCGTCTGGCGCGCGAGCCGGGCAAACGCGAAGCCCGCTACGCGCACCGGTTTGGCGGCGACCCGGCGACGGCCGCTCTGGCCGAGCCGCAGGACGTTTCCGCCGCCGACGGTGCCGACATCGACCTGCTGACGCAGCGGGTCCGCGCGCTGGAAGTGGAGGTCGCGCAGATCCGGGCCTGGATGGCCGCACACGAGGCGGCCTGCGACGAGCCACCGCGTGGGCGCTGAGCAAACCATGGCGCGACATCGGGCGGCCAGCGCATGAAGACGGCATTGCTGTCCTCCCTGCTGCTGCTCGGCGCGCTGTTCGTCGCCGCTCGCCTCGGCCTGTTCAGCGGCCAGCCGCCGCAGGATCTCGGCGTGCGCGACGGCCGGCTGAAACCGCCCTCGCCCACGCGCAACAGCGTCAGCAGCCAGGCCGGCCTATACCCAGACCACCCACAGCGCGCCCATGCCGACATCGCACCGCTGCCGGTGCGCGGCGGTGACGGCCGGACGGCGCTGCGCCGGTTGGGCGAGCTGTTGCGCGGCCTGCCGGAGCTGCGCGTCGTCGAACGACACCATGACGATCTGCGCGCCGAGGCGCGCACGCCCTGGCTACGCTTCGTCGACGACCTCGAGTTCTGGTTCGATCCGACGCAGCAGGTGATCCACGTGCGCAGCGCCAGCCGGCTCGGGCGCGAGGATTTCGGCGTCAACCGCAAGCGAGTCGAGCGCATCCGGGCAGCCTGGCTCGCCGCTACCGACACCTTCGATGACTGACCGTCCGCGGTCGATCCGATCACGGCAGGCGCGCGGTCCGTGCTGAAGAACACCCTGTCGGTGTCCATGGCTTAACGTCCCTGTCGCATTGCGTACGTACCCTGCACGGGTTCACACCTTACTCCGGAGAACCCGCATGCAGCCTGCCAATCCCGACCGCCGTCAGTTCCTCAGTCGCATCGCGCTCGGCACCGGCACCGTCATCGCCACCGGGCTTGCCGGGTGCGACGACGACGTCACCGTTGCGTTCAATCACGGCGTGGCGAGCGGCGACCCGCTCGCCGACCGGGTGATCCTGTGGACAAGGGTAACGCCTTCGCGCCAGAAGAGCGTGGCGATCGACTGGGAAGTGGCGCGCGACGACGCCTTCCGCGTGCCGGTCGCCAGCGGCAGCGTGAGCACCGGCGCCGCTCGCGACTACACGGTCAAGGTCGATGCCACCGGCTTGCAGCCGGGCACGGTGTATTACTACCGCTTCCGCCACGGCAACGTCCATTCGCAGACCGGGCGCACGCGCACGTTGCCGGCAGCCGGTACGGCGCAGGTCCGCTTCGCGCTGTTCTCCTGCGCCAACTACCCCGCCGGTTATTTCCACGTCTATGCCGAAGCCGCGCGTCATGACGATCTCGATGCCGTGATCCATGTCGGCGACTACCTGTACGAGTATGGCATGGGCGAATACGCTACCGCCGACGCCGTGGCGCTGGGCCGGGTGCCGGATCCCACCGGTGAGACCATCACGCTGGACCACTATCGCCGCCGCTATGCGCAGTACCGGGGCGACCGCGACCTGCGAGCGATCCACGCGCGCCACCCGTTCATCTGCGTGTGGGACGATCACGAAATCGCCAACGACGCTTACAAGGACGGCGCCGAGAATCACCACGGCGTCAGCGAGGGCGAGTACGCGCTGCGTCGTGCCGCCGCGGTCACCGCTTGGTACGAGTGGCTGCCGGTGCGCGAACCGGAACCCGGCAATCCGCTGCGCACCTACCGCTCGTTCGACTTCGGCGGGCTGGTCGCGCTGCACATGCTGGATACCCGCCACATCGGCCGGGACCGGCAGCTCGACTACGCCGACTTCATCGATCCGGCCACCGGCACGTTCGACGCCGCCGGCTTCACCGTCGCGCTGGGCGCGCCCGACCGCCAGTTGCTGGGCGCCGCGCAGATGCAGTGGCTGCAGAACCAGATGGCGCAATCGAACGCCACTTGGCAGGTGCTGGGCCAACAGGTGCTGATGGGCCGCATGCATCTGCCGGCACCGCTGCTGACCCCGGAACCGACCAACCCGAGCGTCAGCTTCGCGCAATACACCGAAATCGCCACCGCCTTCCTGACCTACCAGACCATCGCCGCCCAGCTCACCGCCGCCGGTCAGCCGGTGGACCCCGCCAACCTGCTGGCGGCCGGCATGACCATGGCGCAGTTGCAGATCGTCAACGACCCGGCCATGCAGGCCGTCATCGCCGCACCCAGCATCCCGTACAACCTGGACGCCTGGGACGGTTACCCGGCGGCGCGCGAGGCCGTGTATGCCACCGTGCGCGCGCTGGACAAGAATCTGGTGGTGCTGTCCGGCGACACGCACAATGCCTGGGCCAACGATCTGCACGATAGGCACGGCAACACCGTCGGCGTCGAATTCGCCGGCAGCAGCGTATCCTCGCCCGGCCTGGAGGAGTACCTGCCGGGTATGCCGCCGGACGAGCTGCGCGCCGGCGTGATGCAACTGATCCCGACGCTCAGGTACGCCAACACCGCGCTGCGCGGCTACCTGCTGGCCACCTTCACGCCCGAACGCGCGCGTGGCGACTGGTATTTCGTCGACAGCGTGAAAACGCCGCAGTACAGCGCGACGCTGGAACGTTCGCTCGCCGTGTTGCCGGGTGCCGGCAACCGCCGCCTGGTCGAGATCTGAGCACGGCGGCAGAAAGCCGCTACCATGCGCAGCATGGATGTCCTGGTCATCAACTGCGGCAGCTCGTCGATCAAGTTCAAAGCCTACGCGCTCGATGACGGGTTGCTGCGCGCCTGCCTCGTCGGTGTGCTCGACCGCCTGGGCGGGGCGACCACGCTGCGCGTGAACGCGGCCGGCACCGAGCCGACTGCGCAAGCGCTGGGCGTGGTGCCCGACCATGCCGCCGGCATGCGCGCGATCCTCGCCGAATTGCGCGTCACCGGTCTGCTGCCGGAAGCGCCGCGGGCGATCGGCCATCGCATCGTGCATGGCGGCGCGCGCTTCAGCGCCGCCGCGCGCATCGACGAGGCCGTGCTCGATGCGCTGCACGCCGCCACCGCGCTGGCACCGCTGCACAACCCCGCCGGCCTGGCCGGTATCCGGGCCTGTCTCGACGCCTTCCCCGGGGTGACGCAGGTCGCGGTGTTCGACACCGCCTTTCATCACGATCTGCCCGCGGCGGCGTGCCATTACGCCGTGCCGCTGGCATGGGCGGAGCAATACGGCGTGCGCCGCTACGGCTTTCACGGCATCTCCCACGCCCATGTCGCCCGCCGCGCGGCGCAACATCTGCAACGGCCCTACGACGACTGCCGGCTCATCACCCTGCACCTGGGCCATGGCGCCAGCATGGCGGCGATCCGCGATGGCCACTGCGTGGAGACGTCCATGGGCATGACACCGCTGGAAGGTCTGGTGATGGGCACGCGCGGCGGCGACCTCGATGCCGGCGTGCTGCTACACATGCAACGCGTCGCCGGCCTGGATGCCGGCCAGCTCGAACGCGCGCTGAACCACGACAGCGGCCTCAAGGGCCTGTGCGGCGAGGCGGACATGCGCAACGCGCTGGCGCGCGCCGACGCCGGCGACGCGCGCGCCGAACTGGCCCTGGCGGTGTATTGCCACCGTGTGCGCAAGTATCTGGGCGCGTACATCGCCATCCTCGGCCGGCCGCATGCGCTGGTGTTCACCGGCGGCGTCGGCGAGAACGCGGCGCCGGTACGCGCGCGCATCTGCCGCGACTTGGACCACCTCGGCATCCACCTGGATGCCGCGCGCAACGCCCATGATGACGGTGAACCTCTGGAGTTCCACGCCGGTGCCGCGCCCGATGCCATCCGCCTGCTGCGCATCCGTACCGACGAGGAACTGGAGATCGCCGGGCAGACGCTGCATGCGCTGGCTTGAACCGTCGTCGCGGCCATCATCATCAAACCGTAACGCAACCGGCCTATCAATCCGCTGTATCGGCAGCCTCAAGCATCGGCCAGCCGGCGGGTGGAGCATCACCACGCCGGCATCACCCCACCCTCGACGAGGAGCAGCGTCATGAATGCAGCCAGCGATACCGCCCAGCCCGTTCCCTTGGAAGAACTGCACGCCATCGATGCCTACTGGCGCGGCTGCAACTACCTGGCCGCCGGCATGATCTTTCTGCGCGACAACCCGTTGCTGCGCGAACCCCTGCGCGCCGAGCACATCAAGCAGCGCCTGCTCGGCCACTGGGGTTCCAGTCCAGGTCTGGCGTTCGCCTGGGTGCACATGAACCGGCTGATCAACAAGTACGACCTCGACGCCATCTTCCTGGCCGGGCCCGGCCACGGCGCGCCCGGCGTGCTGGCACCGGTATGGATGGAAGGCACCTACGGCGAGATCTATCCCAACAAGGGCGCGGACGAGGACGGCATGCGCCAGTTCTTCAAGGAGTTCTCGTTTCCCGGCGGCATCGGCAGCCACTGCACACCGGAGACACCCGGTTCCATCCATGAAGGCGGCGAACTGGGCTATTCCATCTCCCACGCCTTCGGCGCGGCGTTCGACAACCCGGACCTGCTGGTGACGGTGATGGTCGGCGACGGCGAAGCGGAGACCGGTCCGCTCGCCACGTCCTGGCACTCCAACAAGTTCCTGAATCCGATCCGCGACGGCGCGGTGCTGCCCATCCTGCATCTGAACGGCTACAAGATCAACAATCCGACCGTGCTCGCCCGCATCGACCAGGACGAACTGGACGCGCTGCTGCGCGGCTACGGCTGGTCGCCGCGTTTCGTCGAAGGCGACGAGCCCATGGCCATGCACGCGGCCATGGCCGCGGCGCTGGAAGCCTGCGTGCTCGACATCCGCAATATCCAGGCGGCGGCGCGCACCAGCGGTGAACCAACACGGCCGCGCTGGCCGATGATCGTGCTGCGTTCGCCCAAGGGCTGGACCGGTCCCAAGGCCGTGGCCGGGCGGCGCATCGAAGGCCATTGGCGTGCGCACCAGGTGCCGCTGGGCGACGCGCGCAGCAACCCCGACACCCTGCGCGCGCTGGAGGATTGGCTACGCTCTTACCGGCCGCAGGAACTGTTCGACCCGCAGGGCCGACCGCTGCCCGAACTGCGCGCGCTGGCGCCGCGCCACGGCCGACGCATGAGCGCCAACCCGCACGCCAACGGCGGCACGCTGCGGCGGGCGCTGCGCCTGCCGGATTTCCGCACCCATGCCGTGGAGCTGCCCGGCCCCGGCAAGCTCGCCGCGGAGAACACGCGGCCGCTGGGCCGGCTGCTGCGCGACATCATGGCGCGCAACCCGGACAATTTCCGCGTGTTCGGCCCGGACGAGAACACCTCCAACAAACTCGACGACATCTACCAGGTGAGCAAGAAGACCTGGCTGGCCGGGCGGCTGCCGGAGGACGAGGACGGCGGCGAGTTGGCAGCCGACGGCCGGGTCATGGAGATGCTGTCGGAACACACGCTGGAGGGCTGGCTGGAAGGCTATCTGCTAACCGGCCGGCACGGCTTCTTCTCCACCTATGAAGCCTTCGTGCACGTGATCGACTCGATGTTCAACCAGCACGCCAAATGGCTGGCGATGGCGCGCGACATCCCGTGGCGCGCGCCGGTGTCGTCGCTCAACCTGCTGATCACGTCCACGGTCTGGCGGCAGGACCACAACGGCTTCACCCATCAGGATCCGGGCTTCCTCGACGTGGTGGTGAACAAGAGCCCGAGCGTGACGCGCATCTACCTGCCACCCGATGTCAACACGCTGCTGTGCGTCGCCGACCACTGCCTGAAGAGCACCGATTACATCAACGTCATCGTCTGCGACAAGCAGAAACACCTGCAGTACCTGAGCATGGACCAGGCCATCAAGCACTGCGCCAAGGGCATCGGCATCTGGGACTGGGCCAGCAACGACGCCGGCGCGGAACCGGACGTGGTGCTGGCCGGCTGCGGCGACATCCCGACCAAGGAGGCGCTGGCGGCCAGCGTGCTGCTGCGCGAGCATTTCTCCGACCTGAAGATCCGTTTCATCAATGTCGTCGATCTGTACAAACTGACGCCGCCGAGCGAGCACCCGCACGGCCTGTCCGACCGTGACTTCGACAGCCTGTTCACGCTGGACCGGCCGATCATCTTCAACTTTCACGGCTACCCGTGGCTGATCCACCGCCTCACCTACCGCCGCACCAACCATGGCAACCTGCACGTGCGCGGATACAAGGAAAAGGGCAGCATCAACACGCCGCTGGAGCTGGCCATCCAGAACGAAATCGACCGCTACTCGCTGGCCATCGACGTGATCGACCGCATCCCGCGCCTGCGCGTGGCCGGCGCGCACGTGAAGGAAAAGCTGCGCGACATGCAGATCGCCTGCCGGCAGTACGCCTATACGCACGGCGTCGATCTGCCGGAGGCGGATGCGTGGGTGTGGCCTTACTGACACTCCACCGGAGGCTGGCATGCGTACCGCCAACGCCGCCGAGCGCGCGCTGCACACCCGTACCGGGCGCTCGCGCGAGGCACTGATCCAGGCGTTCACCGACAACCTGTTCTATGTCGCCGGGCGTCACTTCGACAAGGCCACGCCGCTCGACCACTACACCGCGCTGGCCTACACCGTGCGCGATCGTCTGCTCGACCGTTTCATCACCAGCGGCCAGAACTTCAAGCGCCAGCGCGCGCGCACCGTGGCCTATCTGTCCGCGGAATTCCTGCTCGGCCCGCACCTGGCCAACAACCTGCTGAACCTGGGCCTGACCGAATATGTGCGCGATGCGCTGCGCCAACTCGGCCTGGACCTGGATGCCATCCTGGAGACCGAACCGGAGCCCGGCCTGGGCAACGGCGGCCTGGGCCGCCTGGCCGCCTGCTACATGGATTCGCTGGCCACCCTGGAAATCCCCGCCATCGGCTACGGCATCCGCTATGAGTACGGCATCTTCGACCAGGTGATCCGCGACGGTTGGCAGGTGGAAGTCGCCGACGCCTGGCTGCGCAACGGCAACCCCTGGGAGCTGCCCAATCTGCAACGCCGCTTTCCGGTGCATCTGGGCGGACACACCGAACGTCATGTCGACGAGCACGGACGCGAACGCGTGCACTGGGCGCCGGACACCACCATTTACGGCTTGGCCTACGACACGCCGATCCTGGGCTACGGCGTCAACAACGTGAACCTGCTTCGCCTGTGGAAGGCCGAGGCGCGCGAGGCTTTCGACCTGCGCGCGTTCAACCAGGGCGACTACTACGGCGCGGTCAACCAGATGGTGGCGGCGGAAAATCTGACCAAGGTGCTGTACCCCAACGACGAGCAGGTCGCCGGCAAGGCGCTGCGCCTGAAGCAGCAGTACTTCTTCGTCTGCTGCTCGCTGCAGGACATGCTGCGCATCGTGCTGCGCGACACCGGCGACGTGACCCGTTTCCCGGAAAAGTTCGTGGTGCAGTTGAACGACACCCATCCGGCGCTCGCCATCCCCGAGTTCATGCGCCTGCTGGTGGACGAACACGATCTGCCATGGGCGCGCGCCTGGGAACTGACGCGCGCCAGCTTCGCCTACACCAACCATACCCTGCTGCCGGAAGCGCTCGAGACCTGGCCGCTGGAACTGTTCCGCTCGATCCTGCCCCGCCATCTGGAAATCATCTACGCGATCAATAGCGATTTCCTCGACGAAGTGCGCATCCGTTTTCTCGGCGATCACGCGCGCATCGCCCGGATGTCGCTGATCGACGAGCACGGCGAACGCCACGTGCGCATGGCGCATCTGGCCTGCGTCGGCAGCATGGCGATCAACGGCGTCGCCGCGCTGCACACCGAGCTGCTGAAGTCCACCGTATTGAGCGATTTCCACGCGCTATGGCCGGACAAGTTCAGCAACAAGACCAACGGCGTCACGCCGCGTCGCTTCATCGCACTGGCCAATCCGGCGCTGGCGGCGTTACTGCAGGAAACCATCGACCATCACTGGCTGCGCGACTTGGAGGCGCTGCGTGGCCTGGAGCCTCATGCCGACGATGCGGGTTTCCGCGCCCGCTGGCGCGCGGTCAAACGCGCCGCCAAGACGCGCCTGGCCGAACGCATCCGGCGCGACTGCGACGTCGCCGTCGACCCCGACGCCCTGTTCGACATCCAGGCCAAGCGCATCCACGAGTACAAGCGCCAACACCTCAACGTACTGCGCATCATCAGCCTGTACCAGCGCCTGAAACAGCAGCCGCACCTGGACCTGGCGCCACGCGTGTTCGTGTTCGCCGGCAAGGCGGCGCCGGGCTACCACATGGCCAAGCTGATCATCAAGCTGATCCACGCGGTGGCCGACGTGGTCAACCGCGACCCGCTCACCAACACCCGGCTGCGCGTGGTGTTCGTGCCGGACATGAACGTCCGGACGGGTCAGTGGCTGTACCCGGCCGCGGACGTGTCCGAGCAGATATCGCTCGCCGGCAAGGAGGCGTCCGGCACCGGCAACATGAAGTTCTCCATGAACGGCGCGCTGACCCTGGGCACGCTGGACGGCGCCAACGTGGAAATCCGTGAAGCGGTGGGGGCGGACAACTTCTTCCTGTTCGGGTTACAGGTCGGTGAAGTCGCGGATCGGATGGCGCGCGGCTATCGCCCGGGTGACTATATCGAACGCGACGAGGAACTGCGCGGCGCGCTGGATCTGATCGCATCCGGGCTGTTCTCGCACGGCGACGGCGAGCTGTTCCGGCCACTGCTGGACAACCTGCGCGGGCAGGATCCGTATCTGGTATGCGCCGATTTCCGCGCCTATCTGACCGCCGATGCCATGGTCGACACGCAGTTCCGCGATGGCGAAGGCTGGCAACGCATGTCCATCCTCAATGTCGCGCGTATCGGCCGGTTCTCGTCCGATCGCGCCATCCGCGAATACTGCCGCGACATCTGGAAAACCGGCCCGGTCAGCGTGGATTGATCGGCGGCATGACGGCATAGGCGCTCGACGCTACATAATGCGGTGCATCGCTTGTGTGACACGGTCACGCTCATGGACACGCTCGAACAGATGCTGCAGGACATCCGCCTGGAAGCGGAGATCACCGCGCCTTATACCGGCCGCGATCACATCGACGCGCGGGTCCTGGCAGCAATGGCGCAGGTACCGCGCGCGCACTTCGTCCCCGCGCAGTTGCGCCATCGGGCCTACGAGAACGGACCGCTGCCCATCGGCCACGGCCAGACCATTTCGCAGCCTTTCATCGTCGCGCTGATGACCGACCTGCTGGCGACGCGTCCGGACCATCGGGTGCTGGAGGTCGGCACCGGCTCGGGGTATCAGGCCGCCATCCTGGCGCGCCTGGTGCAGCGCGTTTACGGCCTGGAGATCGTGCCGGAGCTGGCGCGCGCCGCCCAGGCGCGCCTGCATGCACTGGGCTACGACAACGTGGAAGTGCACGTGGCAGACGGCCATGCCGGCCTGGTGCAACACGCGCCTTATGACGGCATCCTGATCGCGGCGGCGACGCCGCAGGTGCCGCCGGCGCTGCTGGCGCAGCTCAAACCGGGCGGCCGCCTGGTCGCACCGATCGGTCAGCCCGGCTGGTCGCAGACGTTGACACTGCTGGAGAAACGCGCGGATGGGGGCTTCAACCGGCGCGATGTGCTGGATGTGGTGTTCGTGCCGCTGACCGGCGCAGGCGACACAGCCGAGTGAGCAGGCGCGGCGTCGAACGCCGCCGTTCGTGGTTCAATCCATGTCATGCCGGCGGCATCGCCGGCGCCCCCTCCGGTTTACACATCCATGCTGCTCAAATCCATCGGCAAGTACGTCCTCACCGGCCTGATCACCATGCTGCCGGTGGTCCTCACCCTGTATCTGCTGTACTGGCTGGCGGTCTCGGCGGAGACCCTGCTCGCCGAACTGATCCCGGGCGGCATCTACTTCCCCGGCATGGGCGTGGTCACCGCCCTGCTGGCGGCTTTCACGGTCGGCGTGCTGATGCACACCCTGACGGTGCAGCGCCTGTTCACGCGCGGAGAGCGCATCTTCTATCGCCTGCCGCTGGTGAAATCCGTGTACTCGGCAATGCGCGACTTCATGGATTACTTCTCGCCCACGCGCAAGCGCGAGTTCGAGCAGGTCGTCGCGGTCACGCTGGGCGAGACCGGCATGCGCCTGATCGGCTTCGTCACCCAGGCGCTGCCGGAACAGATGCCCGAGGCCCTGCAGGACGACGGCGACAGCATCCTGGTGTACCTGCCGATGAGTTACATGATCGGCGGCTACGCCGTGCTGGTGCCGCGACATCGGGTGCGCCCGCTCAACATCGGCATGGAGGATGCCATGCGTCTGGTGCTCACCGCCGGCATCACCGGCGCTTCCACACGTTCCTGACCGGCGCGCGGCCTCAGCGTCGGTCGGCGGCAACCCCGGCAAACAGCCGCGCGGCGTTGTCACGCAACAGGTTGGTGCGCAGCGGTTCGGGAAGGTCGTCGGTCCAGGTGCGGATGCGCGCCACCACCTCGCCGTAATGGCGCCAGCGATGGACGCTGAAGGCATCG
>CALEDT010000013.1 GCA_937949525.1 uncultured Burkholderiales bacterium | reverse complement strand
GAGGCCACCAGCGGCAATACCGGCATCGCCCTGGCCATGGCCGCAGCCATTCGCGGTTACCGCATGGTGTTGATCATGCCCGAGCATCTGTCGCTGGAACGGCGACAGACCATGGCGGCGTTCGGCGCCGAACTGGTGTTGGTGTCCCAGGCCGAGGGCATGGAGGGCGCGCGCGATCTGGCCGAACGGCTGCAGCGCGAGGGGCGCGGCAAGATCCTCGACCAGTTCGCCAACCCGGACAATCCGCAGGCGCACTACGAGGGCACCGGCCCCGAGATCTGGCGCGATACGGACGGGCGCATCACCCATTTCGTCTCCAGCATGGGCACCACCGGCACCATCATGGGCTGCTCACGCTATCTCAAGGAACGCAACGCCGACATCCAGATCATCGGCGTGCAGCCGCAGGACGGCGCGCAGATACCGGGCATCCGCAAGTGGCCGCCGGAGTATGTGCCGAGCATCTGCGATTACTCGCGCGTCGATCGCATGATCGAGGTGTCGCAGGCCGATGCCGAGGAGACCATGCGCCGCCTGGCGCGCGAGGAGGGCATCTTCGCCGGTGTGTCCTCGGGCGGCGCGCTGTGGGCGGCGCTGCAATTGTCGCGAGAAGTGGAAGACGCCGTGATCGTGTCCATCGTCTGTGATCGCGGCGACCGTTATCTGTCCACCGGCGTTTTCCCGGCCTGATGGCTCGCCCACCAGGGCGTTCACGGGCGATGGCGGGCGCGCGGCCGGTCCGCGGTGGGTGCGTGGTACAGCAGGAACACGGCCGGCCGGCGCGCCAGATCGGGGGGGTGGCCGCGCCAGTCGGCCACCTTGCGCATGACGATGGTCTGGGTCGGCAAGGTCAGATCGGCGGCCACGCACAGCAGGGTTTCCGCCGCGCAGGCGGTGACGATGGCCTGCCACATCGCCGCGTTGCGGTAGGGGGTCTCGATGAACACTTGCGCGGCGTCATCGCGCGCGGCGCGTTGCTCCAGAATCCGCAGAGCGTGTTGGCGCGCGTCCGCCTGCACTGGCAGATAGCCGTGGAAGGCGAAACGCTGGCCCACCAGCCCGGAGCCCATCAGCGCCAGCAGGATCGCGGACGGTCCCACCAGCGGTCGCACCGGGATGCCGGCCTGATGCGCCAGGCGCACCAGTTCGGCGCCGGGGTCGGCCACCGCCGGACAGCCCGCCTCGGACAGCAGACCGACGTCTTCGCCGGCCAGCAGCGGCGCCAGCAGTGGCGGCACTTGCGCCGGCGACGTGTGCTCGTTCAGTTCGCGCAGCGTCAGCGACTGCACGGGCACGCCCATCGGCAGTTGCCGCAGGAAGGCCCGCGCGCTCTTGGCCTGCTCGACCACGAAGCAGCGCAGACGCGCGGCCACGTCCAGGGTTTCCGCCGGCAGCACCTGCGCCGGTGGCGTGTCGCCCAAAGGCGTCGGAATCAGATAGAGGGTGCCGTGCACATCAAGCCGGCCAGGTCAGCACGTCCAGCCCTTCGTTGGCCAGCATTTCCGTCAGCTTGATCAGCGGCAGACCGACCAGCGCATTGGGATCCTCGGTCTCGAAACGGGCGATCAGCGCAATGCCCAACGACTCGCTGCGCGCGCTGCCGCAGCAGTTGTAGGGCTGGTCCTTGCGCAGATAGGCCTCGATCTGCGCATCACTGTAGTTGCGCATGACCAGCCGTACCGGCACGTTGGCAGTTTGCGCGCGGCCGCTGGCGGCATCGAGCAGGGTCAGGGCGGTATGGAACTCCAGCGTCTTGCCGCGCATCCGGCGTAATTGCGTCACCGCGTTGGCGTGGTCGCCGGGCTTGCCGAGCTGTTCGCCGTCCAGCAGCGCCACCTGGTCGGAGCCGATGATCAGCGCGTCGGGATGGTGCCTGGCAACCGCCTGCGCTTTCAGCAGGGACAGGCGCATCGCCGTGTCGGCCGGGGATTCCCCCGGCAGCGGGGTTTCGTCGACCTCGGGTGCGACCGTTTCGAACGGCACGCCCAGGCGCGCGAGCAGTTCGCGGCGGTAGGGGGATGTGGAGGCGAGGATGAGGCGCATGGGATTGGCGGGCGTGGGCACAGGGAAGGCCGCGCCGAACGTGCGACCGGGACTCCAGCCGCTGCCGGCTCGTTCACTCGGGTTGTATCTCCACCAGCACCTGATCGGGGGTCACCGCGTCGCCTTTGGCGACGAAGATGCCGATGACACTGCCGGACACCGGCGCCTGCACCTCGTTCTCCATCTTCATCGCCTCGATCACCAGCACGCCGCTGCCGGCAGTGACTTTCTGGCCGATCTGCACCAGCACGTCGACGATGGTGCCGGGCATGGCGGTGGTCACACAGCCGGCATGGGTGGGCTTGGGACGTTTGCCCGCGGCACTTTCTTTCTTGTCCGCGCTCTTGCGCCCGGCGGTGCCGCCTGCCGGACGCACCTCGATCTCGTCTAGGGTTTCCACCAGCACTTCCTCGGCGACGCCGTCCACATGCACGTAGAACGGACGTTCGGCCTCGCCCGGCTGGCCGGTGCCCTTGATCCGGATGTGATAGGTCTCGCCGTGCAGCGTGACCTTGAACTCGTTGGGTGCGTAGTGCGCACCGCCGGTTTCCGCGGCATGGCGGGCTTCGGGCGGCAGCAGCGGTTCCGGCGTCAGCGAGCCGGCGGCACGCTCCTGCAGGAAGGTGCGGCCCAGATCCGGGAACATGGCGTAGGTCAGCACGTCCTCGTCGCACTTGGCCAGGCTCTCGGCTTCGGTGCGCAGTTTGTCCAGCTCGTCGCCGATCAGATCGGCCGGGCGGCAGGTGATGACCTCCTGGTTGCCGACCGCGAGCTTGCGCACTTCCTCGTTGACCTTGCCCGGCGCAGCGCCGTAGCGGCCAAGCAGATAGTTCTTGACCTCGTTGGTGACGGATTTGTAGCGCCCGCCGGTGAGCACGTTGAGCACCGCCTGGGTGCCGACGATCTGCGAAGTCGGTGTGACCAGCGGCGGATAACCCAAATCCTCGCGCACCCGGGGGATCTCCGCCATGACTTCGTCCATGCGGTTGAGCGCGCCCTGTTCCTTCAACTGGTTGGCGAGATTGGAGATCATGCCGCCGGGCACCTGCGACAGCAAAATGCGGGTGTCGACGAAATGGTCGTCCATCTCGAACTGCCAGTACTTCTTGCGTACCTCGCGGAAATAGGCGGCGATCTCCTGCAGCAACGGCAGATCCAGCCCGGTGTCGTAGCCGGAACCCTGCAAGGCCGCGACCATGCTCTCCGTGGTGGCGTGGCTGGCGCCCTCGGAAAACGCCGAGATGCAGCAGTCGATCACATCCGCCCCCGCCTCGACCGCCTTCAGATGCACCATGGTCGAAAGCCCGGCGGTGGCATGGCTGTGCGTATTGACCGGCAGGTCCACCGCTGCCTTGATGGCCTTGACCAGATCGTAGGCGACGTAGGGCGTCAGCAGTCCGGCCATGTCTTTGATGGCGATGGAGTCGACGCCCATGTCGGCCAGCGTGCGCGCCATGGCGACGAAGTAGGCGATGTCATGCACCGGGCTGACGGTGTAGGAGATCGCGCCCTGCGCGTGTTTGCCGGCCTTTTTCACTGCCTCGATGGACACGCGCATGTTGCGCGTGTCGTTCATCGCGTCGAACACGCGGAACACGTCGACGCCGTTGTCGGCCGCCTTCTGCACGAAGGCGCGCACCACATCGTCGGCGTAATGGCGATAGCCCAGCAGGTTCTGGCCACGCAGCAACATGTTGATGCGCGTGTTGGGCAGCGCCGCGCGCAGCTTCTTCAGGCGTTCCCAGGGGTCTTCCTTCAAAAAGCGCACACAGGCGTCGAAAGTGGCGCCACCCCAGGCTTCCAGCGACCAGAAGCCGACGCGGTCGAGTTTGGCGCAGATCGGCAGCATGTCCTCGGTACGCATACGGGTGGCGATCAGGGACTGGTGACCGTCGCGCAGGACCAGCTCGGATATCTTGATTTGAGGCATGGCGGTTCGTCCGTCTCAAATGCCCAGATGGGCGGCGATGGCAGCGGAAATGGCGGCAGCGACCATCTCCGGAGGGTGGCGCACGGCGTAGTTCAACAATTCCGGATGCGCCTCGACGAAGCCGGTGTTGAACCTCCCGGAGCGGAATTCCGGGTTCTTCAGGATCTCCTGGTAATACGGAATCGTGGTCTTCACGCCATAGACGCCCATGTCGTCCAGGGCGCGCCGACCGCGCTCGATCACGCCTTCCCAGGTCAGCGCCCACACCGTCAGCTTGGCGCACATCGAGTCGTAGTAAGGCGGGATGGTGTAGCCGGAGTACATCGCCGCGTCGGTGCGCACGCCAGGACCGCCTGGCGCGTAGTAGCGCGTGATGCGGCCGAAGCTGGGCAGGAAACCGTTCTTCGGATCCTCGGCGTTGATGCGGAATTCCATGGCATAGCCGCGGTAGCGGATGCCGTCCTGCCGGTATTGCAGCGGCAGGCCGTTGGCGATGCGGATCTGCTCCTGCACGATGTCGATGCCGGTGATGTTCTCGGTCACCGTGTGTTCCACCTGCAGGCGGGTGTTCATTTCCATGAAATAGAACTGGTTGTCGCTATCCAGCAGGAATTCCACGGTGCCAGCGTTCTCGTAGCCCACGGCCTTGGCGGCGCGCACCGCCAGCTTGCCGATGTACTCGCGTTGCGCGTCGGTCAGTTGCGGCGAAGGCGCGATTTCGATCAGTTTCTGGTTGCGTCGCTGGATGGAGCAGTCCCGCTCGTACAAATGCACGCAACTGCCGTGGCTGTCGCCCAGCACCTGCACTTCGATGTGTTTGGGATTGACCACGCAGCGTTCGAGAAACACCTCCGGCTTGCCGAACGCCTTGCTCGCCTCGGACACCACGCGGTCATAGTTCTTCACCAGCTCGTCGTCGGAATCGCAGCGGCGGATGCCGCGCCCGCCGCCACCGTTGGTGGCCTTGAGCATCACCGGGTAGCCGATCCTGCGCGCCAGCGCCAGCGCCTCCTGGGCGCTCTCCAGATTGTGATCCGAGCCGGGCACCACCGGGATGCCAGCCTTGATCATGGCCTGGCGCGCCTGGATTTTGTCGCCCATGCGCGTGATCACCTTGGGCGACGGACCGATGAACTTGATGCCCCGGCGCGCGCACACTTCCGCCAGCACCGGGTTCTCCGACAGGAAGCCGTAGCCGGGGTGCAGCGCGTCACAGCCGGAGGCGACCGCCAGGTTGACGATGTTGTGCGCGTTGAGATAGCCGAGCACCGGATCGGAGCCGATGTTGTAGGACTCGTCGGCCTTCTTGACGTGCAGCGCATGCCGGTCGGCATCGGTGTAGATGGCCACCGACTTGATGCCCATCTCCTTGCAGGCGCGCACGATGCGCACGGCGATTTCGCCTCGGTTGGCGATGAGTATCTTTTTGATCACGCTCGGAGCCTTTGTGGTGGCATCGTTTTTTGACAAAAAGAACGTGCAAGCTTACCATTCGCGGCTTATCTCTGCACGGATCGCACGCCAAACGGTGTTTTCGGGAGACAGCCTGCACTTCGCCCGCTCCGGCGCGAGCGAATCGGGTGTGCTGGATGCCGGGCTGCTGCCGCGTTTGGCCGATAGTTTGCGACCGGAGGATGGTGCGGTGCAATACCGGCTCTCCGGCGCGACTGAACGAGGTCGACCGGTGTTGCGCCTGGAAGTTTGCGCCACGCTGCATCTGGTGTGTCAGCGTTGTCTGGGCGAATTCGTGCATGCCGTGTCGCTGCTCAGCGTGCTGCCGGTGGCCCGTGACGAGGCCGAACTGGCGCGCTGGGAAAGGGACGACCCCTTGCTGGACGCCCTGGTCGCGGAACGCCACATGGACCTGCCGGCCTTGGTCGAGGACGAGATATTGCTGAGCCTGCCGGCGGTGCCGCGCCATGCCGATGGTGCGTGCGCAGCCGCGGTAACGTGGAAGGTGTGATCGAGTATTGAATGAACAGGAGTTAAGACATGGCCGTCCAACAGAACAAGAAGTCTCCGTCCAAGCGCGGCATGCATCGCGCCCACGACTTTCTGAGCAACCCGCCCACCGCCGTGGAGCCGATCACCGGCGAAGTGCATCTGCGCCATCACATCAGCCCCAACGGCTACTACCGCGGCCGCAAGGTCATCGCCGGCAAGGACGACAACGGCTGATCCATCGGCCTGTTGGCCATGGCCGCTGCCGCCGTGGCTGATCGATCATGCGCGACATCACCATCGCCATCGACGCCATGGGCGGCGACCACGGCCCCCATGTCACGGTCAAGGCGGCGCTGGCCTTCCTGCGGCGCGAGGTGGATGTCAACATCGTGCTGGTGGGCCTGCAGGACGCCATTGCCGCCGAGCTGAAGGCGCACCGGGCCGCGGTCGGCCCGCGCCTGCGCATCCACCATGCCAGCGAGGTGGTGAAGATGGATGACGCGCTGGCGGTGGCGCTGCGCGGCAAGAAGGATTCCTCCATGCGCGTGACCGCCGACCTGGTCAAGCGCGGCGAGGCGGATGCGGGCGTATCTGCCGGCAACACCGGCGCGTTGATGGCGGTATCCCGCTTCGTGCTCAAGACCCTGCCCGGCATCGACCGTCCGGCGATCGCCACGACCCTGCCGTCGCGGCGCGGCAAGACCTATATGCTCGATCTGGGTGCCAATGTCGACTGCGAGCCCGAACACCTGTACCAGTTCGGCGTGATGGGCGCGGCGCTGGTTGCTGCGGTCGAGCACAAGGAACGCCCGAGCGTCGGTCTGCTCAACATCGGCGAGGAAGAGATCAAGGGCAACGACGTGGTCAAACGTGCGGCCGATCTGTTGCGCGCCAGCCCGCTCAATTTTCACGGCAACGTCGAGGGCGACGACATCTACCAGGGCACCGTCGATGTCGTGGTGTGCGACGGCTTCGTCGGCAACGTCGCGCTGAAGACGTCGGAGGGTCTGGCCAAGCTCATCGCCGACCAGTTGCGCGGCGAGTTCCGCCGCAATCCGCTGACCCGCCTGGCCGGGCTGGCGGCGCTGCCGGTGCTGCGCGCGTTCAAGCGCAAACTGGATCCGCGTCGTTACAATGGTGCCAGTCTGCTCGGGCTGAACGGCGTCATCATCAAGAGCCATGGTTCCGCCGATGCGTTTTCGTTCGAGCAGGCCGTGGCCAAGGCGGCCGAAGAGGTGCGCGGCGGTTTGCTGCGGCGCATCGCCGAGCAGATCGGCGCACATCGCATCCAACCCGAGCAAGGAGAGCCGGCTTGACCGTGCATGCCCGCATCATCGGCACCGGCAGTTACCTGCCGGCACGCATCCTCACCAACGCCGAACTGGAGACGCGCATCGATACCACCAGCGCGTGGATCGAGGAGCGCACCGGCATCCGTCAACGCCACCTGGCTGCGGATGGCGAGCTGACCAGCGACCTGGCGCTGCGCGCGGCCGAACGGGCGCTGGAGGCATCCGGCATGGAAGCCGGCGACATCGGCCTGATCGTGGTCGCCACCACCACGCCGGACCGTGTGTTTCCGAGTACCGCCTGCGTGCTCCAAGCCAAGCTGGGCATCATCAATGCCTGCCCGGCGTTCGACGTGCAGGCGGTGTGCAGCGGCTTCGTCTACGCGTTGTCCGTGGCGCACCAGTTCATCCGCTCCGGCCAGGTGGAAAGCGCGTTGGTGGTCGGTGCCGAAACCCTTTCGCGCATCACCGACTGGACCGACCGCAGCAACTGTATCCTGTGGGGTGACGGCGCCGGCGCCGTGGTGCTGCGCGCCGCCGATACGCCGGGCATCGTCGCCACGCACCTGCATGCCGACGGCCGCTATCAGGATCTGCTGTTCGTCGACGGTGGCGTGTCGCTGAAGAAGGAGGGCGCCTGCTACATGCGCATGTCCGGCAATGCGGTGTTCAAGATGGCGGTCAACACGCTCGACGCCATCGTCGACGAGACGCTGGAGGCCAACGGTCTGGGCAAGCACGACATCGACTGGCTGGTGCCGCATCAGGCCAACATCCGCATCATCCAGGCCACCGCGCGCAAACTGGGCATGGGCATGGAACGCGTGGTGATGACCGTCGACCGTCACGGCAACACCTCGGCCGCATCCATTCCGCTGGCGCTCGACACCGCCGTGCGCGAAGGCCGCATCCAGCGCGGCGAACTGCTGCTGATGGAGGCTTTCGGCGGCGGTTTCACCTGGGGTTCGGTTCTGGCGAGGTTCTGATCATGCAATTTGCCTTCACCTTTCCCGGTCAGGGCTCGCAGAGCGTAGGCATGATGGCCGCCTACGGCGAGGCTGCCGTCGTGCGCGACACGTTCGTGCAAGCGGGCGACCTGCTCGGTTTCGACTTGTGGCAACTGGTCACGCAGGGGCCGACGGAAGAACTCAACCAGACGGTCAACACGCAGCCGGCGATGCTGGCCGCCGGTGTCGCGGTCTATCGGCTGTGGCGCGAGCGGGGCGGTCCGGTGCCAGACGTGATGGCCGGCCACAGTCTGGGCGAGTACACCGCCCTGGTGTGTGCCGAGGCGTTGGGCTTCGCCGATGCCGTGCGCCTGGTGCGCCTGCGTGCCGAGGCGATGCAGGCGGCGGTGCCGGAGGGGGTCGGCGGCATGGCCGCGATTCTCGGAGTGGACGACGATGCGGTGCGCGCGCTGTGCGTACGGGCGGCCGGTGACGAAGTGCTGGAGCCGGTCAATTTCAATGCCCCGGGCCAGGTGGTGATCGCCGGCGCGCGCGCTGCGGTGGAGCGCGCCTGTGCGTTGGCCAGGGAGTACGGCGCGAAGCGCGCGCTGCCGCTGCCGGTGTCGGTGCCGTCGCACTGTGCGTTGATGCGCCCGGCCGCCGAACGTCTGGCCGAGGCGCTGGCCACGATCGAGCTGCGCGCGCCGGCCGTGGCCGTGCTGCACAACGCGGATGTCGCCGAGCACGCCACGCCGGCGGCGATCCGCGACGCGCTGGTACGCCAACTGCACAGCCCGGTGCGTTGGGTGGAGAGCGTGCGCGCCATCGCCGGTCGTGGCATCGGCCTGATCGCGGAATGCGGCCCCGGCAAGGTGCTGGCCGGGCTCAACAAGCGCATCCTCGATGCCGTGCCCGGCGTTGCGTTGAGCGATGTCGCGGCGTTGGATGAGACGATGAACCGCATCAACCAGGAACGGAACCATGACTGAGCAGGGCAATACGCAATCCAGGGTCGCTTTGGTCACCGGCGCGTCGCGCGGTATCGGCAAGGCCATCCTGCACGAACTGGCCGGCACCGGAGCGACCGTGGTCGGCACCGCCACCAGTGAGGCCGGTGCCGCCGCCATCGGTGCCGACCTGGCGGCAGCCGGCTACCGTGGCGAAGGCGTCAAACTGGACGTGACCGTCGCCACCGAAGTCGATGCCCTGGTCGACGAACTCGTCAAGCGCCACGGGCGCATCGACATCCTGGTCAACAACGCCGGCATCACGCGCGACAACCTGTTGATGCGCATGAAGGACGAGGAGTGGCAGGCGATCATGGATACCAATCTCGCCTCCGTATTCCGCATGTCGCGCGCGGTGCTGCGGCCGATGATGAAGGCGCGCTACGGCCGCATCATCAGTATCGCTTCGGTGGTCGGCGTGGCCGGCAATGCCGGGCAGACCAATTACGCCGCGGCCAAGGCGGGCATGATCGGTTTCTCCAAGTCGCTGGCGCAGGAGGTCGGCAGCCGCGGCATCACGGTCAACTGCGTCGCGCCCGGCTTCATCGACACCGACATGACCCGCGCCCTGCCGGAAGCGGCGCGCGCCCGGCTGCTGGAGCGCATACCGCTGGGCCGCCTGGGCTCGGCCGGGGACATCGCGCGTGCCGTCGCCTATCTCGCCAGCGAAGGCGCGGGTTACGTCACCGGCACCACGTTGCACGTCAACGGCGGCCTGTACATGGATTGATGCTGCGTGGCTGGTTGCGGGCATCCGCAGCAAGCTCGCAGCGATGAAATAACCGCACGGGGCTGCTAGAATGCCTCCGCTTTTTTCCTACCCGTAGGGAGTTCTACATGAGTGATATCGAACAGCGTGTCAAGAAGATCGTCGCCGAGCAGCTGGGCGCCAATGAAGCCGATGTGAAGCTGGAATCTTCCTTCGTGGATGACCTGGGTGCCGACTCTCTCGACACGGTGGAGTTGGTGATGGCACTGGAGGAGGCGTTCGAGTGCGAGATTCCGGATGAGGAAGCCGAGAAGATCACCACGGTCCAGCAGGCGGTCGATTACGTCAACGCCCATCTCAACAAGTAATCGTCTTTCGTCGGCCCGGGCGCGATGGCCGCGCTTGGGCGTGGTGCCTCCATGGAGTCCATCTCCATCCGAATCTGGAGTATGCCTTGACCAAGCGCAGAGTCGTGGTCACCGGGCTCGGCATCGTTTCCCCGGTCGGCAACGGTATCGAAGAAGCCTGGGCCAATTTGCTGGCCGGGCGTTCGGGCATTACCCGGGTGACCCGTTTCGATGCCAGTGCGTTTGCCAGCCAGATTGCTGGCGAAGTGAAAGGCTTCGATGTCACGAAGTATCTCAGCGCCAAGGATGCGCGCCGCATGGATGTGTTCATCCATTACGGCTTGGCCGCCGCGATCGATGCGTTGCGTGACTCGGGCCTGGAAGTAACGGATGCCAACCGCGATCGCATCGGTGTCAACATCGGCTCCGGCATCGGCGGTCTGCCGATGATCGAGGACACGCACCGCACCTTCCTGGCGGAAGGGCCGCGCAAGATCTCGCCGTTTTTCATCCCGGCGACCATCATCAACATGATCTCCGGTCATCTGTCCATCCTGTACGGACTGCAGGGGCCGAACGTGGCCATGGTCACGGCCTGTACCACGGGCACGCATGCGGTCGGTGAGGCCGGGCGCATGATCGAGTATGGCGAGGCCGACGTGATGATCGCCGGTGGTGCCGAATCCACCATTTGCGCTTTGGCATTGGGTGGCTTCGGCGCGGCGCGGGCGCTGTCCACACGCAATGACGATCCCGCCGGCGCCAGCCGGCCTTGGGACCGCGGCCGCGACGGCTTCGTGTTGGGCGAGGGCGCCGGTATCCTGGTGCTGGAGGCGTACGAACACGCCCGGGCGCGCGGCGCGCGCATCTATTGTGAGTTGATCGGCTATGGCAAGAGTGCCGATGCCAATCACATGACCGCGCCCACCGAGGATGGCTCCGGCGCCGCGCGCTGCATGAACAACGCCTTGCGCAACGCCGGTCTCAATGCCGATCAGGTCGACTACATCAACGCCCACGGCACCTCAACGCCTCTGGGCGATCTGGCCGAGACCAAGGCGGTGAAGCGATCGTTCGGCGACCATGCCCGCAAGCTCATGGTCAGTTCCACCAAGTCCATGACCGGTCACCTTCTGGGTGCCGCCGGCGGTGTCGAGGCGGTGTTCCTGGCGCTGGCGGTCGCGCGTCAGGCCGTGCCACCGACCATCAACCTTACCGAGGCGGACGATGGCTGTGATCTCGACTATGTGCCGAACGTCGCGCGCGACGCGCAGGTGAACGTGGCGCTGTCCAATTCGTTCGGTTTTGGCGGCACCAACGGCACCATCATCTTCGCCCGGGTGTGAAGGCGCGGCGCCATCGACCGCCGTCACGGCGGTCGATGGCGTGGTCGGAGCGGCGCTCGATCCCGGCGATCGCGGCCTGCAATACGGCGACGGCGTGTTTCGCACGTTGCGTGTGCACGCCGGCAGGCCGCTGTGGTGGCGCGCGCAACTGGCCAAATTGGCCGCAGACTGCGCCCGCCTGAGTCTTGCCTGTCCACCCGAGGCGTCGTGGCGCGCCGATCTCGCCGCCGTGCTGACGGGCGCCAGGCCCGACGGCGTGCTCAAACTGCTGGTGACGCGGGGCAGTGGTGCGCGCGGATACCGCCCGCCGGTGCCCGCCCGGGCGCGTCGTATCGTGCAGTTCTTTCCGGGGCCGTTGCCCGCACTCGACGCCGGCGCCGGCATTTGCGCGCGCGTGTGCCGTTTGCGCCTGGGTCACCAGCCCGCGCTCGCCGGCATCAAGCACCTGTGCCGTCTGGAGAACGTGCTCGCGCGCGCGGAATGGGACGATCCGGCTATCGCGGAAGGGCTGCTGCTGGACCGGGATGAACGTTTGATCGGCGGCGTCATGAGCAACCTACTGATCTGGCGCGCGCAATGTCTGTCGACGCCGTGTATCGACCGCTGTGGCGTGGCCGGCGTCACCCGCGCGCTGCTTCTGGAGGGGGCGCGTGCCGCCGGCATCGACACGGCGGAGGTCGACCTGACCCTGGGCGAAGTGCTGGATGCCGATGAAGTGATGTTGTGCAACAGTCTCATGGGCGTGCGCCATATCGCTCGTATCGAGGAACGTGTCTGGCCGCAGCCGGTCATCAGCCCTCGTCTTGCCACGCTGCTGGATAGCTTCGATGTCGATGATCAGAACGCTGCGTAACCTGTCGATCCTGATGTTGCTGCTCGCCGTTGGCGCGGTGGGCTGGTTTGCCTGGTACGTGCTGACACCGATGCGTTCGGCCGGCGTGTCCTATCCGCTGGCTTTCGAGATCGAACGCGGCGCCAGCCTGAAACAGGCGGCTGGCGCGATGCACGACGCCGGTGTGCTGGCGCAGGACTGGGCGTTCGTGCTGCTGGCACGCCTGCTCGGCCGCTCCGCCGACATCAAGGCCGGCAACTATGGCCTGGACGCGCCGGTCACGCCGCTGCAATTACTGGGCAAGATCACCGCCGGCGACACCCTGCTCGCGCGCGTCACCATCATCGAGGGCTGGACGTTTGCCGACATGCGGCGCGCGTTGGCCGCGCATCCCGCCTTGCGTCAGGATGCCGCCCGGCTCGACGAGCGTGAACTGCTGGCGGCCCTCGGCTCCGATGCCGAGCGCGCCGAGGGGCTGTTCTTCCCCGATACCTACTTCTTCGACCAGGGCAGTTCCGATCTGGCCGTATACCGCCGCGCCTATGCGGCGATGCAGGCGCATCTGGACAAGGAGTGGCAGGCGCGCCAGCCCGGCCTGCCGTACCGCACGCCGTATGAGGCGCTGATCATGGCGTCCATCATCGAGAAGGAGACCGGCGCCGCCGAGGAGCGCCGCCTGATCGCCTCGGTGTTCGTCAATCGTTTACGTCTGGGCATGCGTCTGCAGACCGACCCCACTGTGATCTACGGCATGGGCGAGGCCTACCAAGGCAACCTGCGTCGCGTCGACCTGCAGACGGATACGCCCTACAACACCTATACTCGCGGCGGCCTGACACCGACGCCGATCGCGCTGCCGGGGCTCGACTCGCTGCGAGCCGCGCTGGATCCCGAGGCCAGTCGCATGCTGTATTTCGTGTCCAAGGGCAACGGCCGCCACGAGTTCTCGGAAACACTGGACGCGCACAACCGTGCGGTATGGCGTTACCAGCGTGGCGGCGGCAGCCGATGAGCATGCCAGCTCTTTCGCTGTGCGCCACCCGCCGTTTCTGACGCTCGACACTTCGCCATGACCGGATTGTTCATCACCCTCGAAGGCATCGACGGCGCCGGCAAGAGCAGCCATCTCGACTGGCTGGCGCAGTGGTTCCGCGCACGCGGACGCGCGGTGACGCTGACGCGCGAACCGGGCGGCACCCCGGTGGGTGAGCGCCTGCGCGAACTGGTGTTGCACGAGGCCATGCATGTCGAGACGGAAGCGCTGATCATGTTCGCGGCACGGCGCGAGCACGTCGAACGCGTGATCCGCCCGGCATTGGACGCCGGCGGCGTGGTGATCTCGGACCGTTTCACCGACGCCAGCTTTGCCTACCAGTGCGGCGGCCGCGGCCTTGCCGAGGAGCGGCTCGAAGTCCTGGAGCGCTGGGTGCATGGCGACCTGCAACCGGATCTCACCTTGTTGTTCGACCTGTCCACCCAGGCAGCCACGGCACGGCGGGCCGGTGTGCGCGTAGCAGACCGGTTCGAACAGGAACCGGACGACTTCCAGGCACGCGTGCGCGCCGCCTATCTGCGCCGCGCCGCGCGTTACCCGCAGCGTATCCGTGTGGTCGATGGCGCGCCGGCGCTGCGCGAGGTGCGCGCGCAGATCGAGCGCCTGCTCGCGGAGCTGGTGTGAACGTCCATCCTTGGAACGAAGCGCGGCTGCATGCGCTCGGCGCCGATCGTGCCGTGATCCCGCATGCCTTGCTGCTGACCGGGCCGGACGGGGTCGGCAAACTGGCGCTGGCGCGCGCGCTTGGGCAGTGGTTGCTGTGCGAGTCGCCGCAGGTACGAGGCCCATGTGAAGTGTGCGACGCCTGTGGCTGGTTCAGCAAAGGTCATCATCCCGACTACCGAGAACTGATGCCGCGTAAAGAAGAAGTCGACGACGGCGGCAAGGTGGTCAAGAAGGCGAGCAGACAGATCGACATCGACAGCGTGCGCGCGCTCACCGCTTTCCTCAATCTCAGCACGCATCGCGGCGGTTGGCGTGTCGCCGTGATCCATCCGGCGGAATACATGAACAGCGCCGCCGCCAACGCTCTGCTCAAAACGCTGGAGGAGCCGCCGGCGCGGGTGCTGCTGTTGCTGGTCAGCCATCAGGCCGGGCGTCTGCCGGCCACGGTGCGTTCGCGCTGTCGCAAAGTGGTTTTCGGGATGCCGCCCGCGGCGCAGGCACTGGCGTGGCTGCGCTCGGCCGGTGTGGACCAGGCCGAGGCGGCGTTGGCGGAAGCCGGGGGCGCGCCGCTGCGCGCGCTCGATTTTGCCGATACCGAACGCCTGCGCCGGCGCGATGGTTTTCTGCGCGCATTGGCCAGCCCGCGTGACCTCGACGTCTGTGCCATCGCGCAGGCCAACCAAGCCGCCGTCGAGGAGGTCTGGGGTTGGTTGACGCGCTGGGTGCACGACCTGCTGGCGTTGCGGCTGACCGGGAACGTGCGCTATTACCGCGGCTGCTTGCGCGAGGTTGAAGCCGTGGCGCCGCTGTGCGATGTGGACGGCCTGCTGGGCTTGCAGCGCGAGCTGACACGGGACGCGCGCTGGCTGCGCCATCCGTTGAATGCCCAGTTGTTGCTAGAATCCTGGCTGATCCGATACATGGCCCTTTGCCAGGAGCGCCGATGAGCGACCACGCCAAGCAGCCGAGCGGCCGTGCCGGCATGCTGTCGTTGACCATCAAGGAACGGGCGGCGCTGTACGCCGCCTACATGCCGCATGTGAAAGGCGGTGGTCTGTTCATCCCCACCAACCGGCCTTACCAGATGGGCGATCAGGTCTACATGCTGCTGACCCTGATGGAGGATGCCAACAAACTGCCGTTGTCCGGCCGTGTGGTATGGATCACCCCAGCGGGTGCCCAAGGGAACCGCCAGCAGGGTATCGGCGTGCAGTTCGACGACAACGAAGGGGCTGCCGCGGTACGCGCCAAGATCGAGGGCATCCTGGGCAATGCCATGAAGTCGACCCGCCACACCCACACCATGTGAGCAGCCGGCCCGGTGCAGCGCCAGGCGCGTCCACCGGGCAAAGGCCGGACCACTCTTCCATGTTCGTCGATTCCCACTGCCACATCGATTTCCCGGATTTCGCCGAGGGCGTCGCGCCTTTGCTGGAGCGCATGCGCGCCGCGCAGGTGGGCCATGCCTTGTGCGTGTCGGTCAACCTGGAGAACTTTCCGCGCGTGCTGGCGCTCGCCGAGTCCCACCACAATCTGTATGCCTCGGTGGGGGTGCATCCGGATCACGAAGGCGGGCGCGAGCCGACCGTGGCCGAACTGGTGGAGCTGGCCGCCCATCCGCGCGTGGTCGCCATCGGCGAGACCGGGCTGGATTACTACCGGCTGCGCCGCGAGGACGTGGACTGGCAACGTCGGCGTTTCCGCGTGCACGTCCGCGCCGCGCGCGCCGCGGGCAAGCCGCTGATCATCCACACCCGCGAGGCGGCGGCCGATACGTTGGCCATCATGCAGGAAGAGCAGGCGTCAGCAGTCGGCGGCGTCATGCACTGTTTCACGGAAAGCTGGGAGGTGGCGCAGGCGGCCATGGCGCTGGGTTTTTTCATCTCCTTTTCTGGCATCGTCACCTTCAAGAACGCCAAAGCCTTGAAGGAGGTGGCGCGCCAAATTCCCCTGGACCGCCTGCTGATCGAGACCGACGCGCCTTATCTGGCGCCGGTACCGCATCGCGGCCAGCGCAACGAACCGGCTTACGTGGGACACGTCGCCGAGGAAATCGCGGCGTTGAAGGGCGTACCGCTCGAAACCGTGGCAGCCGCGAGTACGCGCAACTTTTTTGCGTTGTTCAACGCAGCGGGTAGGGCATGAACCTTACGCCGTTTCCAGCGACTGGCTGAAATCCAGGCGGATTTCGCCGTTGTCGTCGACATCGACGGTGACTTCGCCGCCCTCGCTGAGGCGGCCGAACAGCAGTTCGTCTGCCAGCGCCTTGCGCAGCGTGTCCTGAATCAGCCGCGCCATCGGCCGCGCGCCCATGAGCGGATCGAAGCCCTTCTTCGCCAGCCACTTGCGCAGCGCATCGGTGAAGTGCGCATCCACCTTCTTGGCGTGCAGCTGTTCTTCCAGTTGCATCAGGAACTTGTCGACCACGCGCAGGATGATGTCCTCGGACAGCGCGGCGAACGAGATGATGGCATCCAGGCGGTTGCGGAATTCCGGCGTGAACAGGCGCTTGATCTCGACCATCTCGTCGCCTGCCGTGGTCGGCAGCGCGAAGCCGATGCCGGTCTTGGTCATCGCTTCCGCGCCGGCATTGGTGGTCATGATGATCACGACGTTACGGAAGTCGGCGCGGCGACCGTTGTTGTCGGTCAGCGTGCCGTGATCCATGACCTGCAACAGCACATTGAAGATGTCCGGGTGCGCTTTTTCGATCTCGTCGAGCAACAGCACGGAGTAGGGATTCTTGGTGATCGCCTCGGTGAGCAGGCCACCCTGGTCGAAGCCGACATAGCCGGGCGGCGCGCCGATCAGGCGGGACACGGCGTGGCGTTCCATGTACTCCGACATGTCGAAGCGGATCAGTTCGACGCCCAGGGTATAGGCGAGCTGACGCGCCACCTCGGTCTTGCCGACGCCGGTGGGGCCGGAAAACAGGAACGAACCGATCGGCTTGCCGGGATTGCCCAGGCCGGAGCGTGTCATCTTGATCGCGCTGGCGAGTGCATCGATCGCCTTGTCCTGGCCGAAGACCACGGCCTTGAGGTCGCGATCCAGGTTCTTCAGCGCGTTGCGTTCGTCGCTGGCCACGGTCTTGGCCGGCACGCGTGCGATCTTGGCGACGATGTCCTCGATCTCCTTGGGTGTGATCACCTTCTTCTGCTTGGACTTGGGCTGGATGCGCTGCGCCGCGCCGGCCTCGTCGATCACGTCGATGGCCTTGTCCGGCAGGTGCCGGTCATTGATGTAACGCGCTGCCAGTTCGGCCGCCGTCGACAGCGCGCCCTGCGTGTACTTGACGTTATGGTGCGATTCGAAGCGCGACTTGAGGCCCTTGAGGATCTGTACGGTTTCCGCAACGGACGGCTCTTTCACGTCGATCTTCTGGAAGCGCCGCGACAGCGCGTGATCCTTCTCGAAGATGCCGCGGAACTCGTTGTAGGTGGTGGCGCCGATGCAGCGCAGTTGTCCGGAGGACAACGCGGGCTTCAACAGGTTGGACGCATCCAGTGTGCCGCCGGAGGCGGCGCCGGCGCCGATCACGGTGTGGATTTCGTCGATGAACAGGATCGCCTTGGGATTGCCGGCGAGCTGCTTCAACACCGCCTTGAGACGCTGCTCGAAGTCGCCGCGGTACTTGGTACCGGCCAGCAGGGCGCCCATGTCGAGCGCGAACACCGTGGCATCCTCCAGCACTTCCGGCACGCTGTTCTCCACGATGCGGCGGGCCAGCCCCTCGGCGATCGCGGTCTTGCCGACGCCTGCTTCGCCGACCAGCAGCGGGTTGTTCTTGCGCCGGCGGCAAAGGGTCTGGATCACGCGTTCCAGTTCCTGGTCGCGGCCGATCAACGGGTCGATCTTGCCCGACAGCGCCAGTGCGTTCAGGTTGCTGGTGAACGCATCCAGCGGTGACGTCGCCTTGTCCTCGCCTTCCGCGTGCTCGCCCTGGGCCTCGCCGCGCGCGGTGGGCGCGGCTTCCTGCGGGGTCTTGGTGATGCCGTGCGAGATGAAATTGACCACGTCGAGCCGGGTCAGGCCCTGTTGCGTGAGAAAGTGCAGCGCATGGGAATCCTTCTCGCCAAAGATCGCAACCAACACGTTGGCGCCAGTGACTTCCTTCTTGCCGGACGACTGCACGTGCAAGATGGCGCGCTGGATCACGCGCTGAAAACCCAGCGTCGGTTGCGTGTCCACTTCCGCCTCGCCGGGTACGCGCGGGGTGTGACGTTCGATGAACTCGCTCAACTTGCGGCGCAGTTCGTCGACATTGGCCGCGCACGCGCGCAGCACCTCGGACGCGGAAGGATTGTCGAGCATCGCCAACAGCAGATGTTCCACGGTGATGAACTCGTGGCGCTTCTGGCGTGCCTCCATGAAGGCCATGTGCAGGCTGACTTCCAACTCTTGGGCAATCATTCGTTTTCCTCCATCACGCATTGCAGCGGATGCTGGCGGTTACGGGCGTAATCGATGACCTGGCGCACCTTGGTTTCGGCCACGTCGCGCGGGTAGACACCCGCCAGACCGGAGCCTTCATTATGCACTTTGAGCATGACCAGCGTGGCTTGTTCGCGCGCCATGTGGAAAAAATGCTCGAGCACATGAATGACGAATTCCATGGGGGTGAAGTCGTCGTTCAGAAGCAACACCTTATATAACGGCGGCGGCGGCGACACCTGCTTGTCGGTGACCACCGCGATATCGTCCTGATGCCTTGCCGCCATTGGGTTCGTGCCCTGTACCAGATAGTGTGATTGTGGCGCTGGCGGATTTTTTTTCAAGCCGATTGACGGAAGGGTGATGACCCGAGTAAAAAGCGGGCGTTTGGCTCGAGTCTTCCCCGCTCGCGGCGGAAAATGCCTGCTCGCGGCGAGTCGTCCCTTGGTGGTCGTGGCTTGAACTGGACAAGTCATTTCGTTTTCGTTTTAGGAGCGGTATCAATGGCCACTGGCACTGTGAAATGGTTCAACGACTCTAAAGGCTTTGGCTTCATCACCCCGGACGGCGGCGGTGACGACGTGTTCGCGCATTTCTCCGCGATCAACGTCAAGGGCTTCAAGAGTCTGAAGGAAAACCAGCGCGTCTCCTTCGATGTGGTGGACGGCCCCAAGGGCAAGCAAGCCTCCAACATCCAGCCGATGTAACCCGGTACTGCGCGGCGACCGGTCGCTGGCCGGTCGCCGCGCGCCATTGCATGCAGCGCGCGTAAACCCGAGCGCGGTTGGCCGGCTGTGCTATACGTCAATACAAAGACGTCGGCTCAGGAGCGGCCACATGGAAATCCCCCATCCCGGCATTGGTCATCGGCCCGCGTTGGCAGGCTCGAACGGCGACCTTGCGCATCTTCTCGCTGGATTGCGAAGGCAGAAGGAAGAACTGGGTCCCATTGCCGATGAACTGATCGAAATGCTGAGCCGTTTCGGCGTCGATGTGCCAGGCGCGGAGCAGGCACCGGTCAATCCATCCAGCGAATGATCTCCGCGCCGAATCCGGAACAGGATACCTGGGTCGCGCCCTCCATCAGACGTGCGAAGTCGTAGGTGACGCGGCGTGCGCCGATGGCGCCTTCCATGCCCTTGATGATCCGATCGGCCGCTTCCAGCCAGCCCATGTGGCGCAGCATCATTTCCCCTGAGAGTACGATGGAGCCGGGGTTGACGTAATCCTTGCCGGCATACTTGGGCGCGGTGCCGTGCGTCGCCTCGAACATGGCCACCGAGTCGGACAGATTGGCACCGGGGGCGATGCCGATGCCGCCCACCTCTGCCGCCAGCGCATCGGAGATGTAGTCGCCGTTGAGGTTGAGCGTGGCGATGACGTCGTAGTCTTCCGGTCGCAGCAGAATCTGCTGCAGGAACGCATCGGCGATGACGTCCTTGACGACGATACCTTGGGGCAGGCGTACCCAGGGCCCGCCATCGATCCGTTCGCCGCCGAACTCGCGCAGCGCCAGTTCGTAACCCCATTTCTTGAAGCCGCCCTCGGTGAACTTCATGATGTTGCCCTTGTGCACCAGTGTCACGGACTTGCGGCCGTTGTCGATGGCGTACTGGATGGCGCGGCGGATCAGACGTTCCGAGCCTTGCACGGAGACCGGCTTGATGCCGATGGCGGAGGTTTCCGGAAAACGGATCTTGGTCACCCCCATCTCCCGCTGCAGAAAGTCGATGACCTTGCGCACTTCGGCCGAGCCCGTCTCCCATTCCACGCCGGCGTAGATGTCCTCGGTGTTCTCGCGGAAGATCACCATATCCACCTTTTCCGGATGCTTGACCGGTGAGGGCACGCCGGTGAAATAGCGCACCGGGCGCAGGCAGACGTACAGATCGAGCATCTGACGCAGCGCGACGTTGAGCGAGCGGATGCCGCCGGACGTGGGCGTGGTCAGCGGCCCCTTGATCGAAACCACATACTCCCGCACCGCCTCGACCGTTTCTTCCGGCAGCCAGGTGTCGGCGCCGTAGACCCGTGTCGCCTTCTCGCCGGCATACACTTCCATCCATTCGATGCGTCGCGCACCGCCGTAGGCTTTGTCCACGGCCGCGTCGAGCACCCGGCGCATGACCGGGGTGATGTCGACACCGGTACCGTCGCCCTCGATGAACGGGATAATCGGCCGGTCCGGGACGTTCAGCGAGGCGTCGGCGTTGACGGTGATTTTCTCGCCCGTGGCGGGTTTCCGGATGTGACTCACGATGACTCCTGACGAAACGCGAAAGACGATGGGCCGAGCATGGCGCGCATCCTGCTGTTCAACAAACCCTATGGGGTACTCAGCCAGTTCACCGCTGCGGACGGGCACGCCGGGCTTGGCGACTATATCGACGTGCCCGGCGTCTACGCGGCGGGCCGTCTCGACGCGGACAGTGAAGGCCTGCTGATTCTAACCGACGACGGCGGGCTTCAGCACCGGCTGGCCGATCCGCGCCACAAGCTGCCCAAGACCTACTGGGTGCAGGTGGAGGGCGCGCCCGCCGACGCGGACCTCGCGCCGCTGCGGCGTGCCATGCCGTTGGGGGATTTCGTCGCGCGTCCGGCACGGGTGCGCCTGATCGACGAGCCGGCCGGGCTGTGGCCGCGCGATCCGCCGGTGCGCTTCCGTCGCGAGATTCCGACTTCCTGGCTGGAGCTGGTCATCAGCGAAGGCAAGAATCGCCAGGTGCGGCGCATGACCGCCGCCGCCGGTTATCCCACGCTGCGCCTGGTCCGTGCCGCGATCGGCGATTACCGGCTGGGCAGCCTGCGCCCCGGCGAGTGGGTGATGCATGAGCCGGCCTCGGCCGGTTCGTTGCGCCGCCGATGGTCGCCCTGACCGGCGTGGCTCAAGGCCACTCGTGCGCGTGCCAGTGGCGATGCTCCAGCGCGCCATGGCGATGGCGGTGGGCGTGCGCCAGGTTGGCCGCGACCAGACGCTCCATGTCGCTCAGGAAGGCGTCGGTGGCGCCGTCATAGATCAGGCGGTGGTCCTCGCCCAGCACCAGCGCACGCGCGCCCAGTTCGCCGGCGAGTGCGAGCTGGTGCGTGGTGGTCAGCAGCGTCACCGGCAGATCGGCGAGAAAATCGACCAGCCAGCCGGTGGTGCGCGGGTCCAGCGCGGCGGCGGGTTCGTCCAGCAACAGCAGTTTCGGTTCCAATGCCAGCAGCGCCGCGAGCGCCACTTTCTGTTTCTCCCCGCCGGACAGTGTGAACGGCGGCCGGCTGAGGTAGCGTTCCACGCCGACCGCCGCCGCCCAGTGACGCGCGCGCGCATCCGCGTCGGCGAGGCCCAGTTGGCGCGGGCCGAAGGCGATCTCGTCGTACACCGTCGGGTTGAACAACATCACGTCCGGATTCTGGAACAGCAGCCCCACCTCGCGGCGAAAGCGCCGCCGCGCCTCGCCGCGCTTCAGCAGCGCAGGGGATATCTCGGCGCCGGCGTAATGCACACTGCCGGCGCGCGGTGCGAGCAGACCGGCCAGTATCTTCAGCAGCGTGGATTTGCCGCAGCCGTTGGCGCCCAACAGCACCAGCTTCTCGCCGGCCTCGACGCGGAAGGACACGTCGATCAGGCTCGGCTGATCGGCGTAGCCGTGGCACAGCGCGTCGACCCGGATCACTCGAACCACCCGCGTGCCTGCAACGCCTGTGCCGACTCATGGGCGTTGGCCAGCGCCCGGTCCAGCAGCCAGGCCATGGCGCGCGCTGCGGCGCGATAGCGTGCGCGCAGTCCGGCCGGGCGGATCGTGCGGCTGTGCAGGGCCAGGCGGAAATCGGCCAACGTGCGTCGCAATGCCAGTGCCTGACTGGTGGCCAGCACCAGCAGGAACGACAGGCGGCGCGAGAACCCCAGGGCCAGGAACAGGTTGACGCGGGCGATGAACAGGAAGGTGAGCAGGGCCATCAGCAGCACGCGCAGGTTGACGGTCAGCAACCAATCCCACGGCAGCGTCGCCGTAAGCCACCAGACGTGGCCGACGTAGGTCGCCGATACGACCGCGGAGAACGCCAGCGTCGCCAGCAGCGCGCGGCGCAGGATGACCAGGGCCTGCCGGCCCGCCAGCAGCAGCGCGGCGAGCACGCCGGCCAGCAGCCAGGCCGGCGTGCTGAGCGCGGAGGCCAGCATCACGGCGACGGCGTAGGCCAGCAGTTGCGCACGGGCCCGGTGAGCGGGGTTCATACGGGCTGATTCTGCCAGGAATCAACCGGTCCGATAGCGTGTGCGCAGGCGGTCGATCAGCCGTGCGCCAAGCAATGTCAGCGCGCCTTCGCCGATGCCCAGCAGTGCATGCGGGATCAACAGCGCCGGCAACGTCACCGACCAGCCGAACGGGAAGTAGAGCGGAGTGCCGGCGGCATCGCGCGCGATCAACGGTTGCGCGCCCAGTGCCAACGCGACCAGCAGAGCCGGCAGGAACAGTGCGATCCAGCCCGCCAGGAACAGCGCCAGTCCGACGTGCAGCGGGCGCACCGCCAGATAGAACGCCCGTGCCGACAGGGCACCGCAGAAGGCCATCGCCAATGCGTTCAACGACAGCGTGGTGACGCCGCCGTCGCCGAACAACAGGGCCTGCATGGCATAGACCAGCGATGCCGCCATGAAGGCGTGCCAGACGCCGAACAGCACCGCCAGCAAGCCGACGCCGGTGACGTGCGCGCTGGTGCCGCCGGGCAGCGGCAGCGCCACGAAACTCAGCGCGAATGCGGCCGCGGTCAGCGAGGCCAGCCAGGGCAGGGTGGCCTCATCCAGTTCGCGCCCGACACGGCGCGCGCCGTAGGCCCACAGGCCGGCGGCCATCGCGTACAGCGGCAGGTACATCTGCGGCGCGATGAAGCCGTCGGGGATGTGCATGGCGGATGTCAGGCAAAGGACGGGTTCAGAACATGGCCGAGAAGGTAACGATCCGTCGGTATTTCTCCTTGCCCTCGGCGCCCTGCTGCTGGGCGGACTCGTTCAGGTCGGTCCATACCGGTTTCTTCACGGCCAGGCCGAAGCTCAGATTGTCCTTGTACAGGCGCGCACCGATCACGCCGTACAGCATCCTGCCGCCGGTGGCCGTCGCTGGCACGCCGTCCTCGATGTCCCGGCCGAGCGCGAGATAGTTCGCCTCCACGTTGCCGTCGAGACGGAATCGGCTGTCCGGCAACGTCATCAGGCGATAGGCGAGGGCGGCGTTGATGCGCGTCTCGGTGCCGAAACGAACCGTATCCGGCGTGCCCGGGTCGCCGTCGTCGTCATAGCGGTACTTCTGGAACCGGATCTGCCCGACTTCGAACACCGCCGTGGCGTTCTCGCTGAACTGCTTGGTCGCGGTGAGGCCGTAAGTGAAGCTGGACTTGCCGAAACCGAGCGACTTGCCGGGATCGATGCTGCCATCCGCCAACCGGTGATTGGCGTTGCCGGTCGGCAAGGACGCGCCGAGATAGGCGGTGAAATGCCAGTCCATCAGGTCGTCCAGACTCTCCGTTGCCGGCACCAGGCTGAAACCCTCGTCGTACTTGAAGCCGACCACGCCCATCACCGACAGGTCGGTGAAGCCGCGTGAGTTCAACCCGCCGGGCTCGTCCTTCTTGATGTTGTAGGGTTGCACCAGATAGCCCGACAGCCAGGGCTTGAAGCCGTACCCCACGCCCAGCATCCAGTACTGGTTGTAATCGCCTTCCGGATTGGCCGGATCGGGATCGTAGGTCTTCGACTTGGCGTGATCCATCTTGAGCGACAGCAACCAGGCGCCCTCCGGCAACGTCGCCGAACTGGAGGTCTCGATCGGCGCGCCGGGACCTTGCAGACCGACGGCACCGAGCGTGGCGACGCCATGGTGGGCATGACTGGAGGCACTGGCCAATGCTAGCGCGAGCAACAGGGTCAATCGGCAGGTCATGAGGGTTTCTTCCTTCGCAGGTACAGGTTGAGCAGACCGAACAGGCCGAGGATCAGCGCGACGCCGACCACGACGCGCCCATAGCGCTCGATGAGCGGCTTGTCGCGCACCTCCACGCGCGCCGCCTCATCGGCGTACAGCACGACGTCGACGCCGTGCCCGTCCTCGGACATCGCCTTGACCCGCCATTCCCCGGCACGGTCCGGCAGGAACACCACACGGCCGAACGCATCGCTGCGGCCGACCTGATAAGGCACGGATTCGCCTTGCCGGAAGATTTCGTAGGCCTCGTAGGCAAACGGCTTGTCATCGATGAAGTAGAGCTTGACCACCACGGCCTCGCCGGTGCCGACGCTGGAGTGCAAGTCATGCGCGTGAGACGGGCCCATCAGCGCGAGCGCGATGCCCAGGAAAAGCCGGCGCGCCAGCATCATGGCAACTGGAACTGCAGGCTGCTGGCGAGAATTTCGCGCTCGGCGCCCAGGTCATCGATGGGGCGCTCGACGCTCGCCTGGATCAGTTGGAACCCCGGCTGGCGCAGGGTTACGTTGACGTAGCCATCGGCATCCGTGACGCCGCGCGGTGAACCGAAGTAGGCCACCGTCACGCCCGCCGCCGGTCGCCCACGCAGCCAAACACGCAACCGCAGTTTGTCGCCGGGGCGCAGCGCCAGCGGATCGCGCAGGGGTGTCAGTTCGAGTTCCGTCGTCAGCGGCCGTGCCAGCGCGGTGCTCCAGCGATCCAGCCGTTTGATGCCCTCCGCCGACCGCCAACTGTCCAAGGTCGTGCCTGCCTGATGCCGGGGCAGGTTCTTCGTGCCGTAAGGCGTCTTGCTCCAGTAACCGCTGTCCAGCCAGAACCAGCTTGCCGCGCAGTCGCCGCGCAACACCACCGGATAGCTGTCACTGGCGCGCGCCGGCCGCTCGTTACCGGCCACATCGAAACAGCGCGCCTGGCGCACGATCTCCGGCCGGTATTCGAGCTCGCGCTCGCCGGCGTGACCGGATCGCTCATGGCCGTACATCAGCCGGTGCGCGTCGCCCTCGCGTTCGATCCACAGGTCATGCGCGGCGGCCATCGGCGCGATGGCCAGAGCGAGCAGCAGGACGGTGCGGAACATTGCGGACCCTTGGGTGAGAGACCGCGCGATGTTAGCCGATGTTATGCAATAAGTTAAATTTGTAATACTTATGGGGCATGGCTGCCCACCCGGAGCGTGGCGTGGCGAATCGGGAGGCGCGTGGGCGGTGCGCCGGCCTGCGGCTCAACCCCGTTGCTGCAACCAGTCGAGGTATCTGGGAACGCCTTGCTCGACGGTCATGAACTCGCGTTCGTAGCCGACCTGCCGCAGGCGGCCGATGTCGGCCTGGGTATAGCTCTGATAGCGGCCGCGGAGATGCTCCGGAAACGGGATGTACTCGATCTCGCCGTGGCCGTGGTAGCCGATGACCGCACGCGCGACATCGTTGAAGCTCTGCGCCCGGCCGGTGCCGACGTTGAAGATGCCGGAGACGCCGGGATGCTCCAGCAGCCACAGTTTCACCGCGATGGTGTCGTCGACATGGACGAAATCACGCAGTTGTTCGCCATCCGCATAACCGTCCGTGCCTGCAAACAGGCGCACGCGGCCGTCTTTCAGGAGTTGCCGATGGAAATGGTAGGCGACGCTGGCCATGCTGCCCTTGTGCTGTTCGCGCGGCCCGTACACGTTGAAATAGCGCAGTCCGCACACCTGGCTGGTGAGCGCGTGCTGGAAACGGCGCAGGTACTGGTCGAACAGGAACTTCGAGTAGGCGTATAGGTTGAGCGGGCGTTCATGCTCGCGCCCTTCGGTGAACACCGGGCCCATGCCGTAGACCGACGCGGACGAGGCATAGATCAGCGGCGTGCCGCGTGCCTGGCACCACAGCAACAACAGCTTGCTGTACTCGAAGTTGTTGCGCATGACGAATTCGCCATCCCACTCCGTGGTCGAGGAACAGGCGCCTTCGTGGATCACCGCCTCCACGCGGCCGAAGTCGCGGCCTTCGACCACACGGCGCAGGAATTCATGGCGGTCGAGATAATCGAAGATGTCGCAGTCGGCGAGATTGACGAATTTGGTACCGTCCTTCAGATCGTCCACCACCAGAATGTCGCTGATGCCCCGCTCGTTCAGGGCCTTGATCATGTTGCTGCCGATGAAACCGGCGCCGCCGGTGACGATGTACATGTTCATCCTTTCCTGATGGTTTCGATCATTCGCGTGGTGGAATGGCCATCGACGAAGTCGAGCACCCGGACTTCACCGCCGGCGTGCATGACACAGGTGCCGCCGGCGATGTCCTCGACGCGGTAGTCGCCGCCCTTCACCAGCACATCCGGCAGCAGCCGGCAGATCAGGCGCTCCGGGGTGTCCTCCGCGAACGGCACCACCCAGTCCACCGCCGCCAGCGCCGCCAGCACGGTGGCACGCGCGCCGAGCGGGTTGACCGGCCGGCCCGTGCCCTTCAGGCGGCGTACCGAGTCGTCGTCATTGACCGCGACGATCAGCCGGTCGCCCAGCACGCGGGCTTGCTGCAGGTAGCCGACGTGGCCGGCATGCAGGATGTCGAAACAGCCGTTGGTCATGACGATGCGTTCGCCGGCGGCGCGCGCGCGCGCAGTCAGCAACACCAGTTCGTCTTCGCCGACCACGCCTCGGCGGATGGGTAGGTGTTCCTCCATGGCCGCCAACAGTTCGGCGGGCGATACAGTCGCCGTGCCCAGTTTGCCGACCACCACCCCGGCGGCCAGGTTGGACAGGGCTACGGCATCGCGCATGCTCTCGCCGGCCGCCAGTGCCGCCGCGAGGACCGCAACCACGGTATCACCGGCGCCGGTAACGTCGTATACCTCGCGCGCGCGCGTTGGCAGGTGCACCGGGGCATGGCCCTTCGCCAACAGCGTCATGCCCTTCTCGCTGCGCGTGACCAGCAGCGCAGCGAGTCCCAGGTCGTCGCGCAGACGTTCGCCCTTGGCCTCGAGGTCGGCATCATCCGTCACCGGCCCGACCACCGCCTCGAACTCGCTCTGGTTGGGCGTGAGCAGGGTGGCGCCACGATAACGCGCAAACTCCCGACCTTTCGGGTCTACCACCACCGGCAGTCCGCGCCGGCGCGCGGTGCCGATCAACGCCGATGCCTCGCGCAAAGCCCCCTTGGCATAGTCGGACAGCACCACCGCATCCACATCCGGCAACACCGCCTCGAATCTGCTGGCAATGCCGTTGCCGTCACAGGCGGCAAACCCGTCTTCGAAATCCAGCCGGATCAACTGCTGGTGCCGCGACAGCACGCGCAGCTTGGTGATGGTGCGGCTGCCGGGCACGCGGGCAAAGGCACAACGCACGCCGAGCGCCTGTAGGCGCTCGGCGAGCAGGGAAGCCTCGGCATCGGCGCCGACCAGACCGACCAACGTCGCCTGCGCGCCCAGCGCGGCCGCATTCAGCGCGACGTTGCCGGCACCGCCCGCGCGATACTCATCGCCCTCGACCTTCACCACGGGGACCGGCGCCTCCGGCGAGATGCGGGCGGCCGACCCTTGCCAATAGCGATCGAGCATCACATCGCCGGCGACGAGGACGCGCGCTTTCGAGAAATCCGGTAGCTTGAGGTGCATGGCGACGGAGGGGAGGGTGCTGCGGCGATTCTACTTGAGGCCCGGCGCCCGATGACCGTGGCGGCCATGCGCCGGCGCAGTCGCCCGGACCGCACGCATGCGCCGGCCCCGGTGCCGCGTCATTGCCACCAGGCACGCAGCCAGTGTCGGGCCTTGCGCAACTGTCGGCGCACGTAGCCGTCGCGCAGCCGCTTCAGCGCGCCACGTGCCTGCAGGCTGTCGCGCGTGGCGACGATGTGGCGCAGCACCGCCTCGCAAGTGGTGTACCCGCGCAACCGGGGATCCCAATAGATCGGGTAGCGCAACAGCACGCCCGCCACCAGTTCATCCAGGGTCAGACGGCGGCGTCGCCGGGTCAGCGCGACGCCGTCGCTCATGACATCCTCGGTCAGCCCCCAGCCGGCATAGAACGGCTGGCCGTACACCACCACGCGCTTGCCGCGCAGCAATGCGTCGAAGCCGGCGAGCGAGGTCATGGTGTGCACCACGTCGCTGGCGGCGATGCAGGCGAGTACGGATGCCTCGGTCTCGACGTGATCGGCATACGCGCGTGCGGCCCGCTGCGCCAGCCGGCCGGGGCGGTTGCCGGAGCGGACGTCGGGGTGCGGCTTGTACACCAGAAAAGCGTCGGGATGGGCCTGGCGGGCCGCGCGCAGCAGCGTCAGGTTACCGTTGACCTCGCCACAGCCCAGGCGGATGGACGCATCGTCCTCGACCTGGCCGGGTACCAGCACGACCGGCGCACCGCAGGGGTGCCAGCAAGCGGCCGGCGACAGTTCCAGGTTGTATTTGGTGATGCCGTGGGCGACGATGGTCTCGCGCACCGCGCGCGCGCGCGCCAGCTCGCCGGCATCGAACTCGTGGGTATTGAGCAGGTGTTCCAGATCGGACACGCTGCCCGGATCGAAGTAGATGCCGCGCGTATCGAATACCAGCGACAGCGGCGGCACCAGATCCGAGCCCAACCCCACGGAGCGGACGAAACCGTCTTCCACGCGCACGATGCCGGCACCGGTGCGCCGGGCCAGCGATCGCACTGCCGGCGCGGGCTCGCCGCCCCAGACGATCAGACGGTCGCCGGGCTGCGGATCGAGTCCCGCAGCGGTTTGGGCGTCACGCGCGAACAGCGGTTGCTGGCCGTGCGCCGACGTCAGCATCGGCCTTACCACCTGCCGACGCAGGTGGTTGAATCCGACGCAGATGGTGCGGTCCGGCCATCGCGCCGCCATGGTGCGCTGGCGTTCCAGCCAGTCCAGCACGTCGAACAGCGTGCCGCGCGTGTGGCTGAGCGGATCCAGGTAGCGTGCGTAGCGGAAGTACGCCGCGGCGAACAGCTCGGGTATCGAGCGGCGCCGCGTGCGTCTGGAGCAGACCTGGCGATCATCGGTGGCGCCCCAGCCGGCATACCAGGGCAGACCGAAGCAGGTCACGGGTTTGTCGGCCAGCAGCGCTTCGAAGCCCAGCGTGGAGGTGACCACGTAAACGTGGTCCATGTGTTCGATCAGACTGAGCGGGTTGATCGCCTCGCGCCAGACGCGCGTGTTCGCGTCCGGCGTGACCTGCGTGAGATAGCCGCGCTTGCGCCCGGAGCTGACTTCCGGGTGAGTCTTGACGTGCACGATCGCGTCCGGGTGCTCGGCGCGCGCGGCGGCCAGCATTGCACTGAATGTGCCTGCATCCGCGCCGCCCAGGCTGACGCTCAGATCGCCGAAAGTCTGGTCCACGACCAGCACGTTGCGCCGCGTCATGTCCAGTTCGCCGCGCCAATCCGGCGCGTGGTTGTACTTGCTCAGACGCAGCGTCAGTATGCGGCGGCGCGCGCGTTCCACGTCCCCGGCGATGTCCGCGAGCAAATCCGTGCCTGAATTCAGCAGCTCTTCCAGTGCGGAAGGGCTGGTGCTGTCGTAGTAAATGCCGACCTCATCGACCACCAGCGACAGCGGCGGATACTGTGCGCCGGTGCCATAAGAGCGCAAAAACCCGTCCTCCAGCCGGATGACCGGGCAACCCAGACGCCGGGAAGCGCGCTCCACGCGCCGCGCCGAGGGTTTCCTGCCCCAAGCCAGCAGAGATGCCGGAACCGCACCGTGCCAGGGCTGCCAGCGCGCTACCGGCGTTTCCAGCAAAGCGGCGTAGATGTCCAGATCGCGCATGCCGAAAGACATGACGCCCAGAAAAGGTTGTGAAAGCGGCCTGACCATCGTGGCTGTGGGGTTTGCCGTAAACGGTCAGCGCTGGCGCGGATATGGAACAGAGCCGAATTTCATTCGTGCAGCCAGTTCGTGGACGCCGCCGAACACCGTTCCTTGTCCAGCCAGCGGATCATTCGTTGGTAACGTCGTTGCCGTTCGGGATCATCGGTGAGCAGTGCAACGAGGCGGTCGCTCCAGGTTTCGGTATCGTCATCCGCGAACAGCGCGCCGCTGCCATCGAGCGTCGGAAAGTAGGGCACGCGATGGGAAAACAGGCCGACCGCCCCGCAATGCGCAATATCGAATGCCTTGACGTGAGCGCGCGCGGCGTTGAAACGCCCGGGCAGCAGCGGCGCGACACCGACGGCGATCTGCGCCCGGTCGCAATGGCGCCGATAGTCCGGCCAGGACAGCGGCGGGAGTACCTGCACACGTGGAATGCCCGCCAGCAGACGACGCGCGTGCCCGCCCCCCATGATTTCGAATACGGCCTCCGGCACACGCGCCTGCACCTCGGCGATCACGGGGCGCAGCCAGTGCATTTCGCGCAGGTGAGCGCGCGTACCGTGGTAGCACCAGCACCGGCATCCGGCCGGTGCCGCGGCGCGGGGCTGGAACGGATGCAGCGGAGGCAGGGTGCGCGCGCCCCACCGGCAATAGCGTCGTTGCAGCGTGTCGGTGGACACCCACAGCCGATCACAGACCCGCATCAGCAAATCCGCGATATGCGCGAAACGCGCGCTCGTGCGGATGCGGTAATCCAAAGGCAACTCGCGGCAACGCCATGCCGCGGGAAGATCATCGTCCATCAGGAAGGCCACGCCGCTCCAGCGCGCGGCTTCGGCCGCGATGAAACGCAGCCAGCGCCGGGCCGCATGGCGCACGATGATGATCTGCGTACCGGGCGGCAGATGGAGGGCCGCTTCGTGCCAGACACGGGAATCGAAACGCAATGTCCTGACCGTGGCATCCAGGCGCGGCGTGACATAGAAATCCACGGTGGGAATGTCGCCCGGCGCGAGAATCGCGACGTAACCCCGCCATTCGGCGCGGTAACGTGCGCAAAACGGCCTGGAGATGAAACCGAGCCCTGACGTCGCGCCCATCATTTCCAGGGCCGTTCGATCCACGGCGCGTGGCTGAGCGAGAAATCCTGCCGGTTGTAGCTCAGGTTGGGGTTGTAGTAGGGATCGTGTCGCATCCAGTGCTTCCACCGCCGCCGCATGTAGGCCGCTTCCCGGTCCGCACGCCCGCGCTGCGTCGGAGAGATGTCCCGCCCGCGTGTGGCCGACTCGTGATGATAGAGTCGCGCATACGGCGTCCACACCACGCGCCACCCGGCGGCGCGCAGCCGCAGGCAGTAGTCGACGTCGTTGAAGGTCACCGGCAGGTCTTTCTCGTTCAGTCCGCCCAGTGCCAGGTACAGGTCCCGGCGCGTCAGCAGGCAGGCACCCGTCACGGCCGAAAGATCCTGCGCCAGTATGGCGCGGTGCTGATAACCCGGCTCGTCACCGGGCAGATACTGGTGCAGGTGATTCGCGCATCCGCCCACGCCGATGACGTCACCCCCGTGCTGGATGCGGCCGTCGTCGTAGAGCAACTTGGCGCCCACGGCGCCCACGCCCTGCTGGGACAGGCGGCTCACCATCTCCTCCAGCCAGTCGGGGGTGATGACCTCCGTGTCGTTGTTGAGCAGGCAGATGTAATCCCCGCGCGCGGCGCGTGTCGCAACGTTGTTGAGCGCGGAGAAATTGAACGGCCGGGCGTCGCGCAGCAGGCGCACCTGGGGATGCGCGGTGATCCTCTCCAGATAGGCCTGAGTGGCCGCCTGTTCGCTGCCGTTGTCGACGATCAGCAGCTCGAAGTTCCGATAGGTGGTTTGCCCGAGCACGCCGTCCACGCACCGGTTCAGCAACTCCAGGCGGTCACGCGTCGGCACGATGATGCTCACCAACGGGTGCTGTTCCGGCAGCGCGTACCGCACCCGGCAGTCGCCATGCCCATTGGCTTCCACCGTCGCCGGAATCTTCAGGCGATCCAGATGGCCGGCCACGGCGGATACGCTGCTTTGGTGCAGGACATCGGGCCCAAGATGCTCGGGTAGCGTCAACAATGGTGCCGGTATATGGCCGATCTGGTCGTCACCCAAGGTTTCGGTGACGCGCAACCAAAGATCGTGCGTGCCACGGATCGACGAGCACCTGGATGACGTCTCGTCCAGTACCCGGGTGAACACATCACCACGTATTGCAGCGGCCGGTCCGATGTAATTGGTCGAGCGTAGCAACTCCGGGGACCAGTCCGGCTTGAACACCGGGTCATGCCGTGACCCACTCGGGTTCACCCAATCATGGTCACAGTACACGAATGCCAGCCGCGGATGACGTTCAGCATGGCGCGCGAACCAGTACAGCGCGTGCGGCGCAAGGAGGGCGCCCTCGGGCAGCAGGAAAACCCAGCCAGCGGTGGCGGCTGGAGCCGCTTCATGGCCCTGGTCCCCGCCGCGGCCCGGCCCGTTCGTGTATGCCGGCGCCCGTGTTCCGGCCGGGGTGGTCGCCGAACTCTCATCGGGGACGGCTACACCCGAGCCGACAGCGGCAAGTTCCGAAAATAATCGCAGCCGGTCCGTGCCTACCGGCGCGAGCAGTTGTACCGCCTGCGCCGCGTCGGTCAGGTTCCGCGCGTCGTTGCCGGCGCCCGGCGAGCCGTAGACGACCATACGAAAGCGCACACCGGGCGGCCGTCGCGCCAGATCGCGCCCGATACGGGCCAGGTCGGAGCGGGTCAAGGCATGCTGTCGTTGCAGCCAGTCGCCATAGTCCGCCGCAGGCGCCTCGGCGAACAGGCTGCCCGCCAGGCGGTAGGCATGCGTGAAATCGGACAGGATGGTGGCGACGTCGAGCCCCAGCGCTTTCAGGCGCCAGCGGGGTTGAGCGTAAAGCGTCGCGACGATGCGGGCAGCCATCATGGCCACACGCTGCGCCCGGCCGATCGGTCGGATGGTGAGATCCTGCACCCGCACGTGGCCGAGTGAGTTCATGGGTTGCAGCAGCAGGCGGCGGATGCCATGCGGGAAGTAGACGACTTCTTTCAGCCAGCCCTGTTTGCTCAAGGGGAGATCCACGCGCAACGCGGTTTCAGGTCCTTCCAGATGCAGCCAGGCGCCGCGGTGCCAGCCCAAGGCAACGAGCCGGCCTTCCAGGCAAAACCAGCCTTGCCCGAAGCCGCCGGGCAAGGTCACGGCGAGACGCGCGGGCAATGCGTCGACGCGCCAGCAGCAGGCGCGGGCATCCCATGTCATGCCGTTATCCGGCGTGAGACCAAGCAAAGCCGGGCGCGCCTTGCGGCCGGACCTTGGCATGCGCAGCGAGTAAGCCATGCGCCGGGAATCCGGCTCGTTCAGATGCGCTCCAGCCGGCTACCCACCCCCTGCAGGACGAACTCCTTGAGCAGTTCCAGTTGCCCCTCGGCGCGGACCAACTGCTCGTACAACCGGGACTGCCGGGACTGCGTTTCCAGCAGCTCCGCGCGCAGTTCGCGAATGACGATGTTCTTGCGCTCCATCTGCATCCTCAACAGTTGCCCCAGCTCGGTCAGATGATCCGCCATGCCGACCGGCAAGGCGGCAGCGGTCAGTGTGGACACGGCGCTGCCGCGCTGAACCTGTAGTTCGGCGAGCACATCGGGCAGCGCCTCGGTCAGCGGGCGGGGTGTCAGCTCGATCTCCATGTAGGCCGAGCCCCGCAACGCATTGAGAACGTCCGGCGGAATGGCCAGGTCGAACTGCGGGTCGTCATTCAGGCACAGCAACAGCGCGGATGCACGCTGCGCCAGGCAAAACACGCCGCCGGGGTGGACGAACACGCCGCTATCCCCATCCCATTGCCAGACGGTCGTCGCGTCCGCCTGATGCAGCGAAAGCGCGTGCAAGTGGATCACCGACGGCGCATTGGCGATATCGAGTCGAAGCCGACGCAGCGGCTGCAAGTCGGCAGGCAATACCAGTCTCAGGCGCTTCCTTCGGCCATCGAGCGCATAAACCTCGGCCGCGCCACGGGCTTCGCCATAGGCCTGTGTCGTACCGTTGACTTGTTCGGCAAGGTACACGCGAGCCTCCAGATAGGGAACCGACGCGTGACCCGCGGCCTCCGTCGGAGCCTCATGGATCGAAGTACCCAAGCTTGGCAACGCGCCATCGCCAGCCAAAGCCAGGAAATAGATCGGGCGGGCAAGCTCGCGCGACGCCGTGGCGGCAACACCCTCGGAGTACCCCGAGAACCCGGCCTCTCGCCGTTGGAACGGCACGATCAGGGAGCCGGAAAGAAACCGCTGGGCATAAAACGCCGTTTGCTTGAAATGTTCCCCGAGCAAGCCGGCGAACTCGGCGAAATCCAGTTCCTTGACATGGTGAACATTGGGCTCGGACAACGTCCGGTCGTACTCCGGCCGATTGGGACTGGAGATCAGCAGCACGCCGTCCGGCCTCAGCACGCGCTTGATCTCGCGCAGCATCGCCTCATGCTGGTCGTGGTGTTCGATGGTCTCGAAACTCACCACGACGTCCACCGACGCATCCGCCAACGGCAGCCGGGTGCAGTCGCCCTGAACGAAGCGAAGATTCGGCCGGACATAGGTGTCACGCGCGTGCGCCACCGCCGAATCGGCGATGTCGGCCCCGACGACGGAGCGGGCCACTTGCGCGAGCAGGTTCGAACCGTAGCCCTCGCCGCTGGCCACATCCAGCACGTCCAGTCCGGCCACAAGTTCGCGCGCCAGAAGGTAACGATGCAGGTGCTCGGCCTCGATCACGCCCCCGATACCGGGGACGAGGCGTTCCCCATCATAGACCAGCGTCACTCAACGCTCCTTCGTGTTACGGCGGCCGGCTTGATCAACAGCCCTTGTCCGGTCGGTAAAGAGAGAATCTGAAGTCCCTTGCTCCTGGCGAACTGATCCATGCCGAGTTTCTGTGATCGATACCCGATGTAGCCGTAATCATCCATCAGGATCACCCCGCCGGACACCACGCGATCCCACAGATACTCAGCCGCCGCCACCTCCGGAAGGGAGCAGTTGAGGTCGAGATGAACAAACGCGATTTCGCTGGCGTCGACCTGAGGCAGGGTTTCGGGAATCGAACCGACGATCCATTTCACGCCATGCCATTGGGCGAAATTGCGTTTGACACTCTCGACATCGAATGTATAAAAGCCGCTATCGATGTCCCGCCGATTACGATCGATGACCCCGACATCCCGGTCGGCCGGGCTCAGGTAGCGTTCATCCACGCCCTGGAACGTGTCAAGCAAATAAAAAACACGACCTTGCGAGTTCCAGTCCAATAGTTCCATGATGGCGGAACTCATGAAGCCTTTGTTCACACCGCACTCGACGAAATCGCCGGGCAGATGGCTGGCCAGGGTGGCCGCCCAAAGCCCGGTGTGAACCCGCCAGTGCCACCGATAGTCCGTGCCGACGGCTGTCACACCGCGCGCATAGGCACGTTGAAAATCGGCGTCGACCATGAACTCGTGGTTATGCACGGAGCGTAGGCCATCCTGGTCGTATATATCGTCCATACTCATTTGCGCGCAGAAAAAGCCAGTGCGGCTGGATAGGCTGATGAATGAATCGTGACTTCGGAAAAGCCTGCCTCGAACAGATACGTCCACGTATCTGCGCCAAATTCGGTATGCACCCGATAATCTTCGCGCGGGCAGTCCTGGCTGCCATGATAGCTTTTCTTCAGGCCTTCGCGGCTCCGGGACATGCGGCCGACGATCACCGGCACCGTAAAGCATAGTGTGCCACCCCTACGTAATACCCGTCGACACTCGGCGAGGGCGTGAATCGGATTCTGCACATGTTCGAGTGTGTCCGAATGAA
>CALEDT010000012.1 GCA_937949525.1 uncultured Burkholderiales bacterium | reverse complement strand
CAGGATCTCCCCCACGCCGCCGTGATCGTAGCCCACTGCCGGCACTCCTAGGCTGAGAGCCTCCAGCACGGTGCGGCCGAAGGATTCGGGCTGGGTGGACAGAGATAGCACCAGATCGGAGACGGCCATGATCTCGCGCAGGTCGCCGCGTTGACCGGTGAAGGTGATATGTCCGTCCAGTCCTCGGGTGGCCACCAGGGTATGCAGTTCCTCAAGGTAGCGCCGCTTGCGGGGCTCGGCGCCACCGACGATGAGGCCGTGCACGGGCAACCCGTCGGCTATAAGGCGGCCAATCAGGTGGATGAAATCCTCGTGTCCCTTTATACGGGTCATCCGCCCTGGCAGAGTCAAAATCTTCTTGCCGACAAGCTGCGGGTATTGGGCTTGCCATGCCGCCAACCATTCGGCGGTGGGCTTGTAGCCATGCGGGAACTCGACCGGGTCGACGCCCCGATAGATCAGTTCGATGCGGCTGGGGTCGACATGGACATAGTTGTTGAGGATGTAGTCGCGGATGGTTTGGGAAACGGCGATGATCCGCTCCCCCTTGGTCATGATGGCGCTGTAGGCGTTGACCGAGTACAGACCATGCACGGTGGTGACGAAGCGTGGCCGCGTCGCCGCGTCCATGCCGCGCCAGGCCAGCCAGGCGATCCACGCTGGCATGCGCGAGCGGGCATGGATGATGTCCACCGCCTGCTCGCGCAGGAAACGGCGCAGGCGGGGCACCAGCCGCAGCGTCGAGAGCGACTTGCGACCGACGCCCCAGGCATGGTGTTGCGAACCTTCGCGTTCGAGCTGCGCCACCATGCGCCCGCCGGCGGACATCACCAGCGAACGGTGACCGGCGGCGACCAAGGCACGACCCACTTCCAGGGTGCCGCGCTCGACGCCGCCGGATTCCAGTTCCGGCAGCATCTGCAATACGCACAGTGGGCGTTCAGTGGACATGGTGCGGCATGAACCAGCGATCCAGCAGATGCCGTGCGCAGCGTGTGGCTTCGTCCAGCGGCTGCGCCGGCGGCAACGAGCCGCTGACGTGCCAATCGGAAAAACGCGTCACCCAGCCGCGCTGAAGCAACCCGCGAATGCCGCGCGCCACCCGGCTTTCTCGGGCGCCCGGCGCCAACTCGAACAAACCGACGCGGGCGCCGGCGGTGAGCGCCTCGTACACCATGGACACGCTGTCCGGCGTGATCCACGCCTGACCGGCAAGGGCAAGGCGCTGCTCCAGCCAACCGGGCGAGGTCTGCGCATGGGGCACGATGTCCAGATGCGCGGCGTTGCACGGCTGCAACAGTGGCAGGAAATCGGCCGGCGTGCGGCGCGACGTGGTCATTGTCCAGTGGATGTGATTCTGAGCGCGCACGATCTCGCAGACCTGGCGCGCGACGGCCGCCCCGTCCCAGCGAAAATGCGCGGAAACGCCGCCGATCAGCATGAGGCCCTGGTCGGCGGCCTTGCCCGGCGCGGCATAAGCCGTGTTGATCGCGCCCACCGTAGTGAACACGCGGGGCGATTCGCGCGGTTCGTCGTGATCGGGGATCACGCACAGATCGAAGCAGGCGAGCGGCAGACTGGGCCGCATCAGCACGACGACGCGTCCGCCGCGGGCGCGCCGGGCCGCCAGTGCGGCCAGATGGGTCGCGTGTCCGGCGGCCAGGATCAGGTCGGGGTCGGGCAGATCGTCACCCGGCGCAAAACGGCGCGTGAGCCAGGCCAGCAGCGGATGAGGTTGCAAGGACGCAGGGATGTCGTGCCGTTCGGCCGGGGCCAGCCGTTGCAGCGCCCGGGCCAGTCCCAGCGTCTGTTTCTCGTGGCCCGGCTTGCCGTCGGTCAGGCGCCAGAGGGTGAGGGTACGGCCGGGTGCTGCCGCCATGTCCGGTGGGTTGGGTGGAATTGCGCGATGCCGGCGATTCTCGCCGAATTCTGGACAGATGCGTGCGAATTCCGGCACACTCGCCGCCATTCGAAACCATGGCCCGCTCCCCATGCCACGCAGGCGCACGCCGAAAGCCCCCGCCGTCCAGGAACCCGCGGCCGCCGTTGCGGCCAGGCGCATTCTGGTACTGCACGGGCCCAATCTCAACCTGTTGGGCACGCGCGAGCCCGCGCATTACGGCACGCAGACCCTGGCCGAGATCGATGCCGCGTTGGTGGAGCAGGGCGCGGCAGTGGGCGTGCCGGTCGACTGCTTTCAGAGCAACGCCGAGCACGCGCTGATCGAGCGCGTGCACGCGGCCGGCGGCGACGGCACCGCCTTCATCATCATCAACCCCGCCGCCTACACCCACACCAGCGTGGCCTTGCGCGACGCGCTCGCGGCGGTGGCCATCCCGTACATCGAGGTGCATCTGTCCAACGTGCACGCCCGCGAACCCTTCCGCCGGCATTCGTACTTTTCCGACAAGGCGGAGGGCGTGATTTCCGGGCTGGGTGCCATGGGCTATCTGTTCGCCCTGGGCTATGCCCTCCACGCCCTGGAGGAATGATTCATCATGGATCTGCGCAAGCTGAAGAAACTGATCGATCTGGTGCAGGAATCCGGCATCGCCGAGCTGGAGATCACCGAAGGCGAGGAAAAGGTGCGCATCACCAGCGTCATTGCCAACAGCCTGCCGGTGTATGCGCAGGCACCGATGATGCTGCCTGCGGCGGCGGCAGCCCCCGCCGCGCCGGCCGTCGCTGCGGACGACGTGCCCGCCGCCGAACCGGCGCAGCCGGAAGGACATGTCGTCAAATCGCCCATGGTCGGCACCTTCTACCGCACGCCGTCGCCCAACGCCAAGCCGTTCGTCGAGGTGGGGCAGACGGTCAAGGCGGGCGATACGCTGTGCATCATCGAGGCGATGAAGCTGATGAACGAGATCGAAGCGGACGAATCCGGCGTGATCAAGGCCATACTGATCGAGAACGGCCAGCCGGTCGAATACGGCCAGCCGCTGTTCATCATCGGTTGATGAAGGTGGGGCGAGGGGCCGTGAGCGCGGCCTTTCTCCTTTCCCTTTCCCAGGGGTCGAGCCATGTTTGAAAAAATCCTCATCGCCAATCGCGGCGAGATTGCGCTGCGCATCCAGCGTGCCTGCCGGGAGATGGGCATCAAGACCGTGGCGGTGTATTCCGAGGCCGATGCCGAAGCCAAGTACGTGCGTCTGGCCGACGAGTCGGTATGCATCGGCCCGCCGCCGTCGGCCAAGAGCTATCTGCATGTGCCGTCGATCATCGCCGCCGCCGAGGTGACCGATGCCGAGGCCATCCATCCCGGCTATGGTTTCCTGTCGGAGAACGCCGATTTCGCCGAGCGCGTGGAGAACTCCGGCTTCGTGTTCATCGGCCCGCGCCCGGAGACCATCCGGCTAATGGGCGACAAGGTTTCCGCCAAGGCCAGCATGAAGGCGGCGGGGGTGCCGGTAGTGCCCGGTTCCGAAGGCGCGCTGGGCGACGATGCCGACGAATGGCTGCGGCTGGCGCGCGACATCGGTTATCCCATCATCATCAAGGCCGCCGGCGGCGGCGGCGGCCGCGGCATGCGCGTGGTGCACACCGAGGCGACGCTGGTGCAGGCGGTGCAGATGACGCAGAGCGAGGCTGCTGCTGCGTTCGGCAACCCCGTGGTGTACATGGAAAAGTACCTGGGCAATCCGCGTCACATCGAAATCCAGGTGTTGTCCGACACGCACGGCAACGCCATCCATCTGGGCGAGCGCGACTGCTCCATGCAGCGCCGACACCAGAAGGTACTGGAGGAGGCGCCGGCGCCGGGGCTGGACGCCAAGCTGCGCAACCGGATCGGCGAGCGTTGCGCCGAAGCCTGCCGCGCCATCGGCTATCGCGGTGCCGGCACCTTCGAGTTCCTGTACGAGAACGGCGAGTTCTATTTCATCGAAATGAACACGCGCGTGCAGGTCGAACATCCGGTCACCGAACTGGTCACCGGCGTCGACATCGTGCAGGAGAGCATCCGCATCGCCGCCGGCCTGGAACTGGCCTACCGGCAGAAAGACATCCGTTTCCAGGGGCATGCGCTGGAGTGCCGCATCAACGCCGAGGATCCGTTCACGTTCGTGCCTTCGCCCGGACGCATCACGCTATACCACGCGCCCGGCGGGCCCGGCGTGCGCGTGGATTCGCACGTCTACCAGAACTACTACGTGCCGCCGCACTACGACTCCATGATCGGCAAGCTGATCACCTACGGCGCCACGCGCCAGCAGGCCATCGCGCGCATGCGCATCGCGTTGTCCGAGATGATCGTGGCCGGCATCAAGACCAACATTCCGCTGCATCAGGAACTGCTGACCGATCAGGCCGTGTTGGAAGGGGGGTACAGCATTCATTACCTGGAAAACAAGCTGGCGGCGCGCAAGGCCTGATTGCGGTTGCCGCAGGGCAAGCGCCGTGACCGCCGCCGCATCCCCGGCTGCAAGCGGGCAACCCGTGCCATGTGGACCACGCTGAAACTCGCCGCCGACGGTGTCGGCGCCGAAGCGCTGGCCGACGCGCTGCTGCGGGCCGGGGCATTGTCCGTGTCCATCGAGGATCGCGATGCCGGCACGGCGGACGAAGCGCCGCAGTTCGGCGAACCGGGTCTGGATGACCCGCACGCCTGGCGACGCAACTGGGTGGTGGCGCTGCTGCCGGCAGACCAGGACATTGGCGCGCTGATCGCCCATCTGGGCCTGCCGGCCGACTGCGAGCGCGAGGTGGCGAGGTTGGCGGAGCAGGACTGGGTGCGGCTGACCCAGTCGCAGTTCGACCCCATCCGTATCTCGCAGCGTCTGTGGATCGTACCGTCTTGGCATGAAGCCCCGGACGCCCAGGCCATCACGCTGCGTCTGGACCCCGGCCTGGCGTTCGGCACCGGCAGCCACCCCACCACCCGCCTGTGCCTGCGCTGGCTGGACGCCCACCTGCGCGCCGGCGAAGCGGTGCTGGATTACGGCTGCGGCTCGGGCATCCTCGCCATCGCCGCCGCCCGGCTGGGCGCGGCGCGCGTGCTGGGGTGCGATCTCGACCCGCAGGCGGTCGTGGCGGCGCGGGACAATGCCTGGCGTAACCAGGTCGACGCGGAGTTTTTCCTGCCCGACGCGTTGCCGGCCGGCGCGTTCGACGTCGTGGTCGCCAACATCCTGACCAATCCGCTCAAGGCGTTGATGCCGTTGCTGGCCGCGCGCACCCGGCGTGGCGGCCGCCTGGTGCTATCCGGCATCCTGGCCGGGCAGGCGGCCGAGGTCATGGCGCTGTACGGCGCCGCATTCGACATGCGGGTATGGCGGATGGATGAGGGCTGGGCCTGCCTGCATGGGGACAAACGCTGATGCGCACCACCTGCCCCGAGTGCCGCACCACGTTTCGCGTCACTCAGGCGCAGTTGGGGGCACGTCGCGGCCTGGTGCGCTGCGGTCAATGCCGCGCGGTGTTCAACGCCTACGACACGCTGCTGCCGGAACTGGAGGATGCGCCGGTGCGCGAGGCCGAGGCATCGGCGGCCACGGCCGACTTGGCGCCGGGCACGCCGAATGCAGTGCTCACCCCGGCTTCGCCCGACCCGCGCGCCGCGGCCGACTCCCCATCCCAGCCGGTTTGGGACGCCGCCGCGGCGGAACAGGCCGGCAAGGCACCCGCCGCCCCGCCTCCGCACGTCGCCGCGCCGGACGCCGCCGTACCGGCCCCCGACGACAGCCCCGATGCCATCCTGCTATCCGAACTGCCGCACCGGCGACCGGCGCCAGCACGGCCATGGCCGGCCATCGCGCAATGGCTGGTGGCGATCGTGCTGAGCGTGACCTTGCTGCTGCAATCCATCCTCTATCTGCGCGCGCCGCTGGTCGACGCCTACCCCGCCGCGCGTCCGTGGCTGCAAGCGTTATGTCAGCCGCTGCGCTGCCAGGTGCCCCTGCCGCGCCAGCTCGACAAACGCGCGCTCAGCGCATCGTCACTGGAACATGACCCCGAGCGCAAATCGCGCGTGCGTCTGACCTTTCTGCTCAGCAACCCCACCGGTCGGGCGCAGGCCTGGCCGCACGTGATTCTGACGCTCACCGATGTGCGCCAAATACCGGTGGCGCGCAAGCCGTTTCCGCCCGAAGTCTATCTGCCCGCCGAAATCGACCCCGCGACCGGCCTGCCCGCGCGCTCGGAACGCGAGGTGCGCATCGATCTGGACATCGGCAATCTCGCCGCCTCCGGTTACACACTCGACGTCGCATATCCCTGAGCGCCGACGCCGAGCGAGCGGCATCGAGCTCTCCGTACCCATCGGCAGGCGCACGGCGATGCGGCAATCGAGCCGCGCTGGCCGTGCACGGGCAAGATACATCCAAGGATCGCACCCGGGTGTGAGGCGGTCGCTCGCGGTCATACGGTGCGCTTCACCGCAACGGCGGCGCCCCTGGCCGGACTCAGGCGGCCGCGCGTTGACGCAGGTTGTCGACGATCTCTTCCAGGTGCGCCACGCGGCCCTCCAGCCGCCAGTGCTCCTCGCGCCTGACGATTACCTCGTACAGTCGATCGAGCCGCGCATTGGTGTGATCGATGCGCCGGTTGGTCTCATCCATGCGCGCGAGCAGATCGTCGTGCACCCTGTCGATGCGCTTGTGGGTCTCGTCGATGCGCGCGAGCAGGTCGTCGTGCACCCTGTCGATGCGCTGGTTGGTCTCGTCGATGCGCTTGTGGGTCTCGTCGATGCGCCGGCTCTGATCGATCAACTGGGCCTGGATGTCGTCGAGCCGCTTGTTGGTCAGTTGCAGGGTGGAACGGATCTCGGCGTTCTCCAGCCGGATCTTGTCCAGCTCCGGCACGATCCAGTCCTGGATGGCCGTGCGTAAGACCTCTTTGATTTCCATGTCGCGTGCCTCGATGCGCTGTGAGCCGATTCTAGACCGGATCGGGCCAGGCGTCACGCCGCCGGCAGGGCGGCCCGTGCCTGCGGGGCCAGGCGCGGCAAGAACACCGTATCGTGGTCTGTCCCCCATTT
>CALEDT010000011.1 GCA_937949525.1 uncultured Burkholderiales bacterium | reverse complement strand
GCACGATCATGGGCAGCATCGGCCGCGCGGTCGTGACCTATGGGCTGGACACGGAAGCGGATCTGCGCGCACAGAACATCGAGTTCGACGCCGGCAGGACGCACTTCGATGTCATCCGGCGTGACGACAGGCCGCCCCTTCAAATCAAGCTTCGCCTGCCCGGGGTGCATAACGTCCGCAACGCGCTCGCTGCGATCGCCGTGGCTGAAGAGCTGCAGATTCCGGACGCCGCGGTGGTCAAGGCGCTGGAGAACTTCGAAGGCATCGACCGGCGTTTCCAGAGCCTCGGCGAGGTAACGACGGAGGCCGGCAAAGTCATGCTAATTGACGACTATGGCCACCATCCGACCGAGGTTGCCGCGACGCTGGCAGCAGCAAAAAGCGGCTGGCCCGACCGGCGTATCGTCCTCGTCTTTCAGCCGCACCGGTATACACGCACGCGCGATCTCATGGATGACTTTGCGCAGGTACTGTCCGAAGCGGATGTGCTCGTGCTTCTCGACGTCTACGCCGCGGGTGAAGCGCCGATCGCCGGTGCCGACGGGCGCGCTATTGCCCGTGCAATTCGCTCTCGCGGCGCGGTCGAGCCGGTGTTCGTCGAGACGCTCGACGACCTCGAGCCGGTCCTCGCTGACGTCCTCGAGGACGGCGACCTGGTGCTGACGATGGGTGCCGGCGACATCGGTGCCTATGCGGCGAAACTGCCGCAGCTGCTGGGCACGAAGCCGAAGCTGAAGGTGCAATCATGATGGCGGCACCGGAAAAAATGCAGGCGTTGGGTGAACTGCGGCGCGACGAGCCGATGAGCCGTCATACGTCGTGGCGTGCGGGCGGAAAGGCCGACCTGTTCTTCATTCCGGCCAGCGTCGAGGACCTGCAGGTCTTCCTGCGCGAACTCGACGCGAAGACGCCGATATTCTGGCTCGGCGTCGGCAGCAACCTGCTCGTGAGGGATGGTGGCCTGCGTGGTGTGGTCATATCGGCAACCGGCATACTCAGGAACCTGGAACGCATCGATTCCTACCTGGTTCGTGCTGGCAGCGGCGTTCCCTGCACGCAACTTGCGCGTCAATGCATTCGCTGGGGCCTCGGTCCCTCCGAGTTCTTCGCCGGTATTCCCGGCACTGTTGGCGGTGCGTTGACGATGAACGCTGGCGCCCACGGCGGCGAAACCTGGGAGCGGGTCGAGTCCGTGCGCACGATCGATCGCGGCGGGGAAATCCACCAGCGCGCGCCGGCCGAATACTCGGTGGGGTACCGCAGCGTGACCGGTCCGCAGAACGAGTGGTTCATCGAGGCCATGTTCCGATTCGAAACCGGCGTCAACGCGAGCATGGATACGCTGAACCGGATGCTGGAGCGACGCAAGACGACCCAGCCGCTGGGCCTGCCGAGCTGTGGCTCCGTGTTCCGCAATCCGCCCGGCGATCACGCCGCCCGCCTGATCGAATCCTGCGGTCTGAAGGGGCTGCGCGTCGGCGGCGCGCAGGTATCGCTCAAGCATGCCAACTTCATCGTCAATCTGGGTACGGCCACGGCCGGTGACATCGAGCAACTGATCGATCGGGTACAGCAGCAGGTGGAGCTGAAGACCGGCGTGCGTCTGCTGCGCGAGGTACGCATCCTGGGAGAACGCGCATGAGCGGGCACGCAGGCTTCGGCAAGGTCGCGGTGTTGTGCGGCGGCCAGTCGGCGGAACGCGAGATCTCGCTGCGCAGCGGCGCCGCCGTGCTCGCGGCGCTGCGCGCCCGGGGCATCGATGCGCATGCGTTCGATCCGGCGATGCGCGCGCTGCATGAACTGCGCGCAGACGGCTATGCGCGCGCCTTCGTGGTGTTGCACGGCCGCGGCGGCGAGGACGGCACGCTGCAGGGGGCGCTGGATCTGCTCGGCATACCGTATACCGGCAGCGGCGTGCTGGCGTCGGCGCTGGCCATGGACAAATGGCGCAGCAAGCTGTTGTGGCAGGCGCTGGGCCTGCCGGTGCCGGACTATGCGCTGCTCGACCAACACAGCGATTTCGCCGCCGTCGCCGCGCGCCTGGGTCTGCCGCTGTTCGTCAAGCCGGCGCGCGAGGGTTCCAGCATCGGCATCGTCCGGGTCGAACGTGCCGGGGATCTGCCGGACGCCTGGCGCGAGGCGGCGCGCCACGATGCGCTGGTGCTGGCCGAACGCGCAATGCTGGGCGGCGAATACACGGTCGCCGTCCTGGGCGATCAGGCGCTGCCATCCATCCGCATCGTGCCGGCGACCGCGTTCTACGATTACGAGGCCAAGTATTTCCGTGACGACACCCGTTACCACTGTCCGAGCGACCTGAGCGCCGCGGACGAGGCGGCCATGCGCGCGCTTTCGCTGCGCGCCTTTCAGGCGCTGGGCTGCCGCGGCTGGGCGCGCATCGACTTCCTGCGCGACGACGGCGGCCGCCCTTTCCTGCTGGAGGCCAACACCGCGCCCGGCATGACCGATCACAGCCTGGTGCCGATGGCGGCACGCGCCGCCGGCATCGATTTCGCGTCCCTGTGCGTGCGCATCCTGGAGCTCGCCGATGTGGCATGACCCGGTAGCCCTCGGTCGCCTGACGCGCTGGCTGCTGCTGGTGACCGCGCTGTTCACGCTCTGGGTGGCCGGGCGCGCCATGCTCGAACGTCTGTATCCCATCCGCACGGTGGTGGTCAGCGGCGCCGAGCGCGCCGACACGCGCGCGGCGGTGCGGGCGTTGACGCCGAATCTGAGCGGTGGCTTCTTCTCCATGGATCTGGCCGCGACCCATGCCGCCTACGCCCGACTGCCCTGGGTGCGGCGCGCCGAGGTGCGGCGGGTGTGGCCCGGTCGACTGGATGTGGTGCTGGAGGAGCATCGCGCGGCGGCGGCGTGGAACGACCGCGCCATCCTCAATACCCATGGCGAGATCTTCGAGGTGGCGCCGTGGGACGGCCTGCCCCGGCTGTATGCGCCCGAGGGCATGGAGCGCGAAGTCGCGCGGCGCTACGCCGAGTTCGTCGCGCAGGCGGCGCGGCTCGATCTGCGCGTCGAACAGGTGGTCATGAGCGCGCGTCAGTCCTGGCGCATCCGTCTGTCCGGCGGCATCCACGTCGAACTGGGGCGCGAGCGCATCAACGAGCGGCTGGACCGTTTCGTGCGCTTCTATCCGCTGGCCGTGGCGGCGGCCGGGCCCCTGCGCCGCGTCGACATGCGTTATCCCAACGGTTTCGCCGGCGAGCGGCGAATGCTCCGGACCGACCCGCGCGCGCTGGCCGACCCGGCCACACGCACGGCATCGCCCGGCGCCGGCGCCGACAGGCAAATGGCAACCTCAACATGAAGAAGATCACCGAAAACAAGGACCTCATCGTCGGCCTGGACATCGGCACGTCCAAGATCGTCACGCTGGTGGCCGAAGTGTTGCCCGAAGGCGGCATCAACATCATCGGCATGGGCCAGGCGCCCTCGCGCGGCCTGAAGAAGGGCGTGGTGGTCAACATCGAGGCCACGGTCACCGCCATCCAGCGCGCGCTGGAGGAGGCCGAGCTGATGGCCAACTGCAAGATCACGCAGGTGCACACCGGCATCGCCGGCAGCCACATCAAGGCGCAGAACTCCAGCGGCATGCTGCCGATCCGCGACCGCGAGGTGTCGCAGGCCGATGTCGACCGCGTCATCGAGATCGCGCGCGCGCTGCACATTCCCGCCGACCAGCAGGTGCTGCACGTGCTGCCGCAGGAATTCATCATCGACGGTCAGGACGGCGTGCGCGAGCCGCTCGGCATGTCCGGCGTGCGCCTGGAGGTCAAGGTGCACATCGTCACCGGTGCCGTTTCGGCCGCGCAGAACATCGTCAAATGCGTGCGCCGCTGCGGGCTGGAGGTCAGGGATCTGGTGCTGCAACCGCTGGCGTCCAGCTTCGCGGTGCTCAACGACGACGAGAAAGATCTCGGCGTGTGCATCGTCGATGTCGGCGGCGGCACCACCGACATCGCGGTATTCACGCGCGGCGCCATCCAGCACGTGGCGGTGATTCCCATCGCCGGCGACCAGATCACCAACGACATCGCCATGACCCTGCGCACGCCCACGCGCGAGGCCGAGGATCTCAAGATCCAGCACGGTGTGGCGCTGCGCCAGTTGGCCGATCCCAAGGAAATGATCGAGGTGCCCGGCATCGGCGAGCGCGGTCCGCGCATGCTGTCCAAGCAACTGCTGTCGGAGGTGATCGAGCCGCGTGTCGAGGAGCTGTTCAGCCTGGTGCAGGCCGAGCTGCGGCGCAGCGGCTTCGAGGAGCAGATTTCCTCCGGCATCGTGCTGACCGGTGGTTCCGCGCTGATGAAGGGCATGACCGAACTGGCCGAGGAGATCTTCCACGTGCCGGTACGCGTGGGCATGCCGCAGTACGTCGGCGGTTTCTCCGAGCGGGTGCACAACCCGCGTTTCGCCACCGCCGTCGGCCTGCTGCTAGCGGGGCTGGACAAACACGAGATGGATCAGGCGGCGCGTCTGCAGGGCGCCAGCCTGGGCCAGGTATGGCAGCGGATGAAGACATGGTTTCAGCAGAACTTCTAGGGGGTGGGCAGTGATGGGCAGGCAGCGGTCGGTTTCGGTCGGGGTGTGTCAGGGCGTGGCACCGCGTGCGGGTGCGTGACGGTTTAGGGATTGTTTACAGGAGGGATCCAGCATGAGCATGTTGTTCGAATTGGAAGAGATGCAGAGTCAGGAAGCCGTGATCAAGGTCATCGGCGTGGGCGGTTGCGGCGGCAATGCCGTGGACCACATGATCAGCAAGGGCATGACCGGAGTGGAGTTCATCAGCATCAACACCGACGCCCAGGCGCTGCGCCGCAACAAGGCCGCCGTGCAGTTGCAGATCGGCAACTCCGCGACCAAGGGCCTGGGCGCCGGCGGCAAGTGGGAAGTGGGACGCGAGGCGGCGCTGGAGGATCGCGAGCGCATCGCCGAACTGATCGACGGCGCCGACATGCTGTTCATCGCCGCCGGCATGGGTGGCGGCACCGGCACCGGCGCGGCGCCGGTGGTGGCGGAAGTGGCCAAGGATCTAGGCATCCTGGCGGTGGCGGTGGTGACCAAGCCGTTCGGCTTCGAAGGCAAGCGCATGCGTTCGGCCGAGACCGGACTGAAGGCGTTGTCGGAACACGTCGACAGCCTGATCGTGATTCCCAACGAGAAGCTGATCCAGGTGCTGGGCGGCAAGGCCAAGCTCACCGACGCGTTCACCGCCGCCAACGACGTGCTGCACAACGCCGTCGCGGGTATCGCCGAGATCATCAGCAACCCGGGCATGATCAACGTCGACTTCGCCGACGTGAAGACGGTGATGAGCGAGGTCGGCATGGCCATGATGGGTTCCGCCGCCGCCACCGGCGACGAGCGCGCGCGCGCCGCGGCGGAGGCCGCCGTCGCCAGCCCGCTGTTGGAGAACGTCGACCTGAAGGGCGCTCGCGGCGTGTTGGTCAACATCACCGCCAACGACAGCCTGACGCTGGAGGAGTACTACGAGGTGATGAACACCATCCAGGGTTTTGCCGCCGAGGAAGCCACGGTGATCGTCGGCACCTCGCTGGACGAGGCCATGGGCGACAGCCTGCGCGTGACCATGGTCGCCACCGGCCTGGGCAACCCGGTGCGGCACGTGCCCAAGCCGGTCATGCACATCGTCGAACCGGTGCTGGCCGCCACCGGCACGGACGGTATGCCCGCCTACGCCCCGGGCCCGGCCGGCTACAACCCGGAGCACAACTACGACATCCCCACCACCTTCCGCACCGGCCGGCGTGGCAGCCAGGCGGCGGTGGAGGCGACGCAGGCGGCCGGCATCGACACGCTCGACATCCCCGCGTTCCTGCGCAAGCAGGCGGACTGATGTGCGTCGTCGCCGCCACGGCCGGCGGCGCGGTTGAGCCACGGCCGATCCCGGGCGGCGCGCCCTCCCGTGCGCCTGGGATAGAATGGCGGGGCTCGCGCCCGGCGCGACCGCCGCGGTATCCGCCCGCGGCGGCGCGCCGGAGCGCCGACTCTTTGCACCGGGCTTGCGCATGATCCGACAACGCAGCATCCAACAACGGGTACGCGCCACCGGCGTCGGCTTGCACACCGGCGCGCGCGTGAACCTGACGCTGCGCCCGGCGGCGGTCGATACCGGCATCGTGTTCCGCCGCATCGATCTGGCCGACCCGCGCGATTTCCGTGTCGCGCCGGATCGGGTGTGCGACACCCGGTTGTGCTCCGCGCTGGAGGCCAACGGCGTCCGCGTGGCCACGGTGGAACATCTGATGTCGGCGTTGGCCGGGCTGGGCATCGACAACCTGCACGTCGACCTGGACGGTCCGGAAGTACCCATACTGGACGGTTCGGCGGCGCCCTTCGTCTACTTGTTGCAGTCGGCCGGCATCGTCGAGCAGAACGCGGCCAAGCGCTTCATTCGCGTGCGCAAGACGGTGCGCGTCGAGGATGGCGACAAGTGGGCCGAGTTCCGTCCGCACGAGGGTTGCACGCTGACCTTCCGCATCGACTTCGATCACCCGGTGTTCCGTCGGTCGGCCAAGGAGATGCACATCGATCTGGCGCGCCAGTCCTATGTGCGCGAAGTCAGTCGGGCGCGCACCTTCGGTTTCATGAACGAGGTGGAGTACCTGCGCAGCCATGGCTTGGCGCTGGGCGGCACGCTGGACAACGCCATCGTCATGGACGAGTTCCGCGTGCTCAACAGCGACGGTTTGCGCTACGCCGACGAGTTCGTCAAACACAAGGTGCTGGATGCGGTGGGCGATCTCTACCTGGCCGGCCACGCCATCCTCGGCGCTTTCGTCGCCTACAAGTCCGGCCACGGCCTCAACAACCGTCTGCTGCGCGCGCTGCTGGCCGACGCCGATGCCTGGGAGTGGGCCACCTTCACGCGCGCCGAGGACACGCCGCGCGCGTTGCTCGACCTGCACGCGCTGGCCGCCTGATGCTGGGCATCCGCATCCTGTTCGCGCTGGTCGGCATCCTGCTGCTGATCAACCTGCTGGGCTGGTTCATCAGCCGCGATGCGCGCTGGCTGCGCGCCGCCAAGCTCACCATCCAGGGCGGCTTCGCGTTGATCGGCCTGTTGCTGCTGGCGCTGTTCGTGCAGCGTCTGGTGATGGGGATCTGAGACGGGCGGCCTCGTCGCCCACCACTCCGTGACGGCGACGCGCCGGATCGCCCCCCATGGGCTCGCCGCGCGCTCATCCGGGCCGAGGTGCCCGCCGTTCGTCAAGCGCGGAAGCGCGCATACCACAGCAGCCCCATGACCGTCTTGGCCTCGTCGATGCGGCCGTCGCCCACCATGGCCAGCGCATCGGCGAACGGCACGCGCAGGATTTCCAGGAACTCGTCCTCGTCCATGGCTTCGCCGCTGTACTCCAGTCCGCGCGCGAGGAAATACACCAGCCGCTCGTTGGCGTAGCCGATGCACGGATAGAAGGTGGGCAGCGGCGACCAGTCGCGCGCGATGTAGCCGGTCTCCTCGCGCAGTTCGCGCTGGGCGCAGGCCAGCTCGCTTTCGTCGGGATCGAACTTGCCGGCCGGCAGTTCCAGGAAGTCCCGGTGCAGCGGATAACGGTGCTGGCGCTCCAGCAGCACGTCGCCGTTGTCGAACAACGGCAGGATCACCGCCGCGCCGGGATGGACGATGTATTCGCGCGTCGATTCGCCGCCGTCGGGCAGGCGCACGCGGTCTTTGCGCACGTGCAGCAGCCGGCCGCGGTACTCGTCGCGCGAGTCCAGCATGTGTTCGGTCAGGTCGAGCGGGCGGGCGGGTCGGGTCATGGTCGATTTCGGGATGGCGAAGTCGCGAGTATAGTGGCTGCCGCGTGCGCGACCGGGGGAGCGCGCCGCGTTCCGCCATTCGTGATTGCCTGGAGACCGCCATGCCGCAGACCAAGATCCTGCTCGAAGAAAGTGATATTCCCACCCATTGGTACAACGTCGTCGCCGACATGCCCAACAAACCGCTGCCGCCGCTCGGTCCGGACGGCCGGCCGGTGGGGCCGGAGAAGATGGGTGCGATCTTCCCGATGAACATCCTCGAGCAGGAGATGTCCGCCGACCGCTGGATCCCCATCCCCGAGCCGGTGCGCGAGATCTACCGCCTGTGGCGCCCGTCGCCGCTGTTCCGGGCGCACCGGCTGGAACAGGCGCTGGGCACGCCGGCGCGCATCTACTACAAGTACGAGGGTGTCTCCCCGGCCGGCTCGCACAAGCCCAATTCGGCCATTCCGCAGGCGTATTACAACAAGGTGGCCGGCATCAACCGCCTCACCACCGAGACCGGCGCCGGCCAGTGGGGGTGCAGCCTGGCGCTGGCCGGACAGATGTTCGACATGGAAGTGCGCATCTACATGGTCAAGGTGTCCTACGGCCAGAAACCGTTCCGCCGTTCCATGATGCAGACCTGGGGCGCCGAGGTGTTCGCCAGCCCCACCGACATGACCGAGGCGGGGCGGCGCATCCTGGCCATGGATCCCGACAACCCCGGCAGCCTGGGCATCGCCATCTCCGAGGCGGTGGAGGAGGCGGCGTCGCGAGCCGACACCAACTATGCGCTGGGCTCCGTGCTCAACCACGTGCTGCTGCACCAGACCGTGATCGGCTTGGAGGCGAAGAAGCAGTTCGACAAGGTGGGCGACTACCCCGACATGATCTTCGCCCCCTGCGGCGGCGGCTGCAATTTCGCCGGCGTGTCCTTCCCGTTCTTCGCCGACAAGGCCGCCGGCGACAAGCGCGCGCAGAAGCTGCGCTTCGTCGCCGTCGAGCCGACCTCCTGCCCCACGTTGACCAAGGGCGTCTACGCCTACGATTTCGGCGACTCGTCCGGCTACACGCCGTTGATGAAGATGTACACGCTCGGGCACGACTTCATGCCGCCCGGCATCCACGCCGGCGGCCTGCGCTACCACGGCGATTCGCCGCTGATCTCGCAGCTCTACCACGAGAAACGGATCGAGGCCGTGGCGGTGCCGCAGGTCGCCACTTTCCAGGCCGGCGTGCAGTTCGCCCGCGCCGAGGGCATCGTGCCGGCGCCGGAATCCTGCCACGCCATCCGCGCCGCCATCGACGAGGCACTGCGCTGCAAGCAGAGCGGCGAGCCCAAGACGCTGCTGATCAACCTGTCCGGCCACGGCCATTTCGATATGGCCAGCTATGACAAGTATTTCGCCGGCGAACTGGTCGATTTCGACTACCCGGAGCACGAGATCCAGGCCGCGCTGGAGCGCCTGCCCAAGGTGGCGGAGCCGGTCTGAGTGGGGGGCACCGTCGTCGCCGGCTCGGCAGGGCGTCGGGCCGTGCGCCCGTCGCGCCGGCTAGGCGCCGGGTCGCGCCCCGGCCTTGCGCCGCGCCGATGCTCCGCCCCCCGCTCCGCGTCGTGCCAGTGCCAGCCGGCGCCCAGCAACAGCAGTGCGATCAGCCAGGCCGCCAAACGGGGCGCATCCAGCAGGCTGTCGAACAGGCCCACCGTGAGCATGCCGGCCAGCGAGGCCAGCGCCGCCCACGCCAGGTGGTTGCCTCGCCAGCCGGCGCGCGCCAGGCGTGTGCCGGCGACGACGGCCAATCCGCAAAACGCCAGTACGCCCAGCCAGCCCTGCTCGAACAGCAGATGTACCCACAGATTCTTGATGTGCCAGGGCAGGTGGCTGTGGGTCTTGAAGAACCAACAGTCGCCGCCTCGGGAAAAAGTGCCGTTGCACAGCAGGTCGCGCTCGCGTGAGTCGATGAGGCGCAGATTGTCGATCTCCACCACGCCACCTTCGCCGGGGTTGTACAGGAACAGTTCCACCGGCGGGCGCCGCGACCAGTGTGCGGCGCCCACCTCGGCGTGCGCGAATTCATGTTCGATGTGGTGCCAGTCCGCGCCGGCCGGGATGTCGAAGCCGCGCCAGGCGCACTGACGCGAGTTCAGCAACTGTTTCTCGCATATCGGCACATGCACGGCGGCATGTTCGCGCGCGGCGCGCGCCTCGAATTCCAGCCGATAGGTCTCGCCGGCCACGAATGGCACGCGCTGCGCGAAATACAGCGTGTCGCCGTGGCCCAGGCGCAGGTGGGTGTTGCCCTGCTCGACCGCGAACGCATAGGTGGCCGGCTGCTGGTCCTGCGGAGCGCGTTCCAGGTAGATCCGTGGAAACGTACCCAAACCCATGCCCAACAGCCCGGTGGCCAGGCCGTCATCCCGCAGATCGAGGGCCATGCGCCAATGCCCGGTGCGCGTAGACCAATCCTCGCCGCTGGCGGCGAAACGCTGCATCAGATAGCCGCCGCCGGCGCCCGTTGCCAACAGCAGCGCGACGCCGACCAGCAGGGCCACGGGTGCGAGCAGCCGGCGCCCGCGCGTCCGCATCGCCATACGCGCGCTGGCCAGGAGCAGCACCAGCACGACCACGCCGAACGCGGCCACGCCACCGCGTGAGACGGTGTAGAGCATCACGTAGGCGGTGAGGATCATGATCGGAGCGGTCAGCGCCAGATCACGCAGCCGGCCGGTGAGCAGCCAAAGAAAAGGTACGGCTGCGACCAGATAGGCTTCGATGTGGCCGCCGCCGGTGTGCATGCTGGAGAACAGGCTGACGATGCGGTAGGTCTCCAACCGTTGCGCGAAGCCGACGTAGAGATGGTGTTCCCAGGCGCCGACCAGCCCCACCCCGAGCAAACCCAGCGCCAGGCCGATGGCCAGCGGCCGCGCCAGCGCGCGCCCGCGCAACGGGCAGTCACGCAGCCACAAAAAAATCAGCGCGCCCCACAGGAAACCCTTGGCCACGCGCAGGCCGTTGTAGGCGCTCCAATAGCCGGCGAAGGCGTTGGCGTCCAGCGGCGCCAGCGGCCACACGCCGCGCAGCGTGGCGATCGCCGTGAGCGCGGTGAATGCTGCGGCCAGCAGCAGGAAAGTGCCGCCCGGCGCACGTCGCGGCCCGCGCGGCCGTCCACGCCACATCAGCATGGCGGCGGTGACCAGCATCAGCAGGTCGAATTCGTCGACATAAAATCGGCCGGTCCAAGGCGCCAGATCCAGCAAAGGCCAGGCCATCGGCACCACCCACAACCACGCCGTGGGTCGCCACCAGAGTAGAAGCGCGTAGGCGGTCAGAAACACCGCGAGCGGGCCGCCGAAGCGGGGAAAACCGGCCAGCGTGGTTGCGGCCAGGGCGAGCAGGCTGGCCCCCAGCAACAGCGCGAGAGAGCCCGGCGGGTGGTAGTCCGGGTGCCGCACCAGGTCCAGCCATCTTGCCGTCGGACCGGCACCGGCGTCCGCCGGCGGCCCGTCCGCCGCGCCGTCGCGCCAGCCCGGCGCCAGACGCGTGACTTCGCCGACCCACAGGCCGAGCGCCATGGTCGGTGCGATCACCAGCCAGGCCAGCCAGTCACGGCTGTCGAAGTTCAGCAGCAACGCCGGCGCCACCAGCACGCTCAGCGCCAGACCGATCAGGGTCCACACGCGCGCCGCCGGCGCCAGACCGATCAGACCGATCAGCACGGCGAAGGGCAGCCAAGGCAGGCCAAGGCGGATGGCGCGATACAGCAGCGCAGACGATTCGGCCAGCCAGCCGCCCAGCGAGTCGGCCGGCGCCATGGTCAGCGGCGCCAGCAACATACAGGCGAGATAGCACCAGCGCCACAGGCGTCCCCAGTTCCGCGGCGGGAGGTCGCGCACCTGCCAGCGTGCCAATGTCCACGCGCCGGCCATGCCGAGCGCAATGCCGAGCAGATGGGCGGGCCAGGCGAAAGCGGGCCCGGTCGGCGGCGGGAAGTAGGCCTGGGCGATGGCCAGCACCAGGACCATCGACGCCAGTCCGGCGAATAGGCCCGCGCTGGCGGGTGCAGCATGACGTACCCGGCCGGCGGTTGCATGGCGCATCCACCACAGATGGGCGAACAGCCCGACCCAGAACGCCGACCACAGCGCCGCAGCCGACCAAACCGGCGTTGCCGCCGCGGCATGAATGGCGCGCGCGACATCGACGTCCGGCGCCGGGGTGAACGGCGCCAGTGCAGACAACACCAGCCAGGCCGGCGCCAGCGCAGCCGCGGCGGCGAGCCAGTGCGGTGATGGGGTGGCGGGTGACGGCGGCACGCGTGAATCCGACAGGGGCTAGACGCCTACCAATTTACCGCGGATTCGGCCCGTAACCGGTTCGTCCATGCCGTTCGGCACGACTGGGATGAACCGTGCGGCCGGCACGGTGCGCGGTGCCGGCGAAAAAAGAAACGCGTGCCGCGGCACGCGTTTGACCGGTGTCGATGGCGCACGCGCTCAGGACGCGCGCGTGACCCTCCGGCGCCGGGCAAGATACAGGCCGCCCGCGCCGACCAGCAGCAGCAGCAGGGTTTCCGGTTCGGGAACGGTATTCACGTTGTGGACGTGATAGGTGCCCGTGGCGACGACTTCTTCCTGCAGGCCCGTAGCCGCCGTGCCGGTGACCTTGATGATCTGGAAAGTCCGAGTCGCAGCCGGTTCCTGCTTCGGCCGATAGGGGCCCTGGAAGGCGAAGACGATTTTGTAAAACACCCGGTTGGCGCCGGTGCCAGTGGCCGGCGTGCGCAATCCGGAGCCCAGACCGACGACGTTGAGCCCTTGATCCTGCTGGTTCATCGTGACGTTGCGCACGATGATCTTGAGCCCACCGGGCGTGAAGGTGCCCGCCGGCACGCCCGCGATGCAACCATCCTGGATGGTCACACTGGCGTTGTCGGGCGTTTTCCAGCCGGGCCCGTCGTTGGGGTCCTTGGTGAAGGTGACACCGCCGCTGGCACAGGTCAGTGCCGTTCCGCCCTGCTTCAGGATGATGTTGTAACTGTCCGCCATGGCCGGCAGCGCCACGGTGGCGAGTAGCGCGCAAAACGCGGAGATCATGCTCCGGCGCGTGAAACGTGAGAACGAGTGGATCATGGTGATAGCCTTTGCGGACCGACCGCGCATACGCGACCGGATGGTTTCCATACGGACAACGACCAAGCAATTTTCACGCCATATTCGACAAAGCCCTTGTTATGAATGGGTTGCGTAGCGCGCCCAAGCCCACCAGCCGGGCGGTGTAAAAAAAATCGACAGCCCACCCGGTTCCTTCCGCCGTCACCCGTCGACACGGCGAGTCTCATCCGCGGTTCTCGTCGCCTCGGCGCGTGCCAGCCGCGCGAAGCGTTGCAGCAGTAGCGCGCTGACGATCAGCAGATACAGCAGCGGCCAGTAACTGATGCCCAGGAACAGCGCGCCGACCGCATAGGCTGCAAGCGCGGCGCGCAGCATCGCGGCGTGGCTGTCCAGCCACGGCAAACGCCAGCGGCGGTTGCGGTGGAGCAGATAGGTCAGTTGCAGCATGCTGCCGAACAGCAACGCGCACCACAGCGCCAGTGCCGGCAGACCGTGCTCGACAGCGATCTTGATATAGGCGTTGTGCCAATCCAGCATGCGGCCGCTAGGTTGGGACAGATAGATCCAACCCTGGAAGCCGCCGCCCAACCAGGGATGACGCAGCACGTAATCCCAACCCACGCGCCAGACGTCCACACGGCTTTGCGCGGACGGATCCAGCTCCGGCGCGCCCAGGCTGGCCATGCGCGTGAGCCAGGCCTCCGGCAGCAGGAAAGCGGCGCCGGCCGCCGCCATCAGCAGCGCCGCCACCACCGGCAGGCTGCGGCGCGCGTGCCAGGCCAGCAGCAACGCCACGGTGGCCAGACTCAGCAAGCCGCTGCGCGACCACGATCCCAGCACCGCGAGCGCGCTCAGCGCGATCAAACCGGCCACCACCGCGCGCAGCGCGACGAACGCGCCGCCCCGCCCCAGTTCCCGGTACCACAACACCAGCAGCGGAATCATCATGGCCACCGCCACGGCGAATTCGTTGTTGTCCAGATAAGGGCTGCCGGGCGGGCCGTAGATGCGTTCGCGCAGGCCCATGGTCAAAGCCCAGTAGGCGCCCTTGACCACGATCACGGCGATCGACAGCGCCATGACCACGTTGAGGTCGCGCAGCTTCTCCCGACGGTCGATCAGCAGCCAGGCCAGCAACAGCGGCGGCAGGATCTTGGCGACCGCCCAGAACTTGGGCCAGCCAGCCCAGGGGTTGATGCTGAAATGGGTGGACAGCAGAAACAGTGCCCAGAGCAACGTCAACGCGCCGATGCGCCAATCCCAGAACGGACGCGGCGGCGCCTGTCGCGTCAGCACATCGCGCAGCACGCCGAGCAGTACCGCGAGGAACAGGGTGTGATACACCGGCGCGCCGCGCAAGGTTTCGCTGGCATAGCCCTGTGGATGCAGGGTGCCGAGCAGGACCAGGCCGAGCACGCCCCACCAGGGGCGTGCCCAGGCCAGACCGGCCAATGCGCCCAGAATCAGCAGCAGCGAGAGGTCGCTCACGCGGCTTCTCCCCCGGCGCCACGCCAATGCCCGCGCCGGCCATGACGGGCCGCCGGCATGCGCACGCGCGCATGCACGGCGCGGGCAAGGCCGTAGCCCAGCAGTCCGCCCAGGCTTTGCAGCAGCCAGTCGGTACTGTCCGGATACTTGTCCGGCAGCAGCACCTGGCCCAGTTCGATGCCCAGCGCGGCCAGCACGATCAACGCCAACGAGGCCGTAAGGCCCCAGGCGCGCCACAGCCAAGGCAGGCCGCTCACCCACCAGGCGAGCAAGGCGCCCAGCGGGGCGAAGAACGACATCTTCTGCAACAGCGAGGTGATGGCGCGGAACTCGGTGCCGAAGTAGTAGATCTCGAACGGTACGCGCTGGAACGACGCCAAGCGCTCGCGCACGAAGCTGCCGTCGGTGTGGAAATCGAACGGATACCAGAACACCGTCATCAGCACCGGCAGCCAGGCCAGCGTCAGCAGCAGTGGTAACCAACGGCGGAGGCCGGCGTCGCTGTGCGCGGCGGGCGTGGCACCGGTACGGCGGCCCAGGCGCGAGCCCAGCCACACGCCGATGCCGGCGCCCAGCGCGGCGGCGAACCCATCGGAGAGGTCGGTCACGCGCGAGTACACGAACAGTTGCAGCACCTCCAGCAGCAGCGCCAGGCCGACTGCCAGGCGCCAGGCGCGCGCCGGCGTGCGCGTGCCGGCCATGGTCCATAGCAGCGCCGGCGGCAGCCACAGCAGCACGTCGGTGAGCAACTCGTAGGCGGCTTGCGCCGGGTCGGCCGGCAGCGCGGAAAACGGCAGCAGCACCAGCTTGCCCTGATTCCATTTGTGATACAGCTCCACCGCGCTGATGGTGAGGTCTAGCGGCAGCACGCCATAGGCAAAGGCGATCACGACGTAGGCCCAGGCCAGGCGTTCGCTCAATGCCGCCGGCGCACGCACGTGCAACCAGGAGGCATACCATTCCAGCAGGCGCGGGCCGAACGCCCACCATGCGGCCACGCCGAGCACGCCACCCAGGGTCTCCGCGAGGATGTCGTTCTGCGACACGGTGCGCTGGGGGAAGTACACCTGCGTGAACTCGATGCCGACGGCCAGCGCGAAGCCGGCCAGCGGCAGCAGCGCCGACACCGCGATGCGTGTCACCGGGCCGCGTCCGTGCGCGAGCGCGCCGGTGGTCATGAAGGCGAGCGGGATGAACAGCAGCAGGTTGGCCACCCAGTCGGCGCGCGAGGCGATGCCCAGGTCCAGCCAAGGCACCTGACGGAAACGCGCCAAGGCTTCATGCAGCGGCAGCGCATGGAAATCCAGCGGCACCAGGCTGCCGTAGATCACGAACAGCAGATAGCCGAATGCCAGCCAGGCCAGATGGGCGCGGGCAGTGGCGCGGGTTTTCACGGCCGGGGCACGCGGCGGCGGCGCGGGCCGACCAGTGCGCCGATGGCGCCAGGCGGACGCGGGCGGCCGGCGAAATCGAACCCGATATCCGGCAGATCGACCAGCCAGGCGGGATCCAGGTGCCGGGTCGGGGCACGGCCGTCGCGTGGCGCCAGCGCGCGCGCGGCATGCTCGCGCGTATCGGCCATGGCGCCGGGGTCGGCGAGGTGGCGCGCGGCCGCCGCGCGCGTGCCGGTCAGGTTGGCCTCGCGCGTGCCGCCGTGCAGCGGCCGCGCCGCGAACACCAGGTTGCCGGCGACGAGCTGGGTATACGGGTTCGCCTCCGGGTGCAGCACCGTGATGCCGTTGCCGGCGGCGAGCACGGTGTTGAACAGCACGCGCACGTCGCGCGGCACGTCGTTGTGCGGCTGCACGCGGATGGCGTCCGGGCCGTCGGTGATGAACAGATTGTTGTACAGCGCGAACCGGCCTTCCCCCTGGAATAGTGCCTCGCCGGGGTTGTGCCAGAACAGGTTGGCGTGGATCAGGTAGCGATCGTCGCTGCCGTCGCCGCTCAGCGGCCAGTGGCCGACCAGCAGGTTGGGGCGGGCCATCGGCCCGGGCGGGCCGCCGTCGCGCTTGTCGAACACGTTGCGGCGGATCACCGTGGTCAGCGCTTGGCCGGCGCCGGGCAGGCCGGCCGGGCGTGGCGCCTGGTGCTTGATCTGCAGGTTGTAGCCCAGGGTGGCGCGGATATGGTTGTCCTCGATCAGACCGGCGACGAACGGATCGGAGCCGTCCGAGTCGCCGAAGTACATGCCGGTGCCGACCCGCTCGATCAGGTTGCCGCGCACCACCCAGCCGAACGCCGGCGCCTTGGTGGAAATGCCGACGTTCTGCTGGGAGGCGTCGTGGTCGTGGATGTGCAGGTTCTCCAGCGTGACGAAATGGGCGTAGCGCGCGTGGCCTTCGGCGCGCACCGCATCCACCGGCAGGCGCGCGCCGTCCAGTTGCAGGTTGCGCAGCGTGACGTGGCTGACGTCGATCAGGCTGACCGTGTGTGCGCCGCGCCGCGCGACGAAGCGCGCGCGCGCGCCGTCGGCCAGCCCCTCGATGACGATGGGGCGTTCCGCCTCGCCATGCAGGTCGCGCAGCGGCAGGCCGCGGGTGTACACGCCGGCGCGCAGCAGCAGACGGTCGCCGGCTTGCAGCCGGGTCAGATGATCGCGGTAATCCTCCGGGCCGACATGATAGTCGGCCGCGTTCAGCGGCCATGCCGCGATCAGCAGCGCGGCGCTCAGGAAGCCAGTGAGCCGGCACACGGATCGTTGGCTCCGACCGCCGCCAGATCCAGGCTGTTGGCGAGGCGCCGCACCAGGCTTTGCGCGCTCTGCCGGCCGGAATCGAGCACGATGTCGGCGGTCTGCAGGTACAGCGCGTGGCGCGCGGCGTACAGCTCGCGCAGACGCTGCAACGGGTCTTCGGTCTGCAACAGCGGCCGGTTCCTGTCGTGACGCGTGCGCAGGAACAGCTCCTGCGGCTGGCAGCGCAGATAGACCACGGTGCCGCGCGCCTTCAGGCGTTCGCGGTTCTCCGCCGCCAGCACGGCGCCGCCGCCGGTGGCCAGCACGATGCCCTGGCGCTGCGTCAGTTCGTCGATCATGCAAATCTCCCGCCTGCGGAAGCCGGCCTCGCCCTCGATCTCGAAGATGGTAGGGATGGACACGCCGCAACGCGCGACGATCTCGTGGTCGGAATCGACGAACTCCAGTCCGCGTTGACGCGCCAGCAGCTTGCCGATGGTGGTCTTGCCGGAGCCCATCAGGCCGACCAGGAAGATGTTGCAGCTCGGAATCATGGCGGCATTGTACTGTCAGCCATCATCGCGCCGTCTCGCCAGCAGGCGGGTCACGGCCTGCTTCAGCGCGCCTTCCGGCAGGCGGGCATCCAGGTCGCGGAAGGCGCGCAACGCGGCATCCGGCAGATCGTGTTTCTCCGCGCGCGGCGGCAGCGCCCAGTCGGCACGCACTTTGACGCGCACGCCGGTCACCGGCGCGTCGTCGCGGCTCAGCGCCCGGGCGATGCCCTTGGCCTGCGCGCGCACCCGGCTGGCGGCGGCGCCGTGGGCGCAGTACACCAGCGCGCCGTCGTCACGCACCGCCGCGACGCGGCAGGCGCGCGCCACTGCCGGCGGCAGCAGCGCGGTGAAACGACGGTTGAGTTCGGCCAGGCGCTCGGCTTCCGGCAGCGCCACGGCGAACAGACGCTCGGCGTGCAACAATCCGCGCACGCGCTGAAAGGGGGAAGGGCGCGGCAAGGTCGTGTGGAATCGGGCGGATACGGCGGTATGGTAGCATTCGACGGATTCGCACATCGCGGCCAACTCCTTCATTTTTCATGTTTTCCGATCTCCTCAAGAAAGTCTTCGGCAGCCGCAACGACCGTCTGCTGAAGCAGTACCGCGCAGTGGTCAACAAGATCAACGCGCTGGAACCCGCCTACCAGAAGCTGTCCGATGCCGAACTGCGCGCCAAGACCGACGAATTCAAGGCGCGCGTGGCCAAGGGCGAGTCGCTCGACGCGCTGTTGCCGGAAGCGTTCGCGGCGGTGCGCGAGGCGGCGGTGCGCGTGCACGGCCTGCGCCACTACGACGTGCAGTTGATCGGCGGCATGGCGCTGCATCAGGGCAAGATCGCGGAAATGCGCACCGGCGAGGGCAAGACGCTGATGGCCACGCTGCCGGCCTATCTCAATGCGCTGTCTGGCCTGGGCGTGCACATCGTCACGGTCAACGACTACCTGGCCAGCCGGGACGCGGAATGGATGGGCCGCATCTACCGCTTCCTCGGCCTGACCGTGGGCTGCAACCTGTCGCAGATGGAGCACGATGCCAAACAGGCCGCCTACGCCGCCGACATCACCTACGGCACCAACAACGAATTCGGTTTCGACTACCTGCGCGACAACATGGTGTTCCAGCCGTCGCAGAAGGTGCAGCGCACGCTCAATTTCGCCATCGTCGACGAGGTCGACTCCATCCTGATCGACGAGGCGCGCACGCCGCTGATCATCTCCGGTCAGGCCGACGACAACGTCGCCATGTACCAGACCATCAACCAGGTGCCGCCGCGCCTGACGCGCATGGCGCACGAGCCCAAGCCGGACGAGCCGCCCCCGCCGGGCGATTACTCGGTGGACGAGAAGGCGCATCAGGTGCTGCTGTCGGAAGCCGGCCACGAGAAGGTGGAAGCGATCCTTACCGAACTGGGCGTGCTTGCCCCCGGCACCAGCCTGTACGACGCCGCCAACATCTCGCTGATGCACCACGTCTATGCCGCGTTGCGTGCGCATGTGCTGTACCACAAGGATCAGCACTACGTGGTGCAGAACGACGAGGTCATCATCGTCGACGAGTTCACCGGCCGGCTGATGCACGGCCGGCGCTGGTCCGACGGCCTGCACCAGGCGGTGGAAGCCAAGGAAGGCGTGCGCATCCAGCGCGAGAACCAGACGCTGGCGTCGATCACCTTCCAGAACTATTTCCGCATGTACAAGAAGCTGGCCGGCATGACCGGCACGGCGGACACCGAAGCCTACGAGTTCCAGCAGATCTACGGCCTGGAGACGGTCATCGTGCCGACCAACAAGCCGATGATCCGCAACGACATGAACGATCTGGTGTACCGCACCGCCGAGGAGAAGTGGAAAGCGGTGATCGCCGACATCCGCGACTGCCACCAGCGTGGCCAGCCGGTGCTGGTGGGCACCACGTCGATCGAGGTCAACGAGTTCCTGTCCGGCCTGCTGAAGAAGGAAGGGCTGCCGCATCAGGTGCTGAACGCCAAGCAGCACGAAAGGGAAGCGCAGGTGGTGGCCCAGGCCGGCCTGCCCGGCGCGATCACCATCGCCACCAACATGGCCGGCCGCGGTACCGACATCGTGCTGGGCGGCAGCATCGCCAAGGAGATCGATGCCATCCAGCAGGACGAGACGCTGGACGAGGCCACCAAGGCGGCGCGCATCGCTGCCATGAAGGCGGACTGGGAGCAACGCCATGCCGCGGTGATCGCCGCCGGCGGCCTGCACATCATCGGCACCGAGCGGCACGAATCGCGGCGCGTCGACAACCAGTTGCGCGGCCGTTCCGGTCGCCAGGGCGACCCCGGTTCATCGCGCTTCTATCTGTCGCTGGACGATCCGTTGCTGCGCATCTTCGGCGGTGAACGCCTCAAATCCATCATGGACCGCCTGAAGATGCCCGAGGGCGAGGCGATCGAACACGGTATGGTCAACCGCTCGCTGGAATCGGCCCAGCGCAAGGTGGAGCAGCGCAACTTCGACATCCGTAAGCAGTTGCTGGAATACGACGACGTCGCCAACGACCAGCGGCGCGTGATCTATCAGCAGCGCAACGAACTGCTGGAGACGCAGGACGTCTCGGAAACCCTGATCGGCATGCGCGCCCAGGTGTTGAACGACACCATCAGCGAGCACATCCCGCCCGGCAGCATGGCCGAGTTGTGGGACGTACCCGGTCTGGAAGCCGCGCTGGCCAGCGAGTTCCTGTTGCAATGCCCGGTGGCGCAGTGGCTGGCGGCGGACGACAAACTGGCGGAGGAAGGCGTGCGCGAGCGCATCATCGCCACCGCCAACCAGGTTTACGCGGACAAGGAGCAACTGGTCGGGGCCGAGACCATGCGCAATTTCGAGCGCGCCATCCTGATGCAGAGCCTGGACAGTCACTGGCGGGAGCACCTCGCGGCCATGGACCACCTGCGTCAGGGTATCCACCTGCGCGGCTACGCGCAGAAGAACCCGAAACAGGAGTACAAGCGTGAGGCGTTCGAACTGTTCGAGCGCATGCTCGCCACCATCGCGCGCGAGGTCACGCAGGTCACGCTGACCGTGCAGATCCGCGGCGCCGCCGACGTGGATGCGGTGGAACCGCAGGAACATGTCTCCAACGTGCAGTACCACCATGCCGACTACGATGCCGCGCTGGGCAAGGGCGAAGGGGAGGGTGAAGCCGTTGCCGGTGCGCCGGAACCGCGCCAGCCATTCGAACGGCAATACCCCAAGGTCGGCCGCAACGAACCCTGTCCGTGCGGCTCCGGCAAGAAGTACAAGCACTGTCACGGCAAACTCGCCTGATCCCGCGCGGCTGAGCCGCACGCACCGACCCAGCCATCCAGCGACGGCCGCGCCGGCACGACCGGCTGCATGGCCGTGCTACGCTGGGGATGACGGCGTCGTGCCCTCCGCCGCGCCGCCGCTGTCCTGCGTCGGCGCGGCCAGCAGGCGCTGCGCCAGATCCGGTGCGCTCGATTCCAGCGCCTGCCGCGCCGAAGCCCGCGCGCGCAGCTCATCGCCATCGAAGTGCGCGCGCAGTGCGTCGATCAGCGCCGCGTCCGCCTGTTCGCGCCGTTTGCGTGCGCGCCAGGCGCGCAGATCGCCGGACAGGTTCAACGCGATGCCGGCCAGGCGCAGCAGGAAATAGGTCACGCCGAGCACGGCGGCGAGCAGCGTCAGCGTCAGCATGACCGACAGCTCGATGCGCCATGGCGGCAGCACGACGATCACGTAGCCATCGGCGAGCTGCGCCGCCAGCGTGAACGCCACCGCCAGCGCAAACAGGCCCAACAGCCAGAGCACCGCGCGCATGACTCACTGACCGCCGCGCGCGGCGCGCGCGGCGGCGAGGCTGGCGTCGATGCGCGCGTCGCCCAGCGCCACGGGCGCGCGCAGCAATTCGTCGACGCTGGCGAGGAAGGCCAGCGTGACCGCATCGTCACGCTTGAAGCTATCCTCCACCCACGCGCGCGCGGCGGTGAGATCGGCACGGAACGCCGCCTCGTCGCGCTGCAACAGCGCCAGTCGCGCGGCGAGCAGGCGCAGCTTCAGGTTCTCGCGCAGGAAATACGCCTGCGACGGTGCCAGCAGCGGCACTTCCGGTTTGTCCAGACGGCGGATGCGCACCAGTTCCCTGAACTCCCGCCATACCTCGCGCGCCAGCCGGCTCAACACGTCGCCGTCCGCTGCGCCATCGGCCGGGGGCGTGTGCCGGGCGAGTTCCGTCTCGCTGTCCAGCTTCAGTTGCGCGACGCTCTGGGTCAGCGCCTCCAGGCGCGCAAAGACGCGTTCCAGGTCGGCCGTCGGCAGGAGCTTGAGGCGCTCGATGTCGCGGATGATGGCGTTGCGCAGGTCGGTCAGTTGCGGCTTGTCGAGCTGGGTCAGGCGCGCTTCCGCGGCTTCCAGGCCGATCAGCGCGGCGCGCACGTTGCCGGCGAGGCGCAGTTGCTGTTGTGCCAGCAACAGCGTCTGTTCGATGTCGGCGACGATGCGCTCGTCCTGGCTGCGCGCCAGCTCCTGGTACATGGCGGCCAGCGCGAGCTGCTGGTTCTGGGTTTCCTGCGCGCGGTTCTCCAGGGCCAGCAGACGGCTGTCCAGATCGGCCAGCGCGCTGTTGGCGGCCTTGGCGGCGGTGCGCGCCTCGCGGCTGGCGGCGTCGAACTCGCCGATGCGCCGTGCGAGCTGGACTTCCAGCGCAGTCATGCGCTCGTAGCCGAGCCAACCCAGGCCCAGCGCGCCCAGCAGCGCCAGCACGGCGAGCACCAGCGCCAGCGGCGCCAGGTAGCCGCGGCGTGCGGCGCCGACCGGGTGGGTGGCGTCCGTGACGGCGGCGCTGCCGGGCGTGTCAGGCGTGGACATCGGCGAAATGGTCGATCAGACCTTGCACCACGCCGGTTTCGCCGGGCGCGGTCGCGATCGCCTGATCAAAGCCAAGCGTGCGGGCATGTGCGGCGATGCGCGCATGCGGCGCGAACAGCGGTAATGCACGGAGCTGCCGCACCGCGGCCGCAGGCAGTAGGCGTAGCAGATTGTCCAGGGTTTCGCTGCTGAACACCGTGCCGGCAGCGAGCCGGCCTTCGGCGAGTGCCTCGACCACCGGCGCGCTGTTGGCATGGTCGGGGCAGCCGCGTCGGTAGCACGCGGCATGGCTGACTTCCGCGCCACGCGCGCGCAGCGTATCGGCGATCAATTCGCGACCGCGTTCGCCACGAAGTATCAGTACGCGTTTACCGGTGAGATCGGTCAACTCCGGCAAGGCCAGCAAATGTTCGCTGTCCTCGCCGCCGTCCGGTTGCAGCACCGTATCAACGCCGGCCGCGCGCAATGCGGCGGCACTGCCGGCGCCGACCGTGGCCAGCACGTTTGCCAGCGCGGGCACGGCCATATCGGCGGGAAGTGCCGCCAAACCCCAGCGCACGGCGGCCGGGCTGACGAAGATGGCCATGTCGTAGGGCGCGCCATCGCGCAGCATCCGGCGCGTGGTCTCGACATCGTCGGGCGGCAGCAGGGCGAGTGTAGGAAACGCCAGCGGTTGCGCGCCGAGCGCCGCCAGGCGCGCGCACAGTGCAGCGTTCTGCTCGCGCGGGCGGGTCACCAGCACGCCGATGCCGCGCAGCGGCGCCTGCGCGTCGGCTTGGGGCATCGCGCTGCCGCCGGTGTTCACCGCGCGCGTTGGGCGATGTCGTTCAGCAGCCGGTCGGCACCCTGCGCGATCAGGTCGCGCGCGGCCGCCTCGCCGACGGCTTCGGGGTCGTCCATGGCGCCCTCGGCGCTGGCACGGTAGAAGCGGATGCCCTCCAGATCGGCGACGAAGGCGCGCAGGCGCAGCGTGCCGCCATGGATTTCCGCATAACCGCCGATCGGCGCCTGGCAACTGCCCTGGATGGCACGGCTCATGGCGCGTTCGGCACGCACGCACAGCGCGGTTTCCATGTGGTTGAGCGGCGCCAGCAGATTGGCCAGCGCCTCGTCACCGGCACGGATCTCGATGCCGATCGCGCCCTGGCCCACCGCCGGTAGGCTCTCTTCCGGCGCCAGCAGTGCGCGGATACGCTGTTCCAGGCCCAGGCGCTTGAGCCCGGCGGCGGCCAGCAGGATGGCGTCGTAGAGCCCCTCGTCCAGTTTGCGCAGCCGCGTGTTGACGTTGCCGCGCAGCGTGTCGATGTCCAGATGCGGCAGCCGCGCGCGCAATTGCGCTTGGCGGCGTAGGCTGGAAGTGCCCACGCGCGCGCCCGGCGGCAGCGTCTCCAGCGTGGCATGGCTGTTGCTCACGAACGCGTCGCGCGGATCCTCGCGCGGCAGGATGGCCGCCAGCGTGAATTCGTCCGGCAGCAGCATCGGCACGTCCTTCATCGAATGCACGGCCAGATGCGCGCGCCCTTCGCCCATGGCCACTTCCAGCTCCTTGACGAACAGACCCTTGCCGCCGATGCGGGACAGCGGCGAGTCGAGCATCTGGTCGCCCTGTGTGGTCATGCCCAGCAGCTCGACGCGCAGGTCCGGGTACAACGTCGATAGGCGCGCCTTGACGTGTTCCGCCTGCCAGAGGGCGAGTTGGCTTTCGCGCGTGGCGATGATGAGCTGGTTCGGCATGTTTGAACTATTTCGAGCGACGCGCGGCTATAACACAATAGGCATCGTCTGGAGGAAACGACCATGAAACAAGTGCTTACGCTGGTTTGCGCGATTGTAGCATGGGCATGCGTGCCCGCCTTCGCGCTGGAGGCCGTGCCCATGGCGCGGAATCTCAGCCAGGACGGCGCCCTGGCCAAGAAGATGAACGGCGTCGTGCTCGTGCTGTTTTCGGCCGACTACTGTCGCTATTGCGACACCGTGCTGCACGACTATCTGGAGCCGATGAGCCGGCTGGACGATTACAAGGACAAGGTGGTGATGCGCAAGGTGGAGATCAGCAGCTACGACAGTCTGCTGGACTTCCGCGGCAACAAGACGCCGCACCGCCACTTCGCCGGTGATACCGGCGTGCGCATGGTGCCCACGGTCGCGGTGTTCGATCACAAGGGGCGCATGCTGGCCAAGCCGGTCGTCGGGCTCTCCATCCCCGATTATTACGGCCAGTACCTGGACGATGCGATCCAGGCCGGGCTGGACAAGGTGCGCGGCAAGAACGCGCGGCCGTGACCGTCCCGCCGCGGGCGCGCGGGTAAACTGCGCGCATGCATGATGCTCCGCAGCCGGCGCGCGCCGGCACCCTGCACATCGTCGCCACACCCATCGGCAACCTGCGCGACATCGGCCTGCGAGCGCTCGACGTGCTGCGCAGCGCCGACCTCGTCGCCGCCGAGGACACCCGCACCACCCAGGTGTTGCTTGCGGCCCATGGCATCCAGGCCCGAATGGTGGCCGTGCACGAACACAATGAACGCGGCGCCGCCGCGCGCCTGATCGAGGCCCTGCGTGCCGGCCGCAGCGTGGCCTACGTGTCCGACGCCGGCACGCCCGGCATCTCCGATCCCGGCGCGCGGCTGGTCGAGGCGGTACGCGCCGCCGGCCTGCCGGTGACGCCCATACCCGGCCCCAGCGCCGTCGCCGCCGCGTTGTCGGTGGCCGGCGTCGATGGACCGTGGCTGTTCGTCGGCTTCCTGCCGGGCAGGACGGCAGCGCGGCGCAAGACGCTGCGCGGCTACGCTGCCTGGCCCTGCGGGCTGGTGCTGTACGAGGCGCCGCACCGCGTCCGGGCCACCGTCGACGACCTGCTCGCCGAACTGGATAGCGCGCGCACGCTGCTGATCGCGCGCGAGCTCAGCAAACGCTTCGAACAGTTGCATCAGTGCGTGCTGGCCGATGCGCCCGCCTGGCTGGCGGCCGACGAGAACCATCGGCGCGGCGAGTTCGTGCTGGTCGTCGGCCCGCCCGCAGCGCAGGCCGACGACGCGCCGGACGACGCCGAAGCGCGGCGCGTGCTCGCCATCCTGCTGGAGGCGCTGCCGGCTACGCAGGCCGCCCGGCTGGCCGCGCGGCTCACCGGTGGCCGGCGCAATGCGTTGTACGATCTCGCCCTGAGCCTGAAACCGGATATCCCGCCCGCGCCATGGACCGATTGACCCTGACCCGCCCCGACGACTGGCACGTACATCTGCGCGATGGCGATCTGCTCGCCGCCGTGTTGCCCGACACCGCGCGCCGCTTCGCGCGTGCCATCGTCATGCCCAACCTGAAGCCGCCGGTACGCACGGTGGCGGAAGCCGCCGCCTACCGCCAGCGCATCCTGGCCGCATTGCCCGAGGGTGCGAGCTTCGCACCGCTGATGACGCTGTACCTCACCGACAACACCGCGCCGGCGGAGATCCACGCTGCGCGTGCCAGCGGCTTCGTGCATGCGGTCAAGTATTACCCGGCCGGCGCCACCACCAACTCCGATTCCGGCGTGACCGACATCGCCCGTGTGCAGGGCGCGCTGGAAGCCATGCAGGAAGCCGGCCTGCCGCTGCTGCTGCACGGCGAGGTCACCGACCCCGAGATCGACGTGTTCGACCGCGAGGCGATGTTCATCGAGCGCATCCTGGAACCGCTGCTGCGCCGCCTGCCGCGGCTCAAAGTGGTGCTGGAACACATCACCACGCGTCAGGCCGCCGAGTTCGTCGCCGCCGCGCCGGCCAACGTCGGTGCCACCATCACCGCCCATCATCTGTTGTATAACCGCAACGCCATGTTCCAGGGCGGCATGCGGCCGCACTATTACTGCTTGCCGGTGCTCAAGCGCGAAAGTCACCGCCAGGCGCTGGTGGCCGCCGCCACCTCGGGCAACGCCAAATTCTTCCTCGGCACCGACAGCGCACCGCACGAACGCCACGCCAAGGAATCCGCCTGCGGCTGCGCCGGCATCTACACCGCGCATGCCGCGCTGGAACTGTATGCCGAGGCGTTCGACGCCGCGGGCGCGCTCGATCGTCTGGAAGCCTTCGCCAGTTTCCATGGGCCGGACTTCTACGGCCTGCCGCGCAACCGCGACCAGGTTACGCTGCTGCGTGTGTCCACGCCGGTGCCGGCCGAGCACGCCGGCGGCGTGGTGCCGCTGCGCGCCGGTGAACGGCTGGCATGGCGACTGGCGTGATGGGCGGTCGTGTTCGCGTCGGGTAACGTCGGGCACGGGGGCTTGCCGACCGGTGCGGCCGGGCCACCTCGATCGTGTCGGCTTTGCACCGATGCGCGAAGCCGCCATAATGCCGGCACCGAGGAGCGCTGCGAGGCGCCGCTGTGCGCGGCCCCTAGGCTCGGCTGACAACCGCGCTCATCTGATCAACCCGTGCCGGGCACGGGGCGCCAGGTGAGTGCGTCCCCTCCCGGCCACAGTTCTTGAAGGAGCTTGCTGTGGCTGAATTCAATGATTATGTCGTCGCCGATCTGGCGCTGGCCGATTGGGGCCGCAAGGAAATCCGCATCGCCGAGACCGAGATGCCGGGGCTGATGGCGATCCGCGAGGAGTATGCCGCGAGTCAGCCGCTGAAAGGCGCGCGCATCACCGGCAGTCTGCACATGACCATCCAGACGGCCGTGCTGATCGAGACGTTGACCGCGCTCGGCGCCGAGGTCCGCTGGGCTTCGTGCAACATCTTTTCCACCCAGGACCACGCTGCCGCCGCCATTGCCGCCGAGGGCATTCCGGTGTTCGCGGTCAAGGGCGAGTCGCTCTCCGAGTACTGGGACTACACCCACCGCATCTTCGAATGGCCGGACGGCGGCTACTCCAACATGATCCTGGACGACGGCGGCGATGCCACGCTGCTGCTGCATCTGGGCGCGCGCGCGGAAGCCGACCCCGCGGTGCTGGCCCGGCCCACCAGCGAGGAAGAGACCGTGCTGTACGCCGCCATCCAGGCCAAGCTGGCGACCGACCCCACCTGGTATTCCACCCGTCTGGCCAGGATCAAGGGCGTGACCGAGGAAACCACCACCGGCGTGCATCGCCTCTACCAGATGCACGAACGCGGCGAACTGAAGTTCCCGGCGATCAACGTCAACGATTCGGTGACCAAATCCAAGTTCGACAACCTGTACGGCTGCCGCGAATCGCTGGTCGATGGCATCAAGCGCGCCACCGACGTCATGGTGGCCGGCAAGATCGCCGTGGTGTGCGGCTACGGCGACGTCGGCAAGGGCTCGGCGCAGGCGCTGCGGGCGCTGTCGGCGCAGGTGTGGGTGACCGAGATCGACCCCATCTGCGCGCTGCAGGCGGCGATGGAAGGCTACCGCGTGGTGACCATGGAATACGCCGCCGACAAGGCCGACATCTTCGTCACCGCCACCGGCAACTATCACGTCATCACCCACGACCACATGGTGCGCATGAAGGATCAGGCCATCGTCTGCAACATCGGCCATTTCGACAACGAGATCGATGTCGCCAGCATCGAAGGTTATCCGTGGGAAGAGATCAAGCCGCAGGTGGATCACGTCATCTTCCCGGACGGCAAGCGCATCATCCTGCTGGCCAAGGGCAGGTTGGTGAATCTGGGCTGTGCCACCGGCCACCCCAGTTACGTGATGTCGTCCAGTTTCGCCAACCAGACCATTGCGCAGATCGAGCTGTACACGCGTACCGCCGACTATCCGGTGGGTGTGTACACACTGCCCAAGCATCTGGACGAGAAGGTCGCGCGCCTGCAACTGAAAAAGCTCAACGCCCAGCTCACCACGCTCACGCCGCAGCAGGCCGCCTACATCGGCGTGCCGGTGGAAGGGCCCTACAAGGCCGCGCATTACCGCTATTGAGGTCGCGATGGCGACGGCCGGTTATCGCGGCCGTTTCGCGCCCACGCCGTCCGGCCCGCTGCATTTCGGCTCGCTGGTGGCGGCGCTGGGCAGTTGGTTGGATGCGCGCGCGCAGAGCGGTGAATGGTCATTGCGCATCGAGGATGTCGACACGCCGCGCGTGGTGCCAGGCGCCGCCGACACCATCCTGCGCGCGCTGGAAGCGTTCGGCCTGACCTGGGATGGTCCGGTGATGTGGCAGAGCCGGCGCGGCGAGTCCTACCGCGCCGCGCTCGACCGGCTGCAACGCGCCGGCCTGCTATACGGCTGCGCTTGCAGCCGTAAGGATCTCGCAGCGCGCGCCCGGCGCGGCGTCGACGGTCCGGTCTATCCCGGCACCTGCCGCGCCCGCGGCCTGCGCGCCGGGCTGGCCTGGCGGCTGCGGGTGCCGCAGCGGCGCGTGCTGTTCCAGGATCGCCTGCTCGGCCGTGTCGGCTGCGACGTCGCCCGCGAATGCGGCGACTTCGTGTTGCGCCGGGCCGATGGCATTCACACCTACCAACTGGCCGTGGTGGTGGACGACGCCGCGCAGGGCATCACCCATGTGGTGCGCGGCGCCGACCTGCTGGTGTCCACGCCGCGCCAGATCGTGCTGCAGCAGGCGCTGGATGTGCCGACGCCGGCCTACCTGCACCTGCCGGTGGTGCTGGACGCCAGCGGTGACAAGCTGAGCAAGCAAACCGGGGCGCCGCCGCTCGATCCGCTGCGGCCGCTGCCGGCGCTGCGCGCGGCGGCGCGTTTTCTCGGTCTGGGCGATCCGGCCGGCGATGACGTCGGCGATCTGCTGGCGCAGGCGCTCGCGCGTTGGAACCCGGAGCGGTTGCCGCCTTTGCGCGGCGCGCGGCTGGGGTCTGGCTGACGCTACACTCACGCCAGACCGACACCTATTGCTTCCGCCTGCGTCATGCCCCTGCTTTGCGGCCGCCATCGTTTCGCCCTCGACCGCCCCTTGGTGATGGGCATCGTCAACGTCACGCCGGATTCCTTCTCCGATGGCGGCCGCTATCTCGATCCCGAGCGGGCCATCGCCCACGGTCTGCGCCTGCGCGCCGAGGGCGCCGACATCCTCGATATCGGTGGCGAATCCACCCGCCCCGGCGCCACGCCGGTGTCCGAGCGGGAAGAACTGGCGCGTGTGCTGCCGGTACTCGCCGGTCTGCGCGACTGCGGTGCGGCGCTGTCGGTGGACACCATGAAACCGGCGGTCATGCGTGCGGCCCTGGCCGCGGGCGCGGACCTGATCAACGACGTGCGCGGCGGCGAGGCGCCGGGCGCGCTGGACGCGGTGGCGGCGCACCCGCACGCCGGCCTGTGCCTGATGCACATGCGCGGCCTGCCCGCGACCATGCAGCACGATCCGGATTATGACGACGTGGTGCGCGAGGTCGGCGATTACCTGCGCGCGCGCGTGGCCGCCGCGCGGGTCGCCGGCATTGGCCACGAACGGTTGCTGGTCGACCCCGGTTTTGGCTTCGGCAAGACGCTCGTGCACAATCTCGCGCTGTTCAGGAATCTGCCCGCGCTGACCGATGTCGCCCCGGTGCTGGTCGGCGTGTCGCGCAAATCGATGCTCGGCGCGCTCACCGGTCGTGAGCCCGGCGAGCGCCTGCTGCCCAGCGTCGTCGCCGCGCTCGCCGCAGCGCGACGGGGGGCGGCGGTGCTGCGCGTGCACGACGTGCGCGAAACCGTGGAAGTCCTGCATCTCTGGCAAACCTTGGGAGTGAACGAATGAGCAGGAAGTATTTCGGTACCGACGGTGTGCGCGGGCGGGTCGGCGAGGAGCCAATCACGCCGGAATTCGCCATGCACCTGGGCTATGCCGCCGGCAAGGTGCTGGCGGCGGCCGAACACGACGCGCTGCATGGCGAGCACCCGGCGGTGCTGATCGGCAAGGACACGCGCATCTCCGGCTACATGCTGGAATCGGCGTTGCAAGCCGGCTTCACCGCCGCCGGCGTCGACGTGCGCCTGACCGGGCCGATGCCGACCCCCGGCATCGCCTATTTGACGCGCGCGTTCCGTCTGCAGGCCGGCGTGGTGATCTCGGCGTCGCACAACCCCTACGAGGACAACGGCATCAAGTTCTTCTCCGCCGCGGGCACCAAGCTGCCCGACGAGGTCGAACGGGCCATCGAGGCGGCGCTGGAGCAGCCGATGCAGACGGCCACTTCCCGCCAGCTCGGCCGGGTCAAGCGAGTCGACGGCGCCGCCGGGCGCTACATCGAGTTCTGCAAGAGCACCTTTCCCAACGATCTGGACCTGCGCGGCATGCGCGTGGTCGTGGACAGTGCCAACGGCGCGGGCTACCACATCGCCCCGCACGTGTTCCACGAATTGGGCGCCGACGTCATCGCCATCGGCAACGAGCCCGACGGTTTCAACATCAACCGTGACTGCGGCGCCACCCACCCGGAGGCGCTGGCGCGCGGCGTGCGCCAGCACCGCGCCGACGTCGGTGTCGCGCTCGACGGCGACGGCGATCGCCTGATCATGGTGGATGCCTCCGGCACGATCATGGACGGCGACAAGCTGATCTACGCCATCGCCCGCCATCGGCACGAGCAGGGCCAGTTGGGCGGCGGCGTGGTCGGCACACTGATGACCAATCTGGGCGCCGAACTCGCGCTACGCGCGTTGGGCTGCGACTTCGCGCGCGCACAGGTGGGTGACCGCTACGTACTGGAGCAGATGCAGGCGCGCGGCTGGCAACTCGGCGGCGAGACCTCCGGCCACATCCTGTGCCTGGACAAGCACACCACCGGTGACGGTATCGTCTCGGCGTTGCAGGTGCTGGCGGCGTTGCGCCGCTCCGGCCAGGGTTTGGCGGAGTTCACGCGTGCCTGCGGCATCTTTCCGCAGGTCATGATCAACGTGCGCGTGACGCGCGGCTTCAAATTGGATGGCCAGGCACCGGTGACCGAGGCCGTGGCCGCAGTCGAGGCCGAACTGGGTGACAGCGGGCGGGTGGTGCTGCGCGCCTCCGGCACCGAGCCCTTGATCCGCGTGATGGTGGAAGGGCGAGAGGCAGCGCAGGTGCGGCGTGCGGCCGAACGCATTGCCGACGCGGTCAAAGCGGTGGCCGGATAAGCGCCTGCGGTCCTGGGGGTCATGCCCGCCGCCCGGGAAATCGTAGCCGAAGTGTCATGATTTTGTAATCCGGCCTGTTTAGGATACGACGCCATGGATACGGCCAAGCCGCTATTCAGGTATCCCGTCCCCCCAACAGGAGTCCGTGAAATGTTCATGAAACAGCTCGTCGTCGCGCTCGGCCTGGTCGCCAGCGCTTCCTTCGTCGCCTCCAGCGCAATGGCCCAGGCC
>CALEDT010000010.1 GCA_937949525.1 uncultured Burkholderiales bacterium | reverse complement strand
TGTTGGTGATCTGCACCTTGGGCCAGTCGTCGGGATTCTTCAGGTACTGCCTGCCGATGCCGATCAGCGTGTCGCCGGGATAGGTCAGATAGAGCCAGTCTTGCGCTGCCGCCGGCACCGCCAGGCACAGCGCCAACAGTGCGGTCGACAGCAGAGGGATGGAAGGGATACGCATGGCAGACTCGGTGGGTTGCGGCCGGACTCGGCTGGTAGCGGACGTGGGGCTTCCGTTAAGCTCTCGCACCTACTATAAGCCGTTCGCCGGTCGTTTGGTTTACCGGAGAGGAGATTCCAACCATGCATATCGGAACGCCGCTGTCCGCGTCTGCCACCCGCGTCATGCTGCTGGGTTCGGGCGAACTCGGCAAGGAAGTCATCATTGCGCTGCAACGACTGGGCGTCGAGGTCATCGCGGTCGACCGCTACGACGGCGCGCCTGGCCAGCAGGTGGCGCATCGCGCACAGACCATCGACATGAGCGATGGCAACGTGCTCGCGCGCCTGATCGATTCGGAGAAGCCCGACCTGGTGGTGCCCGAGATCGAGGCCATCGCCACGGAAACGCTGCTGCAACTGGAGCGCGACGGCGTGTGCCGGGTGATACCCAATGCGCGCGCGGCGCATCTGACCATGAACCGTGAGGGTATCCGCCGTCTGGCGGCGGAGGAACTGAAGTTGCCGACCTCGCGTTATGCCTTCGCCGACAGCCTGGAGCAACTTCGCGCAGCGGTCGAGGGCCCGCGCGGCATCGGCTATCCCTGCGTGGTCAAGCCGGTGATGTCGTCGTCGGGCAAGGGCCAGAGCCGGGTCGATGCCGCGGACCGTCTGGAGGCCGCGTGGCTGCATGCGGCCCGTGGCGCGCGCGTCGGCAAGGGGCGGGTGATCGTGGAAAGCCTGATCGAGTTCGACTACGAGATCACGCTGCTGACCGTGCGCGCGCTGGATCAGTCCGGGCAGGTGGCGACGCATTTCTGCGCGCCGGTGGGACACCGCCAGGAACAGGGCGATTACGTGGAGAGCTGGCAGCCGCAGCCGATGTCGCCGGTGGCGCTGGCCCGCGCGCGCGACATTGCCGCCGCGGTCACCGACGATCTGGGCGGGCTCGGCCTGTTCGGGGTGGAATGCTTCGTGCGCGGCGACGAGGTGTGGTTCTCCGAGGTCAGCCCGCGCCCGCACGACACGGGCATGGTCACCCTGGTGACGCAGCGCCACAACGAGTTCGAACTGCATGCCCGCGCCATCCTCGGGCTGCCGGTGGATGTGGGCCTGCGCGCGACCGGTGCCTCGGCGGTCATCTACGGCGGCGTCGAGGGCGAGGCCATCCGCTACGAGGACGTCGATGCGGCGCTGCGCGTGCCGGGCAGCGATCTGCGTCTGTTCGGCAAGCCGGTGTCCTTCCCGCGCCGGCGCATGGGTGTCGCGCTGGCCGAGGGTGCCGATGTCGATGAGGCGCGCGCCCGCGCCCGCGATTGCGCCACCAGGGTCCGGCCGGTGGCGCGCCCGGAGGATTGACGCCGAACCGGCTGTACCGCTAGGCGCCGAGCAGGCTCTGATACAGCGCGGCGTAGGCCGCGGCGCTGCGGCGCCAACTGAAGTCCTGACGCATGCCGGCACGCATCATGGCCTGCCATTGCGCCGGCCGTCGCCACAGGTCGAACACCCGCTCGATCGCGTCGCGTAACGCATCGGCCTCGGCCGGCGCGAACACGAAGCCGGTGACGCCGTCGTCCACCGTGTCGCGCAGACCGCCGGTGGCATGCACCACCGGTACCGTGCCGTAACGCAGGCTGTACATCTGGTTCAGACCGCAGGGTTCGAAACGCGACGGCATCAGGAACACGTCCGCGCCCGCCTCGATGCGATGCGACAGGCCCTCGTCGTAACCGATATGGGCGGCGACATGGCCGGGATGACGCTGCGCCAGCGCGCGCACGGCCGCCTCGATGTCCCTGTCGCCGGTGCCCAGCATGGCCAACTGGCCGCCGCGCCCGACCAGTTCGTCCGCGATCGACAACACCAGATCCATACCCTTCTGCGGGGTCATGCGCGCGATCATGCCGAACAGCGGCGCGGTGTCGTCCTCGACCAGGCCGATCTCGCGCCGCAACGCGCGTTTGCAGTGGCTCTTGTCGGCCAACGTCTCGGCCGTGTAGGCGCAGCCCAGGAACGGGTCCGCCGCCGGGTTCCAGGCATCGGTGTCGATGCCGTTGAGGATGCCGACCAGATGCTCGCCCTTGCCGGCGAGCAGTCCCTGCATGCCCATGCCCAGCGGTTCGCTGCGGATTTCCTCGGCATAACTGGGCGACACGGTGGTGACGCGGTCGGCGTAGTACAGGCCCGCCTTCAGGAAGGACAGGTTGCCGTAGTACTCCAGGCCGGCGATGGAGAAGGCATGCGCCGGAAGATTCAGCAAGGACAGCGTGTGCGGCGGAAAAATGCCCTGGTAGGCCAGGTTGTGCACGGTCATCACGGTCGGACGCAGGTCGCCGGACAGGCGCAGGTAAGCCGGGGCGAGGCCGGTCTGCCAGTCGTTGCAGTGCAGGATGTCCGGATGCCAGGCCAGCGGCGAGCCGAGCGAAGCGAGGCGGGCGGCCACCTGCGACAACACCGCGAAGCGCAGCGCGTTGTCGGCGTGGTCGTGGCCGGTCGCGTCCTGGTAGGGACCGCCGGCGCGGTCGTACAGGTCCGGCGCGTCCAGCACGTACAGCGGCACCCCGACCCCGGGCTGCACGCTTTCCAGCAAGCGGGCGGCGACGCCACCCGGCAGGTCGTCGAAGCGGGCCACCGGTCGCGTGTACTTCAGTTTGGCCAGCACGGCCGGGTAACCCGGCAGCAGCAGGCGGCAATCGACGCCGATGGCGCGCAGCGCCGCAGGCAGGGCGCCGGAGACGTCGGCGAGGCCACCGGTCTTGATGAGCGGCAGGGCTTCGGAAGTGGCGAACAGGATTTGCATGTCGTGATGGCGCGCAAGTTTGACGGCGCTCAGGTTTTGCGGGTTTTGGTCGATACGCGGATTCTAATGATGCGCGCCTGCATCGCGGCGGATACGGTGCGCGCCATCCGCGAAATCGAGCTCAGGAGCGAACATGCGCAACAACCGGCCTGTAAGCCGGCGGGAATATGCGATTCCCGCCGATGCCGCCATCGTCAGCCGCACCGATGCGGATGGGCGTATCGCGCAGGCGATTCCTTGGCCGACATCCGCCTCAGGATCGGATGGCGGTTGCGGTGAAACAGCCGGGCTCAGGGTTTGATGTAGACGTAGCCCTCGCGTGCCTGCAGGCGGCCGATTTCCGCCACGCCGGAAGGCACCACGTCGGCTTCCATGATCACCGCGTCGTCGGCCAGGTTGCGTCCCCTCAGGGTATTGCGGCAGACGCGGAAATCCACGCCCTTCTCGCGCAGCGCGGCGACCTGGGGTGCGTAGGCGCCGCGCTCGTCCTTGGCGTCGTTGAGCAGGAAGTCGATGCCCTTGCCGTGCGTGACCACGACGATGCGCGCCTCCGGCGAGGCGCTCAGGTGGTTGTCGATGTTGCGCATGGCGATGCGTGCGAGCGCGGCGTCGTTGATGTGGTAGAGCACCCGTTCCTGGTACGCCGCTTCGGCGGGCGGGGCGGATGCCGGCAACGGGGCGGCGGCGTGGGCCACCGTGGCGGCCAACACTGCGCTACACAGCAAGGCGGTGGATACAGCAAGGCGTTGCATGGCGTCTTCTCCTGTTGGGTTCGGTTATCGTGGTCGAGTCCACCCGCGTAGGACGCCCTCCACGCGCCCGGTATTCCGTCACCCGTCCGTGTCGCCCATGGAATATTGCTACCATGCCGAAGACGGATACCGCCCGAGGTGCCCGCAGGTCGGCATTCAAGCTGACATGACCGGCCGAAACGTGGCCCGTACCGGCCGCAGCGTCGCAACCCGCAGGCCATTGCTGCGAGCGCGCGGGCAAGGATTCCGCGATAATGCCTGCCATGCGCGGCCCGGGCGCGACCGGGGCGGTGGCCGGTCCGGTCGCGCCCAACCGGAGATCGCATGCAAGCCTTGGCCGACCTTTGGGATGCCGCACGGCGACGGCGCATCGAACAGTTGCGTCCGCGCCTGTTCCGGCTTGCCCATGCCTGGTGTCACGATGCCGCGCTGGCCGACGACCTGGCGCAGGAGGCGCTGGTCAAGGGGCTGGCGCGCGCGTCGCAGTTGCGTGACCCGCAGGCGTTGGAGAGCTGGTTGTTCTCCATTCTCAACAATTGCTGGCGTGATCACCTGCGTGCGCGCCGCAACGATCTCGGCGACGAGGCGCTGGACGAGCGGGTGGTCGACGATGCGGAGGGTCCGGAGCAGCGCTACGCCTGTCGCCAGACGGTGCAGCGGGTGCGCCGCGCCATCGCAGCGCTGCCGTTGGGACAACGCCAGGTATTGACCCTGGTGGACATCGAGGAATGCAGTTACGCCCAGGTTGCGCAGGTGCTGGACGTGCCCGTGGGCACGGTGATGAGCCGTCTGGCGCGCGCGCGCGGTGCCTTGCGTCGCCTGCTCGCGCCGACCGAGATCGGGCAGACACGGCAGCCGGCGGCGATCAGGAGGGTGAAATGAGCGTGGAGTCACGGCAGCCGGCCAGTCCTGAATATGTGTACGCCCTGGTCGACGGCGAACTCACCGGCGAAGAGCTGGACCAGGCGCTGGCGCGCATGCACGACGATCCGGCGTTCCGGGCCGCCGTGGGCGAGGCGCGAGCGCTCAAGCACGCGGTGCGTGCGGCCTATCCGGCCGCGCCGGCCAATCCCCGCCGGGCGCTGGCCGCGGGCGGCTGGCGCCACGCCCTGGCAGCCGGGGTGCTGCTGGTGGTGGGCATGGGCGGCGGCTGGTGGCTGCATGACCTGATGTCCGCCGACACCTCCTTGCAGCGTCGCGTCGGCCTGCCCGAGGGCTACCACGCGCTCGCCGCCGGTGCCCGTGTCGACGCCGGTCGCGTGCTGCTGCACGTCGATGTGGGCGAGCCGGAGCGCCTGGTCCGCGCGCTGGATCTGGCCGAGACGCTGCTCGCGCGCCACGGCGAACGGGCACGCATCCATATCGTGTTCAACGGCGCCGGCCTGGATCTGGTACGTGCCGACCGGATGCTGGATCCGGCGATGGCGCAGCGCGTGCAGGCACTGGCCGCGCACCACGCCAACCTCGGCCTGGTGGCCTGCGGGCAGACGCTGGCGCGTCTGCAGCGCGACGGGGAACGCGTGGAACTGCTGCCCGTCGCGCGCACCGCCGCCTCGGCGATCCACGAGATCACCACGCGCATGAGCGAGGGGTGGGTCTACGTCAAGGTGTAGCGGCGGCCGTTCCGCCGTCGGTTTGATGGTCGTGCCAACTGGAGAGCAGTGATGATGGAAATCGGTCTATACGGGCTCGGCCGCATGGGCGGCAACATGGCGCGCCGGCTGGCGCGCGGCGGCGTGCGCGTGCACGTGCACAATCGCAATCACCAGGTGGCGCTGGACCTGGCCGGCACGGAAGCCAACGTCGTCGCTCATGCCGATCTGGCTGCGCTGGTCGCCGCCCTGCCGGCGCCGAGGGTGCTGTGGCTGATGCTTCCCGCGGGCGAGGCGACGGAGGCGGCGATCGCCGCAGCGACGCCGCTGCTGGCGCCTGGCGATCTGCTGGTGGATGGCGCCAACGGCTATTACCGCGATGCCATGCGCCGTGCCGACGCGCTCGGCAGCCGCGGCATCGGCTTCGCCGACGTTGGCGTCTCCGGCGGCGTCTGGGGCCTGGCCAACGGCTATTGCCTGATGGCCGGCGGCGCGTCCGAGGACATCGCCCGCCTGGTGCCGTTCCTGCAGGTGCTGGCGCCGACGGCGGACAGCGGCTGGCTGCATGCGGGCCCGGTCGGCGCGGGGCATTTCACCAAGATGGTGCACAACGGTATCGAGTACGGCATGATGCAGGCGCTGGCCGAAGGGTTCGCGCTGATGGGTGCCAAGCGGGCATTCGACCTCGATCTGGCGGCGGTGGCCGAATTGTGGCGCCACGGCTCGGTGGTGCGTTCCTGGCTGCTGGATCTGACCGCCGGTTTTCTGCAGGACGATGCGGCGCTGACCGCCATCGCGCCGGTGGTGGCGGACTCGGGCGAGGGACGCTGGACCGCGTTGGAATCGGTGGAGCTCGGCGTGCCCACGCCGGTGATGACGCTGGCCTTGATGAACCGGTTCGCCAGTCAGGGTCAGGGCGATTACGCCAACCGCCTGCTGGCCATGATGCGCAAGGGTTTCGGCGGGCATGCGGTGCAAGGGGACGAGCCGCCCGGCCGCTGACCGCACGGACCGCCAGCCCTTCAAACCACGTCCGAGGACGCCCATGTTCGATCAGGAAACCCCGCTGCCCCCGTGCAACTTCGTGATCTTCGGCGCCACCGGCAACCTCGCGTCGAACAAGCTGTTGCCGGCCTTGTACCGTCTGGAGCTGGCGGGCAAGCTGCCGGAGAGCCTGAACTTCATCGCCTTCGCCCGGCGGGACTGGGATGACGCCGTCTGGCGGGACAACGTGCGCACGCTGTTGACCGACAAGCTGAAGGCCGAAGGCGCACCCTTGGAACGCTTCGTCGCGCGTTTCGACTACCTGCGCGGCGAGCTGGAGAATCCGGCTGCCTATGTCGCGTTGAAGGAACTCTTGGCCAAGCCCAAGCTCGGCGCCTGTTCCAACGTGGTGTTCTACCTCGCCATCAAGCCCGGCGATTTCTCCGCGGTGATCAAGAACCTGGACGGCGTCGGGCTGGCCAAGCCGCGCGGCCTGCACCGCATCGTCGTGGAGAAGCCGTTCGGTGTCGACATCGAATCGGCACAGATGCTGAACCAGTTGCTGCATCGCTATTTCGATGAATCGCAGGTGTTCCGCATCGACCACTACCTGGGCAAGGAAACGGTGCAGAACCTGCTGGTGTTCCGCTTCGCCAACACGCTGATCGAGCCGCTGTGGAACCGCAATTTCATCGACCACGTACAGATCACCGTGGCCGAGCGCGTCGGCATCGACAAGCGCGCCGATTACTACGACAAGGCGGGCGCGCTGCGCGACATGCTGCAGAACCATCTGATGCAACTGCTCACGCTGGTGGCCATGGAACCGCCGCCGGCGCTGGAGGCGGACGCGCTGCGCGACGAGAAGGTCAAGGTGCTGCGCTCCATCCGGCCGATTTCGCGGCGGTCGGTGCATGCCCACGCGTTTCGCGCGCAGTACAAGGCCGGCATGGTGGCCGGCCAGCAGGTACACGGCTACCAGGACGAGCCGGACGTCGAACCGGATTCGGTCACGGAGACCTTCGCCACCGCCAAGTTCTATATCGACAACTGGCGCTGGCGTGGCGTGCCGTTCTATTTGCGCACCGGCAAGCGCCTGAAGCAGAATCTGTCGATGATCGCGTTGCGCCTGCGCCATCCGCCGCAGCAACTGTTCCGCGAGACACCGCTGGAGACGCTGGAGCCGAACTGGATCGTGCTGTCCATCCAGCCGGAGGAGAGCATGCACGTGGAAATCCACGCCAAGCAGCCGGGGCTGGACATGGACACGCGCGTGGTCAAACTCAACGCCAGCTTCCGTCATCCGGACGAGAACCCGCTGGACGCCTATGAAGCCCTGCTGCTCGACGTGATCGAGGGCGATCGCACGCTGTTCATCCGCTTCGACGAGGTGGAATGGGCGTGGCGCGTGGTCGATCCCATCCTCAAGTACTGGGCGCAGGAACGCGATTTCATTCACACCTACCCGGCCGGTAGCTGGGGTCCGATCGAGGCCAACCGGCTGTTCGACGGCGAGGATACCGAGTGGCGCAACGGTGTGTGAACCCGATGCACGCCCGATGCGTTATGCAGGCCATGCCGCCCGATTCCCTCCTTTGGCCAATACCATGACGTCACCACGCCTGACCGCCGCGCTGCTGGCCCTGCTGTTGATGCACGCTGTCAGCGCACACGCCAATTGGTGGGAGTCCCTGTTGAAGAAGGCGCAGGACATGCAGGGCAAACCCATGGCCGAGGCGGTCGGCGGCGCGCTCAGCGATGACGAGATCGTGCGCGGGCTGAAAGAGGCGTTGAGCAAGGGCGCCGACCGGGCCATCGCCCGGCTGGGCCGGCCGGGCGGCTATCTCGACAATGTCGATGTCAGGATTCCGCTGCCGGAGGAACTGCAACGCATCGACAAGCTGTTGCGCACGTTCCGCCAGGACCGTTATGCCGACGAGTTCGTCGCCACCATGAACCGCGCCGCCGAACGCGCGGTGCCGGAGGCGGCGTTGCTGCTCAAAGACAGCGTCGCGGCGATGAGCCTGGACGACGCGCGCGCCATCCTCAAGGGTGCGGACGATGCCGCCACGCAGTATTTCCGCAGAACCAGCGAAGACAAGCTCAGGCAGCGCTTCCTGCCCATCGTGCGTCAGGCCACCGAGGCGGCCGGCGTCACCGCCGCCTACAAGGCCATGCTGCAAAGAGCCGGCCCGGCGGCCGGGCTGCTGGGTGAACAGGCGCGCGACGTCGACGGCTATGTCACCGCCAAGGCCATGGACGGCCTGTTTCGCATGATGGCGCTGGAGGAGAAGGCGATCCGCGAGCATCCGGTGGAACGCACCACGGACCTACTCAAGCGGGTATTCGGTGCCGGCCGATGAGGCTCGCGCCGCCCGCAGGGTGCAGCGGTGATTGGGGGGCCTGAGCGCAATGAACGGCGAACTGCCGTTGGCCATGGACTCGATGAGAGGAGTGAATGACATGCAACCTGCCCCGACCCTGCTGACCAGCCTGCTGGCCGCCTCGCTCGCCCTGCCGACCGCGGCGCTGGCCGACCGCGATCGGCGCGACGACCGTTACGGCGCACAGCGCGTCAGCGAGTACAAGGAAGAGTTTCGCGACGGCCCCTGTCTGGTGAAACGCGAGCTGAAGCGCGATGGCAGTTGGAAGGAGGAGCGCGAATGCAAGGGCCGGCTGCACGGTCCGCATGCGCATCCGCGTGGCGAATACAAGGAAAAGTACACGGATGGGCCGTGCAGGATCGAGCGTGAATGGAAGCGCGGCGAGTTCAAGGAGAAGATCGAGTGCAGGACCTACGCCAAGGGGCCGGGTGGCAAGCAGAAACACCGCGTGGTGATCGCACAGCCGCCCTGGATCGTCTACGAGCCGAGCGGACCCAGCTATCGCCCCGGTTGGGAGCCGCCGGCGGTGCCGCGCGTGCCGGCGGAAAAAACCATCCAGTGCAATCGTGAGCTGATCGGCGGCGTGCTCGGCGGCGTCATCGGCGGCGCGCTGGGCAGTCAGATCGGTCAGGGCAGTGGTCGCACGGTGGCGACCATCGGCGGCGCCATCGCCGGCGTGCTGATCGGCGGCGCCATCGGCCGCGACATGGACGCGCAGGACCAGGCCTGCATCGGCCGGGCGCTGGAACTCGGCCAGACCGGTCAGCGCGTGAGCTGGCAGGTACCGGCGGGCGGCGCGCACTATGCCGTGACTCCGGGCGAGATCGTGCAGCGCGAGGATGGGCGTTATTGCCGCGATTACGACACCGAGATCGACGTCGGCGGGCGGCGCGAAACCCTGCGTGGCGTGGCCTGTCGCGGCGACGACGGCGTGTGGAGCCCGGCGCAGTGACGCGACTGCGCCGACCCGGGCCGTGCGCCCGGGTCGCGCTGCGGCTCAGTACCCCGGATCGGGCACGAACTTCAGTACGTTGCCGTTGATGCAATAGCGCTTGCCGGTGGGCGGCGGGCCGTCGTCGAACACATGGCCCAGATGGATGCCGGAACTGGCGCTGCGCACCTCGACGCGCTTCATGCCGTGGCTGAAATCGTCGTGCAGCGTCAGCGCGCCGGGCAGCGGATTGAAAAAGCTGGGCCAGCCGGTGCGGCTTTCAAACTTCGTATCGCTGCGGAACAGCGGCGCGCCGGTGATGGGGTCGACGAAGGTGCCCGGCCGCTTTTCGTCCAGATGCGAACCGGTGAACGGCCGCTCGGTGCCACTCTCGAACGCGATCTTGCGCTGTTCCGGTGTGAGCAGGCGAAAGCCGAGCCACCTCCAGAATCGCGCCTGATCACCGTTGTAGCCGGTGTAGCGTGACACCTCCCGGCCGTTCTCGAACAGCACGATGGTGGGCGTGGCGAACAGCGCCTTCTCCAGCGTCCAGCCCATGGGCGGATTGGGGTTCAGCGTGGCGACGATCGGCACCGGTGATTGCCAGCGATCCAGGATTTCGGCCTGGAACTGTCGGCAGAACGGGCAGTCCCGGGCTTCGAACACCACCAACTGACGCGTCGCCGCCAGTTTGCCGCCATCGAGTCGCGCCGCCGGAGCCGGGCCGGGATCGGCCGCTGCGGCGCGTGCACTGGGGTAGCGGACGCCGGTGCCGCCGAGACCGCAATAGCCGTCGGGATTCTTCTTCAGGTAGTCCTGGTGATCGTCCTCGGCGCGATGATAGACCCGCAACGGCTCGATCTCCGTGGTGATGCTGCCGTAGCCCCGTGCGCTCAGGGCCTGCTGGTAGACGTCCCGGGTCTCGATCGCCAGGGCCTGCTGCGCCTCGTCGGTGGTGTAGATCGCGCTGCGATAGTTGCTGCCGACGTCGTTGCCCTGCCGGTTGCCCTGGGTCGGATCGTGATTTTCCCAGAAGCCGATCAACACGGTCTTGAGGCTGGTGCGCGCAGGATCGAAGGTGACCTTGACCACCTCGGCATGATTGCGCTTGCTGCTGCGGCCGGCACGCAGCGCTTTCTCGTGCGCCAGCACGGCGCGGTAGTCGCCGGCGACCTCACCGTTGGCATAGCCGCTCTCGACATCCACCACGCCCGGAATCTCCGCCATGCGCTTCTCCGCGCCCCAGAAGCAGCCCATGCCGAGCACGATCGATTGCAGACGCGCATCCATGCCGGTCGCGGTGGTTCCCGCCTGCGCCGCGGGATGTTCCGGCGCGCACGCGCCGAGCAGCAAAGCCATACCGGCGGCGGCCAGCCAGACTCTGAGGATTTGCACGCTGGTCATGTCGTTTCCCCTTGCATCGGTCCGGCCCATGGATTTGGCACGAGTTCGGCATTGCGACCGACAGCGGGTCGATCATCGGGTCGGGTGATGATCGTGATGCCGGTCACGAACCCGCGCGGTTGGACCATCGCTGCGCACATTGGTTTGCACACCCCGCAAGCCGACGGAAAATGCCACGGCGATACCGTCCGCGTGCGCGTTTTTCCGCTATTCTGACACGGCCTTCGCAGTGCCATTTCCATACCTTTCGGACAGGAGAGTTGCACCATGACTGACGAGAAACCGGCGGGCAGCAAGCGCACCAGCAAGAAGACCGCCGCGACCGCGGAACCGGCCAAGGCCGCGAAGACCACGGCCAAGGCGGCCGAGAGCGTGAAATCGGCCACGGCCGCCAAGAAGGTCGCCGCCACCAAGTCCGTCGCAGCCGCCAAGGCACCCGCCAAGGCGGCCAAGTCCACCGATGGCGCGCCGGCCGCGCCGCCGCGCGCGACCGCGAAGAAGCCGGCCAAAGCCACGGCGCCTGTTGCCGGGCCGGCGGTCGACAAACCTGCGACCGCCCCGGCCAAGCGTGCCGCCGCCAGGACGGACGGCGAAGCCAAGCCGAAGAAGACCGCCGCCAAGCTCATGGCGAAGCCGCCCGCGCCGTCGCCGGAGGAGCGCCAGCGCTGGATCGCCACCGCTGCCTACCACCGGGCGGAGAAGCGCGGTTTTGCGCCAGGCTACGAGATGCTCGACTGGCTGGAGGCCGAGGCGGAGATCGACGCGCTGATCGGCAAGGCTTGATCGGGATTCAGCCGCGCGGGTGATGCGTGGCGTGCAGGCGCTTCAGGCGCTCGCGCGCGACGTGGGTGTAGATCTGCGTGGTGGAGATGTCGGCGTGGCCCAGCAGCATCTGCACCACGCGCAGATCGGCGCCGTGATTGAGCAGGTGGGTGGCGAACGCATGACGCAGGGTATGCGGTGACAGCGCCGCCTGGATGCCGGCGCGGGCGGCGTGACGTTTGATCAGGTACCAGAACATCTGCCGGGTCATCGGCCCGCCGCGTTCGGTGACGAACAGCGCCTCGCTGCTGCGGCCCTGCAACAGTGCCGGTCGTGCCTCGCGCGTGTAGCGGCTGATCCAGTTCAGGGCCTCCTCGCCCAGGGGCACCAGACGCTCCTTGCGTCCCTTGCCCATCACCCGCACCACGCCTTCGGCCAGGCCGACAGCCGGCAGAGGCAGGCCGACCAGTTCGGATACGCGCAGACCGGCGGCGTACAGGGTCTCCAGCATGGCCTTGTCGCGCAGGCCCAAGGGCGTCGTGGTGTCGGGCGCGGCGAGCAGGGCATCGACGTCGTGTTCCGACAACGAGCGCGGTAGGGGCCTGGGCAGACGCGGCGCCTGCACCGTCAGCGTCGGGTCATCGGCACGCCGGTTTTCGCGCAGCAGCCAGCGGTGAAAGCGCTTGATTGCGCTGAGCTGGCGCGCGAGGCTGCGCGCCGCGATCCGTTGCGCCAGGGCACGGTGCGCCAGGAAGCGCTCGATGTCGCCGCGCTGCGCCTGGTCCGGCGCGATGGCCTGTTGCGCCAGCCAGGCGAAGAACTGCGCGAGGTCGCGCCGATAGCTCTCCAACGAGCGCGGCGCCAGGCCATCCTCCAGCCATAGCGCATCGCAGAAACGGTCGAGTTCGGTGACCCGCGCCGTTTCAGAGTACGCCTTCATGCCTCAGCAGCCAGCGTTTGATGTCCAGCGAGTAGCCGGTACGGCTGTGGTTGAACCCGCCCAGACTGCCGTCGGCGGCGATTACCCGGTGGCAGGGAATGACGATGGGCAGCGGGTTGTCACCCACCGCCTGACCCACTGCCCGTGCGGCGCTGTCGAGTTCGCGCGCGAGTTCGCCGTAGGCGCGCGTACAGCCGACGGGAATGCGGCGCAATGCCTGCCAGACGCGCAGCCGAAACGGGCTGCCGACGGCCACCAGCGGCAGGTCAGGCACGTGGCGCGCATCGGTGAAATAGGCGTCCAGTTCGGTGGCGACGCGTGTCACCAGTGACGACGGGGAGGATCGTGGGCGCGTGCCCGGCGGCAGGAAGTCGAGCCCGGTCAGACCGACCTCGCGGACGTACACGCCGATGGCGCCGAACGGTGCGGTCAGTACAGCGGCATAGGGAAGGCGCTCCATCATGGCGCGATTGTGATCCGCGCCGGGCGCAAAAGACAACGCTGGGCCGTGCTCCGCTCCCGTACCGTCAGCGATGGGGTTCGATCATGTGCCGCAGCCACTCGTGGAAGTGCACCATGCCGTCCTCCATGGGCGACTGGTAGGGGCCTTCCTGGCTGATTCCCTGCTGATACAGCGCCTTGCGTCCCTGGTGCATGCCGTAGCAGATGTCGTCATCCTCGACCGCGGTCTCGCGATACGCGGCTTGCTCGGCCTCGACGAATTCACGTTCGAACAGGGCAACGTCCTCCGGATAGTAGAACTCGACCACGTTCAGGCAGGACTCGACGCCGGTCGGGATGATGTTGCTGACCACCAGCGTATGCGGATACCACTCCACCATCAGCGCCGGGTAGTAGGTCAGCCAGATCGCGCCGTGCGCCGGTTCGCGTCCATCACCGTAGCGTTTGACCTGCTGGTGCCAGCGGTTGTAGACGGCGCTGCCGGGGTGGGCGAGACGGTCGTTGATGCCCACGGTCTGCACCGAATACATCTCGCCGTATTCCCACTTCAACTGCTCGCAGTCGACGAAATTGCCCAGGCCCGGGTGATAGGGCACGACGTGGTAATCCTCCAGATACACCTCGATGAAGGTTTTCCAGTTGAAGCGGTACGCGGTGATCTGCGTGCTGTCGTACCGATAACCGGAGAAGTCCAGGTCCGCGGCGACACCCAGGCTGGCCAGATCGCTATGCACGTCGCGCGGGCCGGCGAACAACAGTCCGTTCCAGTTGGCCAGCGGCGTCTTGTCCAGATGCAGACAGGGGTTGCCGGGGAAGTGCGGTGCGCCCAGCAGCTTGCCGCCGGTGTCATAGGTCCAGCGGTGGAACGGGCAGACGATGTTCTGCGCGCTGCCGCGCCCCTTGAGCATGCGCGCCTGGCGATGGCGGCAGACGTTGGACAGCAGTTCGACGCCGTTGGCATTGCGCACCAGCATCTTGCCGCCGTCGTACAGCCAGTCGAGTACCTGGTAATCCCCCAGTTCCGGCGTCATCAGTTCATGGCCGACGTAGTTCGCGCCGTTCCTGAACAGCAGGCGCATCTCCAGTTCGTAGATCGCGGGATCGAAATACCAGTCAACCGGCAGCGCGGGGCTGACCCGGGTGAGAACAGACGCGGCGGTCGGATGCGACATGCCCATTCCCCCAAATCAAGGAGCTAGAAAAAAGGGTGAACTGCGAATTATGCCTGCGCAGGTCGCGTCGAGCAAGACGACTTGTCGAGTCGTTTGTCCGCATAGTCCCGCGCCAGCGCTCGGAGTTCCGCGTGGCTGAAGCCGGCGGCGCGGCGGGCGGTTTCGTTGAACGGGCCGCGCGGCGCCGGCACGCCGGGCCGCGCCAGCAACGCGCGAAAGCTGGCTTCCACCGGCAGGTCGCGCTGCGCGCACAGATGGCGGAACCAGCGGTCGCCGATGGCGACGTGGCCGATCTCGTCGCGCAGGATCCCATCCAGGATGGCGGCGCCGGCGTGGTCGCCGTAGCCCGCCAGTTTGCGCCGCAGTCCGGGCGTCACGTCGAGTCCGCGCGCTTCCAGCAGGCGCGGCACCAGGGCCATGCGCGCCAGGGCGTCATCCGCCGTGGCGGCTGCCATCTGCCACAACCCGTCATGCGCGGGAAAGTCGCCGTAGTCGTGACCGAGCGTGCGCAGGTGATCGCGCAGCAGGCGGAAGTGATGTGCTTCTTCGGCGGCCACGCGCAGCCAGTCGCCGTGGAATTCTTCGGGCATGGCGGTGAACCGCTGCACCGCGTCGAGCGCCAGGTCGATGGCGTTGAACTCGATGTGCGCCAGCGCGTGGATTAGCGCCGCGTGATTGCGCGGTCCGTTCAATTGCCGGCGGGGCATGTCGGCCGGCGCGGCCAACACCGGGCGCGCCGGCCGGCCGGGCTGGTCCAGCGGCGCTTCGGCGACCGGCGCACAGGTCAGCGCGCCGCCCTGCCAGGCGGCCCACAGCCGGACCGCCGCCGCCGGCTTGTCGTCGATCGAGGTCAGCGCCAGTGCGTCGCGCGCGGCGAGGTGTGCGTTCATCGGCCGGAACGAGGTGGCATCAAGGCCAGCACGGCGCGTTCGCAGCGTGCCATCCAGTCCGGCAGCAGCCGCGCGAACAACGCCCCCATGCCAACCCCCAGCGCGTTTGCGGCCATGTCGTGGATGTCACCCTCGCGGTAGCCGCTGCGCGCCTGTAACAGCTCCAGCGCCAGTCCCAGCAGCAGCAGGGCCAGTGCCGGCCGGCAGGCGTCGCGCGCCAGCGGCGCCCACCAGGCCATCAGGGTGGCGTAGGCGAGCAGGTGATTGACCTTGTCCTGCGCGGTCAGCGTGGTCGTCTCCGGCAGCGGCACCAGCGACAGCGTCGCCACCATGAGCACCAGCAGCCAGCCCAGTATCAGCCAGACCCGGCGGAATCGCATCAGCGATATTCCACCAGCTCTTCCAACGGCAGGCGTTGCTTTTCCGGGGCGGCTTGCGCGCAGTAGCCCAGCGCCAGGATCAGCGCCGGCTCGTAGCTCTGCGGCGCCAGTTTGAGCAGGGCGCGCACCTGACCCGCGTCGAAGCCGCCGATCGCACAGGAATCCACGCCGATGCCGGTGGCGGCGATCATCATGTTGGCCGCCGCGATGTGGCACTGCGTGATGCTCCAGGCCTTGACGTCGGTGCCGGCGTGGAACGCGCGATAGTTGGTCAACGCGGGTTCCAGCGCGTCGCCCGGATACTCGCGTGCCATCAGGCGGCGCAGATAGTCCGAGTCCGGCTCCAGCTCGGCCAGCTTGGCCAGGATGACCACCAGCGCGCTGGCCGTGCCCACCTGGGGTTGCTGAAAGCAGGCGGCCTGCATCGCCAGCTTCAGCTTGGGCGAGGTGAGCACGATGAATTTCCACGGCTCCAGGCCGAACGACGAGGGCGACAGCCGGCCCGCGTCGAGGACGAACTCCAGATCCTCGCGCGCCAGCGCCCGGTCGGCCATAAACAGGTGGCAGGCGTGGCGGCGCCTGAAGATGTCATGCAGTTGCTGCTTCATGCTGAGCACCCCGACAAAGAATCTCATTCTAGCGCCAGCCGCATGCGGCAGCGTGCTTCGCCGGCCTGTGAACCCGCTCACATCCCGGTCGGCGATCTGGCATTACACTGGCAATGAAAACAACCGCCCGCAATGTTCGCCGTCCTGTCCATGAACCCGCCCATCGCCGATCACGCCGATTTCGCCGCATTGCGTGAGCGCAGCCTGATTTTCTCCACGCTGAGCGACGCGGAACTGGACACGGTGATGCGCCTGGCGCGCATGACGCACCACGGCGCGCGTCATGTGGTGTTCCGCGAGGGGGAACCGGGCGATCACCTGCTGGTGCTGCTGCGTGGTCGGGTCAAGGTCAGTCTGATATCCGCCGAGGGTAAGGAGGTGATCCTCAGCCTGCTGGAGCCGGGCGACGTGTTTGGCGAAATGGCGTTGCTCGATGGCGAGGCGCGCAGCGCTTCGGTCACCACCATGGAAGACTGCGCCTTCCTCACTTTGGGCCGGGGTGATTTCCTGGCTTTCCTGCAGCGAACGCCCGGCGTCGCGCTGAAACTGCTGGCGGCCCTGTCGCGTCGTCTGCGCGCCACCAACGAGTTGGTCGGCAGTCTCAGTTTTCTCGGTCTGGCGGCCCGTCTCGCGCGGGTGCTGCTCAATCTGATGCAGCAGTACGGGCGTATCGGCGAGCACGGCATCGTCATCTCATTACGGCTGTCGCAGGAGGAATTGGGCAATCTCGCCGGCGTATCGCGCGAGAGCATCAACCGCCAGTTGCGCGCTTGGGTGGATGCTGGCTATATCGATATCAGCCATGGCAATATCGTGGTCAAACAGGCCGATGCCTTGTTCCGCGAGGCATTGTCGAATTGACGCAACAACCGTTCGTCCCCCGTCCGCGCGTCGTGCCCGAGTCATCGCGGCGCAACGCGTGTCTGCTGTATTCGTCCGCACCGCTTTTCCCCACATCGCTCAAGGAGCCCATCTGATGCGAACCACCCGCTTTTCCCTCAACGCGTTGAGCATTGCGCTGTTCATGGCCTCCAGCCTGCCCGCGCTGGCGCAGATGCAGGTTGCCCAGTACAACCCGGCCAACCCCGCCAGCCCCACCGGTTTCACCACCGGCCATGAGCTCAACCGCACCATCGGTTGCCCCGGCCAGGGCATCCTCGGTACACCCTGCCCCGAACCGGTGGTCGCCCGGACCGCGACTCCGGTGAAAGCGGCTCCCGCCGCGCAGCCGGCCACCCAGCCCGCGGCCGCGCCGGTGGAAGACCGCTGGCTGCGCAGCTACCTCTACGTGCCCACGGGCGTGCGTGAAACCAGCGGCCTGATGGTCGAGCGTTCGGTACCGCGTGAAGTCGTGGCCGGCCAACCGTTCGACTACATGCTGAAGGTCACCAACCTGACGCCGGCCACGTTGACCGATGTCGCGGTGCAGGACGTGTGTGGCGACAACTTCAAGCTGATCGACAGCAAACCCGCCGCTACCAAGCTGGATGCCGGCACGCTGGTGTGGAATCTGGGCGAGATGCAGCCCAAGGAAGTGCGCCAGATCCTGGTGCGCGGTGCCTATCCCGCCGGTGTGGCCGCGCGCAACTGCGTCAGCGCCAGCTACGACATGGCCGCCTGCCAGGATCTGAAGGTGGTCGAGCCCAAGCTCGCGCTGGCGGTGAGCGCGCCGGCCGAGATCCTGCGCTGCGAGCCGATCCCGGTGCGCTACACCGTCAGCAACCCGGGCACCGGCGCCGCCACCGACGCGTCGCTGACGCAGAACGCGCCGCAGGGCATGACCGCCAAGGATGGCACGCTGGTGGGCGTGACGTCGTTGGGCGATCTGGCCGCCGGTGCCAGCCGCACGCTGGAGACCGTGTTCACCGCTGCCAAGCCGGGCGTGTATGAGTTCGCACCGGTGGCCGGCGCCAAGCCGGAACTCAAGGCCGAGGCCAGCGCCAAGACGCGTGTCACCGAACCGGCGCTCAAGGTCGAGAAGAAGCTGCCCGGCACGCTGATCCTGGGCCGCGAACTGACCTATGACATCACCGTCAGCAACACCGGCGATGCCAAGGCCAGCAGCCTGGTGCTGGAGGAAACGCTGCCGCGTGGCGCCAAGTTCGTCTCTGCCTCCGATGGTGGCCGCGCCGATGCCGGCCGTGTGGTCTGGAACCTGTCCGATCTGGCGCCGGGTGCGTCGCGTACGGTGCAGGTGACGATGAATACCGAGTCCATCGGCGATATCGAAGTGAGCACGCGTGCCAAGGCCTATTGCGCCGCCGATGCCGATGCCGCCGCCAAGGCCAACGTCATTGGCGTACCCGCCGTGCTGCTCGAGCTGATCGACGTCAACGACCCGGTCGTGATCGGCAATGAAGAAATCTTCACCATCACCGTGACCAACCAGGGCACCGCCACCGACATCAACGTGCGCATCGTCGCGTCGCTGGAAAACAGCATGGAATTCGTCGCGGCCCAGGGCGCCACCGCGCCGGTCGCCACCGGTCAGCGCATCGAGTTCGCGCCGCTGCCGCGTCTGGAGCCGGGTGCCAAGGCGAGCTGGACGGTGCGCGCCAAGGGCGTGTCGCCGGCCGACCACCGCTTTACCGTGGTGATGACCAGCGACCTGCGTCAGCGCCCGGTGATGGCCACCGAAGCCACCACGGTCTACAAGTAAGCCGATTCGTCGGTGTTTTCGGGCCTCCCGCGAGGGAGGCCTTTTTCATTTTTCGGCATCCACCGGGGCGCGGCCTGCGGTATGAATGGTGCGCGTGTAGAATTTCCGACCGCGCGCAAGCGCGTTGATTCACGTTGTTGACGACAGGACGAAATGCCATGAAAGGCCCGAAGACCTACGACGAGTATGTCGATCTGGTGCACCAGGCGGTGTACGAGATCGACGAGATGCGCGCCGGCATCGAATATGATCCGGAAAACGCCGAACGCTGGTCGGCCATGCTCGATCAGCTCGACGGCGTACTGCGCAAGCTGTACGACGACATGATTTCCGACCGTTACCAGTTCCCGACCGACCGCGATCTGCCCTACATGCCGTTCATCAATCGCTGGGGGCGGGAGATCCCGTTCAAGCAGTTGCTGGTGGTGATCAATCAGACCCACAAGAACGGCCTGGCACGTGACTAAGTACCTGGTCGTCATCCTGGTCATCGTGCTGGTGGTCTATCTGCTGCGGCGTTCCGCCGCGAAGCGGGTGGAACCGCCGCGCGAGCGGCGCAAGGTCGAGGACATGGTGCGCTGTCGTGTGTGCGGCGTGAATCTGCCCCGTTCCGAAGCCCTCCTCAGCCGGGGACGCATCTACTGTTGCGATGAGCATCGCCGCGCCGACGAGCGCGATTGAGGTCACGCCGGCCAGACCCGGCGCAGGGGCCGATGCTGAGCCGGATAGTTTCTGGCGCTCCCTGGTCCATCTCAATCACTTCCGTCTGTTCCTGGGCGTTGCGCTGGCGGCGGCCGGGTTCGCCAGTGAGCACATTTATCAGCGCCTGGAGTATCCCAGTCTGTTCATGCTCGGCTGCGCCGCCTATTTCCTGGCCGCGCTGCTGTTCCAACGACCCCTGATCCGGCGCAGCGATCCGTTCGAACGCCAGGTGGCGCGCCAGGCGCTGGTGGACATCGCCTGCCTCGGCGTGATCCTGTATCTGACCGGAGGCAACTCCAGCGGCATCGGGCTGTTGTTGATCGTCACGCTTGCAGCCGTGGGCATGCTGCGCGACACGCGCCAGGTGCTGTTCTGGGCGGCGCTGGCATCCATCGTGGTGCTGGCCGAGCAAAGCGTGCAGTGGTGGCGCTATGATCTCGGCGTCACCGGTTTCGTGCGTGCCGGGCTGCTGTCCATGGGTTTCTTCGCGGTGGCTCTGCTGTCGCACGCGCTGGCCAAGGGGACACGCTCGGCGGCTGCGCTGGCGCAGGAGAAGACGCGCCAGGCACGCAACCTGGCGCGCATCAACGAGCGCATGATCCAGGAACTGCCGTACGCGGTGATGGCGGTCGGCGGCGACGGCGAAGTCTTGCAATACAACGCGCGCATCGAAGCGCTGTTGGGCGCTCCGCTGCTCGCCGGCTGCGCCTTGGATCGCTGCGCGCCGGGCTTGGCCGAGTTGTGGGCGGCGTGGTGTCAGGGTGACCAACCGCCTCCGCATCCGCTCGATCTCGGCCAGGATGGCCACCGTCTGCGCCCCCGTTTCATCGAACTGGAGCCGACGCGACGCGAGGGTGCGTTGATCGTGCTGGAGGATGTCAGCGAACTGGAGGCGCGCGCGCAGCGCATGAAGCTGGCCTCGCTGGGTATGCTCACCGCCAATCTGGCTCACGAGATCCGCAATCCGCTATCCGCCATCCGTCATGCCGCCGGGTTGCTGCGTGAAGATGCCGGTGACGGCATGGCGGCCAAATTGACGCGCATCATCGAGGACAACACGCGTCGTCTCAACGCGCTGGTCGAGGATGTATTGGCGCTCAACCGGCGCGACCGGGTGCGGCGTGAGGTGGTCGATGTGGCCGGCTTTCTGGCATCGTTCACCCAGCAATTCATGCAGCGCGAGGGGGTGGCGGCGGGCGTCATCACGCTCGATGCGCCCGAGGGCCTGAACATCTGCATGGATGTCGGCCATCTCGAACAGATCCTGTGGAATCTGCTGCGCAACGCCTGGCGTTATTGCAGCCGTGGTGCCGGCAGCATCCGCGTGCGCGCAGAGACGCGCGGCAACACCGTGGAGATCGGGGTGTTCAATGACGGACCGCCGATTTCCCGCGAGGCGCGCGCGCACCTGTTCGAACCGTTCTACACCACGGAGAAACAGGGCTCCGGCCTGGGTCTGTACATCGCCCGTGAACTCGCCGAGGCCAACGATGCCTATCTGCGCTGTCCGGAGTATGCCGACGGTACCGGTTTCGTGCTGCGCTGCCAGGTTCCTCCCTGCTGACTACACTGTCGTCATGACGATACCGATGAAACGCCCGCGCGTGCTGCTGGTGGATGACGAGCCGGACCTGCTCGATCTGCTGGAACTCGACCTGTCGCGTCTTGGCCTGGACTGCGAGCGCGCGCTGAGCGTGGCGCAAGCGCGGATGCGGCTGCGTACCGGCAGCTTCGATCTGTGCCTGTGCGACATGCGCCTGCCCGACGGTGAGGGCCTGGACGTGGTACGCCACATCGCCGAGCGTCACCCGCGCACGCCGGTGGCGGTGATCACCGCGTTCGGTTCGGCGGAGAACGCCGTGGCGGCGCTGAAGGCCGGTGCGTTCGACTACGTCGAGAAGCCGGTCACCCCGGAGAAGGTGCGCAGCCTGGTGCGATCCGCTTTGCGTCTGCCCGATGCGGCATCGGCTGCCGGGGTGCGCCCGCTGGTCGGCGATTCGCCGCCGATGACCCAGGTGCGCGCGCTGATCGAGCGCGTGGCACACAGTCAGGCGCCGGTGTTGATCACCGGCGAGACGGGCACCGGCAAGGAGGTGGCGGCTCGTCAGATCCACGCGCTCAGCCCGCGTGCCACGGGCCCGTTCATCGCCGTCAACTGCGGGGCCATACCGGAGAACCTGATGGAAAGCGAGTTCTTCGGCTATCGCAAGGGCGCGTTCACCGGGGCGGATAGCGAACGCGATGGCGTCTTCCAGGCGGCGCGCGGCGGTACGTTGTTTCTCGACGAAGTCGCGGATCTACCGTTGTCGATGCAGGTCAAGCTGCTGCGCGCGATCCAGGAGAAGCGTGTGCGCCGGGTCGGTGGCACCGTCGAGGAGCCGGTGGATCTGCGCATCATCAGTGCGTCCCATCAGGATTTGCAGGCGCTGGTGGCCAGCGGCCGTTTCCGTCGTGACCTGTTCTACCGTCTCAACGTCATAGCCCTGCGCATGCCCACGCTGCGCGAGCGTCTGGAGGATCTGCCTCAGCTCGCGCGCCACATCCTCGTGCGCCTGGCCGCTGTCAATCGGGTGCCGGCGCCGGACCTCGGTCCGGCGGCACTGGAGGCCTTGCGCCGCTACGATTACCCCGGCAACGTGCGCGAGCTGGAGAACATCCTGGAACGGGGGCTCGCGCTGGCCGATGGCGGCGCGATCACGCCGGAGGCGCTCAATCTGGTGCCGGCGAGCCAGGCCGATACGGATTATGTGACCGATGTCGGTGACGGCCTGCAAGCGATGCTCGACCGCGTGGAGATACGCGCCATCCGCGACGCGCTGGAGCGCTCCGGCGGCAACAAGACCGCCGCCGCGCGCCTGCTGGGTATCACGTTCCGGTCACTGCGCTATCGTCTGGAACGTCTCGGCCTGGAGTAGTGGTGGACGGATGCGGCGATGATCGCGCTGGATGAATTCGACTACCACCAAAGACTGGCGCACACCCGGGGTATCGCCCTGGTGTTGTTCTCCAGTCCGCACTGCGGCACCTGTCGGGTGGTGGAACGCCACCTCGCCGCCGGCGCCCCTGCCGGTACCACGCTGTTCTGCGTCGACGTGCAGCGCGCCACGGCGTTGGCGCGCGCGTTCGAGGTGTTCCATCTGCCGACGCTGTTGCTGTACCGCGATGGCGCCTACCACGCGCGGCTGGACTGCGAAGTGACACCGGCCGCGCTGGAGGCCGCCATCGCGCGCGCGCTGGCGCTGCCGGCGCAGGAGGAGCCGTGAGATCGACGCTGGCCACGTTCACGCTGGATGAGCAAGGCTGGGTGACGCCGGCGCGCCGCGTCGTTTCTCCCAACTGCGATGCGCGCCCGCCCGATGCGCGCATCCGCCTGCTGGTGATCCACAACATCAGCCTGCCGCCCGGGGAGTTCGGCGGGCCGTGGGTGGAAGCGCTGTTCACCAACCGGCTGGATGCGCAGGCCCATCCGTATTTCGCGGGCATCGCGCAGTTGCGCGTTTCGGCCCATTTCCTCATCCGCCGCGATGGCGATCTGGTCCAGTTCGTACCCTGCCAGGCACGCGCCTGGCACGCCGGCGAGTCGAGCTGGCGCGGGCAGGCGTGCTGCAACGATTTCTCCATCGGCGTGGAACTCGAAGGCAGTGACCACACCCCGTTCGCCGCTGCGCAATACGCCTGCCTGAACCGTTTGATCGCCGCGTTGCGCGCGGCCTACCCGGAGCTGGTGGACATTGCCGGACACGCCGACGTCGCGCCCGGGCGCAAGACCGATCCGGGGCCGTATTTCGATTGGAGCCGGGTGGTCTGGGAGACTGGCGCGGCGGGCGCGCCGCAGCCGGCCGGCTGAAAGCCCGTGGCGCCGGTATCAGGCCGCCTGTGCGGCGATATGCGCGCCGATGCGGCGCACCTGGTTGCGCTCGTCGACGTACACCAGTTTGGGCGTGTACTGGGCCAGTTCCACGTCGCCGTACCCTGCGTAGCTGGCGATGATCAACACGTCCCCCACCGCCGCACGCCGCGCCGCCGCGCCATTCACCGAGATCGTGCCGGAGCCTCGCTGCGCACGGATGGCATAGGTGGTGAGGCGTTCGCCGTTGGTCACGTTGTACAGATGGATCTGCTCGTATTCACGGATGTCGGCGGCTTCCAGCAGGCGCTCGTCGATCGCGCAGGAGCCCTCGTACTCCAACTCGGCGGCGGTGACGCGCACGCGGTGCAGCTTGGATTTCAGCAGGGTGCGTTGCATGGATGGGACGGTGGGCGACGGGAGGGCGGCGATTATAGCCTCGTATTGCGCTGCACAAGGCGCTCCGCTCCGCGTCGAGGGGGGCGTCGGGCGCGGGTGGCGGCTACCCGGCGTGAAGCGGCAGCACCACCTCGACGTTGTCGATCAGCCGTGTCGTGCCCAGCCGCGCCGCGGCCAGCACCACCAGTTCCCGCGTGTCCGGCGTCGGTGGTTGCAAGCCGGCCTGCGCGCGCACGGCTACGTAATCCACCTGCCAGCCGTGGGCCGTCAGTTCGGCCTCGGCCGCGGCAACGACGCCGGCCGCATCGCAGCCCCGTTCGAGCTGCGCCGCCGCCTCGCGCAGTACCCGATACAGGCGTGGCGCCTCGGCGCGCTGCGCCGGCGACAGGTAGGCATTGCGCGACGACAACGCCAGACCGTCTTCGGCGCGCTGGGTATCCACGACGATCAGCTCGATGGGCAGATTGAACTGGCGCACCATGGCCTTGAGGATGAAGCACTGCTGGTAATCCTTCTTGCCAAACACGGCGTAACGCGGCGCCACCATGTTGAACAGCTTCAGCACCACGGTGGCCACGCCCTGGAAATGGCCGGGCCGATGCGCGCCGCACAGCTCGTCCGCCAGCGGCGGCAGCACCACGCAGGTCTGTGGTTCCGGATACATCTCGCCGACATCGGGCGCGAACACGATATCGGTACCGGCATCGGCCAGACGCGCGCAGTCCTGTGCCAGCGTGCGCGGATAGCGTTCGAAATCCTCGCCTGCGCCGAACTGCAGCGGATTGACGAAGATGCTCGCCACCACCGGTGCACCGTGGCGGCGGGCGCGCTCGATCAGGGCGAGATGACCGTCATGCAGATTGCCCATGGTCGGCACCAGCGCGCATTCGCGCGCGTCGCGCAGCGCGGCGCGCAGTTCATCGACGCGATGGATCAGGCGCATTACAGCCCGTGCTCCGGTCCGGGAAACTCGCCCGCCTTCACCGCGGCGACATAGGCGCGTACCGCCGCCGCGACGTTCCAGGCGCCTTCCATGAAGTCCTTGGCGAAACGCGGCGGCTTGTCGGTGAGGCCGAGCATGTCCTGCAACACCAGCACCTGGCCGTTGCAGTGCGGTCCGGCCCCGATGCCGATGGTGGGAATGGCCAGACGCTGCGTGGTCTCGTCGGCCAGCACCGCCGGGATGGATTCCAGCACCAGCATGCTGGCGCCGGCCTGTGCCAGCGCCTCGGCGTCGTGCATCAACCGCTCGGCGGCGGCGACGTCGCGCGCCTGCGCGCGGTAGCCGGTGACATTGACCGACTGCGGCAGCAGGCCGAGATGCCCGCATACGGGAACGCCGCGCTCGTGCAGGAAGCGCACCGTGTCGAGCATCACCGCGCCACCTTCCAGCTTGACCATGTTGGCACCCGCGGCCAGCAGGCGCGCGGCGGCGCTGAACGCTGCGGTCGGGCCGGCCTGATAGCTGCCGAACGGCAGATCGGCCATGATGAATGCGCGGCCGCCGACGCCGCGCGCCACCGCCTCGGTGTGGTAGACCATGTGCTCCAGCGTCACCGGCAGCGTGGTGACGTGGCCCTGGATGGTCATGCCCAGCGAGTCGCCCACCAGCAGCAGGTCGATGCCGTTGTCCGCGAGCACCCGGGCGAAGCTGGCGTCGTAACAGGTCAGGGCGGCCAGCTTTTCGCCTTTTTCCACGCGGGCCATCAGATGCGGCAGAAACATGGTTCACGCTCCGGGATCGAGGAATTGACGCGCGGCGAAGTCGAGCAGCTCGCTGTCGACCGTCAGCGGCGGCGCGCCCCGGTGATGATAGAGGAACTCGCCGCAGGTCCGCGCCAGCGTGGTCTTGCCGGCGCCAAACCGGCGCGCGACGACGATGTGACGATGACGCTCCGGCACCCTGTCAGCATACCCATGCGCATCAACGGGCGGCCGCACATCCCGGTGCCTGCCGCGTGCCCGGCCAGAGGGTGAGGGCGTCGATGTCGATGTGTGCCAGGCAGTCGCGCGCCAGGCCATGGCCGGGGATGCCGATGTCCGGCGCGATCTCCAGCAGCGGCACCAGTACGAATGCGCGTTCATTCATGCGCGGATGGGGCAGGCAGAGGCCGGGTTCGTGCAGACACAGGTCGTCGTACAGCAGCAAGTCCAGGTCCAGCGTGCGCGGCGCATTCTTGAACGCGCGCCGGCGTCCATGGCGCCGTTCGATGGCCAGCAGCGCGTCGAGCAGTTCGCGTGGCGCCAGGCGGGTGTGCAGCGCGGCGACGGCATTGATGAAATCCGGCTGCGTGGCATAACCGACCGGCTTGGACCGGTACAGCGACGACAGCCGCAGTAGACGCGTGCCGGGCAGGCGGTCGAGTTCGTCCGCGGCACGTTCGATATGGGCCGCCGGCTGGTCGAGATTGGCGCCCAGCGCGACAAAAGCCGTGGCCTCAGGCAACCCCGGCCTCGCTGGTGGCGGCCGGTGTGCGTCGCCGGCGCCTGCGCGGTTTGCGTTTGGCGTCGCCGGGGCCGAACTGCGCGATCATCGCGGCACGCTCGCCCTCGTCGGCCTGGGTGAAACGGGTCCACCAGTCGGCGAGTTCCTGCGGCGCATCGCCGCCGCGCGCCCGGATCAACAGGAAATCGTAGCCGGCGCGAAAGCGTGGATGCATCAGCAGTCGGTAGGGGCGGGCGCCGCTGCGCTGTTCGAAACGCGCCTGCAGCGCCCAGATTTCCTTGATCGTGCCGTCGAAGCGGCGCGGAAACGCCAAGGCGTCGCGCTGGCGCTCCAGCACCCGGTCCATGGCCTCGTGCAGCGCGGCTTGCGCGCTCATGCCGTCGTCCTGCTGGTTGGCACGCCACGCCTCGTTCATGTCGAACCACAGCAGGCAGGCGAGCATGAACGCCGGCGAGGCGGAATGTCCCTGGCGCACGCGCTCGTCGGTGTCGTGCAGGGCAGCATGCAGGAAGGGCTGGCGCGCGGGGTCGTCGAGGATGGCATCGAGCATGGGCAGGATGCCGCGATGGAGCCCTTCGGCGCGCAACTGGTGCACGCCGCGTTCGGCATGGCCGGACAGCAGCAGCTTCATCATCTCGTCGAACAGCCGTGCCATGGGGATGCGCGCCAGCATCGGCGCCAGTTCGGCGATCGGTGCGCGTGTGGCCGGATCGATGCGGAAGTCCAGCTTGGCGGCGAAGCGCGCCGCACGCAGCATGCGCACCGGATCCTCGCGGAAGCGCTGGGTCGGGTCGCCGATGATGCGGATCACGCGGGCACGGGCATCTTCGACGCCGCCGTGCCATTCCCAGATCTCCTCCTTGTCCGGGTCGTAGTACAACGCGTTGACCGTGAAATCCCGGCGTGCCGCATCCTCCTGTTGCGTGCCGAACACGTTGTCGCGCAGCAGCAGGCCATCGTCGGCGGTGACGCGCGAATCCTCCTCGCCCTCGTCCGCGTCCGGCGTGGCGGCACGGAAAGTGGTGACTTCGATGACATCGGCGCCGCAATAGACATGCACGATCTGGAAACGGCGGCCGATCAGGCGCGCGCGCCGGAATACCGCGCGCACCTGTTCCGGGGTGGCATCGGTGGCGACGTCGAAATCCTTGGGTACGCGGCCGAGCAGCAGATCACGCACGGCGCCGCCGACCACGAAGGCGCTGTAGCCAGCCTGGCGCAGCGCACGCGTGGTTTTCAGGGCGCAGGGATGGATGCGATCGCGCGGGATGCCGTGCTGCTCGCGCGTGAGGATGCGCGGGCCGGACTTCGCCTTGCGGCGGAATACCTTGTCGATGAACCGGCGGATCATGGATGCCGGTGTCTGCTTGGATACATGACGGGACAGCTCCTCGAAGCGGCGCAGTATACACCCGGCCGGCAGCGGCTCGGCTTGCCCCGACCGCCTCCGGCGGGCTACAGTTATGCTGTTGTCCACCACGAGGATCACTGGGAGTGTTAGCCCTCATCGAAGCCGCCGGCTGGCCGATCTGGCCGTTGATCATCGCCTCCATCCTCGCATTGGCCATCATTCTCGAGCGCATGTACAGCCTGCGCTCGGAGCGCGTGCTGCCCGCCAACCTGCTCGACCAGACTCTGGCCAACCTGCGCCAGCACGGCGTCAACCCCGATCTGCTGCGCGCGCTGGCCACCAGTTCGCCGCTCGGGCGGGTGCTCGCCGCCGGCGTGCGCAACCTGGGCAGCAGCCGGGAGGTCATGAAGGAGTCGCTGCAGGAGACCGGGCGGGTGGTGGCGCATGAGCTGGAGCGTTACCTGCTCACGCTGGGCACCATCGCTTCGCTGGCGCCGTACATGGGCCTGCTCGGCACGGTGATCGGCATGGTCGAGATCTTCGGCTCGCAGTCGCCGACCGGCGGCAATCCCGCCATGCTCGCGCACGGTATTTCGGTGGCGTTGTACAACACCGCGTTCGGTCTGATCGTCGCCATCCCCAGCATGATCTTCTATCGCTACTACCGTGGCCGGGTGGACGACCTGCTGGTGGAGATGGAGCAGCAGGCCGTGCGCCTGGTCGAGATCGTGCACGGTGAACGCAAATAGGGCCGGGCCATGATCTTCCCGCGCGCACGTCGCGATGAACCCGAGATCAACCTGATCCCGTTGATCGATGTCATGCTGGTGGTGCTGATCTTCCTGGTGGTGACCACCACCTACGCGCGCTTCGCCGAGTTGCAGATCAATCTGCCGCAGGCCCAGGGCGACAGCGTCAAGGACACGCCGGCGCAGATTCATGTGGGGGTCGATGAACAGGGCGGTTATGCCATCGACGAAACGCGTCTGCCAGCGGGGGCTGGGGTCGATCTGCTCGCCGGCGCACTCACTGCCGCCGCCGGCGGCCAGCCCGACCCGGTGGTGATCATCCAGGCCGATGCGCGCGCCATGCACCAGTCGGTGATCCGCGTGATGGATGCGGCGCGCCGCGCCGGTTATGCGCGCGTGACCTTCGTGACGCAGACGCCGTCCGATTGACATTTCTCCCCGGCGCCCGGTGAGCCACGCCTCCGTGTCCACGCGCGTCGGCCGGCTCGCCGCAGCGGTGACACGTTGCTGGTACGGTTTCGGCGGGTTCGGCTGCCGTCTGTCCTCGCTGTTGGCGTTGCCGTTTGCCTGGCTGCATGGCGGCGTGGCCGCGGCGCGACGTTGGGCCTATCGGGCCGGCCTGCGGCGCGTCGAGCGCCTGCCGGTACCGGTCATCGTCGTCGGCAACATCACGGTCGGCGGCACCGGCAAGACCCCGTTGACCTTGCTGCTGGCGCACTGGCTGCGCGAGGCGGGGTATCGGCCGGGCATCATCAGCCGGGGCCACGGCGGCAGTGCACGGCGGCCCATGCCGGTGCGCGCTGACAGCGACGTCGCGTTGGTGGGTGATGAACCCCTGCTGCTGGCCCGACGCGCGCACTGCCCGGTGTGCATCGGCCGCGCCCGCGTGGAGGCGGCGCGGCTGCTGCTGGCACTGCATCCGGAGGTGGACGTGCTGCTCGCCGATGATGGTCTGCAACACTATGCGCTGGCGCGCGACTGCGAGATCGTCGTGGTCGATGCTGCGCGCGGCTTCGGCAACCGCCGGTTGTTGCCGGCCGGGCCGCTGCGGGAGCCGGTCCGGCGCCTGCGCACGGTCGATGCGGTGGTGCTCAACGGCGACGGCGACGCCGCATCCATGCCGGCGGGTATGACCGGAAGACCACTGTTCCGCATGACCCTGGCGGGGACACGCTTCGTCAACGTGCGCGATCCCGGCCGCGTCATCGGCGTGGCTGAGTTGCCGGCCCAGGGGCTGAACGCGATCGCCGGCATCGGCCACCCGGAGCGGTTCTTCGCGCGCCTTTCCGCATTGGGGCTGCGCTTCGCGGCCCATGCGTTCCCGGATCATCACGTCTATCGCGCGGAGGAACTGCCGACGGGCACCGTGCTGATGACCGAGAAGGACGCAGTCAAATGCGCGCGCTTCGAGCGCGACGATCTCTGGTATCTCGCGGTTGACGCCAGCGTCGACGCGGGACTAAATAGAGTGGTGTCGCAACGTCTGAAGGCCATCGATGGACCCCAAGCTGCTTGAGATTCTCGTCTGTCCCCTGTGCAAGGGGCCGCTCGTCCATCGCCGCGATCCCGCGGAACTGGTGTGCAAGGCCGATCGCCTGGCCTTCCCCATACGCGATGGCATCCCGGTGATGCTGATCGACGAGGCGCGGACGCTCGATGAGGGCGAACTCGCTTCCGTCTGATGCCCTCACGTTTCCCGCTGCAATCCCTGCTCGACCACGCGCTGCATCGCATGGAAGCGGCGGAACGGCTGCTGCGCATGCTCAAGCACAAGGAGGCGGCAGCGGCGGGCCGGCTGCGCGAGCTGGAAAGCTACCGCGATGAATATCGGCTTCGCCTCACCGGTGGGGGCGGCCGCGGCATGGGCATCGGGCTGTTGCGGGATTTCTATGGGTTCCTGGCCAAGCTGGACGAGGCCATTGCCCATCAGCGGCACGAGCTGGAGCAGGCGAGCGCGCGCTGGCGGCAGGCGCACGGTCAGTGGCTGGAACTGCGGCAGAAGGTGAGGGCCTACCAGGCGCTGGCGGCGCGTCACGCGCATGACCAGAACCGGCGCCAGGAACGGGCCGAACAGCGCCAGACCGATGAAACCGCGCTGCGTCGCCATGTCGGGCGGCGCGACCGCCCGCCTGTCTGACCGCGACGACGTCTGCGGGTCGACCGCGGGTGAGCGGTCGGGCGTCATGAGCGCGGCGCTGGCCCGAATCTTGCTGGGGTTTGCCCGGCATGATGCGGAGGGCGATATGGCCGAAGGGTTGGTGGCGTTGGCAGGCGTCGTGGCAAGCTTGAAGGGAGAGCAACGGACTGTCGCTGCCGGGCCGGTCCACGGGGCTGCGGCGCAATCGCCGTTCCAGGCGCTGCTGAGTGCGCGCCGGGCCGAAGTCGTGGAGGGGGCGATGGCTGCGTGGACTGCCGGTGCACGCGTCGACCTCCCGCCCGCGGGCGCACAGCCCGTTGCCTCGTCACCGCGCGCCAGACTGCATGCGCCGCTGCCTGACACCGTCGACACGTCGACCGTGCCGGTCGCCGGCACGGCCGTCGATGCGGCGCAACGTGTCGCGCCCGCGATCGGCACCGTAGCGGCTGCAGCCGATGCGGCCATCGTTCAACCGCTGTCCGGCACGGGCACGCCCGCCATCGACGTCGATGCCGAGGCAGGGCTGCAAGGACGAGCGGGCGAGCGCGAGCCGGCAGGCACGGGCGCGGCGCCTGCGCCCGCGCTGGCGGATGCGGCGACGTTCGATCCGAACCAACCGCAGCCGGTTGCCGTGGGCATGGCATGGGTCGACGGCGCACGCGCGGCGGCAATCGCTGCCCCGACCGGGCAAGCCTTGCCGCCTGACGTGCGTGCGCCGGGGGCTGAGGCGGTGCCATTGCCACCCGGTTCGCCGGCGCCGGCCGTCGCCGGCGGTATTGCCGCTTTCGATGCCGCGCCCGACGGGACCACCGCGACTCCGCTTGCCCCCGGCGGTGCCCCGGAGATGCGCCAGATCGCTGGCGACGACGCGTTGCCGGCGGTACAAGGCGCGCGCGCGGTGGAATCCATGGGGCGTGGCGGTGAGACGCGGCTGCATCTGGCGCTGGAAACACCGCTGCGGGGTCCGGCGTTCACCGCCGAATTGAGCGAGAAACTGGTCTGGCTGGCGGGGCGTCAGGGGCAGTGGGCCGCGTTGTCGCTGAACCCGCCGCATCTGGGTAACGTCGAGGTGCGCCTGACACTGGCCGCGGGCGAGGCCAGCGCGCAGTTCTTCAGTGCGCAGCCGGCGGTGCGCGATGCGCTGGAAGCGGCGTTGCCGCGCTTGCGCGAACTGATGGCCGGCGCGGGCATCCAGTTGGGTGACGCGCAGGTGCGCGACCAGGCCTTCTCTGGCCGGGACGACGCGCCCCGCTTTGCGGCCCTGCCGACGGCGGGGACTGGACTGGGGATGTCGTCGGCCGGCGAACCCGTGCGACGCCACCAGGCAGGCAGCGGGCTGATCGACTTGTATGCCTGACGCGGTCGCGGCGTCGCCGCGCCGTGTCCACCGCCGCGCCGGAACGGAAGCGGCGGACTGGCCCCGATCGGGAGCTCCAGCAATGGTCCCCACATCGTGCTTGCCTATTTCCCGCGCATGACGTAATAAAGAACATAAGGTTTTCCCAAGAACTTTCTGTTTTTGTGTGATATTTTCCGCAATGGCGTTTTTTCTCCGGGGGAGTCATGGCGAAGCAGGAAGCGGCAGCGGCCGAGGCGGCCGCGCCCAAGAAGGGTGGCAAGCCGAAAATCATCATCTTGGCGGTGGTGGGCGTGCTGCTGCTGGCGGTGATCGGCGTCGGCGCGTTGCTGCTGATGCCCAAGGGCGACGACAAGGCCGAGAGCGCGGAAGTCAAGAAAGACACGGGCAAGCCGCCGGTCTACGAGACCCTGGCGGTGTTCACGGTCAACCTCGCCGATCCCCAGCACTATCTGCAAACCGAGCTGCAACTGGCCATGGCCGACGTCAAGGCGCAGGCCAGGGTGAAGGAGCGCATGCCGGAGGTGCGTGACGCGGTGATCCGGCTGCTGTCGAGCAAGACCATGGACGATCTGACGCAGGCGGATGGCAAGGATCGGCTGGCCGAGGAATTGCGGCAGCAGGTGAACGACGTGCTCGGCGCCAAGAACGAGGATGAAGGCGTGCGCCGTGTCCTGTTCGGCTCGTTCATCATCCAGTGACGGACATGGCCGCCCGCCGTCGCGCTGCATGCCGTTGATCTGAGCCGATGGGACGGCCGTGGCCGACGACATCCTTTCCCAGGAAGAAGTCGACGCGCTGCTGCGCGGAGTCACCGGCGAGGCCGAGGAAACCGTCGAGGAGCAGGGTGATGGCGGCATACGCGCCTACGACATCGGTCGGCAGGAGCGCATCGTGCGTGGGCGCATGCCCACGCTGGAAATCATCAACGAGCGTTTCGCGCGCAATTTCCGCATCGGTCTGTTCAACCTGATCCGTCGTACCGCGGAGATCTCCGTCGGACCGGTGACGGTCATCAAGTACAGCGAGTTCGTGCGCAACCTGGTGGTGCCCACCAACCTCAACATGGTGCATATGAACCCGTTGCGCGGCACCGCCCTGTTCGTGTTCGATCCCAACCTGGTGTTCCTGATCGTCGACAATCTGTTCGGCGGTGACGGTCGCCAGCACATGCGCGTGGAGGGCCGTGATTTCACGCCCACCGAGCAGCGCATCATCAAGCGCATTCTGGAAGTCACCTTCGACGAGATGCGCAAGGCGTGGGAGACGATCTACCCGGTGCAGTTCGAGTTCGTGCGTTCGGAGATGAACACCCAGTTCGCCAACATCGCCACACCCACCGAGGTGGTCGTGGTCAGCACGTTCAACATCGAACTGGGCGCCGGCGGCGGTGATTTCCACGTGTGCATGCCGTACAGTATGATCGAGCCGATACGCGATCAGCTGACCAGCACGATGCAGGCCGATCGCGCCGAAGCGGACGAACGCTGGGTGTCGCAAATGACCTTGCAGGTGCAGGACGCGGAAGTGGAACTGGTGGCCAATCTGGGCCAGGCGCCGGTGACGCTGCGCCAGATACTCCACCTCAAGGTCGGCGACGTGCTGTCCCTGGACCTGCCCGAGGCCGTGATCGCCCAAGTGGACGGCGTGCCGCTGTTCCGCTGCCATTATGGGCAGAAGAACGGCCAGCTCGCGCTCAAGGTCGAGCGCATCCTGCAGGGCCAGGAGCGTGTCAGCTGTGTCGGGGGCAAGCGATGAGCGAGGACGCGCACAAGCAGGACGACATCACCGCCGATGACTGGGCGGCCGCGCTCGCCGAGCAGGAGGCCGCCGACGCGGCCGGCGGCGGTGATGGCGGTGCCGCGGATGACTGGGCGGCCGCGCTCGCCGAGCAGCAGGCGGCCGACGATGCTGCGAGCGCCGCGGCCGAACCGCGAAAGGCGCAGATCTTCCATAACCTGGCGCCGGACAACGTCCAGCCTGCGGCCAACAACCTCGACCTGATACTCGACATCCCGGTTCAGCTCACGGTGGAACTGGGGCGTACCAAGATCGCCATCCGCAACCTGCTGCAACTGGCGCAGGGTTCGGTGGTGGAACTGGACGGTCTGGCCGGCCAGCCCATGGACGTGCTGGTGAACGGTTGCCTGATCGCCCAGGGCGAGGTGGTGGTGGTCAATGACAAGTTCGGCATCCGCCTCACCGACATCATCAGTCCCGCCGAGCGATTGCGGCGGCTCAATCGCTGACATGGGCGCCGGTTCGGCGCAGTCGACGCGCACGGGTCGTTCCGACCGTGGCGCGCTCCTGCTCGGCCTGGCCTGCCTGTATGCCCCGATGCTGCGCGCGGCGGGCGAGGCGCCGGAACTCGGCCCCGGCACCGGGTTGTTGCAGGGGCTGCTGGGTCTGGTCGCGGTGTTCGCCGCGCTGGGTGTGTTCTTCTGGTTTCTGCGCCGCTTCTCGCCCGGCCAGACCGGCGCGCATGGTGCGGTCAAGGTGGTCGGCGGCGTGATGCTGGGCCCGCGCGAGCGCCTGGTGGTGGTGGAAGTGGCCGATACCTGGTTGCTGCTGGGCGTCGGTGCGGGTCAGGTGCGCACGTTGCACACCCTGCCGCGGCCGGCCGATCACGTCGACACCCCGCACGAGACGCCGAGCGATTTCGGCGCGAAGCTCAAAGCCCTGCTGGTGCGCCGGCCGAGTGCATGAGCGGGGTGCGGCGCCCGGCAACGCGCAGGCTGGATGCCTGTCGGCGACTTCCCGCCCGCGATCACCGCCGGCGTCGATGCGAGGGTTTCGCGCTAAACTGACGCCTTCCTGCCTCCCTCGCCGCCGCATGCGCCGCGCCGCCATCCTCCTGTTCGCCCTGGCTGCCTCGAGCGGCGCCGACGTCGCCCTGGCGCAAGGCATTCCGGCGTTCAGCAGCACACCCGGCCCGGGCGGCAGCACCAACTACACGTTCAGCATCGAAGCGCTGCTGCTGCTCACGGCGCTGACTTTCCTGCCGGCGGCGCTGCTGATGATGACCGCCTTCACACGCATCGTCATCGTGCTGTCGCTGCTGCGCCAGGCCATGGGCACGATGACCGCGCCGCCCAATCAGGTCATCGTCGGCCTGTCGTTGTTTCTGACCTTTTTCATCATGGCGCCGGTGTTCGAAAAGATCCACGAGACCGCCTGGAAGCCCTATACCGAGAACCGCATGAGCCTGGTCGAGGCGGCCGAGGTCGGCTCACGACCGCTCAAGGACTTCATGTTGCAGCAGACACGCCAGTCCGACCTAGCCCTGTTCCTGCGCCTGGCGAATTCGCCGCCGCTGGAAACTCCGGAGCAGACGCCGCTCAGGGTGTTGGTCCCGGCTTACGTCATCAGTGAACTGAAGACCGCGTTCCAGATCGGTTTCATCGTCTTCATCCCGTTTCTGATCATCGACATGGTGGTGGCCAGCGTGCTGATGTCCATGGGCATGATGATGCTCTCGCCGGTGCTGGTGTCGCTGCCGTTCAAGATCATGCTGTTCGTGCTGGCCGATGGCTGGAACCTGCTGATCGCCTCGCTGGTGCAGACCTTCCACATATGACGCCCGACACCGTCATCGCCATCGTGCGCCAGGCATTGGAGGTCGGCATGTTCGCCGCCGGGCCGCTGTTGCTCGCATCGCTGCTGGCCGGTCTGGTGGTGTCCATCTTCCAGGCTGCCACCCAGATCAACGAGATGACCCTGACCTTCATCCCCAAGTTGTTCGTGATGTTCCTGGTGCTGGTGATCACCGGCCCGCACGGGCTGCAACTGTTGGTGGAGTTCGTCACCCGTCTGCTGGCGGCGATTCCGTCGCTGGTGGGATGAGTGTCACCGGTTCGCGGACCGGCACGCCAGCGGCGATGAGGGGTGGCCCGGCGTGCTGACGCTGTCCTCCACCGACCTGGACGCGCTGCTGGCGCTGTTCCTGTTTCCGTTCGTGCGTATCCTCGCCTGGCTGTCGGTCGATCCGCTGCTCGGCAACAAGGCAGTGCCGACCGGCGCGCGCGTGACGCTGGCCTTCGCCCTGACGCTGGTGATCGCGCCGCTGGCGCCGCCGGTGGCGCCGGTAAGCCTGGTTTCGGCGGATGGTGTGCTGATCCTGTTGCAGCAGATCGCCGTGGGTATCGCGCTGGGCTTCGCTGCGCGCCTGGTGTTCGCGGCGGTGGAGTACGCCGGCCAGTTCATGGCGTTGCAGATGGGCCTGTCGTTCGCCACGCTGTTCGACCCCATCAACGGTGCCCAGACGCCGGTCATGGCGCAGTTTCTGGTGCTCACCACCGCGTTGCTGTTGTTCGCGTTCAACGGCCACCACGTGATGCTCAGCGCGCTGGCGCACTCGTTCGAGGACATCCCGGTCGGGGCGACGCTGTCCGGCGGCGGCTTCGCCACGCTGGCGCAGTGGGGCGGCACGGTGTTCGCCAGCGGCCTGCATATCGCGCTGCCGGTGACTGCGGCGCTGCTCGCCACCAACCTTACCATCGGCATGATGAGTCGCGCCGCACCGCAGTTGAATATCTTCGCGGTGGGCTTCCCGCTGTCGTTGAGCGCAGGCTTCTTCGTGTTGTACCTGACCCTGACCTATCTTCCCGCCCAGGTGGAACGCCTATGGCTGCGCGCCATCGAGGTCGGGGTTGCGGCGACACGGGCGATCGGCGGCGGGTGAGCGGATCGGCGGATCGGATCACACCGGATCAGGGTGACGTGGTAACGCTGCACCGTGTTGCACGTTAGAATCACGACTTTACACGCAAAAGCCCATCATGTTCACCGGCAGCTTGGTCGCCCTCGTCACACCGATGCACCCCGACGGGGCGCTCGACATGCCCCGTTATCGTGCCCTGATCGATTGGCACGTGGAGCAGGGCACGCATGGTCTCGTGGTGGTGGGCACCACGGGCGAATCACCGACGGTCGATACGGCCGAGCATTGCGAACTGATCCGCGTCGCGGTCGAACAGGCGGCGGGCCGCCTGCCGGTGATCGCCGGCACCGGTGCCAACTCGACCGCCGAGGCGATCGAGCTGACCCGTTGTGCCAAGGCGGCCGGGGCCGCCGCGGGTTTGTCGGTGGCGCCCTATTACAACAAGCCAACGCAGGAAGGGCTGTATCGTCATTACCGCGCCATCGCCGAGGCGGTGGATTTGCCCTTGATTCTGTACAACGTGCCGGGACGTACCGCCTGCGACATCGCCAACGACACGGTGTTGCGTCTGGCGCAGGTGCCGGGCGTGGTGGGCATCAAGGACGCCACCGGCAACATCGAGCGGGGCAGTGCGCTGATCAAGGACGCGCCGGCCCATTTCGCCGTGTACAGCGGTGACGACGCGAGCGCGCTGGCACTGATGCTGCTGGGCGCCCGCGGCGTCATCTCGGTCACCGCCAACGTCGCGCCGCTGGCCATGCGCGAGCTGTGCGCCGCAGCGCTGGTCGGCGATCTGGCGCGCGCGCGCGAGCTGAATTTCCGCCTGCTCGGGCTGCACCAGAAGCTGTTCATGGAAGCCAACCCGATTCCGGTGAAGTGGGCGCTGGCGGCCATGGGGCGCATCGAAGCGGGCATCCGCCCGCCGCTGTCCACCCTGTCATCGCAATTCCACGACGCGCTGCGCGTCGCCTTGAAGGAAGCAGGCTCCCTGTGAGGTCCACCGTCATGCGTCATACCCCGTCAGTGCTCGTTTTGGCCCTGCTCGTGTCGGGCTGTACCTTGTTGGAGGGCAAGAAGATCGACTACAAGTCGGCCGGCTCGCTGCCCAGCCTGGAGGTTCCGCCCGACCTGATCCTGCCGCGCGGCGACGGCCGCTTCGCCGTGCCGGACGTGGCCGGCCGCGGCAGCGCCACGTTCTCCGCCTATGATCGCGACCGCGCCGGCCAGCCGCGCACCAGTGCGGCGGCAGGGCTGCTGCCCAGCGTCGACAAGGTCGCCATCGAACGCGCCGGCACGCAACGCTGGCTGGTCGTCGATCTGCCGGCCGCGGAGGTGTGGCCAGTGGTCAAGGACTTCTGGCAGGAACTGGGCTTCATCGTCACGCTGGAACTGCCGGATGCCGGCGTGATGGAGACCGACTGGGCGGAAAACCGCGCCAAGATTCCGCAGGATGGCCTGCGCAGCCTGCTGGGGCGGGTGATCGATGGTCTGTATTCCACCGCCGAACGCGATAAGTTCCGTACCCGACTGGAATCGGGGGCGGGTGGTCGTACCGAGATTTACATCAGTCACCGCGGCATGTACGAGGTGTTCGAGGGCACCCAGGGTGGTGGTGACCAGGGACGGGGCCGAACCGTCTGGCAGCCGCGCCCGGCCGATCCCGAGCTGGAGGCGGAGATGCTGCGTCGGCTGATGGTGCGTTTCGGCGTCGAGGAGGCGCGCGCGCAGACGCTGGTGGCCGAGCGCGTCGCACCGCAGGCGGTGCTGGTCAAGCGGCCGGACGCCGCACCTGGCGTGACCATGCCGGATGCGTTCGATCGCGCCTGGCGGCGCGTCGGCCTGGCGTTGGATCGCATCGGTTTCGTGGTCGAGGACCGCGATCGGGCGGGTGGCTTGTACTACGTGCGTTACGCCGATCCCGAGGCCAACACGCGCCAGGACCGGGGCGTCCTGGGGCGCCTGGCGTTCTGGCGTTCCAGCGACGCCAAGGCGATGGCGCGGCGTTACCAGGTGCGGGTGTCGGGCGCCGATGCCGGTACGGTTCTGGGCGTTTACGAAGACGACGGTGCGCCGGCCAGCAACGAGACCGGCAACCGCATCGCCACGTTGCTGTTCGAGCAACTGAAGTAGACCCGGGAGCCGGGATTTTCGGCGCGCATGCGGTTCGCTTGTCTGGGCAGTGGCAGCAAGGGCAACGCCTGGCTGGTCCAAGCCGGCGCCACGCTCGTGCTGGTGGACTGCGGCTTCGCCGCGCGCGAGGCGAAGCGCCGGCTGGCGCGGCTCGATGTGACGGTGGAGCAGATCGATGCCGTGCTGGTCACCCACGAGCACAGCGACCACGCGCGCGGTGCGGCGGCGCTGGCGACACGTGCGCGCTGTCCGGTCTGGGCCTCGCATGGCTGTCTGACCATGCTTGAAGCGCAGGGCGCGGCACCGGATTCCTCGCGCGTGATCTTCGACCATGCCGATTTCGCCGTCGGCGATCTGTGCGTGATGCCCTATCCGGTACCGCATGACGCGCGCGAACCGGTGCAATTCGTGTTCAGCGACGGTGCGCACCGTTTCGGCCTGCTTACCGATGCCGGCCACGTCACCGCGCACATGGTCGCCATGCTGGAACATTGCGATGCGCTGGCGCTGGAGTGCAACCATGATGTCGAACGCCTGCGCGCCGGCGGATACCCCGCTGCGCTGAAGCGGCGCATCCTGGGTCATTACGGCCATCTCGACAACGAAGCTGCCGCCGCGCTGCTGGCGCGCGTGGCCGGTCCGCAGCTCAAGCACGTGGTCGCGGCGCATCTGTCGGAAGAAAACAACACACCGGACTTGGCCCGGGATGCCCTGGCCGGCGGACTGGGCTGTGAGCGGGACTGGATCGGCGTCGCCGATCAGGAATGCGGACTGGATTGGCGGGAACTTTGATGGACGCGGGCACCGACACGTCGGCGGCACTGGAAGCCGCCACCACCTTCGCCGATCTCGGCCTGGACGCGAGACTGCTCGCCGCGCTCGATGCGCTCAATTACAAGGTGCCCACGCCGATCCAGAAACAGGCCATTCCGCTGATGCTGGCCGGACGCGATCTGATGGCGCAAGCGCAGACCGGTACCGGCAAGACCGCTGCCTTCGCGCTGCCGTTGTTGCAGAAGCTGATTCCGGATGCCAATACCAGCGCTTCTCCGGCGCGCCATCCGGTGCGCGCACTGGTGCTGGCGCCGACGCGCGAACTGGCCATCCAGGTGCACGACAGCGTGATGGCCTACAAGCGCCATCTGCCGTTGCGCAGCACGGTGGTGTTCGGCGGCATGGACATGAAGGGTCAGGAGGCGGATCTGCGCAACGGCGTGGAAATCCTGGTGGCCACGCCGGGCCGCCTGCTCGACCATGCCGGCAGCCGCCCGGCGCTGCTGTCGCAGGTGCGCTTCCTGGTGTTGGACGAGGCCGACCGCATGCTCGACATGGGTTTCCTGCCCGACCTGAAACGCATCGTCGATCTGTTGCCGGTGCAGCGCCAGACCGTGCTGTTCTCCGCCACTTTCGACGATGCCATCGTCGGGCTGGCGCGCAGTTTCCTGCACAACCCGCTCAAGGTCGAGGTGGCGCGGCGCAATACCGCTGCGGAAACGGTGGAGCAGGTGGTGCACAAGGTGCGTGAGGACGACAAGCTCGATGCCCTGGTGCGCGTGGTCGAAGCCCGCGAGATCACCCAGGCGCTGGTGTTCACGCGCACCAAGCTTGCCGCCGACAAGCTCGGCCGGCGCTTGCTGAAACGCGGCATCCAGGCCGCCACCATTCATGGCGACAAGGCGCAACTGGAGCGTCTGGCCGCGCTCGACGGCTTCAAGCAAGGCAAGGTGCGCCTACTGGTGGCCACCGACATCGCCGCGCGCGGTATCGACATCGCCGAACTGCCCTGTGTGGTCAACTTCGAACTGCCTTACTCCCCCGAGGATTACGTGCATCGCATCGGCCGGACCGGTCGCGCCGGGGCTTCCGGCCTGGCGGTATCGCTGGTCGCCCCGGACGAGGAACGACTGCTCGGCGCCATCGAGCGCTTCATCAACCGGCCGCTCACGCCGACGCCGCTGCCGCAGATCGCGCCGCCGCCCGGCCCGGTCGCGGTGCAGGCGACTGCGTCGGCTACCGTCGTCGGCACCGCGCGTCCACCGCGCCGGCAGCGCGAACCGGTTTGTGCCCTGCTGCTGCCGCCGCGCCGAGCCGCCGAGCCACCGGCATCATGAGCCCGGAGGGGCTGCTGCTGCTGGTATTCGGCGCGCTGGGCTGGTTCTGGTGGGACAGTCTGCAGAAGCGTGAATTGGCGGTGCGCGCCGCGCGTCTGGCCTGTGAGCGCGCCAACGTGCAGTTCCTCGATGAATCCGTGGCGCTGCGGCGCATGGCGTTGCGCCGCGATGCCATGCAGCGGGCGCGCCTGTTCCGGGAGTTCGCGTTCGAATACTCGCTGCAGGGCGACGACCGCCAGCCGGGTCGCGTCTATCTGTTGGGGGCGCGCGTGTTGTCGGCCGACCTGCTGTCATGATTGCGGCTCGCTTACCGGTGATTCGGCCGAACCGTCGCACGGGGTTCAGGCGGCCACTTACGGACCCTGCGCCGCTACGACGCGCAACGGATTCGCGTTAACCTTGTCCGGTTCGCGTTAACCTTGTCCGGCCCCCCCACATCACCACGATCGACCGCCCGCCATGCAGGACTCCTGGAAAGACAGCATCTATCGCCAACGCGAACAGCTTGCGCTGATGCTGCATGAACCGCTCGCGCGCCTGGCCGCGGAATGCGCGCCGGTGTGGGGCGACCGTGCCGGCCTGAACGATGTGTTGCTGCACGGATTTCCGCGTATTCCGTATTGCACCTTTCTGTACTGCGTCGACACCGATGGCTTGCAGATCTGCGACAACGTCGGCAAGAGCGGCCTGCTGCCCGAGCATTTCGGGCGCGACCGCTCGCAGCGGCCCTACATGAAGGAGGCTGTGCCGGCCTGGGGTTTCCTGTTGTCCGATGCCTACATCAGTCTGCTGAAGAAACGTCCCTCGCTCACCGCGCTGCAGATCGTGCGCGTGGGTGGTCATGTGGTCGGCTACCTGGGCGCCGATTTCGACCTGCGCAACCTGCCGGTTACCGCCGAGTTGTACGAGGAACCCGGCAACTGGCGCCAGATCAAGGGCGACCCGGCGATACGCGGCAACGTGTTCCAGCAGTGCCGTGTAGACAGCCCGATGGATCTCAACCTGACGCAGGCGCTGTCCATCCTGGAGGAACTGCTCACCCACCGCGGTGTGTTCCAGTGCCAGATCCACTTCTCCAGTAGTCAGGCCACCATCTGGACTCTGGCCGATCCTTACCGCTACCGCATCCTCGACCAGGAAGCGTTGAGCGATCCGGACATCTGTCTGGTCTACCCGCCGCAGGATTACCCGGCCGATGCGCTCATCCCGCGCCGCCGCGTGCGCGAGATCCTCGATCACCTGCGCGACCTGCGCATGGCGGACGAGAATATCTATCTGCGCATGTCGTCGATCAATCTGTTCAACGGCATGATCAGTCTCACCTTTTCCTGCGACGGCTCGCACTACATGCGCTACGACGAGTTCCTGGACAAGGGCGGGGCGTTCTGGTTCGGCGCGGTGACCTGAATGCAGCGCCCACGACATCGATCTTGACCACGATCGGCTCGGCGATGGGGCGGCGGTGACGTTGCCGGCGAATGCCGGCAGAAACGGGGTGAGCAAGGTGCGCATGCGGGGCGCCGAAAAAAGGGTTTTGCTGTGCCCCCCGGGCGGTCGGCATCGTGCTGCACCACCATAGATGCGGCAAAGGGCACAGGCGCACCGGCATCGGCTCTTTCGCCGTCGTGGCCGTCGCCAGGACAACTGCTATAACGAACCCATCACAAGTTGTTTGTCCGACGTCCGTCGGCCTTCCCGCGTGGCGACTACCCGCACACGCCACGCCCATGAACACGAGAGGAGCCCAGCATGAAGCCAGCCATCGCGGACGTGATGATCCACGTCGATGAAAGTCTGCCGGAATATGGCATGTGCGCCATCGCCGACACCCTGTGCAGCCACGCGCACGTGGTCAGCGGCTGCCTGTCGCCCAAAGCCAGCCACATGATCCTGGTGCGCTACGACGCCGATGCGATGCGCGCCAGCGAACTGTTGTCGCAGGTACGCAATCACGGCGTGCACGCCGAACTGGTGGGGTTCTGAGCCCGCCGTCGCGGCGCGGCGCGTTTCGGCGGTTGGCCTCGACCTGTGGGCGGTAACGCGGGTGCTGCGGTGGCCGCGTTGTTTTCGCCCTACAATCCGGCGCGTCTTCAACTCTACAGGACAGGTCAGCCATGAGCATGACACGCAGGGATTTTCTGGTTTCGGGTGTCGCGCTGAGCGCGGCATGCATGACCGGCCTGCTCGCCGGTGCCGCCTTGGCAACGGCGGGCACGACCACGCCGGGCGCCGGTGTGACCCGCGTCGACCTGGGCGCCGTGCGGGTGACCATGCTCAGCGACGGCTACTTCACACGCCCGCTGGACGCAAACTTCGTCAGGAACGCAGCCCTCGCCGATGTGCAGGCGGCCCTGGTCAGCGCCGGTCTGCCCACCGACCGCGTCGAGGTGCCGTTCAATCCGTTGGTGGTCGATGTCGGTGGCCGGCGCGTGCTGTTCGATGCCGGCAATGGCGAATTCGGTGCCGCCACCGCCGGCCGGCTGCTGGCCAACATGGAAAAGGCCGGCATCACCCCGGACTCGATCGACGCCGTGGTCATCTCGCACTTCCACGGTGACCACATCAACGGTTTACGCGACAAGGCCGGCCGATGGGTGTTCCGCAATGCAAAAGTCTACGTGCCGGAACCGGAGTGGAACTGGTGGATGGATGATGCGCGCATGGCGGCCGCACCCGAAGCGATGAAAGGCGTGTTCGGCGCCGCGCGGCGCGTGTTCGGGCCCATCGCCGATGCGGTGGTCAAGTTCACCCCGGGCAGCGAAGTGCTGCCGGGTGTGCGCTCGCTGCCGGCCTATGGCCACACGCCGGGCCATACCGTGTTCACCGTCGAGGGCGGCACGCGTCGGCTGATGTTCTGGGCCGACACGACCAACGTCGCGGCGCTGTTCGTGCGCAATCCGGACTGGGCGGTGATGTTCGACATGGACCCCGAAGCCGCGCGCCTGACCCGACGCAGACTCAGCGAGATGGTGGTGAACGAGAACCTGCTGCTGGCCGGCTATCACCTGCCGGGGGCCGGCATCGGCACGCTCGTGCGGCGCGGCGAAGGCTACGATTTCACGCCGCTGCCGTGAGGTTGCCTGCTATCTGTCGCTGGGGCCGGAAGCCTTGAGTGTCGGCCGGGCACGTCGTCGCAACCTGGCGGACGAGCCGGCAGATCCATACTCGGGCACGTCCGACGGCGGCATCCAGGCTGAACGATGCCGTTTGCCGTCGCGTCCGGTTTCGCGCGCAGTGCGAAATCAGTTCTGCAATTCCACCGCGCAGGTGAACATCAGCAGGCCGTAGTCGCGCTCGTACTGGCTGTGCAGGCGCTCGACGATGCGCCGGCACAGCGCCGCGTCGCCGACCACTTCGATGCGGATGTTGCCGCCCGCGGCCCATTTGCCGGTGCGCACGCCGTGCGTGCCGCGGCCGCGGGCTTCGGAGATGGTGTAGCCCCTGGCGCCGAGTTCCATGATCTCTTCGATCAGGGTGTCCTCCAGCACCGCTTCGGTCAGGATGGTGAGCAACTGCATGGGTTGCGCGTTCATGCGATCAGCCTCCGCCTGCGTGGATCAGTCGGGCCATCCATAAATAAATGGGGATGCCCAGGAAGATGTTGAACGGAAAGGTCATGCCCAGCGAGGCGCCGATGGACAGCGCCGGGTTGGCTTCCGGCACGGCGATGCGCATGGCGGCCGGCGCGGCGATGTAGGACGCGCTGGCGAACAGCGTGGCGAGCAGGAAGGTGCCGCCGACCGAGAAGTCCAGCATCCAGCCGGTGACCACACCCAGGGTGGCCGAGAATATCGGCATCAGCACGGCGAACAGAGCGAGGAACACGCCGTACTCGCGCAGCGCGGCGATGCGCGTGGAGGCCACCAGGCCCATTTCCAGCAGGAACAGCGCGAGCACGCCCTTGAACAGGTCGAAGAACAGTTTGTCCAGCGGCTGGATACCGTCGGCGCCGGCGACGTAACCGATCACCAGGCCGCCGGCGAGCAGGTAGATGCTCTTGCCGAAGAACACCTCGTGCAGCAGCTTGCCCCAGCGCACCGTGCCCTGACCGTAGCGCGCCAGGATCACGCCCAGCACCAGCGCGGGCATTTCCAGCAGCACCAGGAACACGATCAGATAGCCTTCGAACGCCAGCTTCTCCTGGCCCAGCAGCGTGATGCCGACCGAGAAGGTGACGACGCTGACCGAGCCGTAGTGCGCTGCGATGGAGGCCGAATCGGCCCGGCTCATGTGGCCCAGGTAGCGCAGTACCGGGAAGGCGACCAGCGGGATCAGCGCGCCCATCAGCACGATGACCAGACCGTCGACCAACAGATCGCCGATCGGGTGCTTGGCCAGTTCTACACCGCCCTTGAGACCGATGGCGAGCAGGATGAAGATCGACAGCGCCTCATAGATGCTGCCCGGAATCTTGAGGTCCGAGCGCAGCAGGCCGGCAGCCGCGCCCAGTACGAAGAATAGCACAACCGGTTCGAAGCTCATCGTGTCCTCCGCATGTGAGGCACCGGCGGCCGCCTAAGCGCGCCGGCGGCGTTCATTCATCCTCGTCCAGTTCGGGGTTCCAGCCGCGTTCGCGCGCGCGCTGCATGGCCCAGGCATAGAGTTCGGCATGGCGCGCGCGCAGATCGTCCGGCAGGCGGCTGGGCAGGTTGCCGTATTCGTCCCAGCGGCGGTTGACCTGTTCCACCAGGTGCTGCATGCGTTGCAGGTCCCATCCGGCGCAGTCCTCCTCCCGCGGCAGCAGGCCGAACAGCCAGGCGTCCAGCACGATGCGCCCCAGCGTGGTGATGCCATGGGTATCCTGGTTGAAGCCGGCGTAGGTCATTTTTTCCGCCATGGTGTCACTCCGCCCACTTGCCCAGGTAGGCATCGATCATGTCGACCACCGCCTGCGCCTTGATCACCAGACCCAGGTCGATCATCTCCGAGCCCATGACCATGCCGGCATTGTTGGCCGGCACCGGCACCGGCACCAGGTGGTTGGCTTCCTCGCGGAAGAATACCGCCGCCACCACGCCGGCGAACAGGAATTTGCCACGCCCCAGGCTGGCGCGACCGCCCTCGGGTTGGTAGATGAACACCGGGCTGCCACTGGAACCGGGATACACCGCCGCATCGATGAGGAATTCCGGCCGGCCTTCGAAATCCAGCGCGATGGGCGTGGCGGTGGTGCCGCGGCGCAGGATGGGCATCAGGTTGACCTGGTCCCAGACGCCGCTGGGGTAGCCGACGAACAGGATTTCCTCCAGTGCGTCCAGGCCGCGCAGCGTGGCGGCGTCGGGCGCCAGACGGCTGTCGATGACCTGGTAGTACAGCTCGATGCCCTGGTCGCGTGCCGCCTGTTCCAGCGGGCGCATCGGGATCACCGCGAGATCGACCTGCGGGTCCGGATGCATGAACCAGGCATGCGGGAAATCGTCGATGTTGAGCTGGAAGCGCTGGCCGAACGCCGGCTGGCCATTGCGTTTCTGCGTGAACACCAAGCCGCCGCGGCGCACGCCATCGACCAGATGGCGGTTGGTGACGATGAAGGTATGGGCGCCGCGTGCATGCGCATGGCTGACCACGAACGCGGTGCCGGACCCCTCGCTGCCGTCCTCCAGTACCGTGTCGACGCGGATGGTGTTGAACAGCAGTTTTTTGGTGATGGAGTTGATTTCCATGGTCGGCTGCATGCGCATGCTCAGGCCGTGGCCGGCTTGACCACGCAGAACAGATCTTCGTGCGCGGCATCCCCCAGGCGTTCGTAGATCGCGCTGATGGCCTGATCCTCGGTGGCGAAGATGTTTTCCTGGCCGACCAGCTCGAACAGGCCGGTACTGCGCATCACGTCCAGCACCTGCTTTTTCAGGCCGGAGAACACCAGCGTGACGCCCGATTCCCTCAGGCGTTCGACCAAGTGGTGCACCACCTCCTCGCCGGATGCATCCATCTGGTTGATGGCGTCGCCGACGATCAGCACGTACTTGGCGGTGGGCCGCCCGGCCAGCGCTTCCAGCACCGCGTCCTCGAAGTAGGACACGTTGGCGAAGTACAGCGAGCCGTCGTAACGCAGCGCCATGATGTGCTCGCTGGTGGGCAGGTCCGGGTTGACCTTGATGTCGCGCAGCGTGCCGTCGGAGTAGCGGCCGAGCAGGGCGACGCGCGGCTTCATGCTGCGCAGCAGGAACAACACGATGGCCAGCCCCGCGCCTACCAGGATGCCGTTGTCCAGGTGCGGTGCGAAGAACAGCGTGGCACCGAAGGTGACCAGCGCGGCGGCACCGTCGTGCTTGTGCGCCTTCCAGGCATGCTTGACCGCCTGCAGGTTGACCAGACCGCCCACCGCCATGATGATGATTGCGGCCAGCACCGCCTGCGGCAGGTGGTAGAGCAATGGCGTCAGGAATAGCAGTGCGACCAGTACGATCAGTGCGGTGAATACCGATGCCAGACCGGAGGTGGCGCCCATGTTCATGTTGACCGCGGTGCGCGAGAACGAGCCAGAGGTGGGGTAGGCCATGGACATGCTGCCCGCCAGATTGCCCAGGCCCTGGCCGATCAGCTCCTGGTTGGGGTCCAGGCGCTGCTTGGTGCGTGCCGCCACCGCCTTGGCGATGGAGATCGCTTCCATGAAACCGACCAGGGAGATCACCAGCGCGGCGGAGAACAGCGCCGCCAGCTTGTCCAGATCGAACGACGGTAGGCTGAACTTGGGCAGGCCCTCGGGTATGGTGCCGACCACCTCGCCGCCGCCGGTCAGGCGCAGTTCGCCCTTGGTCACGCGCATGATGCGCCAGTTGACGCCATCGGTCTCCACGCCTTCCGGCACCATGCCGGCGCGATACAGGCGGCCGGGCTGGCCGTCTGCCAGCCGTTCGCGTTCAAAGCGCAGCTTGCGCAGCTCCTTCAGCCGCTTGGCGTTGGATTCCTCCAGGCTCGCGGCCTGCGCGCGCAACAGGTCGGCCTGATAATGCAAGGCGAGGATGAACGGCTCGTTGCGTTCCTCGGCCTTCTCCAGCGCCTTGGCTTCCGCCTCGTTGGTCAGCACGTCCTTGTTGACCTGCGCCAGTTCCTTGACGGCGGCCTCGTATTCCAGCGCCATGGCGGCAATCTGCGGATCGGCCAGCTCGTCGATGTGCGCGCTGCCCTTCTTCTCGAAACCGGTCGCCCAGGAAATCAGCGTGGTCAGCGCCACCGCCACCAGCACACCGGGCCAGTTGGGCAGATACTTCTTCATGCCCCACATCAGCAGCATGGCGCCCACGCCCATGGCCAGCGTCGGCAGATGGGTGTCGCCGACCTGCTGCAGCACCCCGTAGATGTCCTGCATGAACGATTCGCTGCGCGGCATCGGTACGCCTAGGATCTTGGAGACCTGCGACAGCGCGATGATGATCGCGGCGGCGTTGGTGAAGCCGACGATCACCGGGTGGGACAGGAAGTTGACCACCACGCCCAGCTTGAAGATGCCCAGCAGCAGTTGGATCACCGCCACCAGGAAGGTGAGCATGATGGCCAGCGCAATGAAATCGTCGCTGCCCGGCGTGGCCAGCGTTGCCACCGACGACGCGGTCAGCAGCGACACCACCGCCACCGGACCGGTGGCGAGTTGATTGGACGAACCCCACATGGCTGCCACCGCCACCGGCAGGAACGCCGCATACAGGCCGAAATAGGCGGGCAGGCCGGCCAGTTGCGCATAGGCCATGGACTGCGGGATCAGCACCAGCGCGACCGTGAGACCGGCCATGAAATTCACGCGCACATCGCCGGCTTGCAGCGGGAACCAGCGGAGAAAGGGGAAGAATCGTTCGAGTTTGGCGTTCATCATCGTCCGTGGCCAGTACGCGTCTGCAATATCAGCAAAGCTTGATATTATAGCGCGGCGCCCCGCTTCCCGCCGAGCCCTCCCCATGTTTTCCAATCGCGCCAGCATCCCCAGTGCGCTCGCCAGCTTTCGCCTGGACGGCTACATGCTGTGTTACAGCGCTTTCGTGCCCAAGCTGTACAACTGGTGCCTGGCGCTGGGTTTCGACGCGGCGCGCATCATGCCCTCGCGCGCGTTCTGTTCCGACGAGAGCCAGGGCTTTCCCACCATCCTGATGACCAAGCATTTCGGCGCGTTTCCGTTCAACCACGGTCGCGTCGGCGGCATCGTGTCGCTCAACCGGCACGCGCCGCATGCCGAACACGGCAAGGATCTGCTGCTGTTGCAGGCCAGTCATGTCGGCTACGACGCCGACAGCGGCGAGTTCGGCGTGTATCGACGGCTGCGCACCGAGCACGAAACCAACAGTTGTTCCTGCGGCAAGATCGGCAGCGTCATCGAGAGCTATGCCGCGGAGTACGCGTATGCCAGCGAGAACATCCGGCTCATGCGTCATGACGGCGAACTGGCGGTGCTGGTCGACTACCTGCTGATCTCGCGCACGCGCGGCCCCGGCCTGTTTCCGTTGTTCGAACGTCTGGTACGCGGCGCCGGACGCGAACTGCCGCGCCCCCTGGCGACGCGCAGCACCGGCCACGTGTTCCTGGCCGCGGATGGGCTGATCGCGCGCTTGGGCGAGGCGGCCTGGCCGGCCGAGGGCAGCGAGGCGCTGGGCGCGCGCCTGGAGGCGGAGGATTTCTATTTCCGCCGTGAGGGCGCCCAGGAAGACCCGTTCCAGGACCAGTTGGAGGAAAACCTGCTGGCGCCCATGCCCTGGATCGTTACCGCCAAGCATCCGTTGCTGACCGCGGCGTGCGCCAATACGCTGGCGGAATTCGAGCGCACCTATCGCAGCTTCGTGCGTGCGCCGGTCATGCATGGCCGCAATCTGCTGTTCGTGGCCGGTCTCAACATCGACATCTCGCCCAAGCACGGCGACGACTTCCCGCTGACCAAGTTCGTGCCCTGGGCCGCTTACCTGCAACGCGCCGACGGCACGCGCCAGGTGTTCGAACAAGACGAACTGTTCGCCCGTCTGGGCGAGGCGTGCGCGGTCAATCCGTCCCAGCTCGATCTGGAACGCGCGATTCAGGCGCTGACCCAGCATCGCGACGTGGTCGTGCGCTTGTGAGTGCGGTCGTGCACGCCCGCGCTGAACGCGGATTGCCCATTGGACCGGGCTGGTGCCCGATGAGCGAAGGGAGAAACCATGACGGAGCGCTGAGCGGCGGTTTTCGCGCTGCCGTGGCGCAAATCCGCTCGCGCTCCGACCGCCGCTCGAGTCACGCCGCGCACGGATGACTGCGGTCACAGTGGCCAGACCAGCAGCAGCGTGGGCAGGCTGACCGCGATCACCACCAGCTCCAGCGGCAGGCCCATGCGCCAGTAGTCGCCGAAACGGAAGCCGCCGGGGCCCAGGATCAGGGTATTGTTCTGGTGGCCGATGGGGGTGAGGAAGGCGCACGAGGCACCGATCGCCACTGCCATCAGGAACGCATCGGCGCTGACCCCCAGGGCCATGGCGGTGCCGATGGCGATCGGACACATTACCGCCGCCGTGGCGGCGTTGTTCATCAGGTCGGACAGGAACATCGTCACCACCAGGACCATTGCCAGGCCGATGACGGCGTGACCCTGCGCCAGATGGTCGAGCATGAAGCGGGCGATCAGATCCGCGGTACCGGTCGTTTCCATCGCGCCGGCCACCGGGATCAGTGCCGCCAACAACACGATCACCGGCCAGTCGATAGCCTCGTAGACGGCGCGCGGCGGCACGGTGCGCAGCACCATGGACGCGAGCACGCCGGCGGCGAAGGCGATGGCCGCCGGCACCAGGCCGAAGGCCGCGCCGCCGACGGCCACCGCCATGATCGAACCGGCCTGCCAGGCCTTGTGCCGGTCGGGAATGCGCAGTTCGCGTTCGGCCAGCGGTACGCAGCCATGGTCGGCGGCGAACTCGGCCAGGGCCTCCGGCGGCCCTTGCATCAGCAGCAGATCACCGGACTGGATGGCCACCGAACGCAGACGCTTCATCGAGCGTTGCCCCTCGCGTGACAGCGCCAGCAGGTTGAGCCCGTAGCGGGTGCGCAGCAGGAGATCGCTGGCCGAACGTCCGACCAGGGTCGAACTGGGCAGTACGGCCAATTCCATCAGGGCGATCTCGCCCGAGTCCGCGGCTCGATCCGGCGTCGTGTCGTGTGTGTCGACGTCGGCGCCCGCCGTGTCACCGGACTCCGCGGTCAGTGCGGCATCGGCGGCGGGCGTGGGCGTCACCGCTTCCTCCAGGATCAGGCCGAGCGTGGAGAGCACGCCTGCCAAGGCTTCGGCCTCCGCCTCGATCAGCAGGATGTCGCCGGCGCGCACCGTGCGCCGCGCATTGGGCGCGGTCAGGCGCACGCCCCGGTGCACCAGGCCGATGATCTGCGCATCGATGCCGTCCAGCATCGCCTCGATCTCGCGCAGATTCGAGCCTGCCGCCTTGCTGTCCTTGGGCACGCGCGCCTCGGTGATGTAGGCACCGGACTCGAAGCCTTCCATGCCGGCGGGCTGGCGTTTCGGCACCAGGCGCCAGCCAAGCAGGGCGACGAACAGGATGCCGGTGACGGCCACGGCCAGACCGACCGGGGCGAAGTCGAACATGGCGAAACTGCCGACGCCGGTCTGCGCGCGGAAGCCGGAGACGATGAGATTGGGCGGCGTGCCGATCAATGTCGTCATCCCGCCCAGGATGGTGCCGAAGGCCAGAGGCATCAGTACCTGGCCCGGCGTGAGGTTCAGGCGTCCGGCCAGTTGCATGGCCACCGGCATCAATAGGGCCATCGCGCCGACATTGTTCATGAACCCCGACAGCAGCGCGCCCAGACCGACCAGCGCAGCCAGACTGAGGGTGATGCCGGCGCGCGCCGGCAGCACGGCGCGGGTCAGCGCATCCACCGCGCCCGAGGTCTGCAGGCCGCTGCTGAGCACCAGCACGCAGGCGACGGTGACCACGGCCGGATGGCCGAAACCGGCGAACGCCTGCGCCGGCGTGATGAGTCCCGCCAGCACGCAGGCGAGCAGGGCGGATACCGCCACCATGTCGTGGCGCCAGCGGCCCCACAGGAACAGGGCCACCGTGGCGAGCAGGATGGTGAGGATCAGACCTTGGTCGGTGGTCATCGCGTGGGTGTCTGCGTCGGGGCGAGACGATGCGCCTCGCCTGAAATCTACGTCATCGGTCGGCTTTTGTGTGGACCGCCGTCAGGCGTGCGATCGAGGCGCGACCGCCTTGGCCGTCACTCCGGTACCGAACGGTTTTTATCGTCCGCGCCGCTCGGACGCCACTCCACACCATGTTTTCTCAGATGTTCACGGATCAACTGGCGCACGACCTGTGACGGTGTCATGTCCTGTTGCGCGCACAGCGTCTCGAAGGCGCGTTTCTTGGCCGGGTCGAGCAGCACGGTGAGGCGGGCGGTCTTGTGTTCCATCGGTTGCTCCTGATGCACCAAAGCATGATAATCTAACGCACATCTTATTCGCATCAAATTCAAATACGTGATGTCGGTCCAAGTCCATTCCCGGTGCCCGGTCGTTCACTGCGCAGGAATCGCACATCGATACCGGTGTCCGCACCAGGAACGGTACGCCGGTTGCCGCCCGCCGGCGGTGGAGGCGGGCGATGGGCGCCGGTCGGGCGCTCGTCGTGCGGTCACAATGCAGTTGGGCCATTGGGTGGGTGAGGCCGGTGCCTGAAACCGCGCCACTGGACTGGGCCTGGGGCGTGGTGCTGTACTGGCTCGCGCTCGCCGCGGCAGCGCTGGCCGGTCGGCGCCAGGCCGCGCGCATCACGCGCTGGATACTGCCGCTGGGCGCGCTCGGTGGTCTGCTCATGGCCGGCATCGGCGCGACTGCGCTGATGCTGCCGCCGTCGGCTTTCGTCCTGCCCATGGGTCTCCCCGATCTGCCGTTCCATCTGCGCCTGGATGCGCTGTCCGGGTTCTTTCTGCTGTTGCTCGGCGTCGCGTCGTTCGGCGTGACCCTGCATGCCACCGGCTATTTCCGTGCGCTGGCGGCGGTCCCGCTGGCCGAGTTGGCGCTGTGGTACCACCTGTTTTTGGCCGGCATGGCCTTGGTGCTGCTGGCGGATGACGCCTACGCATTCATGGTGGCGTGGGAAGTGATGGCGCTGGCCTCGTATTTCCTGGTCACCAGCGACCATGCCGTGCCGGAGATCCGCCGCGCCGGCTTTCTCTATCTGCTCATCGCCCATGTCGGTGCGGTGGCGCTGCTGTTGTGCTTTGGCGTGCTGCACGGCGGCGAGTCGGGTCACGCGCGCTCCTACGCTTTCGACGCGATGCGTCTGGCCGAGACGACGCCGGCATGGGCATCGGTCGCGTTCCTGCTGGCGCTGTTCGGTTTCGGCGCCAAGGCGGGGCTGGTGCCTTTGCACGTGTGGTTGCCGGAGGCGCATCCGGCGGCGCCTTCGCCGGTCTCGGCGCTGATGAGTGGGGTCATGTTGAAGACCGCCATCTACGGCCTGCTGCGCGTGACGTTCGATCTGCTGGGGGTGACGCTGGCCTGGTGGGGGGTGCTGGCGCTCGCCCTGGGCCTGGCCAGCGCGCTGTACGGTGTGATCTTCGCAGCCGTGCAGTCGGACATGAAGCGCCTGCTGGCGTGGTCGTCGATCGAGAACATCGGCCTGATCGTCGCCGGCTTCGGCCTGACGCTGATCTTCCACGTCGACGGCAAGCCGATGCTGGCGGCGTTGACGCTGACCGCGCTGCTGTACCACGCCCTCAATCACGCGCTGTTCAAGGGTCTGCTGTTCATCGGCACCGGCTCGGTGCTGCATGCCACCGGCGAGCGGCGCATGGGGCGCCTGGGCGGGCTGATCCGCACCATGCCTTGGACGGCATGGCTGACGCTGATCGGCGCGTTGGCCATCGCCGGGCTACCGCCGCTCAACGGTTTCGTGTCGGAGTGGCTGTTGTTGCAGGCGTTCCTGCTCACGCCGGGGCTGGACCGGCCGTATCTGAACATGGTGATTCCGGTGGCCGCGGCGGTGGTGGTGCTGGCGGCGGCGCTGGCCGCCTATGTCATGGTCAAGTTCTACGGTGTGGTGTTTCTGGGCCGGCCACGCGATGCCGCGCTGCAGCAGGCGCATGATGCCGGCTGGCCGGAGCGGCTGGGCATGCTGTGGCTGGCTGCGGGTTGCGTCCTGCTGGGCCTGTTTCCGTCCTTCGTGGTCGAGGGGCTGGCGCCGGTGACGCGGCAGTTGATCGGTTTGGCGCTGGTCAACGATGGCAATCCGCTGCTGCTCGCGCCGATCGCCGCCGAACGCGCGAGTTATGCGCCGCTGCTGTTCCTGGGCGTGGTCGTCACGGTCACGGTGGCGGTGTTCTTCGGCGTCAGGCGTCTGTTTCATGGCCGCGTGCGCCGCGCCGCGCCGTGGGATTGCGGCTATCCCGAGCAGGATGCGTGCATGCAGGACAGCGCCGAGGGTTTCGGTCAACCCATCCGCCATATCTTCAGTGCCTTCATGCGGGTCGAGCGGCACACGCCGGATCCGTTCGATCGCCACCCGGAATACCGCGGCGACAGCCGCGACCGGCTGTGGCTGCTGCTCTACCGGCCGGTCGGGGAGGCTGTGGCATGGCTTTCCGAGCGCACCGGCCGGCTGCAGCACGGTCGCATCCAGTGGTATCTGATCTACAGTTTCGCCACGCTGATCGTGCTGCTGGTGTTCGTGACCGGGTGACGCCATGACCGCCGGGATCCTGCTGCAACTCGCCCAAACATTGCTGGCCCTGCTGCTCGCGCCGCTGCTGGTGGGGTGGGTGAACCAATGCCGCGCCTGGATGCTGGGGCGCTCGGCGCCGCCGCTGCTGCAGCCATATCACACGCTGCGCAAGCTGTTGCACAAGGATGTGGTGCTGGCGCACGACGCGACCTCGCTGTTCCGCTTCGCGCCCCATATCGTGTTCGCCTGCATGGCGCTGGCGGCCGGCATCGTACCCACGCTGGCCAACGATCTGCCGTTCTCGCCGGCGGCGGACGTGATCGCGCTGGTGGGACTGTTGGCGCTGGCGCGGGTGTTCCTGGCCCTGGCCGCCATGGACGTCGGCACCGCTTTCGGCAGCCTGGGCGCGCGCCGGGAGATGCTGATCGCCTTTCTTGCCGAGCCGGCATTGCTGATGGTGTTCTTCACCGCCAGTCTGATCTCGCAGTCCACCGAGCTGCCGCACATCGTCGAGCGCCTGGCGCACCAGGAGTTCGCCCTCTATCCGAGCATGGCGTTTGCCGCGGTGGCATTCTGGATGCTGTCCACCGCCGAAAATGCGCGCATCCCGGTGGACAACCCCACCACCCACCTGGAACTGACCATGATCCACGAGGCCATGATCCTGGAGTATTCCGGGCGTCATCTGGCCTTGATCGAGTGGGCCGTGGCGCTGAAGCTGTTCACCTATTCCGCGCTCGGCATCGCGCTGTTCCTGCCCTGGGGCATCGCGCCGCGCGGCGACTGGGCGGCGTTGCCGTTGGCGCTGCTCGTGCTGGTGGCCAAGCTGATGCTCGGCGGCGCCGCGCTGGCACTGCTGGAGACGCTGTCCGCCAAGATGCGCCTGTTCCGCGCGCCGGAGTTCCTGGGCACCGCCTTCCTGCTGGCGGTGCTGGGCATGCTGGTGCATTTCCTGCTGGAAGTGTGAGGCTCGCCATGTCGCTGACGTATCACCTCCAGGTCGTCAACCTGCTGGCCGCGCTGCTGCTGCTGATCGCCTTCGCCATGCTGTCGCAGCGGCGCATCGTCGCGCTGATCACGCTGCTGGCCTGGCAGGGCGTGGCGCTGGCCGCATCCACCGCCATCGTCGCCTGGTCCACCGGCCAGCATCACCTGTATGGATCCGCGGCGTTGACGGTGTTGCTGAAGGTGATCGTGATTCCCTGGTACTTCTTCCGGCTGGTGCGCCGGTTGGAGATGGATCGCGAGGTGGAGCCGATGATCAACGTTCCGACCACCATGCTGATCGGCATCGCGCTGGTCATCTTCGCCTTCAACCTGGCCTTGCCGATCGCCCAGATGGCCGGCACGGTCACCCGTTCGACCCTGGGCATTGCGCTGGCCAGCGTTCTGCTTGCCTTCCTGATGATGATCACACGCAGCAAGGCCATGCCGCAGGTGATCGGATTTCTCGCCATGGAGAACGGCCTGTTCTTCGCCGCCACCAGCGCCACCTACGGCATGCCCATGGTGGTCGAACTGGGTGTGGCGCTGGATGTGCTGGTGGCGCTGTTCGTGCTGGGCATTTTCTTCTTTCACATCCGCGAGACCTTCGATTCGCTGGATCTGAAACACATGGAAAAGCTGAAAGAACGCTGACATGGAAATCTATTGGCTGCTGGCTCTGCCGTTCGCGGGCGGCGCGGTTCTGGCGCTGTGGGGCCATCGCGCTGGCGCGCCGGAAGTCAATGCCGCCTTCAGTCTGGCCACGCTGATCGGGGCGGCGGCCCTGACCCTGCGTGTCATCGCGCACGGGCCGGCGATGATCGGCGGTCACGGCTGGTTTTTCATCGACCCGTTCAACGTCTTCCTGGTGGCGCTGACCGCTTTCGTCGCGTTCACCACCGCGCTGTTCTCGCGCCCCTACATGCGCATCGAGGCGGACCACGGTCGGCTCGGCGCCGGTCGCCTGCGCCTGTATCACGCCAGTTACCAGATTTTCGTCGGCACCATGCTGGTGGCCCTGACCACCAACAACATGGGCATCCTCTGGGTGGCCATGGAGGGCGCGACGCTGGCCACGGTGCTGCTGGTGTCGCTGTACCGCACGCCGGCGGCGCTGGAAGCGGCGTGGAAGTACTTCATCCTGTGCGGCGTGGGCATCGCGCTGGCGCTGTTCGGCACCATATTGCTGTACTTCGCTGCGGAGAAGGTGCTCGGTGACGGCGGCACGGCGTTGCTGTGGTCGCACCTGAACGGCGTCAAGGCGCAACTGGAGCCGACGGTGCTGCAACTGGCCTTCATCTTCCTGTTGGTCGGCTACGGCACCAAGGTCGGCTTGGCGCCGCTGCACAACTGGCTGCCGGATGCGCATGCCGAGGGGCCGACGCCGATTTCCGCGGTGCTGTCCGGGCTGTTGTTGAACGTCGCGCTGTATGCGGTGATGCGCTGCAAGGTGCTGGTCGACGGTGCCCTGGGCACGCCGCTGGCCGGCAACCTGATGATGGGCTTTGGCCTGTTGTCGGTACTGCTCGCCGCCTTCCTGATCAAGCGCCAGACCGATGTCAAACGCCTGTTCGCGTACTCGTCGATCGAACACATGGGGCTGATCACCTTCGCTTTCGGCATGGGCGGCGCCGTCGCCAACTTCGCGGCGCTGCTGCACATGACCATGCATTCGCTGACCAAGTCGGCCATCTTTTTCGCCGTGGGGCATGCCACGCAGGCAGCGGGCACGCAGGCCATGGCCGACATCCGCGGCCTGGTCGGCAGTCATCCGACCATCGGTTGGGGGCTGATGCTGGGCACCGTCGCCATCCTCGGCATGCCGCCGTTCGGCGTGTTCGCCAGCGAGTTCCTGATCATCACCACCACCATGCACGCGCAGCCCTGGGCGACACCGCTGCTGCTGCTGGCGTTGGGCGTGACCTTCGCCGGCGTGTTCGGCAAGGTGCAGCCCATGGTGTTCGGCGAGGCCGGACTGCCCCGCCTGCCGCATCAGCCGGCGTTGGTGCCGGTATTCATCCATCTGGCCCTGGTGCTGACGCTGGGGCTGTTCATTCCCGCCTATCTGGCCGACTGGTATCGCCAGGCGGCCACGCTGTTGCTGGGAGGCTGAGGTGGAAACTCGGCTGGGGGACCTGGAACTGACCTTGACGCCGCAGGGCGAGGATGCGCTGTGGCGCTTTTCGCTCACGCCTGCACGACTGCCGTCGTTCGCGCGCGCGATCCGCGATGAGGGCGGGCAGTTGTTGGCGTTGTGGGGCAGCGACGGGCGTCCGTCCGGCGGCAGTTTCGCACTCGACACCGTGTTCCTGTCCAGCCTGGGGCTGATCTGGGCGCGCTGTGCCCTGGACACCGATAGGCCGGCCTATCCCGATCTGGCCGGGCTGTTTCCGCAGGCCGGGCGCATGCAGCGCGCGACCCGCGATCTGCTCGGCATCGTCGCCGAGGGCGCCGAGGACACGCGCAAGTGGCTGCGCCACGACGCCTGGGCGGCCGACGTCTACCCGCTGCGCAAGGATTTCGACGCGGCGGCGGCATCTGCCGGCGGCGGGGGCGACGACGGCTATGCGTTCGTGCGCGTGGCTGGCGAGGGCGTGCACGAGATCCCGGTCGGTCCGATCCATGCCGGCGTGATCGAACCGGGACACTTCCGTTTCTCCGTGGTCGGCGAAAAGGTGCTCCGGCTGGAGGAGCGGCTGGGCTATACGCACAAGGGTATCGAGAAACGCTTCGAGGGCATGGATCTCGTCACCGGCGCACGGCTCGCCGGGCGGGTATCGGGCGACAGCCACAGCGCCTATGCCTGGGCCTATTGCCAGGCGGTGGAGGCCGCGCTGGGGGTGGCTGTGCCGGCGCGCGCGCTATGGCTGCGCGCGCTCATGCTGGAGATGGAGCGGGTGGCCAATCACCTGGGCGACCTCGGTTATTTGGGCAACGACGTGGCGCTGACGTTCGGTTTCAACCAGTTCTGGCGGCTGAAGGAAGACTGGCTGCGCCTCGGCGCGCAGTTGTTCGGCCACCGTTACCTGTTTGACCACATCGTGCCCGGCGGGGTGGCGGTCGATCCACCTTCGTTGGACCCACTGCGCGTGGCCTGTGTCCGTTTGCACGACGAGGTGGCGGAACTGCGCAGCATCTATGACGAGCACGCCGGCGTGCAGGACCGTTTCGCCCACACCGGCACGGTACGCCCGGATCTGGCCGCGCGCCTGGGGCTTGCCGGCCTGGCCGGGCGTGCCAGCGGCCAGGCGTGGGATTTGCGCGTGCAGTATGCCCATGCCCCGTATGATCAGCTCGATGTACGCATGGCCACGGGGCTTCGCGGCGACGTGGCGGCACGAGTCGAGCTGCGCTTCGTGGAACTGGCCGAGTCGCTGCGCCTGATCGGTGAGATCGTTCGCCGCTTGCCGGCCGGACCCTGCCGCTCCGAGGTGTGTGCGCACGGCCAAAACGCCGAAGGTCTGGGCTGGGTGGAAGGCTGGCGCGGCCCCGTGTTGGTATCGGTGCATATCGGCACCGACGGCCGGCTGGAGCGCGTGCATCCGCATGATCCATCGTGGCAGAACTGGCCGCTGCTGGAGTTGGCCATTCTCGGCAACATCGTGCCGGACTTCCCGCTGATCAACAAATCCTTCAACCTCAGTTACTCGGGGCAGGATCTGTAGCCATGGCCACCTTTCGGATACTGCACAAGATGCTGCGCTGCGGCATCGTGTCGGAGCCGCAGCCGGCGTCCGACGACGACCGAGCCGAATTCGCGCGTCTGCACGACGAGCTGCGCCAGGTGTTCGGCCGCGCACCGGTCATCCGCCACGTCGACGCCGGTTCGTGCAACGGCTGCGAACTGGAGATCCACGCGCTCAACGGACCGCATTACAACATCGAGGGTTTGGGCATCCGCTTCGCTGCCAGTCCGCGCCACGCCGACGTGCTGCTGGTCACCGGTCCGGTCAGCGCGCATCTGGAAACCGCGCTGCGGCGCAGTTATGACGCGACGCCAGACCCCAAGTGGGTGATCGCCATGGGCGATTGCGCCTGCGACGGCGGTCTGTTCGGCCCGAGCTATGCCTCCCGCGGCCGCGTTGCCAACGTGATTCCGGTGGATGTCGAGCTGCGGGGTTGTCCGCCGGGCCCGCTGGCGCTGCTGCGCGCCATCCGCGACGTGGTCAGGCGGCCGCCGGTGGGCTCGTCGCGCGTGTAGCCGGACTGCGTCCCCGCCAGGGCCCGAACCCCCCGGCGCCGACGCGGCGGATCACTCGGTCAGGCAGTCCGGGCACAGGCGCGGCTTATGCTGTCCGGCAATCGCCGCGCGATGCGTCGCGCGCGTTCGGCCTCGCCGTCGATCCGGGCCCGCCAGTGTGCGCGCTTGCCGACGTTACGGTCGGCCCGCCGCTTGAGCGCGGTCAGCGCGTCAGGCCCATGTACAGCATGGGCAACTTTTCCGGCAGGCGCTCGACGTGGTCCAGCACCGTGAAGTTCTTGGCGCCGAAGATGCGCGACACATACTGGTCGGCATGCGGGTCGAGCGACAGCGCGTAGGTGGTGATGCCGTCGCGTTGCAGTTCCTCCACCGCGCGCTTGGTGTCGTGGCGCAGGTACTGCGGGTCGCGCACGTCGTTGTCGGCGGGTTCGCCGTCGGTGATGATGAACAGGATTTTCTTGTTCTTGGGCTGTTGTTTCAGGTGGCTGGCGGCGTGGCGTAGCGCGGCGCCCATGCGCGTGGAGTACGAACCTTTCATCGCCGCCAGACGCGCCTTCACCAGGTCGTCGTAGGGCTGGGCGAAGTCCTTGAAACGGTAGTAGTGCACGTCGTGCCGTCCGTCCGAGCAGAAGCCGTGCAGCGCGAACGGGTCGCCGATGCGGTCCAGCGCGTCGGACAGCAGCACGGTGGCGGCGCGGGTCAGATCCAGGATGGTGTAGTCCTGGCCACGCACCTTGTCGTTGGACGATTCCGACAGGTCCAGCAGCACCATGACCGCGAGATCACGCACGTTGCGCTTGTAGCGCATCATGATGCGCGTATCCGGCTGCTGCCCCATGCGGATGTCGATCATGGCGCGCACGGCGGCGTTGATGTCCAGCTCGTCGCCGTCCTCGACCCGGCGGATGCGCTGCATGCCCTGCGGGATCATGGATTCGATCAGGAACTTGAGGCGCGAGATCACCGGCTTGTTGTCGTCGATGATCTGCTCGATCACTTCCAGCTCGCCGGCCTTGGGGCGGCGTTCCAGCACGGTGACCCAGCTCGGCCGTTCGAGCTGGATCTGGTAATCCCACTCGTGGTAGTGCACCGGGTCGGCGATCGGCTCGCGGCCTTCCAACTCGTTGATGGTCTTGCCTTCCTGGTCGAGCCAGAACGGAGTTTCCAGCACCCAGATCTCTTCCGCGTCGTCGCCGGCGAATTCGTTGTTGACCTCGTTGACCATCTCCATCACCGAGACCTTCTTGCGCACCTGTTGCCGGCTCTGCCAGGTGGCTTCCAGGGCTTCGTGTTCGTCGTACTCTTCCGACTCCCACACCGTGCGGTTGTCGTCGCGGTACAGCGCGCGCAGCGTGTCGGTGCGCGGGTTGTATTCCGGCAGCGGAATCTGGCCGAGGTGGTGCGCCAACTCAACGCCGATGTTCCAGCTCACCTGGTTGCTGGATAGATCCGGCTCGGCGCGGAACAGCTCGACACCCGTGCGCACCCAGGGGTGCGGGTCGCGGTCGTCCTGTGCCAGCAATGCGCGCGCCAGCCGGTTGAGCAGATCGCCCACCGTCTGCGGCTCGACCGGGTCCAGCGGTGGGTGGAAGGCCAGCCAGGCATTGCGCATGTTGGGGAACTGGCGGCAGGCCAGTTCCTCCACGCGGGCGTCCTCGATGGTCTCGATGATGGCCATCTGCGTGGTGTTGAGCATCTGCATGGACAGCGGCGCAGCGGTGAACACCAGATGCGCGGCGCAGTGATTGGCGGCTGCACGGTAGATCTCCAGGCCGGGGATGACCGCCTCGGGCGGCGTGTCCGGGCCTTGCGGCCGAAAGTCGTCGTAGGCGTCGGCGATATAGATCTGGTAATGCGCGATGTAGGGCTTGAGTCCCTCCCGGCTCTCGTAGTCGCCGGCGGTGGGGCGCAGGAAGAAGTCGCGCCCCCACATGGCGCGCAGATAGATGTTGAGGCGCCGCTGCACGTCGACGAACAGCGTGCCCTTGCGTTCCGATTGCAGCACCGACAGCGCGTCCGGGCTCTGCAACGAGAAATAGCGCTGCTGACCATCGAAATCGGCCTTGTAGGCCTGTGCGCCCCATTGCACCCAGCGGCGCAGGCCGCCGAGCGTGAGCTGGGTGAGCAGCCGGTCGAGGTTTTCCAGCATCGGCCGCAGGCCGCGCGGCGCTTGGGCGAGCAGGATGGACAGCACGTTCAGATACTTGCGGAACAGATCCTCGTCACCCAGGCGCTCGGCCGCCAGCGGCGCGGTCCCGGCGATCAGCGTCAGCACCTGGCCGGAGGTCTTGGATGCCATGGAGAGCAGGAAATTGACCACTTCCGGCAGCACGTCCTCGCCGATGGCGCGCGCCACCTCCGGCATCTCCTGCAGGTAGGTGACCACCAGCTCCTCGCCGCGACCGAGATGGTGCAACGCCACCCCGCCCTTGATGTAGTTGTCCAGGCCTCGCGCAGAGAATATCCGCGCGGCCTCGTTCCATGACGCGCGCAGCACGTCCTGCGCGTCGTGCGGCAGGTCGTCCAGCAGTTCCTGGTATTCCTCGAGATGAATGGCCATCGGGGTTCAGGTTCCGGGTTCCAGGTTTCGGTCAATCCGCGCTGCCTCGCCGCGCCGCAACACGACCGTATCCGGTAACCCGTAACCCGTATCCTGAATCAGAAATAGGTGGTGACTGCGGAATCCAGCGCGTCGCGCATGTCTGGGTCGTCGGTGATCGGCCGTACCAGCGCGACGCGGCAGGCGGCCAGCGGCGGCACACCCTTGGCGATCAGCGAGCCGGCGTAGATCAGCATGCGCGTGGACAGGCCCTCGTCGAGGCCGTGGCCTTTGAGGTTGCGCGCGCGTTCGCCGATGTGCACCAAGTTCTTGGCCACGTCCAGCGTCACGCCGGATTCGTGCGCGACGATTTCGGCTTCGATGTCGTGTTCCGGATAGTTGAAATCCAGCGCGCCGAAACGCTGTTTGGTGGACTGCTTCAGATCCTTCATCAGCGACTGGTAGCCGGGGTTGTAGGAAATGACGATTTGGAAGTCCGGGTGGGCCTCGATCAGTTCGCCTTTCTTTTCCAGCGGCAGCACGCGGCGTGCGTCGGTCAGCGGGTGGATCACGACGGTGGTGTCCTGGCGTGCTTCCACCACTTCGTCCAGGTAGCAGATGGCGCCGTGACGCGCGGCGACGGCGAGCGGGCCGTCCTGCCAGCGCGTGCCGCTGGCATCGAGCAGGAAACGGCCGACCAGGTCGCTGGCCGTCATGTCCTCGTTGCAGGCGACGGTGATCAGCGGCTTGCCGAGCTTCCACGCCATGTATTCGACGAAACGCGTCTTGCCGCAGCCGGTGGGGCCCTTCAGCATCATCGGCATGCGTACCGAATAGGCGGCTTCGTACAGTTCCACCTCGTCCGCCACCGGGCGGTAGTAGGGCTCACTCTTCACCAGGTAGGGCTCGAGTACCTCGGCGGTGGTGGTGTCGGCGGCTGCGCGCGTGCCGGCGCCGGCCGGACCGTAGGCGGACTGCTGGGCGGCGGCGCGCGCCAGAGCCTGCTGGCGCGGGGAATAGGTTCGCAGGAAGGGATCGTTACGCATGGCGGATTACCGGGTGATGGGATCGGTGAGCGTTGCCGGCGCGGCGCGGGCCGCCCCGGCTCAGTCGGGCCAGACGCGCGCGGGGAACCGTTCGCCGGCGCTGTCGCGCACGCTGTTGGCGCTGGCGGCGGGCGCGGGTTTGGGCGTGGCCGGCTTTTTGGGCTCGGCTCGGGCTACGGCCGGCTTGGCTGCCGTGCTCCGGGGCGCGGCGGTGCGGGTGGCCGCGGGTTTGGCCGGCTTGGCCTTAACCGCCGCCGGCTGGATGGGTGCAGCCGGGCTGGCGGCATCGTCTGCGGCGGCCGGCGCTTGCGCGGCACGGGCTTGACGGACGCTGGCGGAGAGCTTGTCTTTGACGTTGGTCATGATGCGATCACCTCGTTAATGATGGCTTCGATCTCAGCCGCGGCCGGCGCGCCGCGGCTGCCCATCTGGTACACCGAAACGCCCTCCAGCGCCGCACTGCGGTAGGCGGCGCGGCGACGCATGGCCGCGTTCAGCACCGGCACCCCGAACTCGGCCAGGGCGTCGTGCATGGCGGCGGAAATGGCGCTCTTCGGTTCGAGCTGGTTGAGCACCATGTACGCCCGCAGGTTGGCGTTGTCCTTGCGCGCTTCCTCGATCTCGCGCGGCAGGCGCAGGCTGGCCCACAGATCGACCGGGGAGGGCAGCACCGGGATCAGCGCCAGGTCGCAGGCGCGTAGCGCCTGCAGCGAGGCGTGGCTGTCGAGCGAGGGCGGACAGTCCAGCACCATGTGACGATAGGCGCGGTAGTTCTGGTGCAGCGTGCGCGCATCCCAGCGGCCGTTGATCTGCTTGACCGTGGCCGGGAAGGGCGCGCTGCCCTGGCTGGCCCATTGCAGCGAGGAGCCCTGCGGATCGAGATCGATCACCACGGTCGGTGCCCGCCGCGCCAGACCGGCGGCCAGGTTCATGGCCAGCGTGGTCTTGCCGGCGCCGCCTTTCTGGTTGATGACGGCGGTGACCTGGGTCGCCACGTCAGCCACCGGCAGGCGGATACAGCGCGTTGACCCGGCGCGCGAAATCCAGCTCGGCTTCGCCCGGTACGCCACCGCCGGCGCCTTCCAGCGTGACATTGACGTAGGTGGCGCCAAAGTTGATGTTCTGCGGGTGCAGCCCGGTCTGTTCGCTGAGCGCGGCGAGCGCGTCCAGGAAGGCGCGCGTGTCGCCGTAACGCGCAAACGCGAAACGGCGAAACAGCGTCGGTGGTTTACCGCGCGCTTCCCAGCCTGCCGGGGCGTCAGCCATGCTGGACCCGTTGTGTCTGCATGTCGTCGAGTTCCTGCACGTGGGCGCGCTCCTCTTCCAGAATCGCTTCCAGCAGTGCGACGCTGTCGCCATCGCGCATGCGGCGCGCATGCGCGGCGGCTTCCTGGTACAGCCGCACCGCGTCGAGTTCCAGTTGGCGATCCGCCGCGAGCAGGTCATCGACGCCGCGGCCGAGCCGCGCCGGCGGCAGATTGCCAGCAGAAGGTGCGACGCCGAGCAGGATCAGCCGTTCCATCAGGCGTTCGGCATGCTCCATTTCCTCCAGCGCCTCGTGCCGCAGCTTGGCAGCGAGCGCTGTGTCGCCCCACAGGCGCGCGAGCACGCTCTGCGCCAGATACTGCTGCAACGCGCTCATCTCGTGCGTGAGCGCGCGCGACAGCCAGCCCAGGGTACGCGGATCGACGTGCATCGGCCGCGCGTGCGTCAGCTACGGGTGGAGGTGATCTCGGCGTCGCGTCCGCCGCCGCCAGCGTCCGGCGCGGTCGGCAGGATGCCTTCCACTTCGCTGTGCACGCGCGCGATGATGTGCGCGGCCACCAGTCCGTCACCGACGCGCTCGCAGGCGTCCGCCCCGGCGCGCACGGCGGCGTTGACGGCGCCGGTCTCGCCGCGCACCAGCACGGTGACGTAGCCGCCGCCGACGAACTGACGACCGATCAGGCGCACTTCGGCGGCCTTGGTCATCGCGTCGGCCGCTTCGATCGCGGGCACCAGGCCGCGGGTTTCGATCATGCCCAGGGCAATGCCGGTCACGTTAGCCATGAATTTTCTCCATCGATGTAGGTGAAACGATCACGCCGAAGTCTCAGGCGGAGGGGGCGGTCGGCAGGATGCCTTCCACTTCGCTGTGCACGCGCGCGATGATGTGCGCGGCGACCAAACCGTCGCCGACGCGTTCGCAGGCGTCCGCCCCGGCGCGCACGGCGGCGTTGACGGCGCCGGTCTCGCCGCGCACCAGCACGGTGACGTAGCCGCCGCCGACGAATTGACGACCGATCAGGCGCACTTCGGCGGCCTTGGTCATGGCGTCCGCCGCCTCGATGGCGGGCACCAGTCCACGGGTTTCGATCATGCCCAGCGCAATACCCATACGTTCAGCCATTTGACTACTCCTTCCAGGAACAACATTGAAAATAAGATCACGACCGCTCAGATTGCCGGGAGATCGCGTCCCTAACCACTGCTCTTGTCCAGTACCACCTTGCACCGCTGCCGGACTCGCCGGCGTATCGAGATTGCTTGCGTCCAACGCGTTCATTCACCCCAGTTGTCGATGATGCCGCAGATGGTCAGGTCGGTCATGACCTTGACGTCGGGCATCGCCAGCCGCGCCGCGCTGCCGCTGGTGGTGAACACCCACTTGCCGGCCGGCACGCCGACCGGATCGGTCGCCACCGACAGGGCACCCTGCTGGCTGGCGAGGATGCGCAGTGACGCGGCCTTGAGGCCAGGCACGCGACGCGTGCACACCAGTTCGTCGACCACCCGCATGATTTCCATCAGGCCGCCTCCGGGTTCCAGTGGTCGATGATGCCGACGATGGTCAGGTCGGACGGGAATTCCTTGCTGCCGGCCGCATCGCGCGCGGCGGACGAGCCGACACAGATCACCCAGTCGCCCGGCACGCAGCCGACCGCATCGACGGCAACACTGCGCGCTCCGCCGACTTTCTCCTGCACCACCAGCAGCGGCCGATGGCCGAAACTGTCGATTCGGTTGGTCGATACCAGGGTTTTTTCGACACGCATGATCTTCATTGCCGCAACCTCGATGATCCTTTCCGTCAGTGTCCGTGGTCTTCGGTCTCGTCATCGATGAACGTGACGTGTTCGCTGCCGTGCAGGTCGCTCACCGCCATCTGGCAGTGGAGCTGGCCCAGGGTATGGAGCTGCGGGTAGCGCGCCGCGATCGCCGCCTTGACCCGCCGGCAGCGCAGGATGGCACGCTCGCGGGCGCCGGGCACGCGCGAGGAATAATGGAAATGCACCAGCACCGGTATGGCGAGACCGTGGCGCAGGTTCAGGCCGGTGAAAATCTTGATGCCGACATCCATGTCCGCGGCGCCTTCCTCCACGGTGTCGAGATGCGCGTAGTAGTACTTGTTGCGCAACTGGACATAATGGGTGGCTTCGCCGGCGCAGATGAAGGCTTCGTCGTGGCCGATCACCGTGTATCGCCCGGCATGGTGCTGGACCACGAATTCGATCTGCGACAGGTTGGCTTCCAGCAACGCCAGGATCAGGCGGCGCATGCCGGGCGGGCAGGCGCCGGCGCCGTGGCCCCAGCCCTGCGCGTTCTCGGCCGCGGCCACCGCCGCATCGATGTGGGCCCGCGCGGTGTCCGGCAGCATGCCCAAGGTCTCGCGGTACAACGTGGCGTTGTCGACGTAGCGGTGCGGGCTGATGTCACCGTTGGCGTCCGGCACGTGCACGCGGATGGCGTCGGTGTCGGTGTCCATGCCGATCAGCAGGATGTCCGGCGCCGCGCCGCGGCCAAAGGTGTTCTCCACGGCCGCGCGCAACTCGTTCAGGCGCGCCAGTGCCAGTTCCACCGCCTGCAGGTCATTGCTGCCGTGTGCGGCGCAGCCCTGCTGGCACGGATTGGAGGTGCTGAAATGGTAGACCGCGATCTTCAGATAGTTGGCGTCCTCGCCGCCCGGAATGCCGCCGCTCAGCCGGTCCAGTTCGCGGTGCGTCCAGTCGGCCACGTCCGCCTCGACGTCGAACATCGCGCCGGCGTAGGCCTTGACGTAGACCGCGTCGTTCGGTGCCAGGCGCAGCACGAAGGGCAACAGACCCTGCAGACGGCCATCGGCGCACGGGCTGACGTCCACGGTATGAAAGCCGCAGGACTGGAAGAACGTCGCATCCAGGGTCATGCGTTCGCGCCAGGGTGCCTGATCGGCATCCGCCTGGTCGACGCTCTGCTTGAAGCTCCGGAACACGCAATGGGCGTGCAGCGCGCGCAGATCGAGGCCGGTGACCCAGGCGTCCTCCAGCAGCGTCACGGGCAAATCGTAACCCAGGCATTCCCGCGCCAGATGCTGTGCCCTTTCGACGAAATCGCGTTCGTGCTGCAACGACGAGATCACCTTGAGGGTGTTGACGATGGCGGTGAAGCGGCCGCGCACCCGCTGTTCGTAAGCGTACAGCCGGCGGTTCAGTTCCTGGTCGACCAGGGCGTGCTCGCAGCGCTGGTCGGGGCCGATGACACAGGCCGGATTGGGCAGTGGAGCCGGGGCGGCGTTGGCGTGCCGGGGCCCCGGTGCCTGGCCGGCGGCGCGCATGGCGGCGAGTCTCTTGCGCGTGTTCATGACCGTTGCCTCAGCCGCGCGCGCCGCCCGACAGGGTCACCACCGCACCCTTGCCGGTGTTGCCGGCCGAGCCGGTGATGCGGCTTTCCGGCACTTCCGGCCGTTCGATCTCGCGGAACGCCCTGGCGTCGACGCCGCTGCCGCGGGGTTGGCCGCGCAGCGAACTGTTGCGCGCCAGCACGGAAGCGCCTTCCGTACCGGTGACGCGGCTTTGCGCGTTCCAGGCGTCGCCGGTGATGCGCGGTCCCTGCTGGTTGCCCTCGCCGGTCAGGCGGCGGGCGGCGGCGATGGTCTCGGCCTGCTCGGTGTGCTGCATGCTGGCGCCGAGATGGCGGAATTCGGGCGTGCCGGTGATCAGCCCGTTGGCCTTGTTCACCGGGCCGGTGATGCGTTCGGTGTGAAAAGCAGCGCCGGTGACGGCATCCAGACCGCGCGCGCGCGCCTGACGCGCCGGCGTCTGGATGCTGAAGTCGCTGGGCGCCGGCGGCTGTGCCGGCGTTTCCCAACTGCGCGCGCGCGAAACGAAACGACCACTGCTCAGACACTGCGCGACGGCATTGTCAGGCCCGACGTAGGGCGTGCCGCTGACGTATTCGCAGGCACCGCGCTCGTCACCGGTCATCACCGAACCGCCGGCGCCCGGCCGGTCGCCGGTCACCGCCGCGGCGGGGATGGAGGCGCCGACACGCACGCGCGCGGCTTGCGCCTCGACCGCCGGTGCCGGACAGAAGCCGGCGTACTGGCCACGACCGATGTAAGGCGTGCCGCTGATCGGCGCGCAGCCGCCGAACTCGTCGCCGGTGACGTGTGCGGAGCGACCGACATGGCTGCCGGTCACGGGCTGGCCGCGCCAGGTCTGATCCACCTGGACCTTGGCCACGGGTACTACCGGGGTGCTGACGGCGCAAACGGCTTGCTGCTGTTCGACGCCGACGTAATCTGTTCCGGTGACGGGAATGCACCCTCCGTCCACGTCACCGGACGCTTTTGGGCCGCTGTTCACCTCCGTGCCGGTCACGACGCGTCCCGCAAGGGTGCGCATGTCGGCGACCTTGCGCGGTCCGGAGACCTTGCACAGATCGGAGAAATCGCTGGCGGTGTAATACTGGCTGCCGGTGATCTGGCGGCAGGAGCCGGGCTCGTCACCGGTGACTTTGGCCGAGCGGCCGACCTCGGTGCCGGACACCGGCTGGGCAGCGCGCGAGGACATCACGCTGACCTTGCGCGGCGTGGCCGGCGGTGTGGTGCCGCATACTTCCTGGAACTGCTCCAGCGCCAGATACTCCGTGCCGGTGATGCCCCGGCAGGCACCGTACTCGTCGCCGGTGATACGCGCGGTGTGGCCCACGGCAGTACCGGTCACGGCCTTGCCGCGGGCGGTGTGGGTTACGGCGACCTTCTCCGGCGCGCGCGCGGCGTCACCGGGTTGGGTGTACTGCGTGCCGGTGAGCTGGCGGTCGGCACCCGGCTCGTCGCCGGTCACCTTGCCCGAGCGGCCGACCAGTACGCCGGTCACCGGTTTGCCCTTGACGGATTCGGTGACGCCGACCTTCGCGGGACCCGGCGCAGGACGGGTATCGCAGAATTCCTGGTAGCGTTCGACCGCGAGGTACTCGGTGCCGGTGATGCCGCGGCAGGCGCCGACTTCATCGCCGGTGACCTTGATCGAGCGGCCGACCTCGGTGCCCGTGACCTTGTGCTCGCGCGCCGTGCTGCTCACGCCGACCTTGGCCGGCGCCGGCGCCGGGCGCGTGCCGCACAGCGTGTCGAACTGTTCGCTGCCGATGTATTCGGTGCCGGTCACGGGGCGGCAGGAACCCGGCTCGTTGCCGGTCACCTTCTTGCTGCGTTCCACCATGGTGCCGGTGACGGTCTGGCCGGACAACGTGTGGCCTTCCTCGACCTTGGCCGGTGCCGGCACCACCAGGCGCGCGCGCATGCGGCCACTGGGGCGGGCGCCGTCATGGCTGGCACCGACACGGCCGGTGAGTGACTGCACCAGACGATGCTGCATGGCCACCTGGCGGCCGGTGGCGCCCTTGCTGATGGCCGCCTGCCAGTCCTGGTGGGGCATGGCGGCGGCAATCTTGGTGGCCTGGGCCACGCGTTTCAGGCCGGATTTGCCGTCGCGCGCCAGCACGGCGCGACGCGCGCGGGCCAACGCGCGGCCGGTGGGGGCCTCCACCGGCTTGGCGGTGATGGCACTGGCGGTTTCACGGGCGGCTGGCCGCATGTCGTCTGCCGCGGGTTGAACCTGCGCGCCGCCGCAACCGCCCGGCGCGCCATTGCAGCCGCAGCCGCAGCCGGTCTGGACGGCCGCGGCTTCGACCGCGCTGGCCTGGCGCGTCGGGCGAACCCGGCCGGTGGGACGCGCGGCGGTCGGGCGCAGCGCGGCCTTGCCGGACTGGCTCAGGGCCTCGCGCCGGGCGCGGGCTGGACTGTGGCTGCCCGTTTGCCTGAGTTGCGCGATCAACGCGGCATCGCTTGTGGCTTGGGTGGAGCCCGTGCTCACCGACGTCGGCTCGATGCGCGTCGCCGGTGCGGATTCCTCGGCCGGCACCGGCATCACGGCGGGGACGGCGCGGGGCGTCGCGGCCTGGCGTGCGCCGGCTGCCTTGGCCACGGCCTTCTTGCCATGCAGGGCCATGGCCTGTCTGCGCTTCAAGGCCAGCTCGCGCCCCGACAGGGTGGCGCTGGCCGTGCTTTCTGCGGCTGGTGTCATCACTTACCTCGGAAGGTTAAGGTTCGTTGCGGACGCGGACCTGCGCCGCCGCGTCCGCAACAAACGTCCTGCGAATGGAGTTGCCTCGGCGACGGGGTCGAACCCGCCGCCGCGCCCGGGAATCAGCGATAGACGACGAACGCCATGCCCTGGCTCTGCGCGTAGTTGTCGTACGCGACGAAGCGGACCATGTGATCCGGGAACTCGCGATGACAGGCCTCGATCTCGGCCAGCACGGCATCGATGGACTGCTCGCCGAACAGCGGCAGCTTCCACATGTACCAGTAGTTGACGCGCGCGGTGGTGCCCTTCTCGGTATGTTCGACCGCCGGGTTCCAGCCCTGGCTGATGCAGTAGGCGATCTGGCGACGCACCTGGTCCGGGTTCATCTGCGGCAGGTAGGAGAACGTCTCGTACTTCTTGGAAGACTTGTAAGCTTGAACAGCCATGTCTGTGTCCTTTCAGGTATGCGGGTTCGGGGCGCGCGGCCGATGCGCGCGCCGCCGGTGTGCCGATTACTTGTTCGCGATGTCCAGCTTGTCGACGGTGTCGAACTCGAACTTGATCTCTTTCCAGGTTTCCATGGCGATCTTCAGTTCGGGCGAGTGCTGCGCGGCGGCAGTCAGGATCTCCTTGCCTTCGCGCTCCAGTTGACGGCCTTCGTTGCGCGCCTGCACGCAGGCTTCCAGCGCCACGCGGTTGGCGGCGGCGCCGGCGGCGTTGCCCCAGGGGTGGCCCAGGGTGCCACCACCGAACTGCAGCACGGAGTCGTCGCCGAAGATGGTGACCAGGGACGGCATGTGCCAGACGTGGATGCCACCGGAAGCGACGGCGAAGGCACCGGGCATGGAACCCCAGTCCTGATCGAAGAAGATGCCGCGCGAACGGTCTTCCGGCACGAAGGATTCGCGCAGCAGGTCGATCCAGCCCAGCGTGGAGGCGCGGTCGCCTTCCAGCTTGCCGACCACGGTGCCGGTGTGCAGGTGGTCGCCGCCGGACAGACGCAGGATCTTGGTGAGCACGCGGAAGTGGATGCCGTGATGCGGGTTACGGTCGATCACCGCGTGCATGGCACGGTGGATGTGCAGCAGCATGCCGTTGTCACGGCACCAGTTGGCCAGGCCGGTGTTGGCGCAGAAGCCGCCGGTGATGTAGTCGTGCATGATGATGGGCGCGCCGATCTCCTTGGCGTATTCGGCACGCTTGTACATTTCTTCCGGCGTCGGGGCGGTCACGTTCAGGTAGTGACCCTTGCGCTCGCCGGTCTCGGCCTCGGCCTTGAGGATGGCTTCCATGACGAAGTCGAAGCGCTGACGCCAGCGCATGAACGGCTGGCTGTTGACGTTCTCGTCGTCCTTGGTGAAGTCCAGGCCACCGCGCAGGCACTCGTACACGGCGCGGCCGTAGTTCTTGGCGGACAGACCCAGCTTGGGTTTGATGGTGCAGCCCAGCAGCGGACGGCCATACTTGTTGAGTACGTCGCGCTCGACCTGGATGCCCAGCGGCGGGCCGCCGCAGGTCTTGACGTAGGCGATGGGGAAGCGCACGTCTTCCAGACGCAGGGCGCGCACCGCCTTGAAGCCGAACACGTTGCCCACCAGCGAGGTGAACACGTTGACCACGGAGCCTTCCTCGAACAGGTCGATGGGGTAAGCGATGAAGGCATAGAAGCAGGTGTCGTCGCCCGGCACGTCCTCGATGCGGTAGGCACGACCCTTGTAGTAGTCCATGTCGGTCAGCAGGTCGGTCCACACCGTGGTCCAGGTGCCGGTGGAAGACTCGGCGGCCACGGCTGCGGCGGCCTCCTCGCGATCGACGCCGGGCTGGGGGGTAATCTTGAAGCAAGCCAGGAGGTCGGTGTCCAGCGGGGTGTATTCCGGCATCCAGTAAGTCTGGCGATACTCCTTCACGCCAGCGCTATAGGTCTTCACAGCCATGAGTAAGCTCCTTAGTCTCGGGATTGCTTTGAACCTCATCGACTGGTCGGTCGATTTCGAGGTCCGCGAATGATGCGCACATCAAACCATAAATAACAGTCACGATTTTCTATTGACGTGATAGATTCGAATCTATTCTGTTACCCACTCCCTCACCGCGCCGGGCGGGCGAGGCCGTAAGCATAAACCATGCGCCACGGTACGTTCAGACAACTTGAGATCTTCGAGGCCATCGCCCGCCTCGGCAGCTTCACCCGCGCCGCCGAGGAACTGCATCTGACCCAGCCCACCGTGTCCATGCAGATGAAGAAGCTGTGCGACGCGGTGGGCACGCCGCTGGTCGAACAGGTGGGCAAGAAGATCATGCTGACCGAGGATGGCCGTGAACTGGCCCAGGCCAGCCGCGACATCTTCGCCATCCTGGACCGCTATGCCATGTCGGTGGCGCAGCGGCGCGGCTTGGAGAAGGGGCGGCTGAAGCTGATGGCGATCACCACCGCGGTCTATTTCGCACCACGCCTGCTGGGCGATTTCGCGCGGCTGCATCCTGGCATCGACGTCAGTCTGCGCGTCACCAACAAGGAGCAGGTGCTGGCCAGCATGGCGGACAATCTCGATGACCTGTACCTGCTAGGCACGCCGCCGGACGAGATCGACGTGGTGGCGATGCCGATCATGGACAATCCCATCGTGGTGCTGTGCGCGCCCGGTCATGCGCTGACGCGCGAGGGTCCGTTGACGCTGGAACGCCTGGCCGGCGAGCCGTGGCTGTTGCGCGAAGCCGGATCGGGCACGCGCAAGGCGGTGGAGCGCCTGTTCCACACCCGCGGACTGGAATTGAGCCCTCGCCTGGAGCTCGGCAGCAACGAGGCGATCAAACAGGCCATTCTGGCCGGGCTGGGCATCTCCGCGCTGTCGCGTCACGCGCTGACACTGCATCAGCCCGACCAGTTCGCGGTGCTCGAGGTCGAGGGCTTCCCGATCCGCCGGCACTGGTACGTCGTCCATCCGTCCGGGCGCCAGCTCTCGGTGGTGGCGCGTGCATTCCTGGACTTCCTGCTCGGGCGGCGCCAGGCGTCCGGTGAGGTCGTCGAGCCGGTTGCGCGGGCCTGCGTCTGCTGAGCGTGCGCGCTGCGCGGAACTCGCGCGGTCGTTCGCCTTCAAACACGCCGACTTGAAAACCGGGCTTTTCGCCCGAACTGACCAGACACCGTTCAACCGAAAACCTGAACCAACGCAAAGGGAAAACCATGAAGCGCATCTTCCTGTTCCTGGTGACCAACCTGGCCATCATCGTCGTGCTCAGCATCACGCTGCGCCTGCTCGGTTTCGAGCGCATCCTGGACGAGTCCGGCACCGGTCTGAACTACAACTCGCTGCTGCTGTTCGCCGCCGTGTTCGGTTTTGGCGGTTCGCTGATCTCGCTGGCCATTTCCAAATGGACGGCAAAACGCCTGACCGGTGCTCGCGTGATCGAACAGCCGCGTACCCAGACCGAGATCTGGCTGGTGGAGACGGTGCGGCGGCAGGCGCAGATGGCCAACATCGGCATGCCCGAGGTGGCCATCTACGACGCACCGGAGGTCAACGCCTTCGCCACCGGCATGAGCAAGAACAACGCGCTGGTGGCGGTCAGCACCGGCCTGCTGGCGAGCATGACCAAGGATGAGGCGGAGGCGGTGCTGGCGCACGAGGTCAGCCACGTGGCCAACGGCGACATGGTGACGCTGGCGCTGATCCAGGGCGTGGTCAACACCTTCGTGATCTTCCTGTCGCGCGTGATCGGCCATCTGGTCGACCGCGTGGTGTTCAAGACCGAACGCGGCCATGGCCCGGCGTTCTGGGTCACCGCCATCATCGCGGAGTTGATCCTGGGCATCCTCGCCAGCATCATCGTCATGTGGTTCTCGCGCCAGCGCGAGTTTCGCGCCGATGCCGGCGGCGCCAATCTGGCCGGCCGGCAGAAGATGATCGCTGCGCTGGAACGCCTGGCTGCCGGCCGCACCGCGCCGCTGCCGGATCAGATGGCGGCGTTTGGCATCGCCGGTGGCCTGGGCTCCGGCATCAAGCGCCTGTTCATGACCCATCCGCCGCTGGAGGAGCGCATCGCCGCGCTCAAGGCCCGGCGCTGATCCGGACGCGCCATGCCTGCTGACATGACGGCCGGCGCCGCCGGCCCGCGCGCTCGTCTGCGCGCCTTCATCGAGGACGCGCGCGTGCAGCGCGCGATCCTCGCCCTGATCCTGATCAACGCGGTGACGCTAGGTCTGGAGACCTCGCCTTCGGTCATGGCGGTCGCCGGCGGGCCGATCCACATGCTCGACAAGGCCATCCTCGGCGTGTTCGTGCTGGAGATCGCCATCCGCCTGTATGTGCATCGTGCGCGCTTCTTCCGCGATCCGTGGAGCGTGTTCGACTTCATCGTCGTCGGCATCGCCCTGGTGCCCGCTACCGGCCAGTTCTCGGTATTGCGCGCGTTGCGCGTGCTGCGCGTATTGCGCGTGCTGACCATCGTGCCGTCCATGCGGCGCGTGGTCGGCGCGCTGCTCGCGGCCATACCCGGTCTGGGCTCCATCGCATTGGTGCTGATGATCATCTACTACGTGTTCGCGGTGATCGCCACCAATCTGTTCGCCGCCAGTTATCCGGACTGGTTCGGCGACATCGGCCGTTCGCTGTACACGCTGTTCCAGATCATGACGCTGGAGAGCTGGTCGATGGGCATCTCGCGCCCGGTGATGGAGACCTTCCCGTATGCCTGGGCGTTCTTCATCCCGTTCATCCTGATCGCCACGTTCACCATGCTGAACCTGTTCATCGCCATCATCGTCAACGCCATGCAGACCTTCGGCGAGGAGGAGCATCGCGATACCGTGCAGGTGGTGGAACAGGCGCGCGACCACATCGAAGCCGACGTACACGCGGAGGTGAAAGCGCTGCGCGCCGACCTTCAGGACTTGCGGCGTCTGCTGGAGACGCGCGGGTAGCGGTTCAGGTCGGTGTGGCGGCGCCGCGATTGATGCGTTCGATCGCGGCGCGCGCGGCGCGCGCCGCGGTTTCGATGTCGGCTTCGCGCCCGGCCAGGGTCAGCCGGCCGAATGCCCCCACCGCATGGGCCTCGCACAGGGTGATGTTGGCGGCCTTCTCGGCTTCGTTGGCGGCGTAGATCACATAACCGGCCGGTTCGGTCTCCAGCAGGTAGATGCTCTGCCCGGCCAGCACCATGGAACCCTTGCGGTTCTGACGGTTGATCAGCACGGCATGGTCGGCGTTGATGCCGCGGATGATCTCTTCCCAGGTGACGCGGCACACGTGGCGCGAGGCCTCGTCGGTGCCGAGCCGGCGCAGCACCACATCCGCCGCCTCCAGCACGCTGGCCTGGTCGCGGTGGTGGATGACCATGGAGCCGAATGCGCGTTCGACCACCATCTGGCCCAGATGCACCGGCGAGGCCTTGAGCGCGATGTCGGTCAGGCGATGCACCGCCAGGCCCGGTGCCACTTCCAGCCATAGCGCCGAATCGCCCGGCTTGGGCAGGAAGCCCTGCGACACCGTGGCCATGTACGACGCCAGTTGCGGCTGCAATGCGTCGATGTGCACGTAGGTGCGCAGGACGATGCGGGGGGTGGCCATGAGCGGTGGAGAGTGTCTGAGGCGGGGTCGTCGCCGCGTGCGCGCGGCGCGGTGGGCGGCGAAGTATCGCCGTTCCGGCCGGCTGGCGTCAATGCAAGACGCCGACCGGCCGCGCTGCAATCAGACCGCGCGTTGCGCGCGGCGCTGCATCAGCGTGTGATAGACGCTGGCGATCAGCGCTTCCAACTGGTAGGGATTGAGCTGCGGGTAGACCTGCCGCAGGCGTTGCAGGATGCGGTAGAACGCCTTGTAGATCACCGCCGGCAGACGGTGTTCCGGCTGTCGCAGCAACGGCGTCAGCATGCGTTTGACGATTTCGAAGCGTTCGCGCAGTGCGCGATTGACACGGCGTTCCTGAATGCCGGACGGATGCAGTGGTTGCCGGCGCGCCTGTTCGATCATGCCATTGCCTCCTTTTCTTGCGAATGCCCGCGGCGGGCGGGTCCGCACACATGGAGTGCAATGGCCGGGAAAAAATTCCCGCAACCGGCTCAGGGATGTCGCCGGGCGGGTCATCGATCGGGTTCGGGGTCTCCCTTGTCGGTCTGTTTCAGTCGCGCCTGCCAGCGTTTGTCCGGTACCACGCGCTGCCGGTATTGCGGCGTGCGCACGGCCTTGGCGACCGGATCGCGCGGTCGCCGCGGCGGGCCGGAGACGCGTTTGCCTTTCATGTCCGCTGATACACGTCCTCGAAGCGGACGATGTCGTCCTCGCCGAGGTAGGAACCGGACTGCACCTCGATGATGTGCAGCGGCACCTTGCCGGGGTTCTCCAGGCGGTGGCTGGTGCCCAGCGGAATGTAGGTGGACTGGTTCTCGCTCAGCAGTTCCTCGTGACCGTCGCGGGTGATGCGCGCGGTGCCGGATACCACGATCCAGTGTTCGGCCCGGTGGTAGTGCATCTGCAGCGACAGCTTCTCGCCCGGCTTGACCATGATGCGCTTGACCTGGAAGCGCTCGCCCAGATCGATGCCTTCGTACCAGCCCCAGGGGCGGAACACGCGCGTGTGCAGTTCGTGCTCGCTGCGGTCGTGCGTCTTCAGATAATCGACCACCTTCTTCACGTCCTGCGCATGCGCCTTGTCGGCGACCAGCACCGCGTCGGCGGTCTCGACGATCAGCAGATCGCGCACGCCGATGGCCGCGACCATGCGCGATTCGGCGCGCACCAGGCTGTCGCGGACCCCGTCCAGATAGACGTCGCCGCGCGTGACGTTGCCCGCCTCGTCCTTGGCGCCCACGGCCCACAGCGCGGACCAGGAGCCGATGTCGTTCCAGCCGATGTCGGCGGGGATCACCGCGGCATGGGTGGTGTGTTCCATCACCGCGTAGTCGATGGAGTCGGCCGGGCAGGCGGCGAACGCCTGGGCGTCCAGGCGGCAGAAGTCCAGGTCATGTTTGCCCGCGGCCAGCGCCTGTTCGCAGGCGGCGAGCATGTCCGGGCGCAGCCGGCGCAGTTCGTCCAGATACTGGCGGCAGTTGAACAGGAACATGCCGCTATTCCAGAAGTAGTCACCGCTGGCGACGAAGGCTTCGGCGTGGGCGCGGTCCGGTTTCTCGACGAAGCGGGCGACGCGCCGCGCCGGGCCATCCTGCTCCAGCGCGTCACCGCGCTGAATGTAGCCGTAGCCGGTCTCCGGCGCGTCGGGGACGATGCCGAAGGTGACCAGATGGCCCGACTCGACCGCGCGCCGGCCGGCATCGATGGCGGCGTGGAACGCGGCGACGTCGCGGATCAGGTGATCGGCCGGCAGCAGCAGCATCACCGCGTCGGCGTCCTGCTGCACCAGCGTCAGCGCGGCGATGGCGGCCGCCGGCGCGGTGTTGCGGCCCATCGGCTCCAGGTAGATGCCCAGCGGCGTGACGCCGATCTCGCGCATCTGCTCGGCAATCAGGAAACGATGGTCGTTGTTGCACACGATCAGCGGCGCGCCGACGGCGGGGTGATCGGCCAGACGCAGCACCGTCTCCTGCACCATGGTGCGTTCCGAGGCCAGCGCCAGCAGTTGCTTGGGCAGCGCCGCGCGCGACATGGGCCACAGGCGGGTGCCGGAGCCGCCGGAAAGGATGACGGGATGCAAAGTCATGGTCGGAATGTCCAGTGGGCTGTGATGGGTTCAGTCGGCGCGGTCGAGGCAGAGCTTCAGCGCATGATGCCAGTCCGGCAGGCGGATGCCGAACACGCGCGCCAGTTTGTCGTTGTCGAGCCGCGAGTTGTGCGGGCGTCGCGCCGGGGTCGGGTAGTCACTGGTGGCGATGGACAGCAGACGCGGCGCCGGCTCGGGTGGGTCCAGCGCCAGGATCGCCGCGGCAAAGCCATGCCAGGAAGTCTCGCCGGCGTTGGTCATGTGGTACACGCCCCATGGTTCCGGCCGGTCGGCGCCGCGCGCGGGCGACAGCAACTGCGCCAGGATGGCGGCGCTGGCCTGGGCGAGATCGCGACACCAGGTGGGCGCGCCGATCTGGTCGGCGACGATCTTCAGCTCCGTGCGTTCGCGCATCAGCCGGCGCATGGTCAGCAGGAAATTGCCGCCGCGCAGGCCGTACACCCACGAGGTGCGGAAGATGAGATGGCGGCAGCCGCTCGCCTGGATGGACCGTTCACCCAGCAGTTTGCTGGCGCCGTAGACGTTGAGCGGGCCGGTGGGGTCGTCCTCGCGCCACGGCCGTTCGCCGCTGCCGTCGAACACGTAGTCGGTGGAGTAATGCAGCAGCAGGGCACCGAGCCGCGCCGCTTCCTCGGCCAGCACACCGGGCGCGGTGGCATTGACCGCGTGCGCCCGCTCGGCGTCGCTCTCCGCCTTGTCCACCGCGGTATACGCGGCCGGGTTGACGATCACGTGCGGCGCCAGCGCGCGCACCGTGCGGCGGATGGCATCGGGGTCGGCCAGATCCAGCGCACGGGAATCAAGCGCCACCACCTCGCCCAGGCAGTCCAGCGTGCGGCGCAGTTCCCAGCCGAGCTGGCCGCGTGCGCCGGTGAGAAGTATGTTCATGAACGGATCTCGTCAAGAAAGGAAGCGGTTCGTCGGCTGTTGCCTGTCTATGCGGATCGTCGAGACCGCTGCTCAGGTACCGTAACCCTCCGGGTTCTGCGCCTGCCAGCGCCAGGTGTCCTCGCACATCTCGGCTAGGCCCCGCGTCGCCCTCCAGCCCAGCTCGCGTTCCGCCTTGGCCGGATCCGCCCAACATTGCGCAATGTCGCCGGCGCGGCGCGGTGCGATGCGGTAGGGTACGGGGCGGCCGCTGGCCTGCTCGAACGCGCGCGCCATGTCCAGCACGCTGTAGCCCTGGCCGGTGCCCAGGTTCCACACGCGTACGCCGGGTCCTTCCGCCAGCTTCTCCACGGCCCTGACGTGGCCCTGGGCGAGATCGACGACATGGATGTAGTCGCGCACGCCGGTGCCGTCCGGGGTCGGGTAGTCGTTGCCGAACACGTTGAGGTATTCGCGCCGCCCCACCGCCACCTGGGCGATGTAGGGCATCAGATTGTTGGGGATGCCGCGCGGGTCTTCGCCGATGCGCCCGCTCTTGTGTGCGCCGACCGGATTGAAATAGCGCAACAACGCGATGGACCAGCCCGGATCGGAAACCGCCACATCACCGAGGATCTGCTCGATGATCAGTTTGCTGCGGCCGTAGGGGTTGGTGGTCGCGCCCACCGGGAAGTCCTCGCGGATGGGCACTGAGGCCGGGTCGCCATAGACGGTGGCCGAGGAGCTGAACACGATGGTCTTCACGCCCGCCGACTGCATGGCCTCGAACAACGTGACGCTGCCGGCGATGTTGTTGTCGTAGTACAGCAGCGGCTTGGCCACCGATTCGCCCACCGCCTTGAGGCCGGCGAAATGGATCACCGCGTCGATGTCGTGCGTCTTGAACAGCGCGTCGAGTGCGGCACGGTCGCGAATGTCGCCCTGCACGAAGGGGAAATCCAGGCCGGACAGCTCGCGCACGCGATCCAACGCCAACGCGCTGCTGTTGCTCAGATTGTCATACACCACGATGTCATAGCCGGCGGCGAGGAATTCGACGCAGGCATGCGAGCCGATGTAGCCGGCACCGCCGGTGATCAGTATGGTTTTCATGCGATTCCTTCGAACGGGGGGGCTGGTCGTGAGCCGCGCATGCGCCGGTCGGTAACGAGCCCCGTTGGATCAATCGAACACCACGGTTTTGTTGCCGTATACCAGGATACGGTTGTCGATATGCCATTTCACCGCGCGCGATAACACCACCTTCTCCAGGTCCGCGCCCTTCTGCACCAGGTCGTCCAGGTCGTCGCGGTGCGAGATGCGGGCGACGTCCTGCTCGATGATGGGGCCATCGTCCAGTATTTCGGTGACGTAGTGGCTGGTGGCGCCGATCAACTTCACCCCGCGCTCGAACGCGCGCTGATACGGCTTGGCGCCGTGGAACGCGGGCAGGAAGGAGTGATGGATGTTGATGATGCGGTTGGGGTAGTGATGAATGAACTCCGGCGAGAGCACCTGCATGTAGCGCGCCAGCACGATGAAATCGACATGGTGAGCCTGCAGCAGTGCGCGCTGCTGCGCCTCCGCTTCCGCCTTGTTGTCACGCGTCACGGGGATGTGATGGAAGGGCACGCGGTAGGCTGCGGCCAGCCAGTGGGTGTCCGGGTGGTTGCTGATGATCAGCGGAATCTCGCAGTACAGCTCGCCGGCGTGATGACGGTAGAGCAGGTCGGCCAGGCAGTGGTCGAATTTCGACACGAAGACGGCCATGCGCGGTTTCACGCTGGACAACGCCAGGCGCCACTGCATGCGGTGCTCGGCGGCGATGGGTGAAAACGCCTGCTCGAACTTGTGCAGGCCCAGATCGAAATCGTCCAGTGACCACTCCACACGCATCAGGAACAGGCCGGCCGCACCGTCCTGGTGCTGGTCGGCATGTAGGATGTTGGCGTTGTGTCGCAGCAGAAAGTTGGCGATGGCAGCGACCAGACCCTTCTTGTCTGGGCAGCAGATCAGCAGGACGGCGGTATTGCGCATTCGGGTCTCGGCATTCGGGAACGGAGTAGGGTGTGGGACGGCGGGCATATCCAATGAGCGCGTCATTGTAGTGACAATCGGCGCCGGCGCCGCCGGGGCGCGTCCAACCGGTCGCGGCGCCGCCAGCCTCCTGGCGCCGCGCAGACGGCCAAGGAAGCGCTCCGGCGGTAGGCCGAAAATGGCGATTGACGTTCGGCGTTCCGGCACTAGAATTAGCGTCATTGATGACAGAGCAACGCTATATTTAGTGTCCTCTAATCAAGCCCCGGCGCCGTCGCGCCGGATCAGAGACGCACAGGAGACCCCGATGCAGCCCACCACCGAATACCGCGCCGTTCCTTCCGTCCGTGAGCCGATCCATGCAGCCGAGACGGAGACGCCACCCGCCTACGCATCTTGCCGCATCATCCGCCGCAACGGCGCAGTGGTGGCGTTCGAGCCGAACAAGATCGCGGTGGCCATGACCAAGGCGTTCATCGCCGTGCAGGGTGGTCAGGCCGCGGCATCGGCGCGCATCCGCGAGCTGGTGGAGCAACTGACGCAGAACGTGGTGAATGCGTTGCTGCGCCGCCAACCCGAGGGAGGCACGTTCCACATCGAGGACATCCAGGACCAGGTGGAATTGGCGCTGATGCGTTCGGGCGAGCACGAAGTGGCGCGCGCCTATGTGCTGTATCGCGAACGCCGCGCCGAGGAACGCGCCAAGCAGCGCCAACAGGATGTGCAGCAACACGCGCTGCATTGCGTCGAGGATGGTCAGCGCCGTCCGCTGGATCTGGGCGCGCTGTCGGCGCTGGTCACCGATGCCTGCGCGGGGCTGCCGGAGACCAATCCCCAGCTCATCCTGCAGGCCACCGTGCGTGATCTGTACGACGGCGTGCCCATGGAGGAAGTGCGCAAATCGCTGATCCTGTCGGCCCGTTCGCTGATCGAGAAGGACCCGGACTACAGCCGCGTCACCGCGCGCCTGCTGCTGCATGCCATGCGCCGTGAGGTATTCGGCGAGGATGTCGGCGCCGCGCAAATGGCCAGCCGCTATGCCGAGTACTTCCCGCAGTTCATCAAGCAGGGCATCGCCGCCGAGCTGCTCGACGAGCGCCTGGCCCAGTTCGATCTGGAGCGGCTGGCCGGCGCGCTGGTGGCGGAACGCGACCAGCAGTTCCAGTACCTCGGTCTGCAAACCCTGTACGACCGTTATTTCCTGCACATCCACGAGCGCCGTATCGAATTGCCGCAGGCATTCTTCATGCGCGTGGCCATGGGTCTGGCGATCAACGAGATCGACCGCGAGGCGCGCGCCATCGAGTTCTATGAGGTGCTGTCCCGCTTCGACTACATGTCCAGCACGCCCACACTGTTCAATGCCGGCACGCGCCACAGCCAGCTTTCATCCTGTTATCTCACCACCATCCCGGACGACCTGGACGGCATCTATCAGGGCATCAAGGAGAACGCCCTGCTGCAGAAGTTCGCCGGCGGTCTGGGCAACGACTGGACGCGCGTGCGCGCCTTGGGGGCGTATATCAAGGGCACCAACGGCAAGTCCCAGGGCGTGGTGCCTTTCCTCAAGGTGGCCAACGACACCGCCGTGGCGGTCAACCAGGGGGGCAAGCGCAAGGGCGCGGTGTGCGCCTATCTGGAGACCTGGCACCTGGACATCGAGGAATTCCTGGAACTGCGCAAGAACACCGGCGACGACCGCCGCCGCACGCACGACATGAACACCGCCAACTGGGTGCCGGACCTGTTCATGAAACGGGTCATGGAAAACGGTGAATGGACCCTGTTCTCGCCTTCCGACGTGCCCGACCTGCACGACAAGTATGGGCCGGCCTTCGAGGCGGCCTATACCCAGTACGAAGAGAAGGCCGCGCGCGGCGAGATCAAGCTGCACAAGAAGATCCCGGCGGTTACCCTGTGGCGCAAGATGCTGTCCATGCTGTTCGAGACCGGGCACCCGTGGATCACCTTCAAGGACGCCTGCAACGTGCGTTACACCAACCAGCACGT